>VSPG01000046.1 GCA_009775265.1 Muribaculaceae bacterium
ATACCATGCGCCGCAAATTCGTCACTGAATCACCGACACCAGCGCAGCCCCACGTGCATTTATACATTTCATAAAGATGGGCGCACAGCTGCTACTCTGTCCCCCATATCGAATCCCTCCGCAAAAGAAAGGCGCATAGCGCCGGGCAGCCGCGTAGCGGCAAGTCCAAATGTTAGCCCCGGGCAATGGCCGCGTAGCGGTCACAGCCCGGGGGTTAATCCAGCCTCCAAAATGGCGGAGCCGCGTAGCGGCGATTCTTTCCATACGTCCCGTTCCATACGTCGGAAATGAATTATGAAACTTTATTTTGAGCCCGTCAGAAAAGCATGAGGGTAGAGCCGCCGCTACGCGGCTCGGCGGGATGTGTGGTGCGCTGTTACCTTAGGCTTCGACCGCTGACGCGGCCATTGCCTAAGGCTAAAATTAAGACTTGCCGCTAACGCGGCTGCCTGGCGCTACGCGCCTTACCCGACGGGATGCCATGAACCGCAAATTCGTCACTGAATCACCGACACCAGCGCAGCCCCACGTGCATTTATACATTTCATAAAGAAGAGCGCACAGCTGCTACTCTGTCCCCCGCATCGAATCCTCCACAAAAGAAAAGGCGCATAGCGCCAAGCAGCCGCGTAGCGGCAAGTCCGAATGTTAGCCCCGGGCAACGGCCGCGTAGCGGTCACAGCCCGGGGTATCGAAGCGACACCCCCAAGTCAGAGCTGCGTAGCTGCGACTCTGTCCCATATTGAATCTCCCTCCGAACCCAAAAAAAAATAGCCGCTATGCAGCGGCTATTTGAAATTTCACATATGGCGTCACCATCCGCCCGAGGCACCTCCGCCGCCGGTCATGCCGCCGCCGAAGCCACCTCCGAAACTGCCGCCTCCGCCTCCGCCGAATCCGCGGCCACCGCCGCCCATGGGCACGATGACCACAGGCGCCGTTTTCGCAATGCGGTATAGCGTACGCGTGATGTGGTGGCAGTTCAGACAGCTGTACTCTCGCACACCCATCCCCTCGGCCGCCACCGACGGCTTACGAACAATGCGGTCGGCCGACAGCCGCGCGGCGCGTGCGTGGCACATCTCGCATTCGCGCATCGGCGAACTCCGGTTGGGGTAGGGCAGTATGTCGGTTTCTCCGCATTGGCCGCACAGCCACACGTCATAGTCCACCGAACCGAGTTTCTCCTCCAAATCCTGCGCCGGAGTCAGATAGTCGTTGTCGTGCACCTCGTCCACCTTTTTCATCGCCGCACCGCAGTTGGGGCACTTGCGGCGTCCGTTGCGCCAGTGCTGCAACATGGCCACCAGCAGTATGGCCGCCGGCAGTCCCATGCCCAGAGTGGCGAAACCGGCTATCAGATAGGCGGGTTTCCACGGCTCCAGAGCCATGTACTTTTCAAAGCGCGAGCGTCCGCGCAGCGAGTATATCTTGAAAGCGAGCGCACACAGCATCGCTATCGCGGCTATTGCCGCAATGCGCGCAAACATCCCGAACGGGTCGCTGTCCGAGCTCCGCGCGTTGTCGGCGTCCTCGAGGCGCGACTGCAGTTCGGCGGCCGCGTCGGGGTCGGTGAGCAGACGTGCTATAGTGGCCGTCGCCGCCGTCACGCCGCCGTCGAAATCCCCCCGGCGGAACGCCGGAAACATCTGCTCGCGCAATATGCTCCCGCACACGATGTCGGGCAGCACACCCTCCATGCCGTAGCCGGGGCGTATCACAGCCTTGCGTCTGTCTTTGGCCACGAGCACCAGCAGGCCGTTGTCGCGGTCTTTCTTGCCCAGGCCCCAGGCCGTGAACAGCTCGGTGGCGAAAACGTCTATGTCGTCGGAGGCGATGTCGTCCACCACCACCACTGCCATCTCCGCCGATGTCGCACGCCGCACGCCGGCCACGAGGCTGTCGATGCGTGCCTGCGCCGCAGGCGATATTATGCCGTCGGGGTTGCTCAGAAAACGCGTACGGTCGGCCACGTGCACGTTCGGCACCTCCTCCACGCTGTAGCTGCGGGCGCCGGCTCCTGCGGCCGACATCAGCACAAACAGCAGCATCAGCACACGCGTCCTCATCGTCCCGACTTTATTTGCGCCATGCGGCGCGGAATCATCACGGAAGCTATCACCTGCACCACAGCTCCGGCCATAGTCAGCGCCAGCCAGTCGCGCGGGGCGGTTCCCGGCACGAACAGCAGCACGGCTGCAGCCACGAAGAACAGGGCGCTCCATGCCTGCATGCGCACAATGCGCCGCAGACGCAGGTCGTCGCCGCGGTAGGGCGAGAACAGACGCGCCGTCAGCATCCACAATGCGCCTGCGGCGTATACCCACCGCATGGTGCCCAGCACGCCGAATCCCCCCGCAAACAGAGGCAGCAGCGCAGCCACGGCTATCAGCAGAAGCCCCACCGGTGCCGACGCCTCACACAGACGCGAAAATTTGCTTTGTTGTTCCATATATAATATATAATATATAATCCCGGAAAGTACTCCCTGGTTCATTCGAGCACGAACACATCCTCGTGCTCACGCTTCATGTTGTACTGCTCGCGCACCACCCGCTCCATGGCCTCGGGCTCCGACGCCAGGCGCCTGTTCAGCTCGCGGTAGTAGTCCACGCTGTCCTGCACCACGGCCACCTCGGCGCTCAGGCTGTCGATCTGGCGCTGGTACTCTATGCGCTGCGTCACCGAGCTTTCGCCGAAAAACACAATGTACACGAGAATAGCCAGCACGGCCACCGTGGGCAGCGACATGTATCGCTGCATCCATGCGGTGGCCTTGCGTGAGGCAGGTCCTTTACGAGGAGATTCGTCGTTCATACACAGGTTATTTCACAAGCACGCGGCGGCTTTCGCCGTCCACAACCACTATGTAGAGGCCGGCCGGAAGCTCATAGCTGTTGGCTCCCGCTGCGAGCGCGGCCGCGTTCAGGTATGTGATGCCGTCCACGCCGTGCACATCGGCCACCGCCGCATTGCGGCTTTCGATGCACAGCACGCCGGCTGCGGGCGAGAACGCATCCCAGCTGTAATAGTCGTCGTCGGGGTTGTTCAGGCCGCTCTGCGCATAGTTGGTGATGCCCACGTTGTCGAGGTTGATGCGCTTGCCCTCGGTGCGGGTCAGGCGCACGCGCACATTGCCGCCGACGCGTGCCGGCACGCTGTATTTGGTGTACTGCGTGGCGCTCACGGTCGCGCTGCCGGCCTGCTGCCACGTCGTGCCGCCGTCCACGGAGGTCTCGACGAGTATCACGGCGTCGTCGTCCGACGTGCCCTGTGTGTTGGTCCAGCGGCAGGCGTAGAAGCTCACGGTGCCTGCGCCGCCTATCTTGTCCTCGGCCATCTCTATGAATGCGCCGGCGTCCTTGCCGAAGCGGCAGGCCTTTTCGCCATCATATATCTTGTCGCCCTGGCTGGCTACGCCCACCACGCCTATGTTCTTGAACATCCAGCGCGCCGCCGAGCCCTCGTACGGGCCGTCGGTGTAGGTCTTGGCGAAGTTGGCTTCGAAAGTCTCCACGAATTCTGCGTCCGGATCCACGGCCGTGCCGGTCACGGTGCCGCTCTCCGTCTCATAGTCGCCTGCGCGGGCGCTGATTTCCGTGGAGAACGTGCCCTCGCGGTCGGCGTTCAGGCGCATGTACATGCGGTCTTCGTCGGGCTGCATGCTCAGCGTCGTGCCCCACGTGGTGCGGTCGGTGCTGATTTCGAACGGAGCTTTCACACTCACGCTCACAGCCGTGCTGATGTTCTCGATGATAACGAGTATTTCCTCGGCGGCCGTGGGTGTGCCCGCTTCGCCCGCAAAGCGCAGGTCGCCGTCGTAGAGGAATTCCACCGAAGGAATCGGCGCCCCCGTGGTCACGCTCACGGTGTTCGACGTCATCGTGGCCGAAGCGAGCGTGTAGGTGTAAGTGGTGCTTTCGTCAAGGCCGTCCACTGTGTAGTGGCCCGTGGCGGCGTCCACGTCGCGCGGGTAGCCGTCTATGGACACGTTGCCCTGGCGCACGTCGAGGGTGTAGCGCCCGTTGGTGTCATCGCCCACATATGTCCAGTTCGCACGGAAACTGTTGGTGGTCACCTGCGTGGCCGCCGTCGCCGGCAGGCCGTCGGCCACTGCGGCCTTCACGGTCACCTCGCTTTTTGCGCCTCCGCTCGTGAGCGTGAGTTTCGAGGTATAGTTGCCGGCCTTCGAGAACTTCCACGTAAGGGTGATTTCAGTTCCGGCGTTGGCCTGTGCGGCGCTTATGCTCGTAGTGCTCAGCTGCAGGCCGTTGGTGGCGCTCACGCTCACATCCCCCGTGAGGTCTTTGCCTTTCACGGTGAGCTTCGCGCTCACGGGCACACCCGTTCCGGCCGTGCCCATGTCCAGCGTACTGCCGTCCACGGGCAGCGTGAAGCTGCCGTCGGCCACAGCCTCGCCGTTCCACGACTGGTCTTTCTTGTCGCCCCAGATGTAATCCGCCAGCTCGGGATGGTCGATGAAGGGGTTGCGGTTGCGCTGGTGGGCATACACGGCGTCGTTGCGGTCTGTCTCCTTTTCGCTCACAGGGTCCTGGCGGTGCCATTTCATCAGCAGTTCCACCACCCATGTCTTGAACACGGGGTAGTTGTTGCCGGCCATCACTTTGCCGCCTTCGCCCGACGTCCAGCTCGAGATTTTGTCGTTGTAGCATGCCGCCATATAGAAATAGGTGCGCGCGAAGTCGCCCTTGTATTCGTCGTCAGGCTCGAACACCGTGCCGCTGTAGCCCGGGAATGTGCTTGTCCCCAGGCGTCCCAGGCCCACGCATCCGTTGCCCTTCAGCGTGGTGCCGTTGGCGCATTCGCCGAACGGGTAGTTGCTGCGCTGGCCGTTCACTTGGCCGTCGGTGGGATACAGGTGGTATGCGTCGGAGTATTGCGTCTGACTGCCGCCGCCCCACCAGCTCTTGGGCAGCGAGTGCTCGCGGTTCACGCATGAGCCCACGCCTGAGTAGTTGCCGCATTTTTTGAAATTCTTGCCCCAGTTTTTCGTGGAGTACATGTCCCATAGCGAGCCGTCGGCGTGCACGTCGGAAGTCTTGTACACGTTCCACAGCCCGTCGTAGCCCACATTCGTGTGGCTGCCGATTTTGTCGTGAAGTGCGGTGAGCAGGGATTTGCCTCCCTTGCCCTTGCAGGAGTCGTAATAGCCGGATGGTTCGGCCGCATAGGCCGTTGCCGCCAACACGGCGGCAAGACCCATAGTGAAGATTTTGCGCATTTTCATTGCGTTGATATTTATAGTAAGGTTACTCTTGTTCAAAATAGCTCGTAAAGTTAACGTATCCCTGCATAACTACAAAATTTTACCCCTGAATTTTCAAATTTTAAAAATCCCGTTCCAGGATTGTAAGCAAAATTGTAGGGATGTCCCCGTCCGGGCAAAAGAGAACTCCAGTCCACATAAGAAAGGCGCATAGCTGCACTCTGTCACCCCCATCAAATCCCCCATGGGAAGGCGCATAGCGCCCGGCAGCCGCGTTAGCGGCAAGTCTGAATGTTAGCCCCGGGCAATGGCCGCGTAGCGGTCACAGCCCGGGGTATCGAAGCGACAACCCAGCGAATAGAGCTGCGTAGCTGCGATTCTTTCCATATGTCCCATTCAATATGGCGGAAACGTATTAATTTTGAACCCGTCAGAAAAGCATGAAGGTAGAGCCGCCGCTATGCGGCTCTGCGGGAGGGGTGCCGTGCTACGGTTTCCTTAGGCTGCGACCGCTACGCGGCCATTGCCTAAGGCTAACATTCAGACTTGCCGCTACGCGGCTGCCTGGCGCATAGCGCCTTCCCCGGCGGGACACCATTCACCGCAAATTCGTCGCGGGCATTAAAAGACCGGGCACATACGGAACTCCTGAATCGCCGACACCAACGCTGCCTCACACGCATTTATACATTCCATAAGATGGGCGCATAGCGCCAAGCAGCCGCGTAGCGGCAAGACCCAAAGTTAGCCCCGGGCAATGGCCGCGTAGCGGTCACAGCCCGGGGTATAAAAGCGTCCCCACCATCGAACAGAGCCGCGTAGCTGCGATTCTTTCTGTGCACACCAAAAAACCTCACCACCTCACCGGAGGAGGCACAGGGATGCTCGCCCCGTGGCAGAGCGGCGCCGCATGCAACGCGTGAAGCGCCAGCGCGCGGGTCATCACGATGTCGTCGTGGCAGCCGCACTTCGCCGCGTACGCCCCGTTGGGAAGCTGCTCATACGTGAGCAGCTCGTTGCACGCCTCGGGGTCGCGCTCGGTGTAGGAACCGTCGCGCACGGCCGCTATCAGCTCCGCCACCACAAGCGCCTTCGTAGCCCGGTTGGTGTGGAAACCTATGCGCTCCGTCCGCCGCCCCGTGGCCGTGTCGAAACCTTCGCGGCGGTACAGGTTGCCGTAGCGTTCGGCAAGCCGCGAGAGCACGAACAGGTTCGGGTCGCCCCCGGCCTCTGTCTCCAGCGTGTTGCTTTCTATTATCAGCAGCGCGCGGTTGTAGTGGCGGGCTATGTTCTCGGCGTGGCGCACGAGCAGGTCGTGATCGGTGTGGCCGCGCCATTGCGCCACCACCTCGTGTCGCTCCCCCGGCAGCCGTGCGCGCCGCATCACGGCTATCACCGACCAGTCCGACGCCGACGAGCGGCCGCCTATGTCCACAGCCGCCACATAGCGCGCCCCCTCCTCAGCGTCGCGCCACATGCGCAGGCCCCCCAGGCTGTCGTCGCGGAAGCGGTGCCCGTCTGTCTCGCCTCGCCGCGGCTCCACGGTGCAGTCGGCCCGCAGGCGTTCCACAGCCTCGGGGGCGAACACGCCGCGGCCTGTGTTCAGGAAAGCCTCTGTGTCGGTCGTCGGAAACTCGGCCATCATCTGCGCCGCGTCGGCATACTCCGCGCGCTTGCGGCGGTACCAGTATATCTGGTCGAGGCACAGCCCCGCGTCCCACAGCATGCGTTCGTAGGCGTTCATCGACGCCGCCAGCCCCTCTGGGTCGGGAGGCTGCAGGCGGTAAATCTCGATTTCGTGCCACGCCACGAACACGGCGTGCTTGTCGCCGTCGCCGGCCTTGCAGCGCAGCCATTCGGAGTGGAAATACGAGCCTACGCCGTTGGCCGTGCTCTCCATCACTATCAGCGAGTCCGGGATTAAGGCTATGGCGCCGCACACGGCGCGTATGAAGTCGGCGGGCGAATTGCGCGGCGTCGCCGGCCAGAAAGCCGTCTCGCTCAGGTGGGCCATGCTGTAGTCGGCTCCGCGCACCGCTTCCTGGTTCTCCGCCGACCCTATGGTCACGCGGCATCCCCGGCCGGCTATCTCCCGCACGTTGATGGAGCGCTCGAACGGGCGGAACCGCGGCGGCTCGTCGCCGTCCCACAGCTCGGAGGGGTAGGCGGCAAGCATTTTCGTGTACATGCCGCGGATGCTTGCCGCCGTGTCCTTCACATGGGCGCATATGAGCGAGTGCCAGTTGCGGCGCACGCACGACTGTATCCACGCCATGTACATCTGCACCAGCGTGCTCCCGCCCCATTGGCGCGCCTTCAGCATTATCATGCGCATAGGGCGTCCCGCGCGGCGGTCGGCCTCGAGCATCGCGGCCACCCTGCGCTGCGGGGCGTTCAGCACGAAAGGCACGTCGTGGCCCAGTGTCTTGTGCTTAATGCACACACATGCCGCGCACCAGTATTCGAAATCGTGGCGGCAGCGCAGGCGGCGCCATCCCGCCGTGTCGTGGCGCACGCTTCCGTAGGACGGGTCTGCGGTCATGGCCCGGGGCACGAATGCGCGCGGCAGGCCCTCCACAGGCGTGTCCACAAGCTCCCGGGGGCCGCAGCATCCGCGGCCTTCCACAGGGTCGTAGCCCCCTTCGGCGGCGGCGCGTGCCTCGCGCCGCCGGGCGTCTTCAGCGAGTATTCCGGCAGTGTTCATGACAGTTCTATGCGGCGGAAAGTGAAGTCGGAGCCCACACGCCCGCCCACCTCAATTACGGTGTGGCGCACAGGGCGCATCAGAAAACTCATCGGCAGCGCCTGCCGCAGATTGCCACGCAGCTCCGATTTTATCGTAGGGGTGTTTTCTGCCTCGGCCATGCCCGAGGCGTAGGCGGCCACATCGAGCCGCAGATTGCTGCCCGAGGCATGCAGCGTGAGGCAGCGCAGCCGCTGCCGGGCGCCTCCGAAAGGCGCGGCGTAGCAGCGCCATGCCACCGTTGTCATGCCTGGCTCCTCGCGGTGCAGGGCGAGCAGGCCCGACTCCGTTGCGGCATAAGCCGACGTGCCGTCGCCCAGCACCTCCGACACCGTGTCGAGCTCACGCTGGCACACACGCATAGGCCACCGGTGCGGGCGCAGCATGTCGGCCCCGGGGATTCCGTCGCGCATGCACCACAGCTCGGAGTGCGTCCCGCACCACACAAGGGTGTCGTAGCCGCATGAGGCCACCACCGTGCGGCACGAATGTGCGCCCACCCGCACAAGGTCTCTGCCGGCTACCGCATATACGTGCCCGTCCGTAGCAGGAGCCACAGCCCCCGCTCTCTCCGTGCCGCGGGTGTCGAGGCGCCCCGCAGCCAGGCGGTCGCGCGAGCTGGACAGCGCCGCCGTATATATGCCCCCGATGCCGAAGGCATACACGCGCGTACGGCCGAAATCCCAGCTTGCCGTGCTGCCTGGCGCCGCCACGAGCCTCTGCAGCGACGTGCCGAAGCCTCCGCGCGAGGCCAGCGCCACGTGTGGAGTGGCCGTGTCGGCGGCCACGATATGGTCGGGCAGCGCCTGACCGTTGTCGGCTTCGGGCGGGGCTTCTGGCGCCTGCTCCGTCTCGTCGGGCGCGAACGCCGCGAGTTCGGGATGGAGGTAGGACGCAGCGTTCATCCCCTGCACGGGTGTGAGCGCCACCCTGTGCAGGAACCTGCCTCCGCCCGATGTGGTGAAGCCTATTGTAAGAGCCGTGGCGTCGGCTGCTGGATACGACAGCAGCGGGTTGAGCCTTACGGGCGCGCCGGTCTCGCCCCCGCCCTTCCACACGGCTCGCGAGCCGTCGGCGAAATCCACGGCCACGAAGCCGCTCCATGCGTCGGCCGAAGTGGACGCCGCGAACAAGGGCAGGGGATAACCCGCATAGCGCCTCGGCCTGACGTTGCCCCACATCACCGTGTCGCCCGACACGGCCACGCATTCCGCCGAGAAGCCGTGCGGGGCGCGCAGGCTGCACTCCGTGTAGTCCGCCACCTCCGGCCGGCGGCACATGGCGGCGCGCATCGCCGAAAGCTCGGCGGCAGGCATCGCCTCGGGGCCGCAGTCGGTCTCCGTTTCGAGTCCGGCGGTGGCGCGCATCTCGGCCACACAGCGCTCGGTCATGTCCATGCGCGCTACGGCCTCGAACACCACCCGTCCCGACGTCGCGGGATTGGCGGGGTCAATGGCCAGTTCGCTGCGCCCGAGCCTTACGCTCACGGTAGCCGAGGCCGTGGTGCCGTGGCGCAGCCACACCGACGGCTGTGCCGACGTGTCCACGGGCTGTAGCTGCGGCGTCAGCCACACCCGCACCGAGTGCACACCCGGGCAGAAATACTGCGGCACGGCAATGCGCGGCCTCCACGTGTCGGCAGTGAGCGTGTATCCCTCGAGATTGCCCTCGCTGTCGCAGTCGAGGCTTTGTGTGCGCAGGCATTGTGCGCTGCCCAGCAGCACCGCCGGCGAGGTGAACAGGATGTTGCCCGCCGCGTCGTGCAGCGTGTAGCGTGCCAGTGCGGGCTGCATCATCACTCCCTGCGCGCGGGCTTCGGAGGCTAAGGCCGTGTAGGCGGCGCGTATGTCGCTTTCCACGGCCCGCGAGTCGGCCGTGTTCAGTGCCGCTTCGCGTCTGTAGTCGCCCGACAGCGTGCGGCGTCCCACCTCCGCCCGCAGCGGCATAGGGCCGGGCGCGGCGCTCAGCGTCACAGCCGGATAGCGGCTGGCATCCGTAGTGCCCAGCGGCGCGAACCCCGGATAGGCGTAGCTGCGCAGCCCCGCAGCCGTCATCACGTGCAGGCGTCCGGCTATGTAGAACGCGCACAGCGCCTCGGCATCCGTGCTGTCCACCTCCGCGGGCTGCTCCTCAGTCCCGAACACATAGAGCTTGCCTTCGGCCGCCGTAAGCAGCATTTCGCCTTCGGGGGTGGAGAAACTCAGCAGCGGCCTGTGTCCTTTCGGGGCTACCTTCGCCGGATGTCCTACGGGACGCATAGTCCCTTCCTCATCAGTGCGCAGATTCATGCATTCCAGAGTCGGCGACCCTGCACCCATACCCTCAGGGCGGATTGAAAAATTTTTATTCATAACGATTGCAGATTATTGGTTTCGCCGCAAAATTACTCCACATCCGGCCACCGGGTTCCTACTTTTGCGCCATACCGCGATTCAGAGTGCGTAGCTGAGGCTCTACGCCCGAAAATCCGTCAGCAATGACGCGTTTCTTGAAATTTTTACTACTTTTGTGGCACAAAACTCTAAGAGCTTGTTTAAAAATGGAAAAGACTGTGAACTTCGACGTAGTGTCCGGCATCAAGGCGATGTTGAGCGAATACGCACAGCTCGACGACGCCTACCTGGTGGCACACTTCGGCCGGGATTTCATAGCCGGACGCGAGCCGCATCCCGGAGTGCTGGTGGTGGACGGACTCGTGATGCTGATTCTTCGGCAAGGCAGCGTCGACATAGAGATCAACCTGGACCACTACGAGGCTTCCGGGCCTTCGGTGTGCGTGGTGCATCCCTCGAGCCGCCTGCGCATAATATCAAAAGACGCAGATAGCGGCGACTGCCACCTGTTGTTCATCTCGCAGAAATTCCTGCAGAGCATCAACATAAACATGGCGGCTTTCAACCTCCCATCCATGGTGGAGAAGCCATCGCCCGTGTGCCCCATGACGGCCGACGAGCTCGACATGATGGAGCGCTACATGTCTCTGCTCGCAGGCAACACGCGCAACCAGGTGTCGCGGCAACTGTCGCTCAGCGTCGGGTCCAGCCTGATAGGCGCGCTGATATACGAGCTCACGAAAATCCATTACCGGCGCATAAACGCCGCCGACGGCCTGGACCGTCCGCGAAATTCGCGGGTGGCGTATGTGCACGACTTCGCCAAACTTGTGCGCGCACACTACGCCATGGAGCGCTCCGTGGCATTCTACGCCTCAAAACTCTGCATCTCGCCCAAATACCTGTCGCTCATCGTCAAGGAAGTCACAGGACGCAGCGCCGCGCGCTGGATTGACGATTTCGTGCTCATGGAGGCCAAAAACATGCTCCGCTTTTCGGGCAAAAACATCCAGCAGGTGGCTTTCGCGCTGAATTTCTCCAACCAGTCGGCGTTTGGCAAATATTTCAAGCATCTCACAGGCATGTCGCCTACGGAATACCAGAAATCGTAGCATTGCGGCACGCCCGGAATGCTTTTCGGAAAAATATATCGCTATGACTCATCGCTATGACTTCCTCGTGATCGGCTCGGGCATCGCCGGCATGAGCTTCGCACTGAAGGCGGCCGCACGAGGCCGCGTGGCCCTTGTGTGCAAGACGAGTCTCGACGAGGCCAACACAGCTCTGGCTCAGGGCGGTGTCGCGTCGGTGACCGATTTTGCCGTGGACGACTTCGACAAGCACATCCACGACACCATGGTGGCCGGCGACTGGCTCAGCGACCCCGCCGCCGTGGAGCAGGTGGTGAAGGGTGCGCCGGAGCAGATACGGCGTCTCGTGGAGTGGGGTGTCGACTTCGACAAGGCCCCCGACGGCAGCTACGACCTGCACCGCGAGGGAGGCCACTCGGAATTCCGCATCCTCCATCATGCCGACAACACAGGCTATGAAATCCAGCAGAGCCTCATACAGGCCGTGCGCGCATGTCCGGGCATAGACGTGTTCGAGCACCATTTCGCCATCGAGATAATAACGCAGCACCACCTCGGGCGCATCGTCACACGCCGCACGCCCGACATCGACTGCTACGGAGCCTATGTGCTCGACACAGCCACCGGGCAGGTCGCCACATTCCTCGCCAAAGCCACGGTGATGGCCACAGGCGGCGTAGGCGCCGTCTACACCACCACCACGAATCCGCTCGTAGCCACAGGCGACGGCATCGCCATGGTGTACCGCGCCAAAGGAACCGTGCGCGACATGGAATTCATCCAGTTCCACCCCACTGCGCTGTTCCATCCCGGCGACCGGCCCAGCTTCCTCATCACCGAGGCCATGCGCGGCTACGGTGCGGTGCTACGCAACCTGCGCGGCGAGGAATTCATGCACAAATACGACCCGCGTCTGAGTCTCGCGCCACGCGACATAGTGGCCCGCGCCATAGACAGCGAGATGAAGCAGTACGGCGACGACCACGTCTACCTCGACGTCACCCACAAGGATGCCGACGAGACGCGCCGTCATTTCCCCAACATATACGCCAAATGCCTCAGTCTGGGCATAGACATCACCAAGGATTACATCCCCGTGGCGCCGGCTGCACATTATCTTTGCGGCGGCATAAAAGTGGACCTCAACGGCGAGAGCAGCATACGCCATCTGTATGCCCTCGGTGAGTGCTCATGTACGGGTCTGCATGGGGGCAACCGTCTGGCTTCCAATTCGTTGATAGAAGCTGTAGTGTATGCCGACGCAGCAGCACGACATGCAGTCGAGGCGATAGGACGCACCGACTGGCGCACTGACGTGCCCGACTGGAACGACGAAGGCACCCGCCATCCCGAGGAGATGGTGCTCATCACACAGAGCATCCGCGAAGTCAACCAGATAATGAGCACCTACGTAGGCATCGTGCGCTCCAACCTCCGTCTCGACCGCGCCTGGAACCGCCTCGACATCCTTTACGAGGAGACAGAGCGTCTGTTCAAGTGCTCGAAAGCCTCGCGCGAGATATGCGAGCTGCGCAACATAATCAACGTCGGCTACCTGATAATGCGCCAGGCCAAAGAGCGCCACGAAAGCCGCGGCCTGCACTACAGCCTCGACTATCCCCCCGCCCCCCGCAAGCTCTGAACCGACACCAGCCGATAAATAGGCGCTTGGCTCCGCTGCGCCACCTGAGCGGCGCTCATAGCAATCTAAAATTCCTATCCGAAGAATGGGCGCATAGCGCCGAGCAGCCGAGGTAGCTGCGACTCAGCCCCATATCGAATCCCCACAAAGAAAAGGCGCATAGCGCCAAGCAGCCGCGTAGCGGCAAGTCTGAATGTTAGCCCCGGGCAAAGGCCGCGTAGCGGTCGCAGCCCGGGGTATCGAAGCAGCACCCACAATTCAGAGCTGCGTAGCTGCGATTCTATCACCCATGAAATCCTCCACAAAAGAAAGGCACATAGCCCCGGGCAAAGGCCGCGTCAGCGGTCGCAGCCCGGGGTCTGACGCAGCCTGCAAAAATGGCAAAGCCGCATAGCGGCGGCTCTGTCCTTCTACAGCCATGTGGGCTTGTGCCACCTGAGCGGGCCCATAGCAATCTAAAATTCCTATCCGAAGAATGGGCGCATAGCGCCAAGCAGCCGAGGTAGCTGCGACTCAGCCCCATATCGAATCCCCACAAAGAAAAGGCGCATAGCGCCAAGCAGCCGCGTAGCGGCAAGTCTGAATGTTAGCCCCGGGCAAAGGCCGCGTAGCGGTCGCAGCCCGGGGTATCGAAGCAGCACCCACAATTCAGAGCTGCGTAGCTGCGATTCTATCACCCATGAAATCCTCCACAAAAGAAAGGCACATAGCCCCGGGCAAAGGCCGCGTCAGCGGTCGCAGCCCGGGGTCTGACGCAGCCTGCAAAAATGGCAAAGCCGCATAGCGGCGGCTCTGTCCTTCTACAGCCATGTAAGCTTGCGCCACACCCATTCGAGCGGTCCGTGGCCGTGTCGTCCCGTCCAATACCGGCAGAATATGTACTGCACAGCGAATATTGCCACGCCAATGAGCGCGCTTTCCGCAATGCCGGCCTGGAGGCCGAGGCCCCAGTGGTAGAAGATGGCCGCGCCCGCTATGCCTTGCGTCACATAGTTAGTCATGCTCAGTTTTCCGTAGGGTATGAGCGCCGAAAGCACGCGTGCCGGACGCACGCTGCAATAGAACGCGAACATGATGCCAGCCACCCACATCACCATCAGACACATGTTGGCGAGCGATTTCAGCAACATCCCGAGCTGGAACGACAATGCCGCGTTCGGCAGTTCCATGGCCGAAGCGTGCAGTGAGTCGAGCGGAAAATAGCAGAATATGGCAATGGCGAGCGCGCGTCCCCAATAGGGTAGGGCAGGGCGCAGGAACCATCCGCGGCGCCCTGTCAGCATGCCGATGATGAAAAGGCCGGCTGTCTGGAAGATGCGTCCGTGGTTCCATGCATAGGCCAGCGACGCGAGTTGCCCCTCCCATAGGTTTATGCGTACGGTCTCCAGGAAGCTTCCGCCACTCTGTGCGGCGAATGTGGCGGCCCACAGCGGCCCTTCGTCCACGGCCGGCGGCACGAACGAGGGGTCGGCGAGCAGCCGTGCCGTATAGTAAAGGCACACGGGCTGGAGCAGGCACAGCGCTCCGAGGGCAATGAGCGTGCGGTCGCTCAGCCGGCATGTGAGCACGAGCACGAAGCCCACGAGGGCGTAGGTGACGAGTATTTCGCCCGTGAAGAAGCACGCGTTGATGTTGCCTATCACGAAAAGGACAAGTAGCCTGCGGCAGAAACGCAGGCGGAAATCGTGGCCGCGCATGCGCTGGTTGTCGTGCTGTATGAAAAAACTGAATCCGAACAGCAGAGCGAATATGGCGTAGGCCTTGCCGCTGAAAAGGAAGAACAGCGACTGCCACACCCCGGTGTCGACGGCGGCAAGCCAGCCGCGCGATGCGGCGTCCGGAAAGTGGTAGAAGTTGAAGTGTTCGATAGCGTGCAGAAGCACGATGGCCAGCACTGAGAAGCCTCGCAGCGCGTCGGCTACGTCGACGCGCGCGTGGCCTTTCTTTGCAGTTGTGTTCATGATATGATGGTGTTATAAATTCAATAGTATTTAAGGCTTTTGGCAAAAATACGGAATTTTAAGCGAGATTCAAAAACTAAACTCCACAAACTACGTCCCGTTCAATACGGCGGAATTATGAAACATATTAAGAGGTTGTTTAATAATGCTTGTTAACGACAGGGTGGTGTATTTTATGTTAAGGTGCATTTTATGAGGAGGGAGC
>VSPG01000047.1 GCA_009775265.1 Muribaculaceae bacterium
ACAAAAGTGACATAAGAAACAGAAGGTTTTATTTGATATTATGTCTCCAAAAAATAAAAAACTTTTGTTACTTATGTGTCTTTTAGTCCTTTTGTATCTTTATCTCCTCAAAAGACAATTTTTTTGTTGTGATGGCTTTGTTGGGGGTAGCTTTGTTGGTGGTAGCTTTGCTGGGAAAAGGGGTACAAAAGGACAGAAGTGACATAAGAAACAGAAGGTTTTATTGGATATTGTGTCTCCAAAAAATAAAAAACTTTTGTTACTTATGTGTCTTTTGTCCTTTTGTATCTTTATCTCCTCAAAAGGCTTAGCCCCAGCGGTCGTGCTGGCGCTGGGCGAGGATTTGTTCGGCGGGGTTGTCGGCGGGATTCCACAGCCGTGTGCCGCGGATGGCGTCGGGCATGAACTGCTGGCGCACGAAGTGGCCGGGATAGTCGTGGGAATAGAGATAGTCGGTGCCGTAGCCGAGTTTTTTCATGAGCGATGTGGGGGCGTTGCGCAGATGCAGGGGCACGGGGAGGTTGCCGCTGCGCTCTACTTCGGCCAGGGCTGCGGCAATGCCTATGTAGGCGGAGTTGCTCTTGGGGCTTGTGGCGAGATAGACGGCGCATTCGGCAAGTGGGATGCGGCCTTCGGGCATGCCTATCTTATGCAGGGCGTCGAAGGTGGCGTTGGCCAGGAGCAGGGCGTTGGGGTTGGCGAGGCCTATGTCTTCGGCAGCGAGGATGACGAGGCGACGGGCTATGAACTCGGGGTCTTCGCCTCCGGCTATCATGCGTGCGAGCCAGTAGAGGGCGGCGTCGGGGTCGGAGCCGCGTACGCTTTTGATGAATGCCGACACGATGTCGTAGTGCATCTCTCCGCCTTTGTCGTAGGCCTGGGGGTTCTGCTGGAGGTTGTCGGTGACGTAGGCGTCGTCGATGACAATGGGCTTGCCGGCGGGGGTGGACTGCTCGAGCAGTTCGAGGATGTTGAGCAGCTTGCGCGCGTCGCCGCCTGCGTAGCGGAACAGGGCTACGGTGGAGCGTACGTCGACAGTGCGGCCGGCAAGCACGCTGTCGGCGGCGAGTGTGTGGTCGAGCAGGCGCTGCATCTCTGCTTCGTCGAGAGGCTTGAGCGTGTACACCTGCGCGCGCGACAGCAACGGGCGTATGACTTCGAACGAGGGGTTTTCGGTGGTGGCGCCGATGAGCGTGACTACGCCTTGCTCGACGGCTCCGAGCAGGCTGTCCTGCTGGTTTTTGCTGAAACGGTGTATTTCGTCGATGAATAGTATGGGACGCCCTTTGGCGAACATGCTCTGCGCGTCTCGCCGGCACAGGTCGATGACTTCGCGCACGTCTTTGACTCCGGATGTGACGGCCGAAAGCGTGTGGAAACTGCTTTGTGTGGATTTGGCTATGATGCGCGCAAGGGTGGTTTTGCCGACTCCCGGAGGCCCCCACAGGATGAAGGATGCCACACGCCCCGACTCAATCATGCGCCGGAGCACTCCGCCGGGTCCCACAAGGTGGGTCTGGCCGATGTAGTCGTCGAGATTCTGCGGGCGCATCCGCTCCGCCAATGGTGCAAGGCTCATTTTTAAACAGCGTGTTAATGAATAGTTGTAATGAAATTTGATGCCGGTTGCAAAAGCCTCGGGCAATGGCCGCGTTAGCGGTCGAAGCCCGAGGCTAAAATTGAGACTTGCCGCTGCCGCAGCTGCCCGGCGCTATGCGCCTACGCGATTATTCGCCGAGGAGGGTCTTGACGGCGTTGAGCTTGTCGGCGTACTCTGCGGCTTTGTCTTTGTCGTGGGCCACGTTGCCGTAGTACACGTAGAGAAGCATGTAGGCTTCCTTGTAGAGGCCAAGCTGGCCGTTGGCGGTGTCCATGTTGGCGGGGTTGGCATCGAGGAGCTCGACTACTTTTAGGTAGGCGTTGGCGGCGTCTTCGTCCATGGCGTTGCCTGCGTTGCGCGACATGGAGAGGCGGCCGAGGCGCTGATAGAGCGCGGGCTGAGGCTCTGCTCCGGCGATGGCTTTGTTGACGTACTCGAGGCCGCGTGCGGCGGATTTGGTGCGCTGCTCCTCGTTGTCGCCGGCGGTGGCTGCCGCGTTGAGGTAGCGGCCGGAGGCGGTGAAGTAGTCGTTCATGGACGGCTTCTCCTGTGTCTGCACGTAGGCGTCAAAGGCTTCGGCGGCTTTGACGTAGTTCTTGTTGTTGGTGTAGACTGCGCTGAGATTCTTGAGCAGGTCGGCGTCCTCGGGGTATTTCTGAGCGGCGAGCTCGTACTGCACCACGGCGAGGGAGTCCTGCCCGAGGGCTGTGAGGGCGTCGGCGTAGGTGGTGTAGTCGTTGACGGTGAAATAGCCGTCGGGGTTGTTGGCGAAGAAAGCCTTGGCGTATTCTGCGCCTTTGGCGTTGTCGCCGAGTTTCACGTTGTCGAGGAAGCGCACGCGCTGCATGATGAAGTTGTCGGGCTGCTGCGAGAGCACTTCTTCCGCCACTTTCAGGGAGTTGCCGTAGTCTTCGCCCCAGTAGAGGAGCACGGAGTAGCGGGCTTTGTCTTCTGGGAAGTGGTTGGGGTTCTGGATGTACTGGCCGTAGAGGTCGGAGGCTTTTTTCCAGTGGTTGCCCTTGAAGTATTTCTCGGCGAGTTCGCGCTGTGCGAGAGCCGAATTGGGAGTCTGCGCGAGGAGTTCCTCAAGTTTCTGAATAGAGAAGTTGGGGTTGACGTTGAAGTATGCTTCGGCGTACTTCACATAGCCTTCGGGGTTGTCTTTCTCGAAGGTGATGGCCATTTCGTATTTGCCGGCGGCTCCGCCCCAGTCCTGCTGTGCGGCGGCCATGTCGCCTTCGAGGATGTAGATGGAGGGTTCCTGGTTCTTGGAATCCTTGTGGGCCTTGGCGAGGTATTTTTCGATTTCTTCCGCGTAGGTGACGGGGTTGGCGTTGTAGTATGCGCGGGCTATGTCGACGGTGATTTCGTGGTTTTTCTTGCCGAATTTCTGAGCTGTCTTGAAGTTGTCTTTGGCGGCGTTTTCGTTGCCGGCCATGAGTTCGAGTGCTCCAAGTCCCACGTAGTTGTAGGGGCATTCGGCGTCGGCGGCCACGCCGAGGTCGAAGTTTTTCTTGGCAGCGTCCTTGTCGCCCTTGGCGAGTTCGGTCTGGCCGAGGTAGTAGTAGGCAGTTGCTTTGTCGGTGGCGGCGTCGCCTATGGTGCGGTTGAGGATGGTCTTGGCGTTGTCGTACTGGCCGGCCTTGTAGTACTCGATGCCGTCCTTGTAGCCCTGACTCTGTGCGCCCGCGGCGATGGTGCCTGCGGCAAGCATGGAAATGAGAAGTTTGAATTTCATCTTACGTTTCGGTGTAGGATAAACGGGTTTATTATTGTTTTTTTGTTATTTAATCTTGTTCACTCGTCCTCGCCGAGCTGCACCACCTGTATGCGTGTGCGTGCGGGGAGTATGCCTGTTTTCATGATTATCTTCTGGCCGGTCTCGCCGGTGACGAAGCTGTAGAATCCGCTTGCGAGGCTGCCGCTGACGCCTGTGGTGATCATGTATATCTGCCGGAACAGCGGGTAGCTGCCGTCGAAAATGTTCTGCTGGTAGGGTTTGTAGGCGGTGACTTCGTCGTTGCGTCGTATCTTGAGCACTTTGATGTCGTCGGTGAGGGTGGCGCCTATCACGGGCGAGTCGCTGAGCATGTCGGCCGCAATGGAGTCGGGGCTGATGTCGGCGCCGCTCATGTCGGATGTAATCCAGCTGACGCCGAGCACGCCGATGGCGTTGCGGTTTTCCTTGACGGTTTCGAACACCTTGGGCACGCTGCCCTGGGCGTAGACGTTGGGGCCGAGAGGCTCGCCGGCGAGCAGCGAATCGCGCATGTAGCTGACGAGGCTGGAGCCTTTGTCGTCGAATATGACGGCAATCTGTCCGAGTTCGCTGGGTTCGAGGTCGTTCCACTCCATGCTGCGTCCGGCGATGATGTCGGCCACTTCGCCCACGGTGAGCATTTCGAGCGGGTTTTCCTTGTTGACGATGAGCGCCACGGCGTCGACTGCGATTTTTGCCGACTTTACGACTTTTTTCTTGCTGCGCAGCACGCGTTTTTCGGCGTCGGTAAGGTCGCGGGCTATTACGATGGTCTTGGTGTTGAGGCTCATGAGCGAGTCTACGGCCACGTTCTGCGGCTCGTAGCGTGCGAGGATGTGCGCGTCGGGGTACTGGTACTCGAACACGTCTATCTCCTGCTGCATGATGTTCTGGAAGGAGGCGTCGCACACCATGGTGGTGGTGCCTGTGGTGGAGGAATTGGCTTTTTTCTCGTATTTCAGGCACGAAGATGCGCCCGCGCTCATGGCTATGGCGCAGGCGGCAAGGATTATGTGGCGGATTTTTTTCATAATATCAGTATGGCGAGTCGATGCCCTTGACCTGGCGGTAGGCGCGCCATATGCCGTAGATTATCAGCATTACGCCCACTACCCAGCGGGTCCATGCCCAGCTGCCTTCCCATCCGAAGTAGTTGATGAGGAGCAGCACGCCCATGCCCACGTAGACGATGATCATGATTATTCCGAAGATGGTGCGCATCACTGCCGGAGTGCCTGTGCCGGATGTGCGGCTGCGTGCGTCGTCGTCGCTTTCGGAGGGCTTGTTGTTATAGTCGTATTCGTTCATAGCTCTTGTGTTTTGAAACGTTTTATTAATTTCTTAATAAACGTGTCGCGAGGCGCTTATGTTCGGTCGGCGTCTACGAGGCGTAAAGTTAGCCATAATGCGCGAGACTTTCCGACTGTGAGTGCAAAAAAACTCCGCCGCAGCGGAGTTTTTAATAATTTTTCACGCAGATGAGAACGCGATGTCTGCCGCGTGTGTGGTTCAGTAGAGGCGGGAGCCTTCGGGCAGGCGTGCTCCGCGCAGGAAGTCGGCGGCGGCCATGCGTTTGCGGCCTGCGGCACGTACGCTGAGCAGCTCGAGCACGCGTCCGTCGGCGGTGGCGGCGGCCATGCGGCGTGTGTCGGGGAGCAGTGTGCCTGCGGGCAGGGTGGTGTGCTCGTCGGTGAGGCGTGTGGCGAACACCTGCAGCTCCACGGGGTCGGCTCCGGGAGCGGAGAGCAGGGTCCATGCGGCGGGGTGCGGCGACAGGCCGCGCACGTGGTTGTGCAGTTCGGCGGCCGTGCGGGTCCAGTCGATGCGGCATGTGTCTTTGAATATCTTCGGTGCGGCGGAGGGTTCTTCGCCCTGCAACAGCTTGTCCTGCGGCACGGGGGTAAGGTCGCCGGCGACGATATGGGCTATGGTGTCGAGCGTGACGTCGGCGCCGAGCATCATGAGGCGGTCGTGCACGCTGCCTGCGTCTTCGTCCGGCCCGATGTCGATGCGTTCCTGGCGCAACACGTCGCCGGTGTCGATGGCCTGCTTGAGGAAGAAGGTGGTGACGCCTGTCTCGGTGTCGCCGTTCATGACGGCGCGGTTGATGGGCGCGGCTCCGCGGTAGCGCGGCAGGAGCGATGCGTGGAGGTTGAAGGTGCCGAGTTCGGGCATGCTCCACACTACTTCGGGGAGCATTCGGAAGGCTATGACAACGAACAGGTTGGCGCGCAGGCTGCGCAGTTCTTCCACGAATTCGGGGGCTTTAAGCCGCTCGGGCTGCATCAGGTGCAGGCCGTGGGCAAGCGCGTAGTCCTTTACGGGCGACTGGATGAGCTTGTGGCCTCGTCCGGCGATTTTGTCGGGCATCGTGACGACGCCCACCACGTTGTAGCCTTCGCCGACTATGCGGCTGAGGCTTTCGACGGCAAACTCGGGTGTGCCGAGGAATACTATGCGGAGGTCTTCTTTCTTCATTATGCTTTTTTCTTTCTTAGGTATTCGAACAATTCTGCCTGTATGCGCGAGCCGGCGAGGCTGTTGGCTCCGACATATATGCCGGCTGCGAGCGTGCACTCCACCACGCATGCCGCGAGCGGCGACGAGGTGAATCCGCCGGCCAGGAACATCAGGGGCACTATGAGGAGCGTCAGGGCAAGGTAGGGGGCGAGGTCGGCGATGAATGCTCCGGGGCGTGTGCCTGTGCAGCGTGCGGCCACAAGGAGTGTGGCCGCCCATGTGATGGCCGAGGCGGCAATCTGCCCCCAAAGCATGACGCGCAGGCCTGCCACGGGGTCGGCAGGGGTGGAGCAGGCGAGCTGCGGAAGTGTGGCGATGAGGGCGAGTATGGCCGCGCCGTCGCGCAGTATCTCGAGCCATACCATGGCCCGTGCATACCCCCGGGCGAGGATGTAGTTGCCGTAGAGGGAGTTGAGCACTGTGAACACGCCGCGCACGAGCAGCATCTGGAACAAGGCTATGGAGGGGTCCCATTTCGTGCCGAAAAGGGCGTGGAACACGGGTGTGGCCACTGCCGCGAGGCCGAGGGTGGCGGGGAAGAGCAGATAGGCTGTGAAGCGGTTCATGCGCCGCACGAGACGCTGCATGCGCGCGTCATCGTCCTGTACGGCAGACAGCGCCGGCAGAAACGACGACGACACGACCTGGCTGAGGCTCTGCACTCCCATTTTGCTCCATTTGTCGCCCTGGGTGTAGTAGCCGAGCGATGTCATGCCCACGCGGTTGCCCACGAAGAAGGAATAGATGTTGAGAAACAGCGTGTTCAGGAAGGATGTGAACATCATGCGGGCGCCTACGCCCATATAGCTGCGCAGTGCGGCGAAAGAGAATGTCCACGACGGCCGCCAGCTACCGGACATCCACAGCGTGGCGCTTTTGACGGCGGCCACCATGATGCTCTGCCATACGATGGCCCATGCGCCCGCTCCGGCAAGCGCGAGCGCTATGCCGGCTATGGCTCCGGCCACGAGTCCGAGCGAATTGGCCACGGCTATCATGCGCACGTCCATGAGCTTGGTGAGGCGGTAGCACTGTACGCTTGCCGAGGCATTGAGCACGAGTGTCAGGAACATCACGCGCGTAAGAGGTACGAGGCGCATGTCGCCTCCGAAGCATCCGGCGATGAGGGGGGCTGCCGCCCATGCGGCGGCATACAGTGTTGCGGCCATGGCGAGGTTGAACCACAGCACGGTGCTGTAGTCGGTCTGCGTGGGCGATTTGCGCTGTATCAGCGCGTAGCTGAACCCGCCGTCGACAAGCAGCGAGGCGAAAGCCTGGAAGATGAGCACGGCGCCCACGAGGCCGAAGTCGTCCTGCGACAGTTCGCGCGCCAGCACTACGCCTGTGACGGCATATAGGAGCTGTGTGGCCACGCGGTCGATGACGTTCCACTTCAGGGTGCCGGCTGTGCGGCGTTTCAGGGAATCGGTCGTTTCCTCCACCGGCGGTGCGTTATTGTTCCTCGCCGGCGCTGTCGATGGAAATCGCTTTTACGCCTATTGTGCGGTTCGATACTTTGGCCGGCGAGCCCGTGTAGTAGACTTTGCCGCTTCCGGCGCCGAATATGACGAGGCTTTCCGAAGCGTTGCAGTCGATGGAGCCTGTGCCTACGGCCCAGCATTTCACGTCTTTGGCTTCGAGGGCGCCTGCCTCGATGGGTCCTGTGCCGACGTTGCTGAGTTTGAGGCGTCCGGCGCGGCCGCGCATCACGAGGTGGCCGTGGCCTGTGGATATTCGTCCGTCGGCGCTGTTGGTGTAGATGCCTGTTGCGACGATGGTGCCGTTGCCTACCACGCGGGCTTTGAACGACGGCTGAGGCCCGTCGAGTGTCACGGTGACGGTGCTGTCGCCGGAATTTTCGATTTTTGTGAGTGACGACGATGACACTTTAAGTGTGGGCAGGTGTGCCGGTACGGGGCGGTCGTCGAACGAGAGCTGTATCTTGAGGCGTTTGCTGCTGCTTTCGAACATAATCATGTCGGCTATGGCAGGGTCGCATGTGAAAGTGACGATGCCTGCCGAATCGGAGTCGTTGCGGTAGTCAACGTTTATTCCGTCGACCACCTGGAGCTCGTTGAAATCGGCCAGCCGCAGGCTGTAATCTTTGTCCTGCGCATGGGCCGACAGGGCGTATGCGGCAGCTATAAGTAAAAGGGATGCTTTCTTCATCGGATGTTACGGAGAGTGGAGTGTAAGGAATCAGCGGATGAGGGTGCCGCTGCCATTGGTATGGCCGGAGATTATTTTCACGGCGGAGGCGGCGGAGTCGTATTTCAGCATTCCGCTGCCTGTGACGGAGAGGCTCAAGGAACTGCTTTTAAGGTTGCCGGCCGAGAGCATGCCGCTTCCGCGAAGGGCGAGCGACGCTTTGGACGCATGGCCGCCGACCTGTGCCATTCCGCTGCCGGTGAGGGTGCAGTTGAAACTGTTGGCTTCCACGGTGTCGAGCTGCAGCATGCCGCTTCCGGTGGCCGATGTGCTGATGTTGCGGGCTTTTAGGGACGCGATTTTTATCAGGCCGCTGCCGGTGTTGCTGCCGGTGAAGTTCAGGCAGTCGGTGCGACCCATTCTGATGGCTCCGCTGCCGGTGTTGACGAGCGTCAGCTCCGACTGCGTGTGCAGTGCCGGCAGGTTCACGATTCCGCTGCCTGTCTGTGTGATCTGGCGGAGTTCGGTGCCGCAATACACTTTTATGGATTTGACCTCGCGGGAGTAGTCGCGTACGTTGTCTGCGCGTTGCCAGTCTATGATGAGGGTGCCGTCGCTGTTTGCCACATGCACGTGTGCGAGGGCCCTGTCGGAGGCTTCGATCACGACCGTGCCTGCCGAATCGGGCACCTGACGGATTTCCACCGGCAGGGGGCCTGAGGAGCGCAGGGCAGTGAACGGGCCGGCGGCTGTACGCCTGACGGTAAGCGCGGAGTCAACGCTCGAGCACGCAGCGACGCATGTGATGATGGCGGCGGCAAGGAGAAAGATGTGTTTCAGTTTCATTGCAGTGAGGGTAAGATGTTTGTTTCTATATGGGCGAGTATGGATTCGAGCTCGGCCGGCGTGGGCGCCTGAAGCATGGCTATGCGTGTGGCGCGGAAGTCGGGGATGCCTTTGAACAGGGGCGACGCCGCAAGATGGCGTCGTATGTGCAGGATGCCACGGTAGTCGTCGATGCGCTCGATGCTTTCGGCTATCTGGCGGCGCAGGCACGCGAGCTTTTCGGCGGGAGACAGGGCAGGGGGGATGTCGGTGGCGTCGTCGCCGGCAAGAGCACGGCGGATGTCGCGGAACACCCAGGGGGCGCCGATGGAGGCGCGGCCCACCATGATGCCGTCCACTCCATAGTGGTTGAATGCGCGCAGCGCATCGTCGCCGCTGCATATGTCGCCGTTGCCGATGAGGGGGATGTTCAGGCGAGGGTTCTCCTTGACGCGCGCTATCATCTCCCAGTCGGCCTGGCCGGTGTACATCTGCGAGCGCGTGCGGCCGTGGACCGTGAGTGCCGCTATGCCGCAGTCCTGCAGGCGCTCGGCGAGTTCCACGATGATGCGGTTGTCGTGGTCCCAGCCGAGGCGGGTTTTCACTGTGACCGGGAGGCTGACGGCCTTTACGACGGCCTGTGTGATGGCGAGCATGCGCGGAATGTCGCGCAGCATGCCTGCCCCGGCGCCTTTGCCTGCCACTTTTTTGACCGGGCAGCCGAAATTGATGTCGATTATGTCCGGGCGGGCCTGTTCCACGATTTTTGCGGCCTCTACCATAGAGTCGACGTCGCGTCCGTAAATCTGTATTGCGGTAGGCCGCTCGGCAGGGTGTATCTCGAGCTTGCGCGTGGTGGCTGCGATGTTGCGTATCAGGGCGTCGGCCGACACGAATTCAGAGTAGGTCATGTCGGCGCCCATCTCTTTGCATATGAGGCGGAAGGAGGCGTCGGTGACGTCCTCCATCGGTGCGAGAGCAACGGGCCGCGGGCCTAAGTCGAGTTGTCCGATGCGCATGGTGTCAGGCGAGTTCGCAGATAAGGGTTGCCGATGAGGAATCTGTCACACGCACCCGCACGGTGTCGCCGGCACGGAAGTCGCCGCGCGGGAAAACGCATGTTTTGTTCTGCTGTGTGCGTCCTACCCACTGCTGCGTGCTGCGGCGGCTCACACCTTCGACGAGTACGTCGAATTCGCGGCCCACGTCGCGGCGGTTGCTTTCGGCCGACAATTCGCCCTGAAGGGCTATCATTCGGTTCAGGCGGTCGATTTTCACGTCTTCGGGCACATTGTCGGGCATAGTGCGTGCGGCCAGCGTGCCGGGGCGTTCGGAGTACTTGAACATGAATGCGGAGTCGAAGCCCACGCGGCGCATCAGGTCGAGTGTCTGTTGGAAATCTTCCTCAGTCTCGCCGTGGAAACCAGTGAACAGGTCGGTAGTGATGGCGCAGTCGGGCATAGCGGCGCGTATGGCGTCGATTCGCTCGAGATACCACTCGCGGGTGTATTTGCGGTTCATGGCTTTGAGCACGGCGTTGCTGCCGCTCTGCACCGGCAGGTGGACATGGCGGCAGATGTTGGGGTGGGATGCCATGACGGCTATGGTGGCGTCGCTCATGTCCTTCGGGTGCGATGTGGTGTAGCGTATGCGCATGTCGGGCGCAGCTTCGGCCACCATTGCGAGCAGGCGGTCGAAAGTGATGTCTCCGCCGTTTTCTCCGTCGGCGTAGCTATAGCTGTTCACGTTCTGTCCGAGCAGGGTGACCTCCTTGAATCCGCGGGAGCGGAGGTCGGCCACCTCGCGCAGGATGCTTTCGGCGGGGCGAGAGCGCTCTCGGCCTCTGGTGTAGGGAACGATGCAGTAGGAACAGAAATTGTTGCATCCGCGCATGATGCTGACAAATCCGCCTACGCGTGCCGAGCCGATTCGCGCCGGCACGACGTCGCGGTAGGTTTCGGTGGTGCTCAGTTCTACGTTTATCGCCTTTTCGCCGGCTTCTGCCGCCGCAAACAGGGCAGGCAGGTCGAGATAGGCGTCGGGGCCAGCCACGAGGTCCACGCCGTGGTGCTCGATGAGCTCGCGCTGCAGACGCTCCGCCATGCATCCTATCACGCCTACGATGAGGCGTCCGGCGCGCTTGCGGCGCAGCGAGGCGAGATATTGCAGGCGCGCCACGATTTTCTGCTCCGCGTTGTCGCGAATGGAACAGGTGTTTAGCAGAATGGCGTCGGCGTCGGCCACGTCTTCTGCCATGGTGTAGCCCGCCATCTGCATGACGGAGGCCACCACCTCGCTGTCGGCCACGTTCATCTGGCAGCCGTATGTTTCTATGTATAATCGGCGTGATGAAGTGCCGAAGTGCTTATTTTCAGTCATTTTTCGGAAAATATTTGTGCTATTGCACAAGAATCGCTAATTTTGCGCAAAAATACAAAAAATGTGCCGCACGCACAAAGTAAACCATCGAAAACTCATTTCTCAAACATGGCTTTTAATTACATCACGGCCGAAGAGGCCGCTGAAATGATTAAGAACGGCGACAGCATCGGAACTTCGGGCTTCACCGCCCCCGGCTCGCCAAAATTCATATCTCAGGCTCTGGCTGCAAAAGCCGAGAGGGAACATGCCGCAGGCCGCGAATTCAAGGTGAACGTATTCACTGGCGCATCGACGAGCGACAAGTTTGACGGCGTGCTTGCGCGTGCCAACGCCATCAACATGCGCGCTCCGTATCAGAACCTGCCGGATCTGCGCAAACGAATCAACTGCCATGACGCACACTACTTCGACCGCCATCTTTCAGAAATGGCGCAGGAAATGCGTTACGGTTTCTACGGCAAGCTCGACTATGCCATCATCGAGGCTGCCCATGTAAGCCCCGACGGCGAGATTGTCATCGGCTGCGGCTGCGGCAATGTGGCCACCTATGCGGCCCTCGCCGACAAAATTTTCATCGAGCTGAACTCCAAACTGCCCGAAAGCCTTCTGGGCATGCACGACATATACACTCCGCTCGACCCTCCCTGCCGCCGCGAAATACCCATCTACCGCCCCAACGACCGCGTAGGTTCGCCGGTGCTGAAAGTGGACCCGGCCAAAATTGTAGGCATCGTGCGAACGGACAGCTACGACGGCGTGAAGCCGTTCTCGGCTCCCGACGAAGTGAGCAAGCAGATAGGCGGCAATGTTGTCAGCTTCCTCATAAGCGAGTATGAAAGCGGCCGCCTGCCCAAAGAGTTCCTTCCTCTGCAGAGCGGGGTGGGCAATGTGGCCAACGCTGTGCTCTACGACCTCGGCGAAAGCACCCGCCTGCCCAACTTCATGATGTATACCGAAGTGATTCAGGACGCGGTGCTTGAACTGCTGAAGAAGGGCAAATGCACCTTTGCATCGACATGTTCCATGACATTCTCCGACCAGACGGAGGAGGAACTGTTCCGTGACCTGAAATATTTCCATGACAAAATCGTCATCCGTCCTGCCGAAATCAGCAACAACCCGGAAGTTATCCGCCGACTCGGCGTCATAGCCATGAACACGGCCATTGAGACGGACATTTTCGGATGTGTGAACTCGACGCATGTGCTCGGCACACGCATGATGAACGGCATAGGCGGCAGCGGTGACTTCACCCGCAACTCGTTCCTGTCGATTTTCTCTTGCCCGAGCGTGTCGAAAGGCGGCGTGATAAGCAATATCGTGCCTATGGTGGCCCACTGCGACCACAGCGAGCACAGCGTAGACATCGTGGTGACAGACCAGGGTGTCGCCGACCTGCGCCACAAGGATCCTGTGGAACGTGCGGAGGAAATCATCAATAACTGCGCGCATCCCGACTACCGTCCTCTACTGCTTGACTATCTCCGTGCCGGCAAGAACGGCCAGACGCCCCACACGCTGTGTGCGGCATACGAGTTCCACAATGCCTTCAACGAGACAGGCGACATGCGCAACGCCGATTTCGGAAAGTATTTCTGACATCGGTTTCCATCCATCGACAATACACAGAAACGGCAGCACTTCAGTGCTGCCGTTTCTGTGTATTGTCGTGTTTATTTAGAGGTTGTTTAATAATCATTGTTAACGACAGGGTGGTGTATTTTATGTTAAGGTGCATTTTATGAGGAGGGAGCAATGTGGTTCCATTGTGACCGACGAGTAAATGTGCGTTAACATAAAAGACGCCATGCAGAAGTAATTTAAACAACCTCTTATTTCAATTCAATTTGTTTAGGGTCGATTATGTTGTGGAGTATGGCGAATATTGTTAGTGCCGCCGAGGAGTGAATGTTCAGTTTTGTGCTTATATTTTTGCGGTAGGTCGTGATTGTATGGAACGACAAGCATAACTTGTCTGCGATTTCTTTGTTGGACAGTCCTTGTGCGACCAATCTTATGACATCTATTTCTCTATTGCTCAGTGTGTCGTGTCTGGGAATGGTTGAAACATGAACTGGAGTTGAGTCTTTCGGCTCCTTTTCCGGAGGTAAGTTTATCTGTTTTTCAAGAAGTTCGGTTGCGGGCACCAATAGTCTGTTTTCAATTGCGCAGTGGGAAACCAGGTCGTCGCCGCAAGCTATGATGTTGAATAGTGCCCGACTAAGGATTTTTGTGTTGGGAATGGCGTAATGCTGCAGGAATATATCTTTAAGCTCGTTGAGTTTGGAGGCCATGCTGTTGTGCTTGGTGGCAAAATCCTTTATGCTGAAACCTTGCTTCCGGTGTCCTTTCTGCAGTTGTTCTATGTACGGAAACACAACCTCGTCCTCAAAATCCATGTGGTTTTTTACTTCCTCCATGTATTCGTCAAAGAATTTTATGACATGTATGGCGGCATCGTCCAACTGCGGCTGATGCACGCCCCTGATTAATGAATCCCGGATTTCGGGTAGAAAATAATCCAATATATATGTATGCGCCTCTCTGAGATAATTGACTAATGTGGGCAGATGTATCTGAAAGTTGCTGTAATTGCGGTTGCCTATAAGGTTGGCGACTGCGAGGAATGTATCGCAGTGTATGTCGTTTTCCTTGCATATATCGTCGACAGTGCTGTTGCCGAAACCGAACGGCACCCTGAACCTGTTGAGGACCGGCAACAACAGGCCGTTGTCCTCGATAATATCCCGGATACGGTCGGCGGCAGTATATCTGACGGATGTTTGCAGCATAATGTTATGATGATTGCAGGTGTGATAATTCATGGTGCAAAGTTACGAATGATTCATGAATCATGCCATACCTAAAAAATGATGAAATTTTGGAATATTCAGTGGAAAATCTGTGTGTTGTATCCTATTTTTAGGAGACGCAGCATGGTCTGTTTTTAGATTTTTCCAAAATTTGGGTATTTTCGGCGTTTTTGAAAGATGGTAATTTTGCAGCGAAATCAAGAGTTTTTCTAAAAAATATTTATACATATGTCTTTCAGACTTTTATTGTTGTCATTAATATCAATATCGGCTTGTGTTTGTGGCATTGCGCAAAATAATCCGGGTGTGGTTTCTGGTAAAGTGATGTCTTTCGACGGTGAAGCTATTGATTACGCTATAGTGTACCTGAAAGGTACGGAATAACGCGAGTTCGGGATAAGGAACGCCATGAAACAATTGAATCGGCAGCTTGAAAAAGTTGCCGATTCTTTTGGT
>VSPG01000048.1 GCA_009775265.1 Muribaculaceae bacterium
CTTGACAGGCCGCCCAATACTCTATGTCTTTTGCTTGGCTGAAAAAAATAAAATTCTTATCCCGAACTCACGTTATGAAATATTGTATGAGCGGTATATCGACCTTTACAGATATACGCCGGCTGAGCGTTATGAGAGACTGGCGCGTCAGTATCCGAAATTGTTGCAGTTGTTGCCGTTGTGCGAGATAGCTTCTTTTTTGCAGATTACGCCCGTACACCTTTCACGCATACGCCGCAAGATGCTTCGTGGCGGTGATGCATGGCAAGAGTTATGAGCCGATGCCCATGATGTTTCGTTCGAAATTTTCGCGGTCTATGGCGCGGGCTTTAAGACGGTTGCGGTAGGCGTAGATGGTGTTGAGCGAATAATTCAGCACCTGCGCTATGCTGGAGCTGTCCTCGATGCCGAGGCGCATGAATGCAAGGATTCGAAGGTCGGTGTTCAGGCGTTCGCCTTCTTTGGGGATTATCTGTTCGTCGGGGCGTAGCAATGCGTTCACTTCGTCGATGAAAGTCGGGTATATGTGCAGAAAAGCGTTGTCGAACACCTCATAAAATTCACGGCTTTCCTCCTCTACGAATTTGCCGTTTTTAGCCATTCTGTAAAGATCGTCGACCTGTCCGGCTCCGATTTTGCGCGTAACGAGTTTGCTGAATTGTTTCAGTTTGTCCATGTAAACCGAACATAACGTAAGGAACTGGCTTATATATACTTCCTTGGCTTTGTTGGCCGAACGCAGGCGTTCCTGCAGGCGGCTCATCCTTTTCATTTCGACGCGGAGTGCTACAAGGGAGCCTATAAGGACTATAACAAGCACGGCCATGCCGGCCATAATCCACATGTCGCGACGGTGTGCCTCGGCTGCTTTGCGGGCATATGCCTGCTCTATATATGGCAGTGAGCGCGCGCTTTCAAGCATTCTCACTTCCGCTCCGCATTCCACGGCGTTTGCCAGAGCCGTGGATAGGTAGGCGTATGCACGGTCTATGTCGCCACGGGTGTATAGCAGGGCTCCGAGTTCCTGAAGCGAAGCCATTTCGCGTGTGGCGGAACGCAGGTCGGAGATGGCTGATTGCACAAGGTAGTAAACGCATGAGGCTTCGTCGCCGTCGGCTTTGGCTATGGCCGACAGGTGATGGGCGGCGCGCGCGCGTAGCATGTCGGAAATGGTTTCGCGTGCCAGCAGTTCGGAAAGCAATACGCGTGCGCGCGGATTCTGACCATTGAGGTAGGCGTGTTCGCCGAGGTTGAAAAGGTATTCGTCAGATTCCGGGTCGAGAACCTCAAGCAGTTTTTCCTGCATACGCATCGATTGCGATGCGTAGCGCTGACGCAGTTCGGGATAGCGCTCGAAGAATGCTGCAAAATAGCTGTACATCTGGCGCGCATGTTCATAATAGGCGGGCATGCTTTCACGTCCTATCAAGGTGGTGTCCACTTCGGCGAGTTTGGCCTCGGCGCTGTCGAAAAGTCCGGCAAGAGGCAGCAGAGATGCCATGTGCATGCGTGCTTCGTGCTGTTTGTCTTTTGAATGGGAAGATTCGGCTCTGCGCAGTATTGACAGGGCGGAGTCGTTGTTGAATCCGGCGTAGGCATGCGCAAGAGCCGGGTAGGGGGCTTCGTCCGTGCTGCTGTCGGCGCGGCATATGGCCGACAGTCTGTCTATGTAGTTTTGCCTGGCTGTGATATAGGTGTGGCGCCGTTGCAGTTCGGTGTCGAGAAGCCGCAGAGCGTCTCTGACATCGCTTTCCGATGCGGTAGCTCCGGGCATGGGACTGGCGGTGACTGTTCCGGCGACTATGGCGATGGCAATAAGAACATGGCAGATGGCTTTCATGAGAAAAGCTGGTCGATATACGGGTTTTCGATGGTCACAATGGTGCGCAATCCGTCGGGAGTGTATGTCGGAGCCGGCAGACGCATCAGGTCGGCGGCAAGTGCTTCCATTTCGTCGGTTGACAGTGCCCGTCCTGCGCGTATGGCCGAAGCGCGTGCCAGTGCGAGAGCGGCAGCAGAGCGTAGAGCCGCGGTGTCGTGTGTGCCTGTGGCGGCTGCGTCGTCGGCCATGGCGGCAAGTAGCTCGGCAGGGTTTGTGGCGGCTATGTCGGCAGGTACCCCGTTGACGGCCCATGTGCCTCCGCCGAGGTGCGCTATGTCGAAGCCCATGTCGGCTGCTATATCAGCCATGCTTTCAAGCGAAGCCGACTGAGACGGGGTGAGCTCCACGCTGTCGGGAAATATGAGCCGTTGTGTGGTTCCGCTCAGTCCTCCGTCGGCAAAGCGGGCGTATAGTACATTGACGTGTGCGCGGTGTTGATCTATAATCATAAGCCCCGACTGCGACGGCATCACTATATAGCGTTGGCGAAGTTGTATGCAGTGTCCGGCATTGTCGTTTTCTATGGCTGTCAGGCCGGGTAGCGAGACCTCTTTTTGTTCTGAGTCGTCGTTGTTGAGCGCGCTTGAGCGTACTTCGTCGAGGCTGGCGGCGCGTTCGTTGTCGAAGTTTTGGTAAAGTGCCTCCCAGTTGGTGGCAGCCCGTGGTGTGCGGTTGTGGGTTGCGGGCGCGTTATCGCTGTTTATACGGCTTGGACGGGCAGTGGAGGGAGTGTCGGCGAATGGGTTGTAGTTGCTGTCCACTGCTGTGTCGGGTGCTATAATACCGGCCCGGGGGTCGAACGCCGGTATGTCGGGCGCATCTTCCACGTCGAAGTCCATAGCTCCGCTCACGTTGAAGCGTCCGAGGCTTTCCTTGATGGCGGCCATGAGTACGTCGCGAATGAATATTTCGTCCTCGAACTTTATCTCGTGCTTCTGAGGATGGATATTGACGTCTATGTTCTCGGGGTTTACTTCGAAATTTATGAAATAGCTTGGCTGCACGTCCGAAGCGATAAGCGCTTGGTAGCAGTCCATTACCGCGCGGTGAAAAAACGGATGGCGCATGTTTCGTCCGTTTACGCTGAAAAACTGTTGGTAGCCGCGTTTTTTTGCCGATGAAGGCAAGCCTATATACCCCTCGATGCGTACGAATGGAGCAGCTGTGCCGATCGGCAGCAGCGCGCGGTCGATGGCCTTGCCGAACAAGTCGATTATACGTTGTTTTTCGGTTGCGTGCCGCAATTGGTGGAGAGTCACATCGTTACTGATGAGAGTGAAGTCTATGCCGGGGTTGACAAGTGCGAGACGTTCAAACTCGCGGAGTATGTGCCCGAGTTCCACAGAGTCTTTTTTTAGGAATTTGCGGCGCGCAGGCATGTTGAAAAACAAGTTTTTCACCATAAGGTTGCTGCCTGGAGTTGCTACTACGGGTTCCTGACTTATGAATTTGGACTCTGACAAGCACAGCTTCGACCCCATCTCGTCGCCTTTGCGCATTGTCCGCAACTCTATCTGTGCCACCGAGGCTATCGAAGGCAGCGCCTCGCCGCGGAATCCCATGGTGTGCAGTGCATAGAGATCGGTGGCGTTGGCTATCTTGCTTGTGGCATGGCGCTCAAATGCCATGCGTGCGTCCACCGGCGACATCCCGCATCCATTGTCCACGACCTGCACAAGCGTGCGCCCCGCATCCTTTATGACGATGCTTATGGATGTCGCTCCTGCGTCGACGGCATTCTCCACAAGTTCTTTGACTACGGAGGCCGGGCGCTGGATAACCTCGCCGGCGGCAATTTGGTTGGCCACGGAGTCCGGCAGCAGTTTTATGATGTTGGAATCCATTATTCTTAATGTATTTGAAAAGATAGGCAAAAGTAGAAAAAAAAGAACTATTGTGCAACGTGCATCTGCAAAGAGGCGGCCACATGGTGCGTTATGTCGGTTGTTCTCCGCATATTTGACTTCATCTTATATACTTTCGCTCGGCAAAAACCAAATTTATTTGGTTTTGCTCTCGACTTATGCGTATATTTGCATGTTAAAAAGTAGCATGTTGTTTATGAAACGACTTCCAATATTGTCTGTGCTTGCGGCGGCGTCGGCCATGGCCGCTCCGGCACAAATAAATTCTCCTGCATCGCAAGGCTATATGGCCCGCGGGCTTGAAATGCTGTCGGCCGAGAATTACACCGGTTGTATCGACCAGTTGCGGCAGGTCGACCGCTCGTTGCTTTCAGCCTCTGAGGTTGAAGACGTGGATTGGGCGCTCGCTCAGGCCGCATTCGGCACCGGCGGCTCATCGGCGATTACGCATTTCAGACGTTTTCTTGCGCAGTATCCCTATTCTCTGCGTCGTGGCGAGGCTATGATGCGTGTGGGCGATTGCCTTTTCACCCGAAGCTATCCTGAAGCGCTGAAAGCGTATCGTAAAGTGGACGGCACATCTCTGAACCTCGACCTCCGCGACGACCTTGACTATCGCACGGCATACTGCATGATGCAGGTGGGCGAACTGGACGGTGCCGCTTCGCGTTTTGCAGCCATAGCTACCAGCAGGAAATATGGTGCGGCCTCGCGTTTCTACAGAGGCTACATTGCGTATGCCAAAGGTGATTATGCCGAAGCCGAACGCTATTTCTCCCAGGCGGATACGCGTGTCGCTCCGGGCAATATGTCGGAGTATTATCTGGCTCAGATTTATTACCGCACGGGGCGGTACGACAAGGCGCTTTCCTCTGCGCGCAACCTTCTGAAGCGTTCGGGTGTGTCCCGCGATTTTTCCGCGGAGGCCAACCGCGTGGCCGGAGAGTCTCTGTATCAGCTTGACCGTCAGTCCGAGGCTATTCCGTATCTTAAAAAATATCTTTCCGAGGCTCAGGAGCCGCTTCCGTCCGCGTTGTACATACTCGGCCTTGCTGAGTATGCCGAAGGTGAGTATTCCGCTGCGGTGTCCCATCTTGAGAGTGCGACAGGGGCCGACGACGCCATGGCTCAAAGTGCCTATCTTTACATCGGCCAGGCGCTGATGCATGAAGGCGACCCACAGGCGGCACTACTTGCCTTTGATAAGGCACGCACAATGAAACACGATGCGGAAGTCCGCGAAACTGCGTTCTATAACTATGCAGTGGCGCGAATGCAGGGCGGCCGTGTGCCGTTCGGCAGTTCGGTGGATACTTTCGAAGAGTTTCTGAGGCGTTATCCCGAGAGTTCGCATGCCGCACAGGTGCAGGAATATCTGGTGGCAGGCTATATGACCGACAATGATTACGACCGTGCTCTTGCGAGCATTGAGCGAATGAGCAATCCTTCGCCCCGTGTGCTTGAAGCCAAACAGAACATACTTTATACGTTGGGCGCACGCACTCTTGCCTCTGGCGATGCCGCATCCGCAATTCCTTTGTTGAGGCGTGCCGATGCGGTGGCGGCTTCAGGCAATGCTTCCACAGCTCTTGAGGTGCGTCTTGTGCTCGGCGAAGCACTTTACCGGACTGCTGATTATGCCGGTGCCGCCGATGCGCTTCTCGACTATGTGCGCCGTGCACCGGCATCGGCGCCTAACTCGGCTGTGGCGCGTTACGACCTCGGATATACGCGTTTTGCCCAAAAACGCTACGATGATGCGGCCACAAATTTCACCCATGTCGTCGATCGCCCCGGCGGCCTTTCAAAGGAAGCGGTTGCCGATGCCTACAACCGCCTTGGTGACACCCGTTACTATGCCTCCGACTTTGATGGAGCTGAAAAGTTTTACGACAAGGCATACTCGACATATCCCTCCGCTGGCGACTACGCATTGTTTCAGAAAGGTGTGATGCAGGGTTACCGGCGCAACCACAAAGCAAAAATCGCCACGTTGACACAGATGTGCGAGCGCTTCCCGTCGTCGGTCCTTGTGTCTGATGCGCTACTTGAGATTACGGAAAGCCGCATACAACTTGACGATAATGATGGCGCAATTGCCGCGTATCGACGTCTTGTCGCCGATTTCTCCGGAACGGAGCAGGGGCGAAAGGGACATCTGCAGATGGCACAGACGATGCTAAACGCCGGTCGTCGGACCGACGCAATAGAAACATATAAGGACGTCGTTAAGGCCTATCCCACGAGTGTGGAGGCCGCGGAGGCATCCGACGCATTGAAGCGTCTGAGCGCCGAAGACGGAACGTTGCAGCAATATATGGATTTTATGGCCGGAGTGGACGGCGCCCCGAAGATGGACGTAGCCGAGGCCGACCGGCTGAGCTATGAAACGGCCGACAAAGCGCTTGTGACCCAAGGCAATCCCGCACGCATGGAAGCATATCTGACGCAATATCCGTCGGGAAGTTTCCGCGTCCGCGCTCTCGAAAGCCTGATGCTGCACTATTCCGACAAAGGCTCTGAAGCGGATGCGCTGCGCTGCGCCGATGAAATCGTGTCAAAGTATCCCGACAACTCTGCCGCGGAAGCCGCCCTCGCTATGAAGGCCGACGCCGACTATGCCGCCGGACGCGGTGAGGACGCCCTGCGTTCGTGGCGGATGCTTGAACAGCGCGCTTCGACAGCGAGCCGTCTTAACGCAGCCCGTATGGGCATAATGCGTGTGGCGCGTGACCTTGGCGACTATGCGCTTGTGGAGCAGGCCGCCGATGCGCTGTTATCATCTTCTACGCTTGGTTCGGAAAACCGCACGGAGGCTACATATTCCAAGGGCATTGCGCTCAACGGAACCGGTCGTGGTGCGGAAGCCCGCACTCAGTGGGAAAGTATAGCGGATGCTACCGATGATTTGTACGGAGCCAAGGCCGCTTACTCGTTGGCACAGAGCTATTTTGATTCCGGCGACTTGTCGCAGGCACGCTCACAGGCAGAAGAACTCACCTCAAGCGGTACCCCGCACGCCTATTGGCTCGCCCGCGGATTCATACTGCTTAGCGATATTTATGCGCAGCAGGGCAAGAACTTCGAGGCACGTGAATACCTTCAGGCACTGCGCTCCAACTATCCGGGCAATGAAAGCGACATTTTCGACATGATAGACACACGTCTCGAAAAGCTTAAGAAATGATGAAAAAAATCAGCTACATACTTCTTTTTGCAGCATTCTCCGCTCAGGCGCAGAAACTCAGCACTGAAATAACTGTAGAACGCACAGTAGTGCCTGCCGAGCGTGCTGCCATGCGTCTGAATTCCGTGAGTCCGTCCATAGTTCCGGCTACTGTGCAGGACACACGTATCGATATGGCTGAGTACGGGCAGCCGGGCACACTCACACGCTCATCTTATCTGCTCGCACCTGCGGCGTGGGCCGACACTTTTGCCCTTTCGCCCTATCGCGGATACGTCAGTGCCGGATATTTTCCGGTTTATAACCTCGGTGTTTCGGCAGGCTATCGCCTGTTGCAGACATCAGACACCCGTTTGGGTGTCTGGGGGCAGTTCGACGGTTATGCCTATGACAGCAAAGAACACGCGGAGAATGGCAAAACGCCCGACTTTAAAAATAATAGTTTTGCAATAGGCGCCGATTTCGACCGTCGTTTCGGTCGCGCAGGAGTGCTCTCAGCCGGTGTTGCGTATCGTTTCGGCAAGCAGAGCCTACCTGACAGTCATTATATCGTGGATCGCAATCTCAACATGGTTGACGCAAAAATAGCCTGGTGGGCCCGCGCCGGGCGAGTAGGCTACCACGTAGGAGCAGAACTGCACACCTTCGGCTATAAGGAAGATTATGGAAGTCCCGGATACGCCGATGGTATGCCTGAACCGCAGTTGCATCTTTTCGACAAGGGCACGGAAACCAGATTTGAAGCGAATGCCGGTTTGATTACGCGTCTCAGCGGCAGTAGCCGGGCCGGACTTGAACTGAAGGCCGATTTCCTTTCGCGTCCCGACGGGATGGTCATAGTCCCCGATTTTGATAACAAGCGATGGGAAATTGCCGGAGCCGACGGCGGTACTCTCGGTGTCATGACAGCCACGCCGTATTATGCTTTCGGAGGAGACAAAGGTGTAAACCTGCGTCTCGGAGCGCGCCTCGACATAAGCACCGGAGGCAAAGATAAAAAATTCCACGTAGCGCCGGATGTGCTTGCAAGCTATGCGGCCAAAGGTTTCTCAATTTATGCCCGTGCCGGAGGCGGGGAGGTGTTGAATACGCAGCGCTCCCTGTACGATTACACTCCATTCTTTCCGGCCGGATGGCAGTATCGCCGCTCACATCTGCCGCTGACGGTGGATGCGGGTATTAATGTCGGACCGTTTGCAGGTTTCGGCATAGAACTGTTCGGAGGCTGGGCGCGCGCCAACAACTGGCTTATGCCTGCATTTGTGGCCGGCCTCGGTGGTGGCTATGGCGACGTCGCATTCCTTGCTACGGATATAAAGGGAGCGCATGCTGGCGTCCGGGCAAGCTATTCCTGGCGTTCGATGGTCGACGTGAAGGCCTCCGTGGAGTTTGCTCCGCAGAAGCCCGGAAGCGGATATTATCTGTGGCGCGACCGTGCCAAAATGGTGCTGGAGGCGTCGCTTGCCGTGCGTCCTGTAGAAAAACTGGAAGTAAACGTGGGCTACGAATTGCGTGCCGACCGTGTGGCATACGGCTACGACGGAACGGAAATGCCGGAGGCCATCAGTCTTGGTGATGCAAGTCTGCTGTCGGTAAGCGCACGCTATTCCATAACGCCTGCTTTGGATGTGTTCACGCGTGGCGACAATCTGCTCGGCAGCGACTACTATATGCTGCCTGGCGTGCGTGCTCAGGGGCTTCACGGCCTTGTCGGCGCATCGTTTAAGTTTTGATTATATTTCCTGCTATGTTCAATTTCTTTAGTAAAAAGAAAGCTGAGAAGCTTTGGTTCGATACGGATATACACTGCCACATTCTTCCCGGCATTGACGACGGCTCGCCCTCTGTCGAACGTTCTGTAGAGTTGGTGGAGGCCATGCAGGAGTGGGGTATAGAGCGTATTTTCGCATCGCCGCATGTGACTATGGGCACATTTCCCAACACACCTGAATCCATCGCCTCGGCGCGCTGTGCCCTGCAGGCTGCACTTGACGAAAGAGGCAATACCCTTAAACTCGGCAACTCCGCTGAATACCGCCTCGACGACCTTTTTGAGGAGAACCGTAGCAAAGGTCTGTTGCAGATGCTCCCCGACGGGCATCTGATTATCGAGAATTCGTTTGTTCAGGAGCCGCTTAATCTCGACCGTCTTGTGTTCGAGCTGCAGGTTGACGGCTATCGCCCGATTCTCGCGCACCCTGAACGTTATTTTTATTATTACGAGAACCTTGACCGCTACCGCGCGCTGCACGACGCAGGAGTGGAGTTTCAAATCAATCTTTTGAGTCTTGCCGGATATTATGGCAAAGGCGAGCGGCGTATAGCCGAAAAACTCATAGACATGGGACTCGTCGACTTCGTAGGCACCGACCTGCATGGCCGTCGCCACGTGGAGAGCATCAGGGGGTACATGGCCACACGCGAGTTCCGGCGTCACCGCTCGGCTCTTGAGAAGGTGATTAAAAACGGACTTATACCCGACAACTGACATGCAGCATAAAATCATAAGCAGCGACGACGCGTCTGCCGTGCTTGCCCGCGGTGGTGTCATCGCATATCCCACAGAGACGGTCTGGGGCATAGGTTGCGACGCTACCAACAGCGAGGCCGTGCGACGCATATTCGCCATAAAGCGGCGTGCCGAGGCCAAAGCATTGATAACTCTTGTGTCCGACGTTGCGATGCTGGAGCGTTGGGTCGACGACATCCCCGACGTTGCTTACGAACTGCTCGAAGCGGCAGTGGAGCCGCTGACGGTGGTGTACGACAGCCCTCGTGGTCTTGCGCCGGAACTGCTTGCCGAGGACGGCTCTGCCGGAGTGCGCATTGTGCCGCTGCATCTGTTCCGCCGTTGGCGTAAGCCGCTTGTCTCCACCTCTGCTAATATCAGCGGCGCGCCGGCTCCGGTGTCGCTGGAAGCATTGTCGCAGGAAATAATAGATGCGGTCGATGCCATAGTAGACCCGGCGGACGCCCCTCCTGCGGCCGGAAAACCTTCTGCCGTGATTAAAATCAGTGCCGGCGGCTTGTTCAAAATACTGCGTAAGTGATGACCCCGGCCGGACTACAACGCATGCGTTATATGCTGAGCGACTACGTGCTGCTCAACCTTGGTTGGTTCACGTTCAATGTCGTTCGCTATTATTCGTTGCCGGCCGACTGGGCTGGACCCATTGGAGGATTTCTTCTGTTGCCTTCGGTCATCCTCGGACAATGTGTGCTGCCGCTGCTTGCCATAGGGCTGTATGCCATATCGGGCTATTACAACAGACCTTATGAAAAATCCCGTGTCGACGATGTGCTCAACACGGCGGGTGTATCGGCTCTGTCAGCGCTTATGATGTTCTTTGCGGTGCTTGTGAACGATACCATCCCCGAACGTCTGCTCAACTATCAGCTGCTGCTTATTCTGTGGTTTTTGCTTGCCGTGCCTGTCTATGCCGGACGTTATGCAGTCACGGCATCGGTGAAGCGGGCAATAAGCGGCGGCCGTCTGCGTTTTGCAACGCTTGTGGTAGGCACGGGGGCGAGGGCGCGTGCCGTGGCCGAACGCATCAGACGCGTACCCACGTCCATGGGATTCGACATCATAGGCTTTGTCGCTGCCGACGGAGACTGCGGTGCCGACGGCGAATACATGTCTATGGAAGAGGCGTGTTCGCTGGTGCGTGACGGGATAGTCGCTAATGTCATTTTAGCTGATGAAAACTGCGATGTCTCGGAGACTGCCCGCTTGCTCGGCCTGTTCCTGCCTCTGCACTGCAGCATCTACATGGCACCGGACCTTTACGGGCTTCTTACCATGCGTCCGCGTGTCAATTCAGTGGCAAACGAGCCTTTGGTGAATATAGGTTCGGCAGGAGTGTCGGCCGCCACTGCCAATATGAAGCGTGTTGGCGATGTGCTGCTGTCGGCTCTTGCGTTGGTGCTGCTCGCTCCGGTATATATGGTGATAGCCGTAGCAGTCAAGGCCGACTCGCCCGGTCCGGCGTTCTACAGCCAGGAACGGGTAGGCTATCGCGGACGCCGTTTCATGATACGCAAGTTCCGCACCATGCACACCGATGCCGAGGCAGCCGGGCCGCAACTGAGCAGCGACGGAGACAGACGCATCACGCGTGTAGGCGCCGTGTTACGGAAATACCGACTCGACGAGCTGCCACAGTTTTGGAATGTGTTCATAGGACAGATGAGCATCGTGGGGCCTCGTCCCGAGCGTGAGCATTACCTGCGGCTTATTGCCCGTAAAGCTCCTTGCGTGGAACTTCTTCATCAAGTTCGTCCCGGACTCACGTCGTGGGGCATGGTCAAGTTCGGCTATGCGCGCAATGTTGACGAGATGGTGGAGCGTCTTGCCTACGATATGCTGTATATTGAAAATGTTTCGTTCGGCGTTGACCTGCGGATAATGCTCCACACCATAAACACTGTGCTCACCGGCAAAGGCCTGTGAAACCATATAGTACAACTTTTATGAGTAAAGAACATAAAGACAACACACGTCCTCTCGGTCCTGATTACGGCCTTGTGGATGACGACGAAGAACTGGGCGCCACTACCTGTTGCGACGACCATCCGCGCACGTTCCATGCGGCATTGATGCGTTTTATACAATGGCGTGAAAAGCATGTGAAGGAAAAGAATTTCGTACTGGTTCTTGCGCTTTTCGTGGGCATATTTGCCGGCCTTGCGGCAATGGTGCTCAAATGGCTGATACACAACATAAGCCGCCTGCTCACGACACACATAGACGTGTCGCAGGCCAATATCCTGTATATCCTTCTTCCTGCTGCGGGCGTGGTGCTCGTGGCACTGTATGTGCGCTATGTGGTGAAGGACAACATCTCGCATGGTGTCACACGCGTGCTTTATGCCATTTCGCAGAACAAGAGCCGCCTTAAGCGTCACAACATATACACTTCCGTGGTGGCTTCTTCGGTCACCATAGGTTTCGGCGGCTCGGTGGGTGCCGAGGGGCCGATAGTGTATACGGGTGCCGCCATAGGTTCCAATCTCGGCTCCATGTTCCGTCTTTCGCCGCGTATACTTATGATACTTGTGGGCTGCGGTGCGGCCGCAGGCATAGCTGGTATTTTCAAGGCGCCCATCGCAGGCATGCTGTTCACACTCGAAGTGCTGATGCTCGACCTCACCACCGTAAGTGTGATGCCGCTGCTTATCGCTTCCATCACGTCGGCCACAATTGCCTACGCCTACACCGGCTATGATTTCGAGTTCTTCTTCGTGCAGAGCGAGGATTTCTATGTGGCCAAGATTCCGTTTGCAATAGTGCTCGGACTGGTGTGCGGCCTGGTGTCGCTTTATTTCACGCGTGCCATGAACATGATGGAGAATTTCTTCGGGCGTTTCCGCAACCCGTGGGGACGCACGGCCGTTGGCTGCGTAATCCTCTCCCTGCTCGTGTTTCTGTTGCCGCCGCTTTATGGCGAAGGCTACGGTGCCATCACCGGGTTGCTCAACGGCGACACATCGTCTATTGTCAACGGCTCCATATTCTACGGCGAAGCCTCCGAAACATGGTTTCTCGTGCTGTTCATAGCCGTGATTATCCTCACCAAGGCATTCGCCACTTCCGCCACCAACGGTGCCGGCGGTGTGGGCGGCACTTTCGCCCCGTCGCTGTATGTGGGCTGTATGACAGGATTCCTGTTTGCCTTCGTGTCCAACATGATGGGATTCGAGACCGTGCTCAGCACGAAAAACTTCGCCCTTATCGGAATGGCGGGCGTGATGGCGGGTGTGATGCACGCCCCGCTCATGGCCATCTTCCTGACGGCGGAGCTCACCGGTGGCTACGATCTGTTTCTGCCGCTGCTCATCGTGAGCACCATCGCCTACGGCACCATCAAGTTTTTCGAACCATACAGCATCTACACCATGCGTCTTGCCAAGCGTGGCGAACTTCTGACCCACCACAAGGACAAAGCCGTGCTGACTTTGCTTAAGATAGACAATGTGATAGAAACCGACTTTCTGGCCGTGCGTCCTGAAATGTCTCTGAAAGATATGGTCGACACCATAGCCAAGAGCAGCCGCAACTTGTTCCCGGTAGTGGATGCCGCCGGATGTCTAAAAGGCGTAGTGGTGCTTGACGAAATCCGCAATATAATGTTCCGTCCTGATCTCTACCGCAAGATGTACGTGAGCAAATTCATGTCGATGCCTCCCGCGCGCATCGAGGTGGGCATGAGCATGGACAAAGTGATGAAGACATTCGACGATACCGGGGCATGGAACCTTCCTGTCGTAGACAATGGTGTCTATGTCGGGTTTGTGAGCAAAAGCAAGATATTCACTTCCTACCGTCGGGTGCTGAGGCATTTCAGCGAGGACTGAATACGACAACCGGGCCGCGCCATCATGGCGCGACCCGGTTCTTTATGCCGGTCTGTTTATTTTGTGTTGTCGGCATTCTTTACGTTGGCCTGACGTTCGGCGGAGCACGCCTTCATGTCGCGGTGGTGGTTGCCTTTGTGGCGTCCCTGCGCTATGGCCTGATGGTTGCGTCCCATGCGTTGCGAGGGAGCGTTTATTGCCATGTTTTCAAGGAACACTACGTATTGTTCGGATGTGAGCACCGACTTCATCTCGTCGAGGTGGGCGCGGCGCATCTGTTTGCGCTGTGCGGCATTCTGTTCGCGTGCCTGGCTGCGGTCCTTCATTTCGGCCTTGCGTGCTTCACGCATTTCTTTGGCTTTCTTGGTGCGACTTTCTTTGATGGCTGCTATCTTTGTCTGTTGCTCGGGAGTCAGCGTTATACCTTCCATGAACAGCTCCATGCAGCAGTTGTCGGCCTTTTGTGCAGTGGGGCATGAAGCGTTGGCAGGGCATGTGGCGGGTTTCTGAGCCATTGCTCCGATGCCTGTGGCGGCAATGAGTGCCAGTGCGATAGAATAAATCTTCTTTTTCATATTGATGTTGTTTTTGAAGTACTGTCTTGTTCAGTTTACACACCAATAAGACGCCGGCGCAGCAGAAAGGTTTAAGCGCATTAGGTTTAATTAATAGTAGATAAGGATATAAAAGCCTGGAAAGTGGCTGCGGAAGCGACAGAATAAAGTATAACTCTTTTTTAGAGATACTTAATGTGTCGCAAAAATAATTATTACTGTCCGCTAAACTTTTTTAGTAGCGGTTGAAAATTAGGGCTGGCACCTATTGCAGGAGTCAGCCCTA
>VSPG01000049.1 GCA_009775265.1 Muribaculaceae bacterium
CCCTGCAGGCCGCGCCCGATTCGGTGCTTGCGATGCCCCGAGAGGCCGTCCCGTGCCCGTTCGACACATCCATAGACCACGCGCTCGCGGCAGCCGTCAGCAGCGAACCCATCGACCTGTCGCTGTTCCGGCGCATCGTGCAGGAAGCCTCCGCGCCGCCCGCGTGGACAGAAGGCCACACCCCCGGCCCGCGCATCGTCCATCCCGCAGGACACTCCGTCCTGCTCGGCGCGCTCGCACTCATGTTCGTGGCCTGCATGCTCGCCTTCAGCCGCTACAGCCGAGCCTTCACAGCCGGCATACACGACCTGTGGAGCGTGCGCAACCGCGAAAACGCCTTCGACGAGACAGGAGCCGGACGCCGCCGCGTGCAAGTGCTGCTCGCCGTCCAGTTCTCGGCCTACTGCGGCGTGCTCCTCTACGCATTCCTCTGTCCAGGAGCCCTCTCAGACCCCCGCCGGGCACTCATGAGCATACTCGCCCTGATGCTGCTCGCCGCCGGCTACTACCTGTTCCAGCTCTGCGCCTACGCCATCGTAGGCTACGTATTCGACCCCGACCCAGCCCGCGCCCGACAGTGGGTCGACGGATTCTGCGCCTCGCAGGGACTGGCCGGGATAGCCCTCGCACTCCCCACCCTCGGCCTCGTATTCTATCCCGACGCCGCCACAGCCATGCTCATCATAGCCGCATCCATCTATATCGCGGCACGATTGATATTTATAGGAAAGGGTTTTAGAATTTTTTACACCGGATTTCCGTCATTAGTCTATTTTATTTTGTACCTTTGCACCCTTGAAATAGTACCCGCATTATGTGTCTGCGGGGCAGCCGGCATGATAGTCGGCGGGACATAGTCTCATTTTGAACAAAATAACGCATTAATATAGTGATTATCAATAAGATTTTAGTTTCTCAGCCAAAGCCTGAATCCGAAAAATCACCCTATTTTGAGATTGCGGAAAAATATGGCGTGGACATTGTGTTCCGTCCGTTCATAAAAGTCGAAGGCCTTTCGGCCAAGGAATTTCGTACGCAGAAAATAAACATAGCCGATTTCACAGCCATAATATTCACAGCAAAGACAGCCGTCGACAATTTCTTCCGCCTCGCCGAAGAAACGCGAGTCAGCATACCCGACACACAGAAATATTTCTGCTCCTCGGAAAGCATCGCCAACTATCTCCAGAAATACATAATCTACCGCAAGCGCAAGATTTTCGCCTCCAAGACAGGGCGCCTCGCCGACATAGTGCCCTCCATGGTAAAGCACAAAAACGAGCGCTACCTCTTTGCCGTAAGCGACGTATACAACGGAAAAGACTCCAAACTGCTCACCGACAGCAAAGTCAACTTCACGCCCGCCGTCATGTACCGCACCGTGAGCAACGACTTCGCCCCCGACGAGCCGTTCGACTACGACATGCTCGTGTTCTTCAGCCCGCAGGGCATACAGTCGCTGCTAAAAAACTTCCCCGACTTCAAGCAGGACACCGTGAAGATAGCCACCTTCGGCGCAGCCACCACAAAAGCAGCCGAAGACGCCGGCCTGACACCCGACATAGCGGCACCCTCGCCCGAAGCGCCGTCCATGACACAGGCGCTCGACAACTTCCTTGCCAGGGAAATGCCCCCGGCCGCCGAAAGCGAGCAGGAATAATGGACCGGAACTTCAGACTCTACAAAAAACAGCGCCTCTGTTCGCCCACAGCGATCGAGGCGCTTTTTGCCCATAGCCCCGAAAGCCGCGGAGCCCTGTGCTACCCCCTGCGCGCCGTGTGGCGTCCCGACCCCTCACGGCGCAGCGACGCCCCCCTCGCATTCGTCATCGTAGTGCCCAAACGCCGCCTGCGCCACGCAGTCGACCGCGTGCTCATGCGACGCCGCATCCGCGAGGCATTCCGCCTGCGACACGCCGAATTCGCCATGCCCGAAGGCACACGCACCGACATAGCATTCGTCTACGTAGCCTCCACCACAGAGCCCTACGAAGCCGTCGACCGCGCCATGCAGCGCCTGCTCGCAAAAGCAGCCGAAAACACCCCTTCCTGAACCGCACACATCCCCAGCGCATGCCACCCACCTCCCTCCTCGACAAAGCCGCCGCACGCCTGCTCAGCATGCCCGTACTCCTCTACCGCGCGGCCATATCGCCCCTGCTGCCTCCCTCCTGCCGCTTCACACCCACATGCAGCGCCTACGCCCTCGAGGCACTCAGGCGCCACGGAGCGCTCAAAGGCACATGGCTCACACTCAAACGGCTCGCACGCTGCCATCCATGGGGCGGAAGCGGCTACGACCCCGTGCCCTGACATGACAATACGCGACGTCCACACACACAACCTCCATGCAGGCCCGGGCGCCATCATCAACATCGAGCCCGACACACCCCTGCCGCCCCAAGGCACATTCAGCACCGGAGTCCATCCCTGGCGCAGCTCCGAAGCCGGCACACTGTGGCCGCTCGTGGAAAAAACCGCCGCCGACCCGCGCATAGCAGCCATCGGCGAATGCGGCCTCGACCGGCTCAGAGGCGCCCCACTCCCCCGCCAGGCAGAACTGCTGCGCCTGCACGCCCTGCTGGCCGAACGCCTCCGCAAGCCCCTCATAGTGCACTGCGTGCGCGCATGGGCCGAACTGCTCGCCGCCCACCGCGCCATCCGCCCCGCACAGCCATGGATAATCCACGGATTCCGCGGCGCCCCCGCCCTCGCCCGCCGGCTCCTCGACGCAGGCATGCACATATCGCTCGGAGAGCGCTTCAACCCCCTCACGGCAGCCGTCATACCCGACAGCCGCCTCCATGTCGAGACCGACTGCTCCAGCCTCCCCATCGCCCGGATAGCCGCCGCCGTAGAGCACGCGCGGCTCCACCCAGCCGACACCAATCACTCACATCAATAAAATCCTTCCATGATTCTCAATCTCATCGCATTCACCTCAGTGCTCCACGACGGCAGCATGGTGCGCAGCTCCCACGAAGCCCTCATCAACGAACTCGAGAAGTGCTTCGAGAAAGTCAACATCCTCACCGTCGAAGAAGCCGCAGCCCTGCCCGACGACACCTTCCGCGCCCTTTTCATAGCCACAGGAGGCGTCGAATGCCAGGTAAAAGACGCCTTCGACACACTCCCCGATCCCGCACTGCTCGTAGCCGACGGCACACACAACTCGCTCGCAGCAGCCCTCGAGATAGCCACATTCCTGCGCGCACGCGGCCTCGGCAGCGAAGTAGTGCACGGCACCGTAAGCCAGATAGCCGAACGCCTCGTGCAGCTCAGCCGCCTCCACGACGTACGCTCCAAACTCACAGGCCGCCGCATAGGCGTCGTAGGCACACCCTCCGACTGGCTCATATCCTCCGGCGTCAACCCCGAAGCAGCCAAAGAACGCTGGGGCCTCGAACTCGTACACCTCCCCCTCGAACGCGTCTACGAATACTACGACGCCATACCCGACGGCGACGTGGCCGAAGCATGCGCCGCACTCTCCGCACGCGCAAAAGGATGCGTAGAACCCGACGCAAAAGACCTCACCAAGGCAATGCGACTCGCCGTAGCCCTAAAGCGCCTCGCCGCCGAAGAAAACCTCTCGGCCCTCACCCTCGCATGCTTCCGGCTGCTCGAGCGCACAGGCACCACAGGCTGCCTCGCCCTCTCGCTGCTCAACGACGAAGGCATCATGGCCGGATGCGAAGGCGACCTGCAGACACTTTTCACCATGATGCTCGTGCAGGCGGCCACCGGCAAGGCATCATTCATGGCCAACCCCTCCAAAATCGACACATACAGCAACGAAGTCGTCATGGCACACTGCACCATAGGCCTCGGACAGACACAGGGATTCATACTGCGCAACCACTTCGAATCGCTCAGCGGAGTCGCCATCCAGGGCATGCTGCCGCAAGGAAAAGTGACAGTGGTGAAATGCGGCGGTCCCGAACTCGACAGCTACTTCGTCACATCCGCCTACCTCCAGGAAAACCTCAACCACCACAACATGTGCCGCACACAGGTGCGCCTCCACTTCAACCAGCCCGCAAGCTACTTCCTGCGCCACAGCCTCGGCAACCACCACGTGCTACTCATCGGCGACCAGGCCGACCTGCTCAACGACCTCCTCACAGCCGCCGGCTGCACACGCGTAAAATAGAAAGACACATAACGCCATTTAAAATATGCCCGGGCAATGGCCGCATCGCGGTCACAGCCCGGGCATATTAACGTATAGCAGTTCCGCGCAAAAGAGGCCGCTACAGAACGCGTATAAGCGTCAGGCCGTCGCGCACAGGCAGTATTACCTTCCTCACACGCGTGTCGGCCGCCACGCGGTCGTTGAATTCGAGCAGAGCGCGGGTCTGCGGGTCGCGTGCGGCGTCGGGGTGCAATATTTTTCCGCTCCACAGAGTATTGTCGGCAAGGATAAGGCCGCCGGGACGCATGCGCGGCAGCAGAAGGTCGTAATACTCGCAATAGTGGCGTTTGTTGGCATCGATAAACGCCATGTCCCACGGCGCCGGAAGCGTGGGGATAATGTCCATGGCATCGCCGATGTGCAGCCTCACAGACGCCCCGGGATGCGGCGCCGCAAACAGCTCGCTCAGCTCCGGCTCCATCTCGTCGTCGATTTCTACAGTGTGCACCTCGGCGTCCTCCGGAAGATTTTCCGCAAGACACAGCGCCGAATAGCCCGTGAACGTGCCCAGCTCTATCACACGCCTCGGCTGCGCTATCGCGGCAAGCATGGCCAGCAGGCGCCCCTGCGTGTGGCCCGAGCACATGCGCGGATACACATGGCGCAGATGCGTGCGGCGCCACAGAGAGTGCAGCGCGGAAGGTTCGGCGTCGATGTGCGCCGCTATGTAATCGTCAAGAAGGTCGTCGGTCATAATCTGCAAAGATAATTCATTTTTAGGCTGCCGCGACGCAGTTTCTTGAAAATTTGAGTTAATTTTGCAGCATTATATCACATAACCCTATACAGATGATGAGCAACGCTCCCGAACGCCGCGACTGCGTGGTGATAATCCCGATGTACAACGAGCGCGAAAACGCAGCCGCAGTCATAGATGCGGTCCTTGCCCTGGAACACGGCTTCGACGTGCTCGTAATCGACGATAATTCGCCCGACGGGACCGCCGACATCGTAAAGGCCAAAATGGCCGAACACCCAGGGCGCGTGCTGCTCACGGAGCGCACAGGCAAGCTCGGCCTGGGCACGGCCTACATAGAAGGCTTCCGCCGCGCGCTTGCCGAAGGCTACGGTTACGTGTTCGAAATGGACGCCGACTTCAGCCACAATCCCGCCGACCTCGAGCGCCTGCGCCGTGCCTGCGCCGAAGAAGGCGCCGACGTGGCCGTAGGCTCGCGATACCTCACGGGAGTCAACGTCGTGAACTGGCCCATGGGGCGCGTGCTCATGTCGTACTACGCCTCCAAATACGTGCGCATCGTCACAGGCCTGCCCGTGCACGACACCACCGCCGGATTCGTGTGCTACCGGCGCCGCGTGCTTGAAGCGTTCGACCTCGACGCCATACGCTTCAAAGGCTACGCATTCCAGATAGAAATGAAATTCACCGCCCACAAGATGGGATTCCGCGTGGTAGAAGTGCCCATCGTGTTCGTAAACCGTGTGCTCGGCACATCGAAAATGAATTCCTCCATATTCGGCGAAGCCGTCTTCGGCGTGATAAGGCTGAAACTCAACAGCATCTTCCACAAATACCCGCGACGCGGCAGCGGGATATTACATAAAAAATAGGCGCGTAGCGCCGCAAATGTCAGCCCCGGGTAACGGCCGCGTAGCAGTCACAGCCCGGGGTAATCAATGCATAAACAAGGGATAGAGCTGCGGATCTCGTCGGCGCCGGGCACCATCAAAGGTAGCGCATCATGGGCGCGAGACGGTCCACCACCTCCGCTGCCGAGAACGTGCGCCTGCGCACGAGTTCGTCGGCCAACGCATGCGTGACCTCGTGCACTGCCGACATCTGGAAAAGCCTGTCGAAAAAATCCATGTTCTTTTCAAGCACGGCATCTATTTCGTCGGCGTCGAGCTGCGTTTCGTCGTCAGAACCGCATTCCTGCACGGCACAGCGCAGCGCATCCACCACATCTGCCGGCAGACGGCGCCTGTGCTGCACATAATGGCGGCTCATGGCATTGGCCACCAGAAGCCCCGTGGCAAGCCGGAAATGCTTTATTATCTCCGTCCACGCTATCTTGGCCGAAAGGCGCGGATTACCGCTGAAATAAAATTCGGAACCGAACTCCACGGCGTGGCCCGGCTCTGCGTCCATCGACACGGAAGCGAGCATGCTCTCGCTGTCGTATGCCACCACGGCTATCGCCATGCCGGCTATCCCGTAGCTCTTGTCGCGCTCGTCAGCGTATTTCAATTTATCGTTTTCCATCAATTGATTACCATGATTTTCGTTACGGGTTTTCCCGAAGCCGAACCGCTTGCATTCTGCGACGCAAACACAAAATAAACGCCGGAACGCACACGTTGGTTTGCTCCGTTGCAGCCGTCCCAGAGGAACATGCCGCCCTCGCTCGTGCCCTGGCGCACCACATTGCCGGCGGTGTCGGTGATTTTGACGAGAGAATTATCCATGAGGCCGGTGACGGTTATCCACCCCGTGTAGTCGGGACGCACCGGGTTGGGATAGGCGTACACGTCGTTGTAGTCCTCAGCCGCCGGAGCGGCGTCAGCAGCATATTTCACCACGCCCTTGTCCGTGCCGAAATACACAATGTTGCTCAGCGGGTCGCACTTCACGCTCATCACTTTGTTCGACGGCAGCGGCGAGTTTTCCATGTTGAAGTTGGCTATTACCTCCGTGCCGTCGGCATTCACAAGATACACTCCCGAATTGCGCGTGGCAATCCATTTGCGATCCGACGGATCCACGGCTATGTCGAACACAAATTCGCCGTCGAGGAGATAGTCGGCAAACTCCGTGCCGTCGTTGCGCGCCACTTTCGGGCGGCGCCCGTAGAGGGCATTGTTGCGTATGGCCGTCGTTATGTCGGGGATTACGAACAGACCCTTGTCCTGTGCCAGCCATATTCTGCCGCTGCGGTCCTCGGTAAGGCACATCACATTGCCCACGGCATATTCCGCTCCGTCCTGGTCCACATAGCGTGCAAACACATTGCGCGAATCGTCGGAAAGCACGGTAGGCGTGCCGTTATGGTTATACACCAGAAGACCCACCGCCTCATGGTTACTGCCGTAAAGCACATAGTTGCTCCTGGAGTGGTGCAGCCCTACCGAGCCGTCGCCCTGCGTGTAGGAATCCACATCAGGTTCTATCCAGTCGGAAGGCTTTATGTCGGCAGGCCTGCGGCGTTTTTCGGCGGGCAGCATGAATATGGAGCCGTGCTTGTAAGAACGCACGCCGAGCCACAGGTTGCCGAAGCGGTCGAAAGATACATGGCGCGGGCGCTCTGCCCAGGACTCGTGGAAAGGAAGGCGCGTGCCGTCTATGTGTGCTATCAGGCTGCCGTCCTCCGTGTCAAGCACATAGATTCCTTTCTGCCAGTTGCATATGAAATACACCGAAGAGTCGTCAGGATCCTGAGCCATGTAGAGCGTGCCGCCCGTCATCACATTGCCTTTGCCGTCGAAGTCGTAGCACGTGACGTCGCGTATGTCGCCGGACTCTATTATGTTGGTGGTCTGTTCCACCTCGAAACTGAAATCCGACGTTTCAGGGTCGCGTCTGAACAAGTCCATTCCGCTGTTGCTTATGTATATGCGGCTGCCGTCGGGCGTGCAGTACATGAACGCCGGCCAGTGACACGTGAGCGTCTCCGGCTTCGAAGGCGCGTGCAGCTGCGTCACCTCGATGCCGTTCGTGCTGTACTCGCCCACACCTGAAACATCCGATGCCCATATCGACGAAAGACCCTTGCTCGAAGTCAGCGTCTTGCCTGCGAAAAAGTCGGGTATGCCCTCCGAAATCCATTTCCCTTCGGCAGTCACGGTGCGCATCACCGTGCCCGACGCAAAACGCACCATGCCGTCCGCGCCGTCGGTGAAATCCATCAGCAGGCGGCCGTTGTCTATCCGCGTCACATCCATCGTCCCCGTCTCGAACCGAGGCGCAAGCACATAATAGTTGCAGGCATGGCCCTCCACGCTGTTGCGGGCAAGCATGAGCTTGTCGCCGAGGCGGTGGAAGCGTGCTCCCGTGCCCTCTATGGTGCCGAGCAGCGCGAACGACGAAAAAGAATTGTGGCGCACATCGAGCGGCGACGCATACAGCTCCCTCTCCTTGTCTTTTCCGAGCACGATGTGGCCGCCCGTCTCGCCGGCATATACGAAAGGCGTATTGTATATGCCGCTGTCGGCCACGCGGTGCGTCTCGTCGTCGAAAGCCACAAAACCGAAATTGGTGGCCACATACATGCGACCGCTTTCCGAAAAATCTATGGAATTGATGGTTTTGTCGGCCGATATGCTCGCGTCGCGTATGTCGGGGATGTTCACCACACGGCCGTCGTCGTAGAGCAGGTCAATGTTGTGCGAAGTATAGGCCACGGCCAGATAACGCCTGTACGGGTTGTAGGCTATGGCGTGCACCTGCACGTCGTTGAGGCGGTTCGACGTGGAGTAGTGCATCGTTTCATCGCCATTCTTGTCGTAGCTGAACAGGTGTCCCTTGCTCAGATAAAACACTTTGTCCGGGCTTTCCACAATGCTTTCCGCGCCACCCGCATATACGGGCATCACGGTCCACACGCCTGGAGCCTGCGCAACTGCCGCCACGGCCGTGGCGGCTATGAAAAACAACGTGGAAAGGATTTTTCTTATCATGTCAGTGGAGAAAGGGTGGATTGCAGAAATGTTATCAAACCGGCGGTTGCGCGGCCGCGATGGCTTATGGCGTTTTTCTCGTCGGCGCCCATTTCGGCGAAACTGAGCACGGAACCTTCCGGAACAAACACCGGGTCGTAGCCGAAACCGGCCACACCGCGACGCGCCTCGGCTATGGAGCCTTCGGCCGTTCCGTGAAACAGCCGCAACACTCCCGACGTGTCCATATGGGCTATCACCGTGCGGAACCGCGCACGGCGGTCAGACACACCGCGCAGGCGCTCCAGCAGCAAGTCAACATTGGCGCGTGCGTCGCACTCCGGCCCGGCAAACCGGGCCGTGTGCACGCCCGGAGCGCCGCCGAGCGCGTCCACCTCGAGACCGGTGTCGTCGGCGAAACATTCCATGCCGTAGCGTTCATACACCCAGCGGGCCTTCGCCTCCGCGTTTTCCTCGAGAGTAAGGCCGTTTTCGGGTATGTCCGTGTCGCAGCCGAGGTCGGCAAGCGACACTATGCGGAAACGCTCCCCGCATATGCGGCGCATTTCCTCTGTCTTATGGGCGTTGTGCGAAGCAAAGACTATGGTGCGTGACTCTTTTTCCATATTAAACAACCTCTAAGTATAACGCGCGCACAAGCGCTTTATTGCAGACGCATCAGCCCACAACGATGTTCACTATCTTTCCGGGCACCACTATCACCTTGCGCACGGTCTTGCCGTCGAGCCAGCGGGCAGCGCTCTCGTGGGCGAGAGCGGCGGCCTGCACGGTGTCGGCATCGGCGTCGACGGGCATCTGTATGTTGAAGCGCGCTTTGCCGTTGAAGCTCACGGCGTAGTTGACACTGCTCTCCCGCAGATACTCCTCGTTCACTTCCGGCCATGCCGCCTCCACTATGCTCGAGTCGTGTCCGAGAGCCGTGTGCCACAGTTCTTCCGATATATGCGGGGCAAAGGGCGCAAGCACCACCACCAGTTGCTCCAGCACCGCACGCGACGTGCATTTCTGCTGGCTGAGCTCGTTGACGCATATCATGAATGCGGCCACCGAGGTGTTGAACGAGAAATTCTCAATGTCGGCGCCCACCTTCTTGATGAGTTTGTGCAGGCTGCGCAGATTGTCGGCCGTAGGCTCGGAACCGTCCACAAGCAGAGTGTCGCCTTTGAAATACAGCCCCCAGAATTTTTTGAGGAAGCGGTTCACGCCGTCTATGCCGTTGGTGTCCCATGGCTTGCTCTGCTCAAGCGGGCCGAGGAACATCTCGTAGAGGCGCAGCGTGTCGGCGCCGTAGCGTTCCACGATGTCGTCGGGGTTCACCACGTTGAACATCGACTTCGACATCTTTTCCACAGCCCAGCCGCAGATGTATTTTCCCTCGGCGTTCAGCACAAACTCCGCGTCGGCGTAGTCCGGACGCCACGCGCGGAAAGCATCGGTGTCGAGCACATCGTTGCTCACGATGTTCACGTCCACGTGGATTGGCGTGGTGTCGTACGCGTCCTTGAGGTCGTGCGACACGAACGTGTTGGTGTCTTTAATGCGGTAGACGAAATTGCTCCGTCCCTGTATCATTCCCTGGTTGATGAGCTTGCGGAAAGGCTCATCCTCCACCACAGCACCCGTGTCATACAGGAATTTGTTCCAGAAGCGGCTGTAGATAAGGTGGCCGGTGGCATGCTCCGTACCGCCTATGTAGAGGTCGACGTTGCGCCAGTAGGCGTTGGCCTCGCGGCCCACGAGAGCGTCGCCGTTGTGCGGATCCATGTAGCGCAGGTAGTACGCCGACGAACCGGCAAATCCCGGCATCGTGTTCAGTTCCAGACGGTAGCCCTCCGGAGTGTGCCAGTTCTCGGCGCGCGCCAGCGGAGGCTCGCCGTCGGCCGTAGGCTTGTAGCTGCTGATTTCAGGCAGCAGCAGCGGCAGCTCGCTGTCGGGCAGCAGGCAGGGGATACCGTCCTTGTAGTAGACAGGGAAAGGCTCGCCCCAGTAGCGCTGGCGGCTGAATATGGCGTCGCGCAGGCGGTAGTTCACCTTCACGCGGCCTATGCCTTTCTCCTCTATGAAGCGCTTGGCGGCGGCTATGGCGTCCTTCACCTCGAGGCCGTTGAGGTCGAGTTCCGGACCCGCGGAGTTTATCATGCGGCCGCTTTTGGCATCGAAGCTCTCCTCGCTCACGTCCGCGCCCTCGATGAGCGGAACCACGGGAAGGTCGAAATGACGCGCGAATGCATAGTCGCGGCTGTCATGGGCTGGCACGGCCATGATAGCGCCCGTGCCGTAGCCGGCGAGCACATAGTCGCTGACGTATATGGGCACACGCGCACCGCTCAGGGGATTCACGGCGTACGCGCCTGTGAACTCTCCGCTCACCTTCTTGTCTATCATGCGCTCGCGCTCGGTCTTGCGCTTGGTGGCCTCCACATAGGCGCGCACAGCCTCGCGGCGGTCGGCGGTAGTCACCATGTCCACATAGGCGCTCTCAGGAGCCAGCACCATGAACGTGACGCCGAACACCGTGTCGGCGCGCGTAGTGAATATGTCGAGCACCACATCGCTGCCGTCCACTGCAAAGTGCATTTCAGCGCCCTCGCTGCGTCCTATCCAGTTGCGCTGCGTTTCCTTCAGCGAGTCAGTCCAGTCGAGTTTTTCGAGGTCGGCGAGCAGACGCCCGGCATAGGCGCTCACACGCAGACACCACTGGTACATCATTTTCTGCTCCACAGGGTAGCCGCCGCGCAGGCTCAGCCCCTCGCTCACCTCGTCGTTGGCGAGCACCGTGCCGAGCGCCGGACACCAATTCACCATCGAGTTGCCCAGGTAGGCTATGCGCCAGTTCATGAGAGCGTCGCTTTTCTCGCGCGCGTCCATGGCGTGCCATTCGGCTGCCGTGAACTCCAGCTCCTTGGAGCCGGCCGCATGCAGCCCCTCGGTGCCGTGAGCGTCGAGATGGGCCGTAAGCTCGGCCATGGGGCGTGCGGCATCGGCCGCAGTGTCGTAGTAGCTTTCGAACATGCGCTTGAACGCCCATTGCGTCCACTTGTAGTACGAAGGGTCGCAGGTGCGTATCTCGCGGCTCCAGTCGTAGCTGAAACCTATCTTCTCCAGCTGCGAGCGGTAGCGCGCTATGTTGTCGACAGTGGTCTTCTCCGGATGCTGCCCCGTCTGTATGGCATACTGCTCGGCAGGCAGGCCGTAGGCGTCGTAGCCCATCGGGTGAAGCACGTTGAATCCGCGCAGGCGTTTGTAGCGCGAATATATGTCGCTGGCTATGTATCCCAGCGGATGACCCACATGCAGGCCTGCGCCCGAAGGGTAGGGGAACATGTCGAGCACATAAAATTTAGGACGCGACGCGTCCTCGCTCACACGGTATATCTGCTTGTCACGCCAGTATTGCTGCAGGCGCGGTTCTATCTCTTGAGGATTGTAGTTCATTATCTGTGTGGTGTGGAAATGGATATATCGGTTCGGTATGCGTCAGGAGAGCGCAAGCATGCGTTCTATGGGCCGGCGCGCGCGTTCGGCCACGGACGGATCCACCGTCACCTCCGGCAACTCGTAGCGCAGGGTGTTGTAAAGCTTCTCCATCGTGATGAGCTTCATGAACGCGCAGTCGTTGCAGCCGCACGTGCTGTCGGAAGGCGGGGCGGGGATGAAAGTCTTGTCAGGGCACAGACGGCGCATCTCGTGCAGGATGCCGCTCTCAGTGGCCACGATGAACTCCCGCGCGTCGCTGCGCATTGCGTGGTCGAGCAACGCCGCCGTGGAACCCACACAGTCGGCCAGCAGAGTGAGCGGACGGCGGCATTCGGGATGCACGAGCACTTCCGCTGCCGGATGCTCCTCCTTCAGTGCCGCTATCTTCTCGGCCGAGAACAGCTCGTGCACATGGCATGCGCCGTCCCACAGCAGCATGTTGCGGCCCGTAATGCTGTTTATGTAGTTGCCAAGGTTGCGGTCAGGCCCGAATATTATCTTTTCGTCGGCAGGCAGGCTGTCTATCACCTTGCGCGCGTTGCCGCTCGTCACCACAATGTCGGTGAGAGCCTTCACGCCCACCGAAGTGTTCACATAGCTCACCACCGTGTGGTCGGGATGCTCGCGCACGAAAGCCTCGAACGCCTCCGGAGGGCAGCTGTCCGCAAGCGAGCAGCCCGCGTTCATGTCGGGGATGAGCACCTTCTTGCCGGGACACAGCAGCTTGGCTGTCTCGCCCATGAAATGCACCCCGCACACCACGATGATTTCCGCATCGTCGAGCGTGGCCGCATATTGTGCCATGGCCAGAGAGTCGCCCACGTGGTCGGCGATGTCCTGGATGTCGCCGCTCTGATAGTAGTGGGCCAGCACCACGGCATGCTTCTCCTTTTTCAGCCGGCGGATTTCGGCGGCCAGATCCGTGCCTTCGGCCACAGGGGCGTCGACGTAGCCTTTATCGACAGTCATTATGTTTATTATTATGTATTATTATAAAATTAAAATATCAAGTAAGTAGTAGTAGTAGCTGTTGAAAAGTACATAACTTTATGCCGCTTTATTTGCATTTGTGGCTTATTGCGCCGATAAACATGGTTATGAAAGTTTATAAACATGCTTATACCATGGCTTATAGCGTATTATATCCTTTATCAACATGCTGTTTATAAAGTGCAAAGTTAATAAATTTCGATGAGAATACGTGTCAATACCGTAGAAAAACCCCTTGAAAACACGCCTTCAACTTTATGTGCCCCGGTGTTGCATATTCCGTAGTTTTTTTCAATGCGAAAAATAGCGTAGCGTTGCAAATAAAGTTTCCGGATTTTACTCAACAGTTATGTACAGTTCTATACATGGTTTTGAACAGATGAAATAACAAGTTTCATAATCCATTTCCGACATATTGAACGGGACGTGCGGAAAGAATCGCCGCTACGCGGCTCCGCCGTTTTGGAGGCTGGATTAAGCCCCGGGCTGCGACCGCTGACGCGGCCATTGCCCGGGGCTAACATTCGGACTTGCCGCTACGCGGCTGCCTGGCGCT
>VSPG01000005.1:0-87591 GCA_009775265.1 Muribaculaceae bacterium
AGTCTTAATGTTAGCCTTAGGCAAAGGCCGCGTAGCGGTCGCAGCCTAAGGTCTCCGCGCGCGTCATCCCCCGCGTCGAGCCGCATAGCGGCGGCTCTGCCGCTGACACGAAAAATCTTTTTGGGGGTTTCGGGCAAAACAGCTAACTTTGCCAGTATGAAACGATTTTTTGTATATCTGATTGTGCTGCTTGGCGCCGCTGCGGCGCAGGCGGCGAGGGTCGATACGCTCAGCGTGCCGGCCACATATATCGACAGCCCCATGCGTGTGGCTGTGGTGCTGCCCGATGCGGCTGCGGCCGATTCGTCCGCACGCTTCCCCGTGGTGTACATACTCCACGGACATAGCGGCGACTACCGCACGTGGCTGAACATCACGTGTCCCGACCTGCCCGCCCTTGCCGACCGCTACGGCATGGTGTTCGTGCTGCCCGACGGCCGCAATTCGTGGTATTGGGATGCGCCTGCCGACCCGCGCATGCAGATGGAATCTTTCATCACCCGCGAACTCGTGCCGGCTATGGATGCCGCGCTGCCTGTGCGCCGAGAGGCGTCGCAGCGGGCCATCACGGGGCTCAGCATGGGCGGCCATGGCGCGCTGTGGCTCGCGATGCGCCATCCCGACATATTCGGCAGTGCAGGTTCGATGAGCGGCGGTGTGGACATACGCCCGTTCCCGAAAAGCTGGAACATGCCCGACCGCCTGGGCGCGAAGGCCGACTATCCGCAGCGCTGGGAGGAGCACACGGTGGTGAATCTCGTGCCGACGCTCAAGCCGGGGATGCTGAACATCACCGTGGACTGCGGCACCGACGATTTCTTCGCCGGGGTGAACCGCGAGCTGCACCGCCGGCTGCTTGACGCCGGCATCCCGCACGACTATACGGAGCGCCCCGGAGGCCATTCGCACGCCTATTGGGCCAATTCCATACGCTACCATCTGTTGTTTTTCAACGAGGTTTTCAGACGATGATTCTGCGGTCGCTCGACATAACGAATTTCAAAAATATCGAGCGTGCGCGCCTTGAATTTTCGCCGAAGGTGAATGCGCTGCTCGGCGACAACGGCATGGGCAAGAGCAACCTGCTCGACGCAGTGCATCTGCTCAGCTTTACAAAGAGTTTTACGGGCGCGCAGGACCAGATGCTGATACGTTCGGGCGAGGATTTCGCCATAGTGCGCGGCACATACTCGCGCATGGATGCCGAGGAAGACATCCTTGCGGGGCTGCAGCGCGGACGCCGCAAGAGTTTCAAGCGCGGAGGCAAGGAATATGGCCGCATAAGCGCGCACATAGGCCTGCTGCCGCTTGTGATGGTGAGTCCTGCCGACATGGAGCTTATAAACGGCTCGGGCGAGGAGCGCCGTCGCTTCATGGACATGGTGATAAGCCAGACCGATCCGCGATATCTCGACGCCGCCATGCGCTACGCGCGCATTCTCGAACAGCGCAACCGCCTGCTGCGCGACGGCGCTGCCGACCACGCTCTGTTCGAGGCCATAGACTTCCAGCTCGACGCGGCCGCTGCGTATATCTCTGCCCGCCGCCACGAATGGACCGCCGAGCTGAGGGACATATTCTCGTTGTATTACAAAGCCATCTCGGGCAGCGATGAGGAGCCGGGCCTGACTCTCGTGTCGCACACCGGTCCGGGATGTCCCGCGCTTGCCGACCTGCTGCGCGAGCGTTTCTCCCGCGACAGCGCCGTGCGCCACACCACCGCCGGCCCGCACCGCGACGACCTTGAAATGACGCTCGACGGCATGCCTGTGCGCCGCACGGCCTCGCAGGGGCAGTGCAAGACATTCACCATAGCGCTGCGTCTGGCGCAATACGGCTTTCTGCGCCGCGCCTGCGGCATGTCGCCCCTGCTTCTGCTCGACGACATATTCGACAAACTTGACGCAGGGCGTGTGGGGCGCATAATAAGCACCGTTGGCGCCGACACTTTCGGCCAGATATTCATAACCGACACAAACCGCCGCCATCTTGACGAGATAGTGGCCTTCATGGGCGCCGACCACCGTCTGTGGAGCGTGGAGCACGGCAGATTCTCTGTCATCGACGGATGAAGCACCGCGAAGCCATAGCCATAGGGCCGCTTATCGACAGACTTATCGACAGCTGCGGAGCGCGCTCCACTTTCGAGCAGCAGCGTGTGTGCTATCTGTGGCCGGAAGTGATGGGACCCGCCATCAACCGCCGCACGGCGCGCCGCTGGATGGACGGCGGCACGATGCACGTAGTCATCACTTCGGCTCCGCTCAAGAGCGAGCTCGGCATGATGCGTTCTGCCATAATCGCCCGCCTCAACGAGGCTGCCGGCAAAGACATAGTAACCTCAATAGTTTTCCATTAATGAGCAACTCCCGCATACCATCTCCCTCGTTCTCTTTCCGCCATCATTATCCCGTGCAGCTCCGCATTCTCGACATTGACGCCATGGGCCACGTGAACAACGCCATTTATTTCCAGCTGATGGATCTTGCGAAAATGCACTATTTCACAGCTCTCGGAGGCGTGTTCGACGGCAAGGAGGAGAGCCTGGTGATAGTGAATGTGAACTGTAATTTCTATTCTCCGGCCTATTTCACAGAGAACATCGAAGTGCTCACGGGCGTAGAGTCCATCGGCGACAAATCGCTGCGTCTGGAGCAGCGTGTCGTTAATGCCGACACTGGCGATGTGAAGTGCGTGTGCCACACCGTCATGGCCGCTTTCGACCCCGTGGCTGTCCGTGCCATCCCCGTTTCCGGCATGTGGCGCAGCCGCATCGGCGAATTCGAAGGGCGTGATATGTAATCCTTGGCAGCCGCGTCAGCGGCAAGTCTGAATGTTAGCCTTAGGCAAAGGCCGCGTGGCAGTCGCAACCTAAGGTTTCCGCGCTCGTCATCCCCCTACTCGTGGAGTTGTAGGCGCATAGCGCCAAGCAGCCGCGTCAGCGGCAAGTCTTAATGTTAGCCTTAGGCAAAGGCCGCGTAGCGGTCGCAGCCTAAGGTCTCCGCGCGCGTCATCCCCCGCGTCGAGCCGCATAGCGGCGGCTCTAACACATAATGCGTCTGTATGCTGGAAACCCAGGCAACGCGGTTACGGCGCGTTTTCCTATTCGCATTCGCATATAGAAGCTGTCAAGCGTTATATCCGGAATCAGACCGAACACCATAAGCAGATTAGCTTCAAGGATGAGCTTGTGCATATTCTGGAATGTTTCGGCATGGATTTCGACGAACGCTATTTGTTTGACGAGGTGTGATGTGTCAGCAGAGCCGCCGCTACGCGGCTTCATCCTGTGTGCGAGACCGCCTGTTTACCCCGAGCTGCGACCGCTATGCGGCCATTGCTCGGGGCTAACATTCAGACTTGCCGCTGACGCGGCTGCTCGGCGCTACGCGCCATTCCCGCCCCTCTTGCCAGTCATGCTCCCTCTCCATTCCCTCATGCGTTCGTGGTAGCGTGGCATCCCCCTGCTTGTGGAGGTGTAAGGGCGTAGCGGTATATGTTCCATAAGAAAACCGGAGCCGCGTGGCTGCGTTTTAATACGTGATAGTGCTGCGTAGCTCAGAGTTGCATTCTGTAGGAGGTGTAGACTGTGCAGCGGCCGCCGAGACCCGCTTTCTGCGCGTCGAGGCCCTCGTTGAGATAATGGCCGCCCTGTTCGCAGGACGTGCCGATGTCGAACCACTCCATTCCGTCGCAGTCGTTGTCCATGATGTAGGCGTATAGCGCAGGCAGAAGGCGCATGCGCCGTGCCGTGGGGCCGGCTGCCGTGTATTGCGCATGGGCTACCGTTCCGCAGCGGTACACCACCACTCCGGCCTCCACGCGGCCTTCCACGCTGGCCGTGTAGAGCCGTATTTCGTCGGGGAAACGGTCGTGGAGCAGCAGCATCTCGTCGAGAGAGTGCACGGGGCGGGCGTTGTGGTGCCGGGCAAGAACGTCCTCCAGCACTCCCCAGAAAGCTTTGAAATCGTGGCTGCGGCCGAACACGGCTCCGCTGCGCATGGCGCGGTTTATGGCATTCTTGCTTCCGTGGTCGAACAGACGCGGACGCCGGAGGTCTATTGTGGAGGATGCGCCCACGGCATCGGCCACGGCTCCGTTGCGCCACAGCGCGTATATGTCGTCCTCGGCAGGGACGCTGTGGTAGATGTGCGGCACGGGTCGGTAGACGAGTGTGGCGAATCCTGCTGCCCGCAGGAATGAACGCATGTCGGCGAACAGTCCGAGCATCGTGGCAGCCGTGAATCGGCGTGCAGGCGTGAGCCAACCGCCGTAGGTGAGGCCGCGGTGGCTCACGAGAGTGCCGCCTTCGGCGTTGGCAGGCAACAGAGCCAGGATGCGTCCGTCGTCGCCGCGTGCTATTAGGGAGTGGTCCGTGAAGCGGTCGGCGTGGTAGTCCATATAACCCCGCCTGTGCAGGAATGTGGCATTGCGCGCCGTCGCTGCAAACTCGTCCCATTCCGGCTGCATGGCCGGTGTGTAGCGTTCTATCGTCATCCTTCGAACGGGACTGCGCCCTCGCGCACCGTTTCGGGCGCGGAGCTGTCGGTGAGGTCTACTATGGTGGAAGGCACCGTGCCGCCGTGGCCGCCGTCGATGAGCACTTCCGCCGCCGTGGCATAGTGCATGGCTATGCTGTCCGGTTCCTCCAGTTCCTCTGGGTCATCAAGCCTTACGGATGTGCACAGCAGCGGGCTGCCGGTTTCGGCGGCGAGCGCGCGGGCTATGTCGTTGTCGGGCACGCGCAGGCCTATCGTTTTGCGGCCTTTGAATGCTTTGGGCAGGCGCAGGGCCGACGGCAGCAGGAATGTGAAAGGCCCCGGCAGATAGTGGCGCAGCACGCGGAAGGCGCCGTTGTCGATGCGCACGTAGTCCGATGCCTGGCTGAGGTCGGCGCAGAGCAGCGACAGCGGGCGCGAGTCCGGCTCTATGCCTTTTATGCGGCACATGCGCTCGATGGCGCGGTGGTTGAGGGCGTCGCAGCCCAGGGCGTAGAGCGTGTCGGTTGGGAATATCACCACTCCGCCGTCGCGTATGGTGGCTGCGGCTTCCGCGATGTGGCGGCTGTCGACTTGTCCGGGGTATATCTTCAGTATTTTCATGGCACAGGGCTGTAGGAGTGAGTCGTGATTTCGCGTGCGCCGGCATAGGCCGTGAGCAGCCGCTCGAGCAGGGCTTCGAACGCCTCGGAGTCCATTTCCGACGGGCCGTATATGTTCACCGTCATGAGCAGGCGCGATGTGGTCTCCGACATCTTTGTGCGGTCGTTGTCGCTCGTGGGCGTGCCTATGCCTCCTGCGGCGTCGCGCCATACGGGCAGTCCTTCGATGTTGAGCTGCCCGCGGCCTATCGCTTCGTACGGCTCGCCGGCGCATCCGCGGCCGAGACGCAGAGCGGAGCCCTGCACGGCGTCGGCGTCGAATCCGCCTATGCTGTGGCCGGAGCGCAGCGACAGCAGGTTGATGAGGTCGACGAGAGCCGTGGTGCGGTAAAGTTCCAGTCCTTTGACTGCGCGCCGGCACAGGGCTTCTGCCGACGGCCGGTAGCGGTTGGGGTCTTTGCCGAGAGCTTTGTAGGCGGCGCGTGTGGCGGCTATGGCCGGCCGCTTGTTCACGGCCTCGATGGGCATTCCGGCCATTTCCGCGCAGGCGTCTGTGAGTTCCTGCCAAAGGGCGTCGGGGGTAGGGGAGTTCGTGACTTCCGCCTCCGCCACCAGCACCCGCAGCGCGGGAGCGGCGGCGCGTATTTCGTCGGAAAAACTTATCTGCATCATTTCTTCGTCAGGGTTCTTATGGCGTTTTCGCGGTCGGCTGCGAGCTGCGAGGCGAGCTCGTCGACGGATGCGAACGTGCGCTCGTCGCGCAGGCGTCTCACGAACGATATTACCATGCGCCGGTCATACATTTCGGCGTCGGCGCCTATAAGGTGCGCTTCGATGCTGAGCGGCGCGTCCGACGTCCGGTCCACTGTGGGTCTGTGCCCTATGTTGACCATGGCCGGGAATGTGCCGATGCTGTCGACTGATGCCGTCGCTGCGTACACTCCCGTGGCGGGAAGCAGCTTGCAGGGGTCGGGGGAGAGGTTTGCGGTAGGAAAGCCTATCGTGCGGCCGAGTTTGCGTCCGTGGGCCACGGTGCCTCCCACGCTGTAGCGGCGGCCGAGCATATCGGCCGCTTTCTCCGTCAGTCCGCCGCTTATGAGGCGGCGCAGTTCCGAACTCGACGCAGTGGTGGAGTCGATGCGCAGCGGAGCCACGTGCACTACGCGCACGCCGAGTCGCTCGCCCAATTCGTCGTAGGAGCGGCGGTCGCGCGGCCCGTCGCATCCGAAGCGGTTGTCGTAGCCCATCACCATGGTGCCTACGTCCAAATCGTCGCGCAGGCGGCGCAGGAATTCCTCTGCCGGAATGCCGCGAGCCTCGTTGAAATCGAGCATGCGCACGTCGGCCGTGGGGAGGTGTTCGCGTATCAGCGCCTCTTTTTCGGCGGCGGTGGTGAGTAGCGGCGGTGCGTCGGCCGGACGCAGCTGCGACAGGGGATGGCCGGCGAATGTGAGCACGACAGGGCGGCCGCCCGAGCCGGTGGCGTGCGTGAGTATCGTGTCGAGGATGTCGCAGTGGCCGCGGTGCACCCCGTCGAACATACCCACGGCGGCTGCGTTGTGTGGCGTCATCACAGGCCTGCTTCCTTTAATATGTCGGTGAACTCTCGTCCTGGCGCCACATGCAGCCCTGCGAAGCCAAGGCTGCGCGCGGCCTCCACGTTGGCCTCGCTGTCGTCGAGAAACACGGTCTGCGCGGGAACGATGCCCAGCTTGCGCTCGGCGTAGCGGAATATGTCGGCGCCCGGTTTCAGCGCTTTTGCCTCGAAGGACGTGACTGTGCCGTCGAAATAGTCGCCCATCTCCAGTCCTTCCGCGCGGAATGCCGATGCTATGCGCGAATGCCACATCACGGAATTGGTGTTGCTCAGCAGATATATGCCGTAGCTGCTCCGCAGGCTGCGGAGCGCCTGCAGCCGCCTCAGGGGGATGCCTGTCAGGAATGCGTTGAACGCACGGTCTATCTGTCCGTCGGTCACAGGCGTGTCTGTCCCTATTATGGATTTTATCCGGCAGCGGAACTCATCGGGTTCTATAGCTCCGGCTTCAAGAGCCTCGAACGGCCCCTTCTGCCCGTAATCGCCAAGATAGTCGGCGGCATTGCGCATGCCGAGCCGTTCGAACGACCTCACGCAGCGCATGCGGTCGATGTCCATGATGACGCCGCCGAGGTCGAATAGCAGATTTTTTATGTCGGACATAGACAAACTCTGAATATTGGTGTAATCGACTGCAAAATTACCCAAAAAAACGCGCAGCCACAAAAAAAGAATGAGAAATGCTGACCCGAAGGTGCTGCTATTTCTCATTCTCCTCTCTCCTCTGGCGGTATGGACGGGACTCGAACCCGCGACCCCCTGCGTGACAGGCAGGTATTCTAACCAGCTGAACTACCACACCGTTTGTTTTAGCCTCGCTTGGCTCTCGGTGGAGAGGCGTTAGCTTCGTTGCTTTTGCGAGTGCAAAGTTAATACGCATTTTCGATTCCTGCAAATGTTTTCGAAAGAATTTTCAAAAAAATATGATTTTTATGCTTTTTCTCCAATAAATTGGTTGTTTTTGAAGCGACGGACCCTTCCGATTTGTCTTTTTATATGGAAATACGTATTTTTGCAATATGGAAAACATAGAGACATTCGGGTGTAAAAAAAGATTGTGTTTCGCCACAAGCACGCGGGCCGACTGGGGGTTGCTAAGCCCCGTAGCGCGTGCTGTGCGCGAATTGCCGGATGTGGAGGTGCTCGTCATGGCCACCAATATGCATCTGATGGCGGAATACGGGCACAGCGCCGATGAAATACTGGCCGACGGCTTCGCCATCGATGCCGCAGTGCCTATGGAGGTGCGCGGCGAAGGCGAGGCCGCGCGCGTGCGCGCCATGGCGGAATGCATGAGCGGCACGGCCGACGCGCTCGAGCGCCTGCGCCCCGATGCGCTCGTGGTGCTTGGCGACCGCTACGAGATGCTCGCCGTGGCGTCGGCAGCAGCAGTCATGCGTGTGCCGGTAATCCATATTGCCGGTGGCGAGGTGAGCCAGGGCGCCGTGGACGACGATTTGCGCCATGCCATAACAAAATTGTCGGCACTGCATCTTACAGCCACCGAGGCCTACCGCCGCCGTGTGGTGCAGATGGGCGAGCAGCCCGAAAGGGTGGTGAACACCGGCGCCATAGGGGTGTGGAACATTATGAACCGCTCTCTGCTCGGGCGCGGAGAGCTGGAAGCGGAGCTCGGTTTCAGCCTCGAGCCTCCGCTGGCAGTGGTCACTTATCATCCGGCCACGCTTGCCGACAGCGACCCGAAAGAATGTTTCCGCGTTCTTCTCGAAGCGCTCGACGAGCATCCCGGATTGCGCGTACTGCTTACATATCCCAACAACGACGCGGGCGCCGACGGGCTTATAACCATGATTGAGGATTATGCTTCCGCGCGCCCCGGGCGCGTGCTTGCAGTGCCGTCGCTGGGAGCCCTGCGCTATCTGTCGGCACTGCAATGCGCATCCGTGGTGGTGGGAAATTCGTCGAGCGGAATTGTGGAGGTGCCGAGCACGGGCACGGTCACCGTAGATGTGGGGCCGCGTCAGCAAGGGCGTCTGTGCGGCCCGTCTGTGCTGCATTGTGCTGAAACCCGCGAGGACATAAGCAAAGCCGTCGCAACAGCCCTCGGCGATGAAATGCAGGCTGTTGCCGCTCGTCGCGAGAATCCCTACTACAAGCCCGACACGCTCGGCATCATGACACGCAGCATCGCCACGTTCCTGCGTGATATGCCGCCGCACAAGCATTTTTTCGATATTTAGGGCTCTTGCTCGGGCGCTACATACCCCGGGTTGCCGATGAATTTGTGGCCGTGCATTTTCCAAAATTCCGTTTCCAGGATTTCTGCCGGTATTTCAATGTTGTTGTATTGCAAATTCGGTATAGTGCTTTTATTAACCCAAGAATCCCAATCGCCCTCCAGCCCGGAGAAATTATTGTGGTTGAGATTTGCCGATTTTGACATTATATGAAACCAACTGGGAACGTCACCATTAAGCTGGTTGCCGGATAAATCAATATCAGAGTCTAAGTGGCTTCGAAGTTCTATATTGTTCATGTCAAGTCCATGGATGACGATTTTTTTAAATAGCACTCCCCGTGGAAATCTGACGTTTTTTTCAGGCTTACGTTCCTCGTCAAGATACAAATCATCATTGATGACTTTGATAAATCCCGGATCGTCAGGGTTGAGTCTGTCGATTACCAGTGTGTTTACATTGCTCGGAATATATTCTCCATAGAAGTAAGAATCTGTACATCCGAAAATATAAAGTTCTTTAAGGTCTGAAAGCCATCTAAGTTCATACGGATTTCCGTTGCCCTTGGTGATGTATAGAGTGATTGCGCCTACTGCCAAACATTGTCCCTGGTCTTCATCATACACAGTGTCAAGTTGTATTTCTCTCCATGTGGATTTGTCGGCCGGATTCCAGGGCACAGGATATTCATCCGAAGTAGTATTGAGTTGTCTTGAAATTTTGTTTATTACAACAGAGTCTAATAGCCGCATTTTCAAGGATGGTGGTGCAGGGGCTTCGGGTTCGTTACTGCAATTCCAAAGCAGAATTGGCAACAGCGTAGCTATGGCAACTATAATCTTTTTCATGATGGCGTTTTTGAGGGTTAAAAGTAGAAGCCGTAGAAATGGTTGTCTGAACTATTAAGGAGATAACTGTATGGTGGGTTGTTCACTACCGAGGAATTAGGGTAGGTAGACGGCGCGTAGTCCACGTCGTAGACACGAGATTCGGTGAAGCTGTACTCCTTCCCATTATAATCGATGTTCATTGTAAGGGTGACAACGGCAGCGCGATAGCCTGCTACATTAGTACCCCAGTCGATGTAATATGTAGTGTTGTCGGTCAGTGGTGTTGATTCTGGTCGGTTTTCAACCATGCCGTTTAATGACCTTTCCAAGTGGTCAACTCCATAGATGGTGACGCCGTTATTAGAGGTCAGATTGTTTAGCGTATTATATGCGATTTTGTTTTTCCCGGTATGAGATAGTTTGCGGTTTCCTCCTACTACATCAATAATTTTGGCAGACGCGCTGTAGGATTTTATGTAGTCTTTTATGGCCGGATTGAATACTATATTTATATCGCCTATCGTTGTGTTCGGATAGTCACACATTCCGTGAAAGTTGAGTAACGGTTCCTCATAGCTTGGAATTGGTACTTGATTTTTGAATTTAGTATAACGTTCATAGTAGATAGTCGGCTTGTTGCGCAGATTCCATACTCCTAATTCTATGTTGCTGGCGTGGTTTGTGGCCAACGTTTTAATGGGCGGTGCCGAAAGTTTTCTGCCATTTAGAATATCGCATAGATTGAATTTTAATGGTCGAGCTACAGATTCTCCACTGGTTTGTCCGACACCTGATAACGTCAATGTCCCTTGGGTTTTAAGGCTTACCTCAGATATAGAATAAGATGGCTCTTTTTTTGTCAAACCCTTGAATACGCAGCCAAGACCACTCGCGATGGCTCCGGCATAGTTCCCTGCAGTGAATTTAGACACTATATCTTTGATATTAAGCCCCAAGAAATTTTTGTCGAGATTTTTGCTCGCAAATTTGTCAACGGCAGATTTTGCTTTATCTCCAACTTGGTTTAAAACGGCTTTGGAAATGGCATTATTGTAAATTGATTTATCATCTGTATTGATAGTCGCTATTGTTCCTGTTGTTACGGATGTTTCCTCGCCGTTGAAATTCAGGTTGGTGTAAATCGCATTGTGTGCGCTTATTGCAAGTTCGCCAGAAGAAATTGCGGGATTGTATTCTCCGATCCTGAACTGAAAGCCGTTCCATCCTTTTTTTACCCCAGATGTACCTTCTATTGCCATATTATCGGCGGTTATTGACCATACGGTATATTCGTTATCGCCATTAATAGGCTGTGAGAAATATTCATAATCGGAAAATATGGATTGAGGCTGTTTTGTATTCTGCGATGATAGATTCCATATCGTCGATGTTCCTATATCGTTGTCCTCTGAATAGTAGAATATCTTTATAATACCTGTGAATTGGTGATAAAGGCACATATAATTCAATTTAGGGTCGAGATTCGCCTTGCAGAATGTATGGAAAAGCATTATCCAGCCGTCAGCCTTTCTTACATTATTACAAAAATCGCCAGGCAATGCGCTTTGTGCACCGTTTTTCCATGGCGCAGTGACTTTAATCAGATTCCCGTCGGCGGCCATTTCGCTTAGTACTATGTAATCACAATTCTCCCAGTCTGTTAATAAGTCCGGGTTTGTTTCAGAATCAATTCCAGGCGTTATTGCTCTTGAGTCGATTTCTGAAGGGGGATGAATTTGACTTAAATCGGCTTTATCACACGCGGTCGCAGCCAAGCAAGCTAAACTGATTAATATGGAATAGGTTTTCATGGTGAGGAGGGTCGAAATGTTGCGGCCGTAATTTAGCAACAATAAAATTATTTTCCAAATATTTTAATATTTTTAAGAAAGGAATATTTGGTAGTTTGCTATAAAACCATATAAGACGCGTGGATTTTAACGTCCATGCGCCTTATATGGTTTGTAAAAAACGGTTATCGGATGTCGATGAGTTTGTGTGTCTGCAGCGACAGACGCCAGTGGGGATGCTTGAGGATGTAGTCAATTACTTCGGCGGTGTTCTGCCCGGAGCACGGCTGCAGAAAACGGCGCGGTGCCGGCAGCAGCGAAGCTATGCGCTCCACGTCCTGCCCTTCGTACACTATCTTGAGCTCGTCGATGCGGTCGATTGCCCAGGGTGCGTCTTTTGGAGAGCATGTCACCCAGTCGACGCCTGTCGGCACCGGCAAAGAGCCATTGGTCTCTATCTGTATGTAGAATCCTGCGCCTTTGAGTGAGCGTACCAGTGTGTCGTCGAGCTGCAGCAGCGGTTCGCCGCCGGTCACGACGACATGGCGCGAGGGATAGGCCGCAACCGCTGCCGTAATCTCGGCAGCGGTCATTTCACGGAAGGAGGCGAAATCCGTGTCGCAGAACGCACACCGGCGGTTGCAGCCGCTGAAGCGCAGGAACACGGCCGGAGTGCCCGTATAGAATCCCTCGCCCTGCAGCGAGTGGAATATCTCGTTTACTCGGTATGTGCCCGTCATAACGATTCGTCTACGGTGTAGCTTGCGAGGTTGCCTTCGCTTTCCTGCACGTCCACGCGGTAGCAGTTCGGAATCTGCTCGCATATCCACCGCGCCATGTTCTCGGCGGTGGGGTTGAAATCCACCACGTCGTTGATTGCCGTGTGGTCGAGCCGATCCATCACGCGGCGTTTGATGTGTGTGAAGTCCGTCACCATGCCGTTGGCGTCGAGTTCGCGTGCGCGGCAGTACACCACCACTATCCAGTTGTGGCCGTGCAGCACTTTGCATTTGCTTTCGTAGTCGAGGCGCAGATAGTGGCTGGCCGATATTTCGAGGCGTTTCTGAACGTAATACATGTTTTTGCTATTTTTCTTCAAAGTCGGGTTGGTTCACGACGGCAATGTCGTGGGATTCTGCGAGCGCGATGAGGAAACGCAGGGCGGACTCGCGGGTGTCTTCGATTTCGCAGTCTTTTATGGCTTGCTTGAGCGTGCTTACGAGCATGCCCACGGCCGGGCTCGGCGCAAGGCCGAATATGTGCATTATTTCGTTGCCGTCCACAGGGTTGCGGCGCGCGCGTTCGGCGTCGAGCGAGCGTATGTGCTCGTATTTGCGCTCCACGATGTCGAAATTTTCGAGGAATCGCTGTTTCTTCTCCTCGTTTTTGCTTGTGATGTCGGCACGCGCCAGCAGCATAAGGTCGTCGAGATCCTGCTCGGCGTAGTTGATGAGCCGGCGCACGGCGCTGTCGGTCACTTCGTCCTCTACGAGCGCGATGGGGCGCATGTGCAGTTCGACGAGTTTCTGCACGTAGCGCATTTCGGCTCCCATGCCGAGACGCATGCGGCTGAATATGCGCGGCACCATTTTGGCGCCTATGAAGTTGTGGTTGTGGAACGTCCAGCCTGTGCGCTCGTCGTAGCGCTTGGTGGCCGGTTTGCCTATGTCGTGCAGCAGGGCGGCCCAGCGCAGCCACTCGTTGTCGCTGCCGGCGGCAACGGTGTCAAGCACCTGGAGCGTGTGGTAGAAATTGTCCTTGTGAGCCCTTCCGTGCACTACGCTTACTCCCGCCATGGCTTCCAGTTCAGGGAATATGAGGGCCAGCAGCCCGGTGCGGTGCAGCAGGTCGAGGCCTATGGAGGGGCGCGGCGAGCGCATGATTTTGCACAACTCGTCCTTGATGCGCTCCACGGTGATGATTTCGATGCGCTGCGCGTTGCGGCATATGGCGTCGAACGTGGCCGGGTCTATCGAGAATTGCAGCTGGGAGGCGAAGCGCACGGCGCGCATCATGCGCAGGGGGTCGTCGCTGAACGTTATGTCGGGGTCGAGCGGTGTGCGTATGGTGCGTGTGCGTATATCTTCGAGTCCCCCGTGAAGGTCTACGAGTTCGCCGAACGAGCCGGAGTTCACGCTCACGGCCATGGCGTTGATGGTGAAGTCGCGGCGGGCTATGTCTTCTTCGAGCGTACCGCTTTCCACTATGGGGTTGCGCGACTCGCGGCGGTAGCTTTCGCGCCGTGCGCCCACGAATTCCAGCTCCATGCCTCCGCGTTTTATCTGTGCCGTGCCGTATGTGCGGAATATGTTGACATGGCAGCGCGGGCCGAGACGGCTCGCCACGGCTTCTGCCAGTTCGATGCCCGACCCTACGGTCACGAAGTCGATGTCCTTGCTTTCGCGGCCTATTATCAGGTCGCGCACGAATCCGCCCACGGCGTAGCACGGGCGGGATAGCTCGTCGGCGGCTGCGCCCACGGTGGCGAAGATGCGGTCGGTGAGTCGGTCGGCTAAATTCATTTGTCGAGGTCGATGATTTCTTCGGGTGCGTTGGTGATACATTCCATCGGACGGCCGTCGGCGCGCACCACGTAGGTGTTTTCTATGCCCACGGCTCCGACCCCGGCTATCACGAATTTAGGCTCGAGGGCTATGCACATGCCTTCGGCGAGAATATCGCGTGAACGCGGGGCTATCACAGGCGCCTCGTTGATTTCTATTCCAAGCCCGTGGCCTACGAAACCCGCCTGCTGGCGATGGCCCATGAAGCGGTGTTCGAGGCCGGCCTCGCGGGCCATGCCGAGCGCCGTCTCGTACATCTCGCGTGCGGGGCGCCCGGGAGTGCCCATTTCGGCGAGCCTGCGGCATATCTCGCGGCTTAGTTCGTGGGCACGCAAGGCTTCGGCGGGGATGTCGCCGAGGCGGTAGGTGCGTGTCATGTCGGTCATATAGCCGGTGTAGTTTCCGTTCACGTCCACCATCACGGTGCAGCCGCGGCGTATCACAGACCCGTCCGCGCCCACCGGCAGCGACGGATCCATGCCTGCGCCGCCCATGGCGAAGTCGTAGGGCGACGGCGTGTCGGCGTTGTCGCCCGTGAGCACGTTGCCCATGAACAGTTCCATTTCATCGCCGGCTGTCCTGAACTGGCCGAGGCAGCCTTCGAGGCGCGATTCGCGTTCAATCTCCACCTGCAGTTCGTAGTCTGTCATGCCGGGAGTGTAGATGGCCGGTATGCGGCGGTAGACGGCTTCCTGGCGCAGCCCCGAGCGGCGCATCATTTCTATCTGCTGCGGAGTCTTGACCGCGCGCATCGCGCGCAATGCCGCTCCGGCGTTGACGGTCTCTGTGTCCGGCCACTGCGCGGCGAATGCGGCGCTTATGCGCGCCACGGCGCTGTAGCTCGACGAGTCCATTTCAAGGGCAAGCTGCCCGGGCGCAGGCATTGCCGCGGCCACATGTCGGGCGAAATCCTCTATCTTGCGCTCGGCTGTCACGCCGTCGCTCTCAAACTGCACGCAACGGCGCAGGCCGAACAGCGGTGTGCCATCGGCGGGAACGTAGACGAAGCCTGCGAACACGCGCCCGGTGAGCCAGTACAGCGTGGCTTTGTCGCTAAGTATGGCGGCGTCGGCACACGACGCCACTGCCTGCTGCATCCGCGAGAGGCGCAGGGTGTATTCGTCGTGGTCGAGGAGTATCAGACTGCGGTTCATATGGAGAGTAGTCGGTCGAAACTGTCTATCCTGTGTTCAGCTCCTTCGGCGGTTCCGAATCCGTAAGCGGCCCAGATGGCTGCTATGCCGGCTGCGTGGGCCGAATCCACGTCGAGCTGTGTGTCGCCTACGTAGGCGGGGCGCTTCAGAGCGTGGCGTTCTACGATGAGGGCTATGTTGTCGGCCTTGCATAGGCCGTATGTGCCGTGCGCGAGGCTGTCGTCGAAGAATTCGCCAAGGCCTGTGTAGCTGAAGAAGTTGTCGATGCCCCGCGCTCCGCAGTTGCTTACGAGAAATATCCTCGCGCCCTGCTTGCACAGGCTGCCGAGCACATCTTTCACGTGCGGATATAGAGTGCCGCCGCAGCGGGGTACGATGTCGGCCTCGAGTTCGGCCAGCCGCTTCATGAATGCCTCGCGGTCGAAGTCGCCCGGTATGAGCGCGTCCATGATAGCGTCGAGGGGTTTGCCCATCTGTGTGAACAGGCGCTCGCGGTCTATGCGCGGGCAGTCGATGCCGAAACTTCCGATGGCCGCGTTCCACACATCGCAGTATCCGTCGACGGCGTCCCACAGGGTGCCGTCCATGTCGAATATGTAGGAGTCGTATGTCATGCGTCAGTGTTTTATGAAGAATATGCCTATCTGCTCGATGCCCGGCAGCGTGTCGAGGCGCATGTTGTGGTGCACGCGCAGTGTGTCGGACGGCCCGAGGACGATGCCCCGCACCACGGTGTCGCTGCGCTCGAACGTAAGCCCCATGCCGTGGCCGTACCAGCGGCCATACACATCGGCCAGTTCCACGCAGGCGCTGTGTTCGGCTCCGTCGGGTCCCGAAATCTCAAGCCATATGTTGCTGTAGGGGTAATCGTTGCTGTGGCGCACGCTCACGACGACGTCGCCGCGGCAAGGCACGCTGTCGGTCATTGCCGAAAGCGGCAGCGCGATGGTGTCGGAATAGCGCCACCCGCCTGGGTCCACGCTGTGGAAGGCGCTTGCGGCCGCGTCGCCGCTTGCTGTGCCGGTTCCGGAGCATGCTGTGGCTATGCACATGGCTATGGCGCTTGCTATAGTGGCGAACACGGAAATCCGCATAGTGTCAGTCCTTGTTGTCGCCGCTCCTCTCGGCCGGTTTGTCGCCTTTGTTGCGGCTGCGGTTGCGCCGGTTTCCGCGATTGCGCTTTTCGCCTTCGCCTGCCGGTTTTTCGGCTTTAGGCTCTGTTTTTTTCTCCGGTCTGGCCTCGGGCTTGCGGTCGGAGGTCTTGTTGCGGTCTGCGCGGCGTTTTTTCTTTTTCTTTTTGTCGAAGCGTGTGAGGTCGTCCTGTCCAAGAAGGTCGCCGTAGGCCTTCGCTTCCTGCGGTTTTGCCTGTTGCGCCTCGCTTTCAAGAGTCATCGGTTTTTCTCCGGCCTTGTTCAGCGCTATGACTTCAAAGGCACGGTCGGCGTCGATGGTGACGAGGTTGGCGGCCATGCGCTTGTCGGTGCTGTAGGTGATGAGGCGCCGGAAGATGTCGGTCTTGAAATGGAAGTAGGTGGAATCGGCTGTTTCAAGGCGTATTTCCTTGCTCGGCAGACTCTTTACGGCCTCTACATAGGCGTCTACCTCGAAGTTGAGGCAGCATTTGAGTTTGGCGCACTGTCCGGCGAGCTTCTGCGGGTTCAGCGAAATGTCCTGGTAACGCGCGGCACCAGTGGCCACGCTTACGAAGTTCGTCATCCAGCTCGAGCAGCACAGCGGACGCCCGCACGGTCCTATGCCGCCTATGCGTCCTGCCTCCTGGCGCGCGCCTATCTGCTTCATTTCGATGCGTACCTTGAAGTTCTCGGCAAGCACCTTGATGAGCTGGCGGAAGTCGACGCGCTCGTCGGCTATGTAGTAGAAGATGGCCTTGTTGCCGTCGCCCTGATACTCGACATCGCCTATTTTCATGTTGAGGCCGAGTTTTTCGGCTATGCGGCGTGCGCGTATCATTGTGTCGTGCTCGCGGGCCTGCGCCTCGCGGTATTTTTCGAGGTCGGCGGGTTTTGCCTTGCGGAACACCCGCTTTATCTCGCCGTCGTTCTTGGAGCGCCGCCGCAGCCTCAGACGCACGAGCGGCCCTGTGAGCGTCACCTGGCCTATGTCGTGGCCGGGCGCGGCTTCCACGGCCACCATGTCGCCGGGTGCGAGGTCGAGGTTGGTGGAGTTGCGGTAGATACCCTTACGGGTGTTCTTGAACTGCACTTCCACGAGGTCGCAGTCGCCGGCCGGTATGTCGGCAAGCCAGTCGTGGCAGGTGAGTTTTCCGCGTGGCTCCCCGGAGCATGCGGCGCATCCTGCACATCCCTCGCGGGTGCATCCTTCGCCCGTGCATCCGGTGCAGCTTTCGCAGTTTTTATCTTGTTCGGACATCACTTGGCGAAGCTAACGGAGCGGGTTTCGCGTATGACAGTGATTTTCACCTGTCCGGGATATGTCATTTCGTCCTGGATGCGGCGTGCGATTTCAGCCGAGAGCTTTTCGGTTTCGGCATCGTCTATCTTGTCGGCGCCGACGATGACACGCAGTTCGCGTCCGGCCTGTATGGCATATGTCTTGATTACGCCGGGATAGCTCAGGGCGAGCTGCTCGAGGTCGTTGAGGCGCTTGATGTAGGCCTCCACGATTTCGCGTCGCGCACCGGGGCGCGCGCCGCTGATGGCGTCGCACACCTGCACGATAGGAGCCAGCAGCGACGTCTGCTCCACTTCGTCGTGGTGGGCGCCGATGGCGTTGCATATCTCGGGCTTTTCCTTGTATTTTTCGGCGAGTTTCATACCGAGCAGTGCGTGGGGCAGTTCGGGTTCTTCGTCGGGCACTTTGCCTATGTCGTGCAGCAGGCCCGCGCGCCGTGCCTTTTTGGGGTTGAGGCCGAGTTCGGAAGCCATGATGGCGCAGAGGTTGGCTGTTTCGCGGGAGTGCTGCAGCAGGTTCTGCCCGTAGCTGGAGCGGTATTTCATCTTGCCCACGAGGCGGATGAGGTCGGGGTGTAGTCCGTGTATGCCGAGGTCGATGGCGGTGCGCTTGCCGGTCTCCACGATTTCTTCCTCTATCTGCTTGCGCACTTTTGCCACCACTTCCTCGATGCGTGCGGGATGGATGCGTCCGTCGGCCACGAGCTGGTGCAGCGCGAGGCGCGCGATTTCGCGGCGCACGGGGTCGAATCCGCTGAGCACGATGGCCTCGGGGGTGTCGTCGACGATGATTTCTATGCCGGTGGCGGCTTCGAGGGCACGGATGTTGCGTCCTTCGCGTCCGATGATGCGTCCTTTGATTTCGTCGCTGTCGATGTGGAACACGGTGACGGAGTTTTCGATGGCTGTTTCCGTGGCCACGCGCTGTATGCTCTGCACCACTATGCGCTTGGCTTCTTTGTTGGCCGTGAGTTTGGCCTCGTCCATTATGTCGTTGATGTAGCTCGCGGCTGCGGTTTTGGCTTCGTCGCGCAGCGACTCCACGAGTTTTTCCTTGGCCTCCTCGCTGCTGAGTCCGCTGATGTGTTCGAGCTGCTCGCGGGCTTCGGCCTGAAGGCGGTCGAGCTCGGCGCGCCGTGCCTCTACAGCTGCCTGCTGTGTCTCGACGGCTGCGCGGGCCGATTCCACTTCGTTGCGTGCACGCTGGTTCTCGCTCTGCTGCTGGTTCAGCTGCAGTTCGCGCTGCTTCAGCTTGGCGTCGCGCTGGTCGGCCTGCGACTGGCGCCGGGCAGCCTGCCGTTCGGCCTCGGTACTGATTTTCATGGCCTCCTCGCGTCCTTCGAGCTCGCGCGTGCGCTTGAGGTCGTCGGCTTCGCGCTCGGCGTCGGCTATGATTTCCTTGGCGCGTGTGCGTGCCATGCGGCGTTGTGCCACGATTGTGGCCGCTACGGCCACGGCGGCGGCGAGCACTACAAGGGCTATCGTTGTTATAAGGTTGAATGTCATATGGTTGTGTTTGTATAGGGTTTATGAGAATTAAATGTTTCAATAAATAAAAAAAACGCGCCTGCCTCGCGGGATGGCTGAGCCGGCGGCGTTTTGTGTGCTGCGGCTTGGCGCCTTTGTGCGTGGCGGGTGCGGGGTGTCTCTGCTGAAATCTGTGCGGCCGTGGCGCCTCTGCGCTGTGGCCCGTGGCTACCCTTCCAGAGGGGATGTGCCTATTTCCGGCTCAAGGATGTGGTCGAGGCGCTTTTCAAATTCGGCGAGCACGTCGGCTTGTGCGTTGAGCACGTCGGTTTTCCGATAGTACAGTTCGGCAAAGGCGAGAGCCACCCTTGCCATGACCTCCATCGGCGACTGCCTTTTGCCCGCTCCGCTGTGCCACTGGTCGTAGAGCTTGTTGATGTGGTATTCGGCCCGGCGGTAGATGGCTTCTTCGGAGCGTTTGATGTCGAAACGTATAGGCTCGACATCGGCAATTTTTATTGTTATGCGTAGGTTGTCGGTCATTTCTCAGCAGCGGCGTGGGGGATTCTTGTCGTGCTGCTCAGTCGTTGAGGTCGGCTATGCAGAGGTCGATTTCCCGCACCAGTTCCGAAATCATGGCTTTCGCGCGCTGCAACTCATCGCCCGACGATGCCACGGTGTGGCTCACGCTCAGGTATTCGAGACGCATCTCCAAGGCCTCTATGCTCTGCCTGCTTCGCCGCAACTCGTCGTTGAGTCTGGCGATTTCGGCGCGCGCCTGCTCGAGACGTTGCTGCATCAAGGCGTATTTTTCCAGCACAAGCGTTGTTTTGGCGTTCACGCGCTCAAGCTGTTGTTGGAGGTCGATGGCCATTGACTATCGGAATTTTCACAAAATTACGCTTTTTTTTCCAATAGCTGTGTAATTCTGTGGTAAAAAAACGAAAAAAGTTGTCTGACTTCAGTCTGAGTGCAGGCATGCGGCTGCGTCGTCAGTTGTCGACGAGGCGGATGAAGCAGGCCGACATGTCTGTCTCGGTGCCGGTGTTGGAGCCCTTTTTCTGCAGGTCAGCCGCGCCGAAGCCGTAGTAGTCCATTGTGAAATAGTTGAAGTCCCATCCGAGATATTTAGTATTGCCGTCGCCGGCTTCGAGGTCTGTTTCCTTAAGCTTGCCCAGCCAGTATATGGCTCCCGGGCGTCGCCAGAGGTCGTAGAACAGCGGGCGGAGCTTGATTTTCGTGGCTCCGAGCGGGTAGAATCCGTTTCGTCCGGCATATTTCAGCATTCCTCCCCATTGCGCGAACACGGCCGTGGCGGGGTCTGTGGCCGGGTTTGCCGGGTTCTCGTCCCACTGGTAGTGGCCCGACGAGCGGCGATGGCCGTAGCCGGCGGTGCCTAAGGGGAAGAAGATATTGTTGCTGTAGAGGGTGCTGGTGGAGTCCTGGTTGTAGATGAACGTGCCGCGCATGCCGCGGTTCCTGGCGGCGTTGTCGGCCAGGTCCCAGCGGTAGCCGTAGGCATCTATGATGTTGTCGGCGCATTCCGTGGCCCCGTCGCCGTAGAGCACTCCGAAACCATGGCCTATGGCCTCGTTGTTGCGCAGCGAATTGTAATCTTCGAGCTCGGCTATGCGGCCGGACACTCCGAGTGTGCTTTCGTGCGTGAAGCTTTTGTCGTAGCCTATGCCCCAGAACTCATTCCACAGTTTCCACTGGCTCACGGGGCTGTAGTCGTCGGTGGATATGTTGAGCGGCTTGTTGCGGGGATCTTCGAACATGCCGGGCAGCACGTTCACCCATGGTGTTTTGTCGTTTACGTTGGACGATGCGTCGATGGGGTTGTCGAGGTTGCCGTATTTGAACAGCGAGCCTTCCTCCATGGGGTTGACGCATTCGCGGTTGCGGGTGCGCAGGTTGGTGGCATGCCACTTCACTCCGCCGGGAAGCAGGGCCATGGGGTCGTAGCCGCAGCGTACATAAATGAGATGGATGCAGGAATAATTGTGGTAGCGCACACGGATGATGGCGCTGCCGGTGACGCCTGTGAAGCCCACGTTGAAGTCGATGGCGGAGCCTGTCTTGCCGTATATGGTGCCGGAGCCTCCGTTAAGGGTGATTATGCCGTCGCGGGCGCCGATGATTTCAGCGCTCCAGGGTCCTTCGGAGGTCAGGTCCTTGAAGTAAACGTCGTCTTCTTCGGGCAGGTATTTTAGTTTCACGTGGAACGGTTCGGTGCTTCCTGCCCTGCGGTAGATGCCTTTGGGGTTGACGATGCGCCGCACCTGTGTGACGGGCACCTCGCGCACGAGGTCTGGGGCGGCGTCGTTGTCGTTGCCTTCGAACCACACGCTCACACGCAGGAGAGCCTCGCGCTGGTAGGCCACATAGGGGTTGTTGCCGGTGTAGCCCGTGGATTTTATCATCTGCATGGCGCGTGTGTACATGGGCAGGCGCAGGTTGTAGACGATGGAGTCTGCCATGGTGTCGTCCATGTCCACATAATACATGTCGGTAGGATCTTCTTTGAAAGAGTTGGGAGCCGGTGCGCCCTTGCCGGCGTCGGCGTCGGATGTGCGATTGTCGGCCACGTGGCTTCCGGGGCTCATGTCGGAGTACTCGCGCCGGTGGCGCAGGTTTCTGTAGTAGTATCTGAAATTGTCGCCCGAAGAGGGGTCGTAGTTGGAGCCTGTAAGTGTGGGGGCATTTGTTTTACGGAGCGAGAGGAAGCCGTGCCACTGGTAGTTTTTCGGGTCGGCGATGCCTTCGCCGTTGAAATATACTTCTCCTGGGCTGGCCGATGCGGCGGATGTGCCGAGCGCATGCGATGGCCACCAGTGGTTCTCTATGATTTCAGCCTGCACTTTTTTCACGCGATGCGTGCCGGAACTTATCGACACCGGCAGGAGCATGGAGTGGTTGTAGAGGTAGGAGATGTGGTAGGGAGGTATGTTCAGAGAGGGCTTGGGCACGCGGTAGGCGATGTGGAAGTCGACATCGTTGGCGTAGCCGTTGAATTTCATCGTGAGCTGGTAGTGGAAGTTGCGCTCGGCCTCGTAGTTGGCTATGACGTCTTTTCCGAGCATGAAGCGGTATGTGATGTCGCCGCGCGACATCTTTCCTTCTGCGATGGATATGTAGTAGCCTTTTATTTCCACGTAAGTGCCCCAGGGACGCGCGTCTTTCCATGCCTCGTTGCCGGGAGTTCCTCCTCCGGGCCATGAGACCTGCTTGTTCTCGCCGGATGTGTCCTGGCGTTTGTCGGTGATGGTGCCGGGGACGCCGTTTTCCTGTATGTTTTCGTAAAAGTACAGCGCTCTTGCAGTCTCGCTGTGGGAGCCTACGGGGTCGCCTCCGCATGTGACACGGAACGGGTAGTCCGAGTTGTAGTTGAAGTCTTCGCCCGGCTCGGTGTCGCCGTCATAGTATTTCAGTGTGTCGCCGTCCATGAGCACTTCCTGCCTGTCGATGCGGCGGTAGTCGTTGGCAGCTCCGAGCAGGCATGTGCGCGGAATGTCCTTTATCTGTGCCGATTTTATGTAGACGAACACGCCGTCGTGCAGGCCCGAGCCGTCGTAGACGATGGTGAGCTTGGAGGCGGCTCGGCGCAGCCAAGCGTGCAGGGCCGTGGAGCCTTTCACGGTCACGACGGAGGCGTCGAAGCCTGTGGTCGCGCCGGGCTCTTTCACTTCCTGGCTGAAGTGGCCGAACATCTGGGCGTTCTGCTTCACGTCGCCGGTCTGCCACGTCAGTTCGATGTTTTTCAGGTCGGACTCTTTCGAGAGGTCTATGCCTTCGAGATTGCAGTTGGCCACGGCGTAGATGCGGTAGTTGCCGTTTTTGACGCGTATCTTGAACTCTGCATGGCCAGTGTTTTCCTCGGCCGGGGCGATGTCGTCGGGCCGGTTGGTCGGGCGCACGTCCTTGACGGTGAAATCGGTGATTTTACGTGCTTCCGCGAGCGAGCCGTCGGTGGCGTCGTAGATGACTACCCACAGGCTTTCTATGGATTTGATGGCGTCGCCGGCTGCCCCGCGGCTGTCGAGGGCGGGCGTGAATCCTTTGAAGTCCACGCGCATGGATAGCTCGCTCACGCCGTCAGGCACCGGACCGTACAGGTCGATGTCGTCTTTGCATGCAGAGGCGAAGATGCATGCCAGCAGGAAGAATATGGAGTTGCGTATGGTTTTCATTGCAGTGTGTGGGGAAATCAGTCGAGACCGAACGAGGGCTCGAGCTTCACGGTGCCGTAGGGGAGGACGTCGGCCGTGAGCTGTATGGTAGTGCCGTTGCGTTTTATCTCGTATTTGTACCAGTAGTTGCGGCGTATGTCGAATGCGTCGCCGACGGCGCTGCCGGGCGCGGGGTTCTGGTAGTATTTGAAATCGGCGTAGAAGTCTTCGCCGAATTTGTAGTGGAGCAGCAGGCGTGCGTGCTCGCTTTCGGTGCGTCCGGTGTTGCGGTATTCGGGCACGTAGACGATGAAGTGTCCGCTTACGCTGTCCCGCACCATAGCCAGCGCGTCGGAGGTCTCAGAGGCGTCGGGCACGGTGAGCGTGGCCGCGTAGTCGTCGTTGTAGCTGTGCTTCACGTAGTCGTCCTGATGGTATACGCCCTGCGGAGCCATGGCCGAGCGCACGTTGTGCCTGGTGAGGCTCACGCCTGTCAGGGTGTCGTCGGAAGCGGCATCGTCGTACACTTCTATCTTGGCGTATGCGCGCAGCAGGTGGAGGTCGCCGAGCATGACGAGCATGTTGGGCACGAGTGTGATTTTGTCGTACTGCGCTATGCCGAACATCGGGATGCGCTGTTCGCCGGTGATGTAGGGACCGGGGCATCCCCCGAACCCGCGTATGTCGGAGGTGGCTTCGGCGGCTGTTGTGATGTCATCAATGGTCGTGGTGCCCGGCACGAGCTTCGACGAGTCGGGATAGCGTCGCCAGTTGGCGAGCATCATTATCTTGAATGATTTGCCGGAATAGCTGTCGTAGAAATCGCGGTCGACGTTGAATTTCAGTTCGTAGGTCTTTGACGTCGGCGAGGAGGACGTGGGGGTGATTTCGGGACTGTCGAATTCCCGGATGAGGCGGTTGTCGGTGGTGAATGCGTACAGGCGCATGTCGGGTGTGTCGCCGTCGAGGTCGATGTAGTTCTCGCCGGTGGTGCCGGGCGCGTAGGAGCCGTCGTCGGGTGTGGTGCGGGATGCGGGTTCTCCGTCGCCGAGCCTTACGTACAGCCCTATGCTGCAAGCCGGGGCTGTGTCGCCGGCAGGCATGTCGGGGGCGTCGGCGGCTGAGGAGCATGCGCCGAGTGCGGGCACTGCGGCAATAAGCAGCGCCCGGAATGTGCGTGTTATAATATTTACAGCCTGAGGTGTCACTGTCAGAGGTCGGTGTTCTGAAGTACTATTTTCCAGGAGTTGATGTAGATGTGTGTGCGTGGCCACTCGTTGTTCTCGTCAAGGAAGAACACGACGTCGTATTTGTCCTGACGGTCGAGGTAGTCCTGGTCGGAGACTACTCCTTCGTAGCGGCCTTTTACCATGAGGGCATAGTCGATGAGGGGGACTGATGCCACGGTGGTGCCTTTTTCGGTGTTGTAGACGTTGAGCATCATGCTGCCGCGTCGGTTTTCCATGAGGCGGGCTGTCGTGAGCGATGCCACGCAGGCGCTTACGGCCGTGATGGCCCGCGAGCCTTCGTCGGGCATTACTACGCCGGCGGTGCCTGAGCGCACGTCGTGGGCGTGGTAGGTGATTGTCTCGTCGGGCATGATGCTGTTGTCCCAGTCCATCGTGCCGTTGGCGTCGGTGATGGTGAAACTGAATTTGTCGCTGTCGAGAGGTTTGCCGGAAAGGTTCTGTAGCACGACGTTCACGTCGTTGGTGTTCTTCACGAGATGGACGGTGTGCACGTGCGTGCCTTCGTCGTCGACGAAGGCGGCGCCTTCGAGGCGCCCGTGGTAGAGGCGTTTGAGGTCGTGGTCGACGCGTGCTTCGCCGTTTTCGCCGCGTGCGCGGGCGAGTGTGCATGTGAGGCCGGTGTGGATGTCGGCCTGCGGAATGTCGAAATGCGTGCCTGCGCCTTCTCCGCACCATGCTATGAGGCGGTAGGTGCCCGGTTCTACGTCTACGTCCATCATGTAGCCCTCGGCTTTGACGCTTTCACCGCTTTCGCTCTTGCTCCATATGATGCGACCGCTTTCCGGCTCGACGATGTAGAGGGTGACGGCATTTACCTCATGGGAGAAGGCGTCGGCAAAGCTGAGGTTCTTGTCGAACACGAAGCGCACTTTGTATCGCGGGTCGCAGTCGCCCTCGCCGTCGTAGATAAAGCCTCCGCAGCCGGCGAGCATGCCTGCCGCGGCAATGGCGGCAGGCAGCGCGCAGGCGCGTATCTTTGAAAATGTCAGGTTCTTTAAGGTCGTGAAGGACATTAAAAACTCTTTTTCAGTAATTCTTGGACAACTATTTAGAGATCGACTGTCTGTTTTACTATTTTCCAGGACAGGACGTTGATGCGTGCGCCGAGGGCGAAGCGCTCGGAGTCGGGATCTTCGGGGATGAGGGGTTCGGGGGACTCCTCGCCGTCGTCGGGAAGGAAGATGCCGTGGCCGAGGCGAACCACCTGATTGACCGTGATCTGATACCAGTGGTTGCGCACCACGCCGTAGTTGCCCTCCTTCTCCACTGAGCCGGCGGGCAGTGTGGAGCTGACATTGAGCAGGTGCTCGACGGGGATGGTGTAGAACATCTTTCCGTTCTTGAAATCCACGGCCTTCTGCGATTCGGTGAATCCTGCGAGGCGCTCGTTGAGTTTGGCTACGCCTCCTTCGATGGCGGTGAATGTGTCTTTGCCGTCGGTGCCTTCGGCCTTGGCGTAGAGCGTGGTGGCTTCGCCGAGAGATGCGGCGAGGTTGATACTTCCGGTGTAGTTGTCGGCTTTTTTAGCCAGTTTCACGTCGGTGTCGGTCACCTGGCGGTATTTGCGGGTCTCGCCTTCGGCTGCGTCGGGGTTGGTGCAGATATAGAAGTTGAGGGGCTGTGCGGCGTCGAGGCGGGAGAGGGCGTATTTGATGAACTGTTCTTTCTTGTAATACACGCCGTTGTAGAGCACGAGGTCGACAGGGGTGTAGGTGCCGGCGGTCTCATCCTTTTCGTATACGGTGGCCGTGAGTATGGCGCTGGTCACGAGCGAGGGCTTGATAAGGCTCGTTTCGTTGGCGGTCTTGCGGATGTAGTTGGGAATGTTGGTGCATTCCATGCTGTAGGCGGGGTCTTTTATCGCAGCTTTTACCTCGCGGTCGGTGACGATGTTGAGGTCGGGGGTTGCGGAGTTGTAGCTCACGGATTTTCCCCAGAAACTACGGTGGTAGGCGGGATCGTTCCAGTCGAATCCGAAATCGGTGGTGGCAGTGAATCCGTCGAGGTTTTTGGAAAGGTGGCTTTTCTTTTCAGTGCCTGTGAGACCCCATTTGTCGAATTTCACATACAGTTTCGTGCCAGCCTCAGGTGTGAGCGTGCCGCCTATGTCGCCGTTGTCTTCACCGGCCACTGTGGCTACTATTTCCTTATAATCGTCAGGCACGCCTGCGAGAGTGAACTTGGCGGCGAGGCGCTCCACGTAGATGTCGATGGCGGAGCCGCCTGCGGCGTCTTCGGGCTTGTCCTTGAAGTCGGTGGGCTTTAGTTTCGTGGCGTAGTAGTATTTGTCGTCGTGGCGTTCGCTGTCGCCGCCGTAGAAACTGGTGGTGGACATGATGAAGTTTTCGCCTGTGCGTATGCTTTCCAGAGTGGAAAGGGCGGTCTCTGCGATGGTCATCGGGGGTTTGAAGCCTTCAGGGGCGTTGAGCATCGTGATGAGGTACTGGGGAAGGTTGTCGCCTGTGAGGCCCTGCAGAACAATTACGTTCTCGCTGAAATACTCGACGTCCTCAGAATTTCCTTCGCTGCCTGTGCCGTGGCCTCCTCCGAAGTTGTAGATTTTGGCTTCGGTGATGAAGTGGCCTTCGCCGTCGAAGAAGAAGAAACGGGCGGTGTTTACGTTGTGCTCGTTGTGTTCGCCATACGCATAGCCTCCGGCGTTGCCTCGCGAAAGGGTGTTGGCGTCGTTGATTTTGATGTTCAGATACATCTTGCTGCCGGAGTCTTCGCCTCCCTGGGCGCCTCCGTTTGTGTCGGGCTCGTCGCCGGCGCAGCTGAATAGCATGCCCGCTGTGGCGATTCCGCATAAAAGTCTGGAAAACTTGTTCATTGTCAAGTGTGTATTGTTATTGTTTGTTGTTTTCGTTGAATTCTATGATTTCATTCAGTACGTCGACGGCTGCCGGCGCGTCGGCTACTTTGAGTTTGGCGGCGCGCTGCATCAGTGGCAGTGCGGCTGTGTAGTCGCCGCGCAGTGCGGCGAGGATGCCGGAGGCGTATACGGCTTCGGGGCTGTCGCCGGCTTTGGCTATGTAGCGTGCGGCGGCATCGAGATCGCCGCGAGACATGGCGGTGTTGGCGGCGTTGAGGTTGGCGGCCGGGTCGGCAGGGTAGAGGCGCACTGCGGTCTCAAACACTTCGTTGTATTCCGGCGAGCCGGGTGTCATGGACTGCGCGGCGCGGTAGAATTCCGACAGGCTGAGTTTGCGGGGGTCTTCGCTGAGCACCCGCAGGATGTCGTCGAGTGATGTGAAGGTGCGCACGGTGTAGTCTATCTTGTAGTCGGAATGGCGCAGTGCCGGGTACACTTCTTTGAGCAGGAACGCGTAGTCGCGCGGATAGCGGCGGCGTATGCGCGCGTCCTTGGCGTCGGGCTGCATGTCGGAGTCTATGATTTCGAGTATGCCGTCGCGCGAGGCGAGGGACGATGCCTCGACATACTGGCGCAGGCCTTCCCAGTCTTCCGGCTCGAAGTCGGTCTTGATGAATCCCGGCTCGAAGCGGTAGAGGTTCTCCACGTAGTCTTTGAGTGCAATGGTTCGGTTTTCGGCAAGCCATGCGTTGTGCTTGTAGCCGCCTTCGGGCGATGCGAAGCCTTTTATGGATATGGATGTGATGGTGATGTCGGAGTCGGCGCGCACGGAGTCGATGGTGGCGGTGATTCGCGACAGTTCGGTGGCGTTGTTGCGGTAGTCGGGATAGATGGTGGTTTTGTTGACGGGGAAGTCGACGTAGGAGCGTTTTTTGAGCTCGCGTGTCTTCACGGCGTCGGCCACGGGGCTGATGTAGCGGAATGCGGGCTTGAAAACGGGCGGCACCGGCGGCACGGGCTTGACAAGCACCTGGAGGGTGTCGTTGCCGCGCGCCACGATGGAGCCGCAGCATCCGGCTATGTCGTAGCGCAGCCGTATGACGGCGTTTTCCATCCACGGCTCGGCGTCGATGTAGTCGGAATAGCGGAGGGTGCCGGAGCGGCCGTATTTGTAGATTGCGGTGCCGTCGAGGTCGTTCTCGCGGATGTGTTTGTAGTAGAGGTTGTGGCCGGCCACTATGACGGGCTCGAACTCGCGGCATGCGTCGCTGTCGGAACTTTCGATGACGGGTGTGACAGTGAACTGTCGGTCGCGGGTGAGGCCGAGGCTGGAGATGTCGAGCTCCATGCTGAGCAGCAGGCGGTTGTCGCTGAGCGCTGTTACGTGTTCGGTCACGGAGGCTTCCGTGCCGGTGAGTTTTACCATTCCTGCGGCAGGTGCGGCAGCAGCGGCGGAGAGCAGTACTCCCAGTATGATTCTTTTCATTGGAAGGGTGTTTATCAGAAGACGTAGACTATGTTCAGGGCTGCTTTTGTGGGACCCACGTAGTGGTGGGGAAGATTGTCGGCCACTTTGCGGCCGCAGTTGGCACATCGGTATTTGTCGTAGCGCGTGTAGGCCCATCCGAAACCGATTTCCGCTTCGGCGCTCCAGTGGCGGCTGAGAATCCATGTGTAGCCGTAGGCCAGGCCGGCACCGACGAACCAGCCCTGATAGCGGTATTTTTTCAGGTTGCTGAAATTGTTGCCGAGGAAGTCGGGCAGGTCAATGTTGCCGATATTGTACTGCCCCCCGAGGAGGTGCGCTCCGAAAAAGTGTCCGGCGAAGCGGTCGCAGAGCCAGTAGCGTGCCTCGGGCTGTACGAGCCAGTGCTTCCAGCGTTTTCCCTCGGAAAAGGTCCAGGCGTTGAGGTTGGCCGAAACGTCGAGGCTCCATCGCGGAGCAAGCGCCACTTCCGCTCCGGCGTTTATTGTGGCGGTGGCATCGTAAAGCAAATTGCTTTTCAGCGCCCATTTCTGCGCCGACGCGCCTATCCCCGAAAGCGACGCGATGAAGATGATGATTGACAGATATCGATACATGTCTCTGAGAACTTTTTGTATGTGTCACCGCCTGAATGTCACGGCGGTAGGTGTCGGTAAGGAGGTGTGTGTGATGTGTCTGGAAACTCTCAGATGCGGGAGCTGCTCATTTTTGCGGATGCAAATTTCGCAACTTGTACATAATTACACAAAATCGGTTAACAATAAATAAAATTTACCCCCCCCCATTTAGTGTTTTTTAACAAACATTTAGGATGATATAAAAAATGTGCCCGCCGGTGAGGACGGGCACATTTGTGTGGTATTTTCTATCCGAGTCTACTGTGCGGCCAGGACAGCCTTGTAGGGCACGGAGGCTACGTCGAGGGTCACGATGTAGGTGCCTGCCTCGGCGGTGGTGATATTGCCTCCTGCGTTGAACTCAAGCGCGTCGGCGTTGCCGCCCCAGTTGATGCTCCAGTCGTCGTTGGCGCGGAATTTCCAGCCGCAGGATGCGGGGAAATCGGTGGCCGGGGAGGTCCAGGTGAGGTAGTCGGCCGAGGGTGTGAGCGCTATGCTTGCACCCCATCCGTTGAAGTCGCCTATGATGCCGAGAGTGCTGATGTGGGTGAGCTTGATGGCCCGGGTGTTGTAGTTGAATTCCACATAGTACAGGCCGTCGATGGTGGTCTTGATGTTGTCGGAGCCGTTGCAGACGCCTTCGAACACGACAGTGCCGTTGTCGAGCGTCGTCTGCGTGAGGGCGGAGCTGAGACCCATGTCGCGTCCGCCCCAGCCGGTGTCGGGGTTGACTTTGAAGCCGTCGCCGTTGATTACCACCACGAGGCCGGTGTAGTTCACATAGTCGGCGGTGGTGAGCTGCTGCGATGCGGCTCCGTCCCATCCGTTGGATGTGCCGGGGGTGTACATGCAGGCGAATGCCTGTTTGTAGTCGTAGGTGTCGGAGGACATGTCGATGCTCATGAGCAGGGGCGACTGTGTCATCACGATGCCTGCGGGCACGCCTTCGAGCAGGTCGCCGCTCTCGTCGGCATCGCCGGCGGGTCCGTAGACGGTGCCGCTCGCTCCCACGATGCGCCATTTCAGGCCGGCGTCGAAATCTTCGCCGGTGAATGTGGCGGTGACGGTGAACTTCGGGTCGTCGTACACGCTTGCGTCGCTGTGCGAGAACGGGAAGGCCATGGCCGAGGAGAAATCATCGCCGGCTACTATCTCGAGCGTGTAGCTGTCGTCTATTACCTTTGAGGCCGGGAAGGGCGTGAGGGTGAGGGTGGACGCGGCGGCATAGAAGTAGTCGTCGCCTCCCATGCGCACGATGGTGTTGCCTTTTGCGAGATACACGGCGTAGCGTGTGTGCAGCGTGGCTGTGCGCGGGTCGTGGGTGAAGTTTTCGTAGTAGGCCTGCTGGAGGGCGTCGGGAGCCACGGTGGCGAGCACTGCGCCTTCCGGAGCCTCGGCCATTTCGCATTCAAGCACCTGGGCGTTGGCGAAATCTTCGCTCTTGGCTATTTCCAGGGTGGTCCGGACGCTGTAGCCTTCCGGCAGGGTTGTGGCTGTGATGCCGGCCACCTGCACGGCTTCGCCGGCGTCGTTGAGCGCTTTGAGGTCGAAGGTGGCGTCCGACGGGGTGACGGTGATGGCGTCGACTGCGACGGGGGCCTCCTGCGGGTGGGTCTGCGGTTTGCCGAGGTTTTCCTCCACTTCGTCGCAGGCGGCGAATGCGAAGCCCATAGCCAGGGCGCAGAGTATATGAATCTTGTTCATTGCTGGGATGGATTAGTCGTTGATGGTGAATGTGACTTCGTTGTTGTTGCTGTCGAGCGTGACGGTGACGCTGTGGCCGGCGGCACCCGCCATCTGGAAGCAGCCTTCGCCGGGGAAGGTGGGATAGGCCACGCCTGCGCTCACGGGTACGTTTTCGCCGCTGGCATCGGCCGACCACTGTGCGGGACCCCATCCGGCGAGTGTCTGGTAGAAGCGGCAGTAGAGCACGTCGGCGTCAGCGCCGAAGTCGGCGGGCATCTGGAAGGTGCCGGTGTACACTCCGGTCTGGCCTTCGTCGGCGAGGCGCCAGTCGTCGTAGTTGGAGCCTTCGGGAGCAGCCCATCCGCCGTTGTTGCCCACCATGTAGGCGTAGTCGGTGACTACGGGTTCGTGGGCGCCTTCGGTGATGGTTACGGTCATGGCGTCGGGGTTGCTCATGTCCACTACGATTGTCATTTCTCCTCCGGTCCAGCTTGCGAAGTTGAAGTTGTCTTTAGTCTCTTTCACGCCGTCTTCGAACACGCCGTCCGTGAACGCGCATTCGATGTTGTACGCGCCGTCGCTTTCCACTGCGTTGCCGCCGTGGTTGTTGGCGGGGCCGTAGCTGAAGGAGTCCCAGTTGCCGTCGAGTTCGGTGTAGAAACGGAACAGAGCCTTGCCGGCAGGGATGTTGAACACGCCGCTGTAGATTTTCGAGCCGATGGCCTTGTCGCTCTCGTAGAGGCGCCAGTTGCGGAGGGTTTCGGTCTCGCTCATCGACCATTCCGAGCAATTGCCCACGAGATAGATGAATCCGGGGGTGGGGATGGCGAAGTAGCCTTTGACGTTTTTAAGCTCCACCCAGTTGCTCTTGACGAGACCTGTGCCTTCTGCCGTGAGCTGAGCCACGGCGCGGAAGTATATGGGCACGTAGCCGGGGTCGGTCCAGTTGTCGGGGCTGTCCACGCCGCGGAGCACGCAGAGCGCCGTCGCGATGTCGGCGTCGTTGACGGTAAAGGCTGCGCTGTTGGGTGAGTTCGACGCCAGGGGCTGCACGTTTTCTTTGTCGAGCGACACCTCCATGCTGTAGATGGCGGGCGCTACGAAGCCGTAGTCGGGCTGCGAGCAGGTGAATTCTATTGTGCCGCCGGGGGTCAGTTCGTAGTACTGTTCGGCAGTCGGCGGAGTGTTGAGCGTGAAGGTTTCTGGGATGTTGGCGACGGGGGTCTTGTCGTCGTCGCATGCCGACAAGCCGACGATGGCCAGCGCGCTCAGAAGTATGCTGAGTTTTTTCATTGTTGGTTCTTTTGAAAATCCTAACTGTTAATAGCCCGGGTTCTGGCCCACTGTGGCCACGTACTGGTAGGGGATGGCGAAAAGGTCGCGGTGCTCGGCTATGGGTGCGCCTTCGGGCACTCCGCCTTTCCAGCTCCACACGTAGCTGCTGCCTGTGTAGAGGCCGAAGCGTATGAGGTCGCTGCGGCGGAATCCTTCCCAATAGAGCTCGCACTGGCGCTCGTTGAGCACGTCGGTGAGGCTGTAGTTGTTGACTTCGGGCAGACCGGCGCGGTCGCGCACGAGGTTGAGGTATTTGAGGCCGTCGCATCCGCTGACACCGCGTTTTTCGCATTCGGCGAGCATGAGGTAGGTGTCGGCGAGGCGGAACACGGGGTAGTCGGCGTCGCACATGCCGCCTGTGCTCATCACGACAGGTCCGGCGTCGGGGTTGTTGTCGTAGTTGTCTTCGCTGGTGTAGCGGTATTTGATACACACGTAGCCCTGTGTCGTGTAGTCGTCAAGGTCGGCCACGCTGTTGTCGAAGCCTGTGGAGTAGAACATTGCGCGCTTGTCGCCGGGCTCGAAAGCGTTTACGAGTTCGGGGCGCACCTTCAGTCCGCTCCATGGGTCGAAGCCGCAGCCGAGTTGTGCCAGCACGTCGGAAGGCATGGCGTCGCAGAAAGCTCCTGCAGTCATGTAGGTGGTGCCTCCCCACGATTCCATAGAGCCTACCTGCTGGGGCGCTGCCCACAGGATTTCGCCGTTGCCTACGTATCTGTCGTTGGAGCCGCAGAACAGGTATTTATATTCCGGAGCCAGCTGTATGCCGGTGGCCAGCACCTGCTTGCAGGCTTCGGCGCATTCGGCGTACATGGCTGTGCCGGTGTACACTTCGGCGTTGAGGTAGAGCTTGGCAAGGAGCATGTAAGCGGCTTCGCGGCTTACGCGTCCGTAGGTCTGCTGCGCAGCAACGGGCACCGACGGTATGGCGGCGGCGAGGTCGGCCACGGTGGCGTCAAAGAGCTGCTTGCGGTCGTAGGTGGGGCAGATGGCGCCTGTGGGGGAGTTTTCGTCAATCCAGGGCCCGTGGCCGAAAAGGTCGATCATGCAGTAGTAGGCATATGCGCGGAGCACGCGTGCTTCGGCAGCGAAAGCCGTCTTTTCGTCGTCGGTGAGGAGGTCGCCTGCCTCAGGCAGCTTGGAGATGAGCACGGATGCTTTCTTGGCCACGTCGGCTTCACGGGCGTAAGAGGCGTAAATCCATTCGTTGTTGTCCTGCCAGATGTTGCCGTTGAGGGCGCGGTAGCCCGGATCCTCCCATTTATTCACGATGATGGCTTCGTCGGCGGTGATTTCCTGCAGGTTCCAGTGGCAGCGGATGTATGTGCCGGCGCCGCCGTCGGAGGTGGAGATGTTGCCTTCGTAGAGGAAGGCTCCGTAGAGGCTGCCGAGGTAGCCGTACCACTCTTCGGTGGTGGTGAGTTCGAGCTTTGTCTGAGGGTCGTCGGGCATTACGTCGAGGTCGTCGGCGCAGGATGCTCCGGCCAGTGCCACACAGGCTATAGCTGCATATTTATATAGTTTCATATATTTCTGTTGAAGTTATGTTGAGGATTTAGAAGGATGCCACTACACCGACGGTGAATGTGGTGGGACGGGGGTATACGCTGCTGTCTATGCCGCTGCCTACTTCGGGGTCGACGCCCTTGTATCTGGTGATGACGAAGGGGTTCTGCACGGCGCCGTAGAGACGCAGGCGCAGTGCGTTGTTGAGGAGCTGGCTCCAGGTGTAGCCGAGGGTGATGTTGTCGCATCGTACGTATGATGCGTTGCGCACGAAGTAGTCGCTGAGCTGCATCTGGTCGGTTTTTTTGCTCTGCCACAGGTAGGTGTTGTTCATCAGGTTCGACAGCGGGGGCACGGAGGTGTTGGAGGCGAAAGAGTTGTCCACTTCGTTTTTGTTGTACAGCCAGTTGCCGATGCTCGAGCGGAGAGTGAAACCGAAGTCCCAGTTCTTGTAGCTGAAGTTGTTGGACCAGTTCATGGTGACGGCGGGGTCTTTGGAGTGGTAGAGGTAGCGGTCTTCGCCGGTGATTACGCCGTCGCCGTTGCGGTCCACGAACACGCCTTCCATGGGTGTGCCGTCGGCGTTGTACACCTGTTCGTACACCCAGAAGGAGAATGCGGGGAATCCTTCCTGGTGCTTCATCACGTCGCCTGCGGTGCCGATGTTGCCGGTGGTGCTGTCGGCGCCTTCGGCAAGGCGGGTAACCTTGTTTTTGTTCCATGCCACGTTGTAGCTGCTTGTCCATGTGAATTCCTTGGTGACTATGGGGCGGGTGACGAGGTTGAATTCCACGCCGATGTTCTCGAGGTCGCCGAGGTTCTGCGGGCCGCGGTTGCTGAGGTTGGAACCGATGGTGTAGTTGGCCACTGTGAGCAGGTCTTTTGTCTTGCGCTTATAGAAGTCGAAGCTGCCGGTGATGCGGTTGTTGAGGAATGCGAAGTCCACGCCGGCGTTCCATGTGTGGGTTTCTTCCCATTTCAGAGCGGTGTTGTAGGCTTCCGGCATTACCGTGTAGTGGTATTTGCCGTCGGGACCGAGGTACATCTGGTTCATGTTGGTGCTCTGGTTGAACACGGGCATGTAGAAGTACAGGTACTGCTCGCCGAGGTCCTGCTGGCCGGTGACGCCGTAGCCGCCGCGCAGCTTGAGTTCGTTCATGAACGAGCGTGCGCCTTCCATGAAGCTTTCGTCAAGGAGTTTCCAGCCGAGAGCCACAGCGGGGAATGTGCCCCAGCGGTAATCTTTGCTGAAGCGGCTGGTGCCGTCGCGGCGCACGGTGGCCGTAATCAGGTAGCGGTCCATGAACGTGTAGTTCAGACGGCCGAAGTAGCTGAGGAGCTGGTAGGGTTTGCTGTAATACACGGTGGGTGTGCGCTGGTAGCCGTCGAAATCCATGCCGGGTGCGTTGACGAAGCTATAGTTGTGGCCGGAGAATTTGAATTTCTGCCATGAATAGCCGGCCGTGAGGTCGATGGCGGAGTTGATGTCCTTGAACTCCTTGTTGTAGTTGAGGTAGAAGTCGAGCAGCAGGTTGTAGCGTTCTTCGTTCTCTTTGTATTTGGTGGTGTAGCCGTCGCGCACGCTCACGTCGCTGCCGGGCACATAGTGTCCGTCCTTCCAGGCCGAGGGCGAGAAGGGCATGTTGAAGTTGGTGCATTCGCCGTGGCTGTAGTCGTAGGCGAGGTTGAGGTTGGCGCGGAGTTCGCGCAGGAAAGGCATCTTCAGGTCAAGCTGCAGGTTGCCGATGCTCTGGTACACTTTTGATTTGGAGCTGTAGTCCATGAGTTCGGCTACGGGGTTGAGGGCTTCGAGTGTGTTGATTTTAACTCCGTTGTCGCCGCTAATCAGCGAGCCTCCGTTTCCGTAGCTTGTGTAGTTGTTGAGGTTGTTGCCTCCGGGCATGAACACTGGTAAGGTGGGGTTGAAGCTCACGGCTCCGCCGAGCACGCCTTTCTGGTAGCGGTTGGTGATGTAGGCGCCCTTGACGTTGAAGTTGACGCTGAGCAGGTCGTCGAAGAATTTCGGAGTGAGGTTGATGCTTGCCGTGGCGCGGTCCATCGACGATGTTTTGATGATACCGTTGTTGTTGGTATAGCTCAGGGCTACGCGGTAGGGGAGCACGCCTGCGGTTCCGCCCACGCTGATAGAGTAGTCGGACGACACGCTGGTGCGTAGCACTTCGTCCTGCCAGTCGGTGTTGTAGATGGTGCCGTTGACGCCGAGTGCGGCGGCCTGCTTGGAGTCGGCGCCGTAGCGGTCTATCACGTATTTGGCGAAAGTGTTGCCGTCCATCATGTCCATGGTCTTGCGGGGAGTGTTCACGTACATGTTGGCGGTGAAGTTCACCTGCGGTTTGCCGGCCTGTCCTTTTTTGGTGGTGATGATGATGACGCCGTTGCTTGCGCGCGAACCGTAGATGGCTGTTGCGGAAGCGTCCTTAAGGATGGTCATGCTTTCCACGTTTTCGGGCGATACGAGGCCGAGTGCGTTGCTCGAGCCTTTTACGGTGGAGCGCTCGATGGGCACACCGTCCACCACGATGAGGGGGGCGTTGCTTGCGGCCAGCGAAGCGCCGCCGCGGATGAGGATGTCGGCGCCGCCTGCGGGGTTGCCGCCGTCGGTGGTCACAACCACGCCGGGGCTTGCGCCCACGAGCATTTCCTGCGCGGAAGTGGCGAGGCCTGCCTCTATTTCGTCGGGCTTGATGACGGCTACGGAGCCTGTGGCATCGGATTTTTTGACAACACCGTAGCCCACGACAACGAGCTCGTTGAGCGCGGCGGTGCTGCTCTGCAGGGTCACGTCGATGCTGGTGCGGCCGTCGACGGCGACTTCCTGCGAGTTGTAGCCTATGTATGAGAATACGAGTGTGCCGTTGGCGGGCGCTTCGATGCGGTAGTTACCGTCAATATCGGTGGCAACTCCCGTTGTCTGGCCTTTCAGCGTGACGCTGGCGCCGATTGCGGGTTCACCGTCGGACTCATGCACTGTGCCCGTCACGATGACATTTTGTGCCAATGCCGGGAAGGAAAGACATAGCACTGCTGCGAGCACAAGCCAAGCCTTCCGAGTCATTTGAAAACAAATGTTCTTCATGCAATAATGTTTAAAAGAAAAAGTAATTATGTTTTGAATAATCTCTATGCTTAATGTATGCCAGTGGCTGTCGTTACGGCTGCAATGGTATTAGATGCCGCTGTGTTTTCCACCTCGCAAATTTACCCAAAATTTTACCCCCCCCAACTTATTAACAAGAATTAACGAATTTTAATGGCGCCTTTGCTTCGGGTATATGATTGCATGGCCGTCAGTACATGATTGAATTAATGTTAACGGACTTGTGGTGCGGCAGTTTTGTGTTAATTTTGCGATGTTATGTGCGGTGTTATAGTCGGAAACGGGGCGCTAAGGCGCCTGTGTGTTATTTTTGCGTTGCAGGGCAGTGAGCACTGCAGGTTCTTAAGGATGTAACAGGCATAAGCGGTTTCAAGGCAAAGAAACGCTGGGAGCGGCAGTGGAAAGAATTCCGGGACGATTTCAGGAAAAAACGGCAAAAGAACGTAGAATAAAGTTTTTTGAGAACTTTTTGGTGCGCGGCCGGATGGTTCTCTGAAAAAATCGTTACATTTGTGCTCTATCCATAAATTCATCATATTATTTAAGTCTATGAAGAAGATTTTACTCATGGCTGCTGCTGTAGGAGCGGCTGTGGCGCCGGCAAGGGCGCTTACGGCGTCGTTTGCGTCGCAGGAGGCAGAGACGGCTGTGTTTGCCTGCGGATTTGACTCCGATGAGGAGATGGAGGGCTGGACTGTTGCCGGATGGCAGCTCGAAGCCGTTCCGAGACTGGATCAGGGCGATGTTAAGCCTTTTTCTACCATAAATCCCGAAAGTGTTTACTCTGCTGCGTGTCTGGACCAGCTCAAGCCGCAGAATGAAGCCATGGTGTCGCCCGAAGTGGAGGTGCCTGAAGGCGCTCGGCTGCGGTTTTATGCGGCATTCAGCGAATATTTCGGCTTGTGGGGCCATATGGAGGTGAGCGTGCTTGATGGCACTGAGAGCACTTTGTTGCTGAACAGCTTCCTGTGGAGCCAGGAGGATGGCAACGAAGGCTCGCGGTGGGTGCCGTTCAGCTACGACCTCTCGGCTTTTGCCGGCCGGAAAGTGCGCTTCGAGTTCCGCTATATCAACACCGACAATGGCGGCGACAACGTGTATGTGGACGATGTGGCCGTAAGCGTGACGGATGCTTCGCCGGAATCAAGCATAACCATATTTGAGGAAGGAAGCGTGCATTTCACCGACCTTAGCGAAGGCGCCACGGCATGGGAGTGGACATTCGCCGGCGGCACGCCTTCCGCGAGCACCGAGCAGAACCCTGTGGTGACGTATGCCGAGCCGGGAGTGTATGATGTGACGCTTACCGTAAGCGACGAATCCGGCGCTACGGCCACGGCCACCCGCAAAGCTTATGTAAACGTGAAAGGACAGACCCCGACGGCCCGCGTCGGATTGCCCGCCGGATGCTATATGTCGCCGTGGACCATGTGCTATGTGCCCGTAGGCACACCTGTCACCTTCTCCGACCGCAGCACAGGAAAACCGACAGAATGGATATGGCAGCTCCCCGGCACCGATAAGCCCGTGTGCTACGACCAGAACCCCACGGTGACATATACCCAAGAAGGCGTATTCGGCCTCAGCCTGCGCGCCGGCAACGCCTCCGGAAGCACTGTCGATGAATACCGCGATGCCGTCCGTGCAGGCGGTGCGGAGTATGTGTGGAACATTTCTCCCGAAGAGAGTGCTGCCATAGAACCCATTGATATGAGCTGGTACGGCAACTATGCCGGCACCAACTTTCTCGGTCTCGGCGCTTTTGCCGAACGCTTCGAGGCGCCTGCCGCCGCCGGCAGCATAGATTGCGTACAGGCCTATTTCGGAAAAGTCTACCATGTGGCTGCAAGCGCGGATGCCCCCATCGTGGTGAGCGTATGCGAGGAAGCTGCCGAGGGCGGCCCCGGCGCGGTGCTGGCCACGACATCGTTGCCCGCGAAGGAGCTTGTAGACGGCTACCAGGCCTACGACCCGACCACTTTCACCTTCGACGAGCCCGCACTCGTGAAGAAAGGCAAGCCGTTCTATGTGGTGATAGGTCCGTTCCCGGCCAATGAAGACGAAAGCTACAATGTGGACGACATAGCCCTGTACTGCTCGCCCCGCCGCGATGCCGACAAGGGCGGTTATTCCACCGCATGGCATTTCGCTTACGACGAGAATCCCGACAACCCGTATGAGTACCTCACCACCGGCAAGTGGATGGCGCAGACCGACGAACTCGTGTCGCTGGCCCTTACTCCGCACCTTGAGTTTGACAAGGCACAGGTAGGCATAGACGACGCCGTGGCCGACACCGCCATTGAAGTACGCCGCGAAGGCGACATGCTCTTTGCCGCCGGCGACGTGCTTGTCTACAACCTCGCCGGAATGCTCGTGGCCCGCGGCACAGACAGCGTGCACGTAGGCTCTCTCGCATCCGGAGTCTATGTGGTGCGCACTCCCGCAGGCGCTGCAAAAGTGGTGCTCTGATAATTATTCAGCAACTACAAATACGTCCCGAAGCCGACGGCTTCGGGACGTATTTGTAGTTGCTGTTGCCATTTAATTTCAAAAGTAGTATTTTTGCAAGATGATGTATACTTCGGAAATACAAAAAACAGTTTCAATAAAGCCTTTTCTGAAATGGGCAGGCGGGAAAACTCAATTGCTTCCAGTGCTTGATTGCTATCTTCCTGTTTCAGTTGCCAATGGGTCGGATTTTACATATATAGAACCGTTTGTGGGCGGTGGCGCGATGCTGTTCCACGTCCTAAGGAAATACAAAAACATAAAAAAAGCTATTGTCAACGATGTAAACGAGCGTCTTATTGTAACTTATAAAGTCATTAAAGAAGCTCCATATGAGCTGATAGAAAAGTTGAATCGCTTGAATGACAATTATATCAAAATTAAAGATGTCGATGGCCGAAAGGAGTTTTATCTTGAAATCCGCGAGCGTTTCAACAAATCAGGGAACAGAAGTGTCGAGGATGCCGGATATATGATATTTTTAAACCGGACATGTTTTAACGGTCTTTATCGTGAAAATTCAAAAGGACATTTCAATGTCCCGTTCGGGAAATATCCTAATCCTCTCATATGCGATGCAGACACAATATTGTCTGATAGCGAGATGTTGCAGAAGGTGGATTTAAAATGTGGCGATTATTCAGAGATTATTGAATTTGCCGATAAACACAGTATTGTATACATTGATCCGCCGTACAGGCCACTGGATGCCACTTCGAGTTTCAACTCTTATGTAAAAGGACATTTTGATGATGCTGAGCAATTGCGTCTGAAGTGTTTTGTTGATGAACTGGATGGCAACGGCTGTAAAGTGTTGTTGAGCAATTCCGACTGCCGCAGCAGGAATCCTGAAGACCTGTTTTTTGATAATCTTTATAAAGATTATATAATAGAACGTGTACTTGCGCGACGTTCTATTAATGCCGTTCCGTCCAAACGTGGGAAATTAACTGAATTGCTTATACGGAATTACCAACAATACCAAGGCGTGATTTTATAACATTCAATACAAAAGACAATATGGCAGACAGACTTGAGAAGTTTTTAGCTCCATTGAAAGACACACATTTTTCGCTTGGCGATTATGTCGATTTTGAAAAAGTGGGCAGGAATGTGGAGTCCATATCAATTAAACTGAATCAACTCAATTATCTTATTGGACAGCCTGATATGGAATATGCCGTAAGGCGTTTATGGCATGAAAATCCCGGAGCGTTCACTGTCTTGGATGTTCTTATCGCAGTACGGTCAAAGGATATGAAGAAAGCCTTGGACAAAGAAGGGAACATCTGCATTATAAGTGATTTTTTCAAATCGCCGGAGCAGGTGATGGATTTCCTTGATGGTACCGGTTTGGCTGAATTGTTCAGAGACCGGAAAATTAAGAACCTTGTGGACTATGTATTTGGCGTGGAAGTCGGTCTTGATTCAAATGCCCGTAAAAATCGTGGCGGTCACATAATGGAAAATCTGGTGGCGTCTATCTTTGAACAGAATGGACTTGATTATGAGCGTGAGGTGTATTATTCGGCGTTTCCATTAATAGAAAAAGCGCTTGGGGCTGATAATAAACGTTTTGATTTTGTTTTGCGGAATACCCACAAGACATATTTGATAGAAACCAATTTTTACGCCGGAGGGGGTTCCAAACTCAATGAGGTGGCCCGTGCGTATTCGGAATTGGCGCCTAAGATTAATGCTGTGCCCGGATTTGAATTTGTATGGATTACTGATGGCATAGGATGGATGTCGGCAAAAAATAAATTGGAAGAAGCAATGGCCTGTATCCCGAGCGTTTATAATCTTTCTACAATTCAAGATTTGATAGATAAAGTAAAAGAGGGATAATGATATGCTTATTCCGTATTATAAATCAGATGACCGTGCATTTACCATTTTACACGATGATTGTTTTGATGTGCTCGGGCGCTTCGACTTTAAATTTGACATGATATTTGCCGACCCTCCTTATTTTCTGTCGAACGGAGGCATAAGCTATCAGGCCGGTAAAATCGTATGTGTGAATAAGGGCGATTGGGATAAGAACGTTATAGATATAAATTCATTCAATAAAAGATGGCTTGGTCTTTGCCGCGATAAACTGAAAGAAAATGGAACCATCTGGGTCTCCGGCACGTATCATAATATTTTTTCTGTAGCATCTTCATTGACTGAATTAGGCTATAAAATTCTAAATGTGATTACTTGGGCAAAAACAAATCCGCCGCCAAATATATCTTGCCGATATTTTAAGTATTCAACTGAATTTGTAATATGGGCGCGCAAACAGAAGAAACAGCCTCATTTCTATAATTATGAACTCATGAAGGCCATAAATGATGGCAAGCAGATGACTGATGTGTGGCGTTTTCCGGCTATCGGGCGGTGGGAAAAAAGCTGTGGGAAGCATCCTACTCAAAAACCGTTGCCATTGCTTGTTCGTATGATTTTGGCGTCCACCAAGGCCGGGGCTTGGGTTCTTGACCCTTTTGCCGGTTCGTCGACAACCGGTATCGCTGCAAATTTATGTGGCAGAAGATATTTAGGTATAGAAAAGGAGAAAGAGTATGCGGATTTGAGCAGGATGCGTCGTCTTGAGCTTGATATGCCGGAAAAAGGGGACTATTACAGGACACGTATAACAGATTTGGCAACTTATATGCCGGACAATGAAATGAAGGAAAATGCTTCTTTTTATGGCTCGGATCTTCCGTTTTAGGATTTAATGTCGGCTATATTATTGTCATGCGGGCGTCTTTTTACGATTTGCGCAATTGGCTGAAAAGTGCTAACTTTGCCGACATATCATTAACCAACCTGAAAAGTTTTGGATATAGAGCCTTTGCCGGCCATGCTGCCGGCCGACCTTTTGCCCTCAGTATTATGCTCGATGCCCGTATTCAGCGCGGGACAGACCGTGGCGCTCGTCGTGGCGCTGATGTGTCTTGTGGTGTCGGGATTCGTGTCGGGCAGCGAAATAGCTTTTTTCTCCCTTACGCCTGCGCAATGTGAAGAACTTGACGATACGCCGCGCGGACCGGCCATAAGGCGTCTGCTCGGCATGCCCGAACGTCTGTTGGCCACTATTCTTATAGCCAACAATTTGGTGAATGTGACCATTGTCGTGCTCTGCAACTTCGCGCTTGGACCGGTGTTCGGCAGCATGCCTGCGCTGTGGAGCTTTGTGCTGCAGACGGTGATTCTTACTTTCCTCATCCTGCTGTTCGGCGAGATTCTGCCCAAAATATATGCGAGCAATTACTCCACGCGTTGGGCGCGTTTCGCCGCTCCCGGCATAAACTTTTTCGAGCGTCTGTTCTCGCCTCTGTCAGGACTGCTGGTGCGCTCGTCGGGAATAGTCAAGCGTGTGGTGAGCAAACATGCCGACCCTCTTACGGCCGACGAACTTTCGACGGCTCTTGACATCACCGACGTGAAAGCTGCCGACGGCAAGGAAATCCTGCAAGGAATCATAAAATTCGGCGACACGGCCGCTTCCGAGATAATGACACCGCGCATCGACATCACCGACATCGACATGGCGCTGACATTCGAGCAGGTGATGAAGGTGGTGGTGGACAGCGGCTATTCGCGCCTGCCGGTCTACGACGGCACGCAGGACAATATACGCGGCGTGCTGTATTCGCGCGACCTCCTGCCCTATGTGGGGCGCGAGGCTGAGTGCATAGAGTGGCAGAAACTGCTGCGCGAGCCTTATTTCGTGCCTGAAAGCCGCATGATCGACGACCTTCTCGAGGACTTCCGCAAGCTGAAAATACATATGGCCATAGTGGTGGACGAGTTCGGCGGCACGCAGGGTCTCGTCACGATGGAGGACGTGCTCGAAGAAATCGTGGGCGACATCAACGACGAATACGACGAGCCGGACAACACCTACAAGCGCCTTCGCGACAACACTTATGTGTTTGAGGGAAGGACGCTGCTTACCGACTTTTTCCGCATCACGGGTCTTGACGAGAGCGAGTACGCCGACGTCACGCAGGACGCAGAGACTCTTGCCGGCATGCTGCTGGCCGTTAAGGGCGATTTTCCTAAGGACAAGGAGCCGCTCGTCTACGGCCGATGCCGCTTTCTTGTCCTGGATGTGAGCGACCACCGCATCACTCAGGTGCGGGTGAAGGTTATGCCCGAGCTTCAGGAGGAATGAGCCGCATCGTTTTCTGCATTATTGCGGCCGCAGGAATGCTCTGTTCATGCACAGGAGCCGACGACTCTACCCCGCGCCGCCGCGGCTATCCTCGTCTGCCGCTTTACGACAGCTGCTATGCGCGCGTGGATGGCGCGGCGCTGCACCTGGAGGCCAATTGTGGCGCCGATGTGACTACCGACAGTGCCGGCCGCTGGATTACCGTGCGCTATCCCCTGTATGATGCCGCTCTGTATGTCACAGTCACACCGGCAGCCACTGCCGAAGCATTGCAGGCCGCTATCGACAACCGCCGCGAACGCATCCGGCTGAATCTCGGCGGCCGTGAGGCCACGACTTCGCACATATCATCCGACGGCGGTTTCGAAGCCGCGCTGGTGGAAGCACCCGGAGCGGGAATGCCGTTGCAGTTCGTGGCCACCGACGGTTCGGGCTATGTCGTGAGCGGCGCGCTTCAGCTCAATGCAGCTTCCGGCTCCGCCTACGATTCCATACGCCCAGTGGAGGCAGCATTGCGGCGCGACATCGTCCACACCCTCAGTCGCCTCGGTTTTGATGATTGAGAGCAGGACGATAGGCTCCGTGCGGCTGTATATATGTCGCCTTGGCGATGCGGCATCGCGACGCGATGCCGAGGTGCAGGCCGTTGAGGCGTTGTTGCGCAGGGCATTCGGAGAGAGGTGCGTTCTGTCGCATGACTCAGAGGGTGCTCCGTTCATAGCAGGTTCTGACGTAAGTATATCCATATCGCATTCGCGCACGCATGCCGCCCTGGCGGTGTGTGGCAGATGCCCGGTGGGTGTCGACATAGAGACGCGCCGCCCGCAGCTTGCACGCGTGGCGCCGCGTGTGCTCAGCCCGGCCGAACTCGAGGCTTATGGCGCCGAGCCTGACGGCCTGCTGCGTGCTTGGACATTGAAAGAGGCTCTGTACAAGGCAGCACTTACACCCGGTGTGGACTTCCGCAACGGCATTGTTTTGCCGCTCGGGGATAAAAAAAACGAAGCCACCGTCGCGTCTCCCGCAGGGGGCGCGATGTGCTTCGAAGTACTTGCCTCCGAGGTGTCGGAGGATGGAGCCTTAGGGCTTGTGGTGAGGCGTCAGTCCTTTGTGCCGTAGGCAAGGTCGCCGGCGTCGCCGAGTCCGGGCACGATGTAGCTGTGCTCGTTGATAACGGGATCCACGGCTCCCACCCATATGGATGTCCTGTCCTGCGGGAAGGTGCGTGCCACGTAGTCCACAGCCACCTGCGACGCGATGACCGATGCCACGTGTATGTGTGCCGGCATGCCTTTTGTGAGCAGGGCGCGGAAGCTGAGCTCCATCGAGGCGCCTGTCGCGAGCATGGGGTCGCAGAGGATTAGGGTTTTGCCTTCGAGGGAGGGCGATGCGAGATATTCGATGAGGACGTCGAAATTTTCTTTCTCCTTATATTTGCGGTAGGCCGATACGAATGCGTTTTCGGCATAGTCGAAATATTTCAGAAAACCCTGGTGGAAAGGCACTCCGGCGCGGAAGATGGTGGCAAGCACCACTTGCTCGTCGATTACGTCGCATGTGCAGGGAGCAAGGGGGGTGTCCACCTGCACCTGTTTGTAGCGCATCGATTTGCTGATTTCATAGGCCATGATTTCTCCGGCGCGCTCGAGGTTGCGGCGGAAACGCATAGGGTCGCGTTGCACATTGCTGTCGCGCATCTCCATCATGTAGCGGCTAAGCAGCGATGGGCGCTCGGCAAAATTAGTTATTTGCATAAAAAATTATTAGGGCAACCGCTGAATTGCGATTGTGCAAAGTTAATAAAAAATATCCATATATCGGGCTGTTGTCGCACGGCGTCCTGTAAAAATCTTTTTTGGAAATTCATAGACAAACACTTAACTTTGCTGTCCGAAACCTATTATTTTCATTCGGTTTATTAATTCTATACAAAATTCGATGTCAACGAATACAACAGACGACAAAAGAAAAGTGACAACCTCGCGCATCACCGAGATGAAGGCGCGCGGCGAAAAAATAGCGATGCTCACCGCCTACGACTATACCACTGCCAAGCTCATCGACGAGGCCGGCATAGACATGATACTGGTGGGCGATTCCGCATCCAATGTGATGGCGGGCAACGCCACCACGCTGCCCATCACGCTTGACCATATGATTTATCATGCGCAGTGCGTGAGCAACGGTGTGTCGCGGGCGCTCGTGGTGTGCGACATGCCTTTCGGCAGCTATCAGGGCGACTCGCTGGAGGCGTTGCATTCGGCCATACGCATCATGAAGGAGAGCCGTGCCGAGGCTGTGAAAATCGAAGGAGGCTCGGAGGTGCGCGAAAGTATCGAGCGCATTCTCTCGGCAGGCATCCCCGTGATGGGTCATCTCGGCCTCACGCCGCAGAGTATCAACAAGTTCGGAACGTACGCCGTGCGCGCAAAAGGCGAGGCCGAGGCAGAAAAACTCATCGAGGACGCCCGCATGCTGGAGAGCATAGGCTGTTTCGCGATTGTGCTGGAAAAAATACCTGCAGCGCTTGCCGCACGGGTGTCGGCCGAACTGCATGTCCCGACAATAGGCATCGGAGCCGGCTCCGGATGCGACGGCCAGGTGCTGGTGCTGCACGACATGCTGGGACTGAACAAAGGCTTCTCCCCGAAATTCCTGCGTCGCTATGCCGATCTCGGCTCGGAGGTGAACTCCGCCGTGGGGCGCTATATCGACGATGTGAAAAACGGCGACTTCCCTAACGCCTCGGAACAGTACTGATGGCAGACGCAGGCGAAGGACTTTCGGCAGGCGCTGTCGCCAACCCGCGGCTGTGGCGTCTGGGCATGGAACTCGATATGGACGGAGCCACGCTGGCCGTGGCCGCCGCTTCGTCGGTGGGCGAGGAGGAGATGCTTGTGCGCCGCATCGGGCTTGCCTCGGGCATAGCCCCGCTCAGGGCGTTGGAAGACGCCGTGTACGACAACCCCATGCTGCTTGCCGATTTCGACCGCACCACCATACTGCTGCGCACGCCCCGCTTCTCCGTCGTGCCTTCGGAACTTGCCGAAGATGCGGATGCCGTGGCCGATGCGGCAGCTCTTTTATGGACTTCTGCCGATGAGCGCCCCAGGCTGTTTATCTCTCCCGTAGCCGGCACTGACGCGTCGGTGCTCACGGCCTGCGATGCCGATGTTGCGGCTTTTATCGGCCGTACGTTTGCCGACGCCAAGGTGGAGCACGCGCTGGTTCCGCTGATGGCCTATTTTGCCGCCAAGGCTCCGCGGTGCGGCAACTCCGCAAAGGTTTTCGCAGTGGTATCGTCGGTCGGTGCGGACCTGATTGTCTTTGATGAGAACTCGCGGCTGCGTGGCGCTACATCCTATGTCTGCGCGTCGCCCGACGATATGTCTTATTATGCGGCGGCCATGGCGCAGGTGTGCGGGGTGGCTTCGCCCGAACTGTCCTTTTATGTGGCGGGAGAGGCCGCCGTGCGCGATTCAGTGATGGATTCGCTTCGCCGTTTTGCCCCGAACGTCATGCCGTGGGTGATGCCTGCCGGACAGGATGTGCCATTTTCACTTTTAGAGGTTGTTTAATAATGCTTGTTAATGACAGGGATGCGTCGCTAATTCCATTGTTTACAACCTTGACAAAAAATTAAAATTACTTCTGCATGGCGTCTTTTATGTCAATGCACATTTACTCGTCGGTCACAATGGAACCCCATTGCTCCCTCCTCATAAACTGCACCTTAACATAAAATACACCACCCTGTCGTTAACAATGATTATTAAACAACCTCTTATATTATGCGAATAATCCGAGGAAAATACGGGCGCCGGCGTTTCGATGTGCCCGGCAACATATCGGCCCGCCCTACCACCGATTTTGCGCGCGAGAACATTTTCAACGTTCTCGAAAACATAATCGACCTTGAGGGCGTACGCGCTCTCGACCTTTTTGCGGGCACGGGAGCCATGAGTTTCGAGTTTCTGTCGCGCGGTTGTTCCGAGGTCACGGCCGTGGAGAAAGCCGCCGTGCAGAGTGCGTTCATAAAGCGTGTGGCGCAGCAGCTCGGCGCCGACAATTTCCGTCTCGTGCGTGGCGATGCGCTGCGTTTCATCGACAGTTGCACGGCCACGTTCGATGTGGTGTTTGCCGACCCTCCCTACGACATGCCGGGCTTTGCCGAAGTCCCTGCCGCCATTCTCGGCTCGAAGATGCTGCACGAGGGCACGATAGTGATAATCGAGCATTCCAAAAAGCACGATTTCTCGCATCTACCGGGTTTTCGCGAACATCGCGCCTACGGCTCTGTCAATTTCTCCATCTTCGAAAAGCAGCAGCCGCAATAAGAAGCCTGCCATTTCGTCATCTATGTAAAAGAGCCGCCGCGATGCGGCTCTGCCTTTTTGGAAGGACTGTAAAAACCCCGGGCTGCGACCGCTATGCGGTCATTGCCCGAGGCTAACATTTAGACTTGCCGCTGACGCGGCTGCCGGGCGCTCTGCGCCCAATTTTATGGAATATAAAAACGTGTGTGACGCCGCGATGCGGCTCTTTTGCATAGATGGCGGTTTACTCCTCGTTTTCCTCGTCGTATTTCTGGTAGAGGAAATCGTTGTAGGGGAAGCGCGATAGGTGCACCTCGCGGGCGCGGTCGTAGATTTTTGTCTTCAGTTCGTCGATGTTGATGCCTTTTTTCGCCGATATGAACACGCAGTTGTCGCCCATGCGTGCCATCCACGAGGCTTTCAGTTCGTCGAGCGGAATATTCTCGCGTGTGCGTGGTGTCAGGTCGTCTTCGTCCTTAGGCACGTGGCTGAATGCGTCCACTTTGTTGAAAACCATTATCATGGGCTTGTCCGCGCCGTCGCACAGCTCGCTCAGGGTTTTGTTCACGACTTCGATCTGGTCTTCAAAATTTGGGTGCGATATATCCACGACGTGTACCAGAACGTCGGCGTCGCGCACTTCGTCGAGTGTGCTCTTGAACGATTCCACAAGGTGGGTGGGGAGTTTGCGTATGAACCCGACGGTGTCGGTGAGCAGGAAAGGCAGGTTCTCTATGGTGACTTTGCGCACGGTGGTGTCGAGTGTAGCGAAAAGTTTGTTTTCGGCGAACACATCGCTTTTGCTCAGCACGTTCATGAGCGTGCTTTTGCCCACGTTGGTGTAGCCCACGAGAGCCACGCGGGTGAGTTTGCCGCGGTTTTTGCGCTGTATGCTTTTCTGCTTGTCGATGGATGTGAGTTCTTCTTTCAGACGGCTTATCTTGTCGAGGATTATGCGTCGGTCGGTCTCTATCTGTGTTTCGCCCGGGCCGCGCATGCCGATGCCGCCGCGCTGTCGCTCGAGGTGGGTCCACATGCGTGTAAGGCGCGGCAGCAGATACTGGTACTGAGCCAGTTCCACCTGGGTCTTGGCGATGGCTGTCTGCGCGCGTTTCGCGAAGATGTCGAGGATGAGGCTCGAGCGGTCGAGGATTTTCACCTGCAGCTCGCGCTCGATGTTGCTCACCTGTTTGGTGGACAGGTCGTCGTCGAAAATCACCATGCCCACGTCGTTGGCCTCGGCGTAGGCTTTTATTTCCTCGAGTTTTCCTTTGCCCACGAATGTGCGCGGGTTGGGGTAATCGAGTTTCTGCGTGAAGCGCGCTATGGTGTGTGCCCCCGCCGTGTCGGCCAGAAAAGCCAGTTCGTCGAGGTATTCCTGCACGCGTGCCTCGCCCTGCTGCGGCGTTATCAGGCCCACGAGCACGGCTCTTTCGGTGGTTTCTTTGCTGATTACAAATTCTTTCATGTCACAAAATTAACAATTTTGTCCGTGTTTTTGCATTCCGCCGATGAAAAAAGTTGGTTTGGCGGATTCTGTGCGACATGCGCGCCCCTGTACGATTACGGAACAATTTGCAGCGGAGGCGGTTTATATACTATATACCCATCGGTTATGTTCGCAGCAAATCTCATCCCGTCGCACGAAATGGCGATATGGCTCGTGCGCCATATCGATACAGTGCTCGACCATCTCGGAATATCACGCTATCAGGAGTTGGAGCAGGCAGTGTATTTCGTTATTATAGTAGGCCTTTCCATTGGCATAGGCGTTGCGGTGCGCATTGCCGTGGTGTGGGCGGTGCGCAAGCTTGTGCGCCTGCGCGACGGATTCACGGGCCGTCAGCTGCTTGAGCAGCATGTGGTGCAGAAGTGTTCGCACTTCATTGCCCCTCTGGTGTTCCTGGGGCTGATGCCTTTTGCTGTGGACGCGCACAGCACCCTGATGCGCGTGCTCATGAAAATAGTGCTCGTCTATGCCATCCTTGCCGTGGCCTACGGCATCGCCTCGGTGCTTACTTTCGTGTTTGTGCAGGTGAATACCTACCGAAACAAGCGCAACCTGCCGCTGAAGGGGGTGCTGAACGTGGCGCTCGGAATACTATGGATAGTGGTGGCGATTATAGCTGTGTCGGTGCTTGTGGGCAAATCGCCGGGCACACTGCTGGCGGGTCTCGGAGCGTTCGCTGCCGCGCTGATGCTGATTTTCAAGGACAGCATCCTCGGCTTTGTGGCCGGAATACAGATGAGCGAGAACGATATGCTGCACGTTGGCGACTGGATTGAAGTGCCGGGCACGCAGGCCAACGGCAATGTGGAAGATGTGTCTCTGTCGACGGTAAAAATACGCAATTTCGACAATACGCTCGTGATGGTGCCGCCGTACGAGCTTGTCAGCAAAGGCTTTCAGAACTACCGCGCCATGCAGGACACCGGAGCGAGACGCATGATGGTGAACCTTGTCATAAACTCCGATTCCGTAGTCCGCGCCACGCCCGACACGGCTGCCGCTCTCGCAAAAAAATATCCGCCCTTGCAGCAGTTTCTTGACAATGCTTCAAAAACGGCCGACGGCTGGGTGTGCAATAATGGCAAATATGAGGTGAACGGGACGACGGAAACGAATATCGGTCTGTTCCGGGCTTATGCCACAGGCTATCTGAACGCAAACCCCCACCTTAGCCGCCAACAGATGATAATGGTGAGGCAGATGCCTCCTACGCCCGACGGCTATGTGTTGCAGATATACTGCTTTACCGACACTTCGGCATGGGTGGCCTACGAGGGCATATGCAGCGCTGTGCTCGAGCATCTGACCACGGCACTGCCCGATTTCGGCCTTGTGCTGCATTCGAGCACGAGTCTGGAAGTGGAGCAGCGGCAATAATGGAATAATGGAAGGGCGTTTCAGCCTTTGCGCCCGAAGTCGGCCGGGATTTCGCCCCAGCGCTCGGTGTCCCATTTCAGTATGGGGTTGCTTATGCGGTTTGCCGCTATCCATGCGTTGGCCCGGTCGAGAATATCCATCAGCGTGCCGTTGTGCGGCGTGCGCTTGACGGTGGTGCGGGAGTGTCTGCCGCGAATCCATGCCTGGGCCGTGCGCGAGTCGGAATAGATGGGGATGTGGCCGAGCCCTTGCCGCATGAGCAGGGCTGCGGCGTGGATTATGGCGAGGTATTCGCCTATGTTGTTGGTGCCGTCGTCGAGTGGGCCGACGCGGAAAAGTTCTTCGCCCGTGGCCACCCACACTCCCCGGTATTCCATCGGGCCGGGGTTGCGCGAACAGGCGCCGTCCACGGCGAGGGCGTCGAGGCGTATTTCCGGAAATGCCTCATAGTTGACGTGTTGCGAGCGGTGCGACGCTATGGCGCGCAGTATGTCGAGGTCGGAGCCTGGCCCGTTGCGGAAAGCGTGCACAGCGTCGTCCTGCGATTTGTAGCTGCGGTAGCGCGCTCCCGGAAAGCCTTTTGTCTGTTCTTCGCATTCCTCCCAGCTGTCGTACACGCCGGGGGCGCGGCCTTCCCACACTACATAGTATTTTCTTACGGTAGATGGTGCGCTCATGAGAGTTGAAGAAATATGTTGATGTCGACGGCGCGCACGCCGAGCAGGCGCGCCATGCGCTCGTTGACGGGTTTGCCGAGGAATGTGTAGGCTGCGGCGCGCAATCCCGGTTTGAGTTTCAGCGCATTGCTGGCGCCGTCGCATGTCACGATGTCGGCGAGCATGGTCAGCAGGGTGTTGCTCAGCGCCATGGCTGCCGTGCGTGCCACGGCGTTGCCTGCGTTGATGTAGCACATGCGCAGGGGGGCGGACGGGTCGGAGTCCGACGGGCTCGCCATGGCCAGGTCTACCTGCGGCAACGACGGAAATGCCGGAGTCTCGCTCCGGCTGATGTCGAAACAAAGCACTCCGCGCTTCATGTCTTCAACTGCGTCGGCGCCTATTGCGACAGGGCGCGCAGTCGACGCGGCCACTACGATGTCGGCGGTGCGGAGCGCATTGCCGAGCACGCGCGGGTGCATTGCCGAGGCCACCACGCCCGGACCCAGCTCGTGTACGGCCTCGCGCAGGCTGTACGCATCGTCGTCGAACATGCGCACCAGTGCTCCGAGGCCTATGGCCGAGCGTGCCGCGGCACGTGCGGCTATGTCCGAGCCTATGACGGTGATCTCGCATGGCACCACGCCGGATATGCCGCCGAGAAGAATACCTTTGCCGTGCACGGCGTCGGCGAGCAGCGACGACGCGATGGCAAGGGCGGCGCGGCCGTCTATCTCGTGCAGAATGTCGGCAAACGGCCTGTGGCCGTGCTCGTCGGTTATGAGGTCGAGCGCCAGGGCTATGACGTGTTTTTCGAGAAGCACGCGCAGGGCGCCGGCGTCCTGCTGCACGGGGTGGAAAAGGGTCAGCGCCATGGCTCCGCGCCGCAGCATGCGTGCGTCGGCCACGGAGAGAGCCGGAAGATGGAGCACGATGTCGCACGCCATGGCTCCGCGCCGGTCCACCACTTCGACGCCTTGCCGCACATAGGCCGTATCGGCGTAATGGATGCATGCGGCCGCTCCGGCCTGCATGCGCACGCGGAATCCGCGTGCCACAAGGCTTCCTGCGGCCTCGGGGGTGAGGGCGAAGCGGCGTTCGGCGTCGTTTTCGCTTGCCGGCAGGCCGATGGAAAGCGACCGTTCACGGGTAGCCACAGCCAATAGTTCTTCGAGCGGAGTAGGGGCTGGCATTGTAATTGTATGTGTTGTTTAGTGAACTCTTATTTCTCGGGTATGAAATGTTTGCAGAAGCGTTGGACGGCGCGTGCCACGGACGGCGCGTCGTCAAGTTCCGTGCTGTCGAACCGCGTCTGGGCGAGCGAATAATACGGCGTGCGTGCCTCAAGCAGCTCGTCATGCCATTGCCGCAGGCGGCCTTCGGCCATTGCGCGGTCGGCGGCGGGACGCTGTCCCGGAGCTGCTGTAAGGCGTTCGATTGTGCGTTGCGGTGCCGACTGCATCCACACCACGGTGCCTGTGGCGAGCATCAGCTGCATGTTGTCGCCGTGGCATGGCAGCCCTCCTCCGGTGCTGACTATCATCCTGCGGCCGTCTTGGATGTGTTTCGACGCTATGCGTTTTAGCGTTTCCGTTTCAAGACGCCTGAATGTGTTTTCGCCGAGGGTGGCGAAAATTTCGGTCACACTCATCCCGCAGGCGGCTTCTATCTCGGAGTCGATGTCGACAAAGACCGCCGCGCCGGCGGCCTCAAGGGCGCGGCCCAGGGTAGACTTGCCGCAGCCGGGCATGCCTATGAGGAATATTGTGCTGGAGTAGTCCAATCAGTCGCGTTCTTTGAGCAGGTCGCGTATCTCGGTGAGCAGCTGCTCCTGTGTGGGCGCGGCGGGCGCGGCCGCTTCTTCTTTCACTTCTTCTTTCTTTTTGAGTTTCATCATTATGCGTATGGCCACGAAAATGCAGAATGCGATGATGAGGAAGTCGAGCACCGACTGGATGAAAGCCCCGTAGCCTATGGCCACTTCGGGGATTTCCGTACCGGCGGCATCAGTGGCGGCAGCCTTTATCACCCATTTAAGGTCGGAAAAATTGACGCCTCCTGTGATGACTCCCACGGCAGGCATGATAATCTCGCCTACGAGCGATGTCACAATTTTTCCGAAAGCTCCGCCGATGACAACGCCCACCGCCATGTCGACGACATTGCCGCGCATTGCAAACTCCTTGAAGTCAGAAAGAAATTTTCCCATAGTGATGTATCGTAAAAAATGTTTCTGCAAATATAGCACAAAACCCTGAAACCCCGAAACAAACTCCAAAAATACGCCCGATTCAGGAAAAACAGCCGCATCGGCGGGCCTGTGGCGCATTTGGGCGAAAAACATTTTGATAATTAGAAATTTATGTGTATCTTTGCGCCGAATTTTGAGAACCAACATAAAGTCTCACCCATTAATTAAACCCAAATTTACTAACCCTTTAATGGCAGAATTTAAAAACACTCCCATCGAAGAATTCGACTGGGAAGCCTTTGAAAAAGGCGAAACCGCCGGTGAAAAGTCTCGCGAAGAACTCACCCGCACCTACGACGAAAGCCTCAACACCGTAAAAGACAACGAAGTGATTGAAGGCACCATCATCGCTCTCAACAAGCGTGAAGCCGTTGTGAACATCGGCTACAAGAGCGACGGTATCATCCCCATGAATGAATTCCGCTACAACCCCGACCTCAAAATCGGCGACGTAGTAGAGGTGTTCATCGAAAACCAGGAGGACAAAAAAGGCCAGCTCCTCCTCTCCCACAAGAAAGCGCGCGCAGCACGCAGCTGGGATCGCATCAACGCGGCTTTGGCCAACGACGAAGTCATCAAAGGCTTCATCAAATGCCGCACCAAAGGCGGCATGATTGTCGACGTGTTCGGCATCGAGGCATTCCTGCCCGGCTCTCAGATCGACGTCAAGCCCATCCGCGACTACGACATGTTCGTGGGCAAGACCATGGAATTCAAAGTCGTTAAAATCAACGAAGAATTCAAAAACGTCGTTGTCAGCCACAAGGCTCTCATCGAAGCCGAACTCGAAGCTCAGAAGCGCGAAATCATCAGCAAGCTCGAAAAAGGACAGGTGCTCGAAGGCACTGTCAAGAACATCACTTCCTACGGTGTGTTCATCGACCTCGGCGGCGTGGACGGTCTCATCCACATCACCGACCTCAGCTGGGGCCGCGTAAGCCATCCCAGCGAAGTTGTCGAACTCGACCAGAAGCTCAACGTCGTTATTCTCGACTTCGACGACGAGAAGAAGCGCATCGCCCTCGGCCTCAAGCAGCTTCAGCCCCATCCCTGGGACGCTCTCAACCCCGACCTCAAAGTGGGCGACCACGTCAAGGGCCGCGTAGTCGTTCTGCCCGACTATGGCGCATTCGTTGAAATCGCACCCGGCGTGGAAGGTCTCATCCATGTGAGCGAAATGAGCTGGAGCCAGCACCTGCGCGCCGCTCAGGACTTCATGAAGGTGGGCGACGAAGTGGAAGCTGTCATCTTGACCCTCGACCGCGAGGATCGCAAGATGAGCCTCGGCATCAAGCAGCTCAAGAAAGATCCCTGGGAAGACATCGAGGTTCGCTACCCCATCGGCAGCCGCCACACCGCCAAAGTGCGTAACTTCACAAACTTCGGCGTGTTCGTTGAAATCGAAGAGGGCGTAGACGGCCTCATCCACATCAGCGACCTCAGCTGGACCAAGAAAATCAAGCACCCCAGCGAATTCACCCAGGTCGGTGCCGACATCGAAGTGGAAGTGCTTGCCATCGACAAGGACAACCGCCGTCTCAGCCTCGGCCACAAGCAGCTCGAGGAAAATCCCTGGGAAGTGTTCGAAAACATCTTCACTGTGGGTTCCATCCACGAAGGCACTATCGTTGAAATGCTCGACAAGGGCGCTATCATCGCTCTGCCCTACGGTGTTGAAGGCTTCGCCACTCCCAAACACCTCGTTAAGCAGGACGGCACCCAGGCTCAGGTGGACGAAAAACTCAACTTCAAGGTCATCGAGTTCAACAAGGACGGAAAGCGCATCTTCCTCAGCCACAGCCGCATCTTCGAAGACGAAGCCCGCGCTGAGAAGAACGCAGAGCGTCGTGCAAAACGTGCTTCGCGTCCCGCCAAGCAGGAGGAAGCTCCTCTGGCCACACCTTCCATTGAGAAAACCACTCTCGGCGACATCGAAGCTCTCGCAGCCCTCAAGGAGAAACTCTCCAAATAAGCTGCAACACAACTTCACAGCACAAAGCGCACCGCACTCCGCGGTGCGCTTTTTTCGTGTCGTGCTTTCCGTTAATGATTTGTTCTGAAATTATTTTCAGGGCTATTCCTGTGTGCTGGGTGTACACTTCTTAAAACTTGCAAAATCGAGTGAAAAAACCTTTGTGTATGTAAGATTTGACACACAATTGCGTATATTTGTATGAAACATTGATTCATCATGAGCATTATACGCCATATCATAATATTATTAGTGGCCATGGTAGTATGTGCGGTCGGAGCTACGGCCGCCGTGAACTCCGCACGTGCGGTTCTCGGCAAGCCCGACCTCGAAGCCATACGTGCCGCCACCACCGACGAGCATTCCCGCTACTATTATCCGACGCTTCTGCGCGCTTTCCTGCGCAACGACACCGTGATGTCCGACACGGAATATCAGTATTTCTATTACGGGACGCTTTTTCAGGAAGATTTCGACCCCTACCGCAAGCCGTACAACCCCGAGCAGCTCGAGGCATTGTCGCCCCTGTTCAGCAAAGAAAAACTGACCCGGGCAGAGCGCCAGAGCATACTCGACTACAGCATGCAGGCCGTGGAAAACGACCCTGTGAACCTCCGTCAGATCAACAACCGCATCTTCGCCTACGAGCAGCGTGGCGACGTTAACCTTGCGCGTATATGGCAGAACAAACTCAACCACCTTCTGCTTGTCATAGCATCGAGCGGTTCGGGTGTCGACCGCGATAACGCATGGATAGTGGTGTCGCCGCAGCACGAGTACGATTTCCTCAACCTTAAGGGGATAAAGGCTACCAACCACCGTTTTGAGCCGCCTTATTACGACTATATAGAAGTGGAGCACGCCGACAAGCAGCATGCGGGCTACTTTTTTGAGATAAAAGAACTTCTAAACCAATATTTTTTAAAACATCCATCCGAACTGCAGAACCTGCAGTAGGACGATTCATCGCGACATTATGAAAAGAATACTACCTATGGCAGCCGCTTGCATGCTGATGCTCGGTTCCTGCACAGGCAAAAGCGGCGGCGAGGCAGGTGCGTCCGATGCAGACAGCACAGCTGTCTGCTCCTATGACATCGTAGGCGACTGGGCCATCGAGCGCATCGTGGCCGGCGACACTCTGAGTCTGACTCCTGTCAAAACAGATAGCGGCCTTCCGCAGACCATCACTTTCGGTGAAGACGGAAACTATGGCGTGAAGACCAACTGCAACTCATTGGGAGGTTCTTACACCTATACCGGCGATTCGCTGCGCTTCGGCGACAGTTTCAGCACTCTGATGGCCTGCACGGACATGCAGGCGGAGATGCTCCTCGGCCGTATTCTGCCCGAGGTGACTGTGCCCGAATTCCGGAACGACTCGGTGCTGCGCCTCAACACGGATGTCCCCGGCACGTATATCGAACTGCGCAAGAAAAACAAGTAACTTTAAGTTTACTTCCGGTCTTTGTCTGTTCCAAGGTAAGTGAAAACGCTGCAAATGTTTGGATATGTGGCGAAAAAGTGCTTACTTTGCAGTTCAAAACTGCGGCCGGCAGGTGCTGATGCTCCTGCCTTGCCGTCAATGCGTTGATAAACAACAGTAAAATAAATATGTACGTAGCAATTATCGTTATCACTGTCATCGTGGCAGTTCTGCTCATCGGCATAGTGCTCATCCAGAAGTCAAAAGGCGGCGGTCTCTCGTCGCAGTTCGGCGGTGCCGGCAATGTGATGGGTGTGCGTCAGACCAACAGCTTCCTTGAAAAAGCCACATGGACGCTTGCCGCCCTTATCGTGGTGCTCTCGATTGCATCGGCCTACACCATGCCCAAGAACCAGAGCGGCGTGGAAGTGCGCACCGTAGCTCCTGCAGCCGCACAGTTGCCCGCTGCAAACCAGTTCGACACCGAGGCTCCCGCAGCCGCTCCTGTTGCCGGAACTCCTGCTGCGCCTGCAGAATAAGGCTTCGCGACAGACAGAAACACCGGCCGCCGCGGGCGGGTGTGCCTCGGCATGCCCGCACGCGGTTTGTCACGCATATACCCATAGACTTTTATGAACCGCAAGGATTTTGAACTGATGGCGCCTGTGGGCAGCTATGAATCGCTGCACGCGGCCATCGATGCCGGCGCCGACGCTGTATATTTCGGCGTGGAAGGACTGAACATGCGCGCCAAATCGAGTGCGAATTTCACCCTCGACGACCTCCGCAGTATTGCCGAAACCTGTGCCGAGGCAGGCGTGAAAACCTATCTTACCGTAAACACGATAATCTACGACGACGAGCTCGAAGTGTGTCGCCGCATCTGCCGGGCGGCCCGTGAGGCGGGCATATCGGCTGTGATAGCTTCGGACATTGCCGCCATAAGCATCGCGCGCAGCGAGGGTGTGGAGGTGCATATCTCCACACAATGCAACATCAGCAATATCGAGGCGGTGAGATTTTATGCGCAGTATGCCGATGTGGTCGTGCTTGCCCGCGAACTGAACATGGAGCAGGTGCGCGCCATACACGATGCCATCGTGGCTGATGACATACGCGGGCCGCACGGCGGTCTTGTGCGTCTGGAGATGTTCTGCCACGGAGCGCTGTGCATGGCCGTCAGCGGCAAATGTTATCTGAGCCTGCACCAGATGAACAGCAGTGCCAACCGCGGCAGCTGCACGCAGATATGCCGTCGCGGCTACCGTGTCACCGACCTCGAGACGTCCGAGGAGCTTGAAGTGGAAAACAAATACATAATGTCTCCCAAAGACCTGTGTACTATACATTTTCTTGACCGCATGGTCGAGGCCGGAGTGAGCGTGTTCAAAATAGAGGGCCGCGCGCGCGGCCCGGAATATGTGCGTGTGGCCGTGGAGGCCTATTCCGATGCTCTCGACGCCGTGTGCAGGGGCGCCGACGCCTATACGCAGGAGCGCATCGGCGAGTGGCGCGCGTCTCTCGGCAAGATTTTCAACCGCGGCTTCTGGGACGGCTATTACATGGGGCAGCGCCTCGGCGAGTGGTCGGCCAAGTACGGTTCGTCGGCCACGCGTGTCAAGCACTATGTGGCCAAAGGCGTAAAGTGGTATTCGCGCCTTGGGGTAGGCGAATTTCTCATGGAAGCCGGCGAACTGTGCGTGGGCGATGAGGTGGTGGTGACGGGTCCGACTACCGGTGCGTTGATATTCAAGGTGGAGGATATCCGTGTCGACCTGAAGTCGGTGCAGAAGGCCGTCAAAGGCGACGCCTTCTCCATCCCTGTGCCTGCCAAGATACGTCCGGCCGACAGGCTCTATCGCTGGGAAGATACAAAAATTGCGCATGGCGATGCTAAAGCCTGAGTTTATTGCGTCGATTGCTTCTCTCGGTCCGGATTTCGAAGGTCTTGTCGGGGCTCTTTCCACAGAGCCGGAAGTAAGTGTGCGCATCAATTCTGCAAAGGGCGTGCGTGCAGCGGGGGCTTTTGAGCCTGTGCCGTGGTGCGCGGATGGTTTTTACCTGCCCGCTCGCGAGGCCTTCACTTTCGATGCCGCCATGCATCAGGGGCTGTACTATGTGCAGGATGCCTCGTCGATGGCTATGGCTGCTGTGGCCGCCCATATAGTCGAAGCCGGAGGCGGCGCGCCTCTGCGCTGGCTGGATGCCTGTGCCGCGCCCGGAGGCAAGACTACGGCCATAGCGTCGCGGCTGCCGGCCGGTTCGCAGCTTGTGGCCAACGAATACGACCGGCGTCGTGCGGCGGTGTTGGAGGAGAATGTGGCGAAATGGGGTAATCCCGACATCGCCTGTGTGTGTGGCGATGCCGTCCGTTTTGCCGGCATGCGCGGCGTGTTCGATGTCGTCAGCGCCGATGTGCCGTGTTCCGGCGAGGGCATGATGCGCAAAGACGCCGATGCGGCGGCCCAATGGAGCAGTGCCCTTGTGGCCGACTGCGCACGCACGCAGTGGCGCATTGTAGAGGCGTTGTGGCAGGCTTTGCGTCCCGGAGGCACGTTTGTCTACAGCACGTGCACATTCAACCGCACCGAGAATGAAGACATCGTAGAGCGTATGGCGCGCGAATTAGGTGCCGAAGGCGTGGCCGTAGCAGCATTGGAACGCCCGGAAATATTGCGCGGGCTCTCGGTTTCGTTGCCGTGCTATCGCTTTTTGCCGGGACGCGTGCGCGGCGAGGGGCTGTTTCTGTGCGTTCTGCGCAAGCCCGGGATGGCTGATGCGGCTCCGTTGCGCGCGCCACGTATGACAGGGCGCCGTGATGCGGCTGCCGCGGCTGTGGATTCGTGGCTTGACTGCGACATGGCCGTGACGACGGCCTCGGATGGCAGTGTGTATGCGCTGCCGAGAGCACTTTCCGCTCTTGTGCCGGAAGCTCGCGGCATGCATGTGGCTCAGATGAAGGGGCGCGACATTGTGCCCGGACAGGCGGTGGCTTTGAGCACGGCGCTGCGCGAAGGTGCCTTCGTGGGAGTGGATGTGGATTATTCCGTGGCCATGGCGTATCTGCGTCGGGAAGCCGTGACTCTCGGCGATGCGCCCCGCGGCATCGTGCTTCTGCGGTATTGCGGGCGTCCGCTCGGGTTTGCAAAAAATCTCGGAAACCGTGCCAACAACATGTATCCACAGGCGTGGCGCGTCATGAGCACCCATGTGCCCGATACGCCGCCTTGTGTGGTTGTGTGACAGACATGGGGCAGAGTCAAAACGGGCTAATTTCTTTTTTGTAATGTGCTGAAAAACACAAAATAAATTATTGAAAATGTAAATGTGATTCTTTGTTAAGTGGCGGAAGATGACTAATTTTGCGACACATCTTGGCGAAAGCCTGCGCCTTTGTTTTATAATTATGGACTTTCATACTTGGATGAGCATTACCATGGCTATGCTTGGTGTTATATTAGCGGCTGTAATATGTTGGCAAGTGTATGTGTCGATTGATATGCGTCAATATCGCAAGGACTTTGCAAAACTACGACTCGATATAGAGATTGAAAAACAGGCCCAATGTAATGCGCTGCGTGAATTTGCTGCTGAAACGAGACTTCTTGGGGCTGTGTACGCGAATACCTTGACGAAAACAGCATCGCCGCTTTTGTGGTTTCGCTAATCTCGTTGTATTTCTCCCTTACGATATGATATTTCATGGCTCAAATAGGCTAAGAATAAACCAAAGAACAACTAAAAACGAAAGAGCAAGTAAAATTGTCTCAAGTCGAGCACGCACTGATTAAACTGCGCGGGCAGGAGATGATTCTTGACAGCAAGGTCGCGGAATTATACGGAGTGGAGACCCGTGAGGTAAATCAGGCTGTGAAAAACAACCCGGAAAAATTCCCCGATGGATATGTTCTCACGCTTGACTCTGACGAACTCGCGGATTTGCGGTCAAAATTTTTGATTGCAAATCTGTCGCCCAAATCTCGTGTGCTCCCGAAGGCCTTCACCGAGAAAGGGTTGTATATGCTCGCGACTATTCTTAAGTCCCCACGCGCTACACAGACCACGCTCGCGGTAGTAGAGACGTTTGCCAAGATTCGTGAGCTTTCGCGTACAGTGGCGGAACTGGCTGAAACTCCGGAAGAGTTCAAACAAAGATCCCTTATGCAACGGAGCGGAGAAATACTCGCCGACATTATGGATGATGATTTGTCCATCAGCGATACCGAGACATCCATTGAGCTGAACTTCGCCGTGCTGAAATTCAAGCATACGGTTAAACGCAAGAAAGACATCAAAGACAATATATAACGAACAAAAAACGAAAGCAAAATGAAAAAGTTAATGGCAATCTTTGTGGCTCGTTCTATCCAACTTACATTCGGCTCTGCAATATAATGTCAATGCCACCAAATCCTACTACAAAATAGGCGAGGTAGCAGAAATGCTCGACGTGTAGATATACACACTCAAATACTGGGAAACGCAGTTTGACGAGCTTGACCCTCCACGGCTGAACAAACAACGCCGCTACACTCCTGCGGACATCGAGATTGTCAAGCGGATAATGGAGTTGCTTTATGTGCGCAAATACCGCATAGAGGCAGCTAAGGAGGCGATGCACGGCTATCGCAGGCGCAAGCCGAGGCGTGTTCCTCTGTGCAGGTCTCAGAAAGATGCGCTAAATCTTTTGAGTGAGATTAAGACTATGACCCAAGACGAGCATATTCTTGTCAGGGTCGAGGCTATTGAAGCGTGGATAAAAAGGACTGAGGAGTAAAACAAGACGGACTGCCAAAATTAATAGGCTGTCCGCTTCCGTAGTTATCGCGAACGAACTTTGTGCCTAAAATCCGGCAGGGGACGACATTCACCGCGTTTGCCACGCAGGATGTGCAGGTAGAATAAATATAAAACGATAAGGGGGGCGGTCGTAAATCATAATAACGACACATCCCCCCCCCTGTTTTATATGTTAGGGGTTCAGCTCTTGTCGCGCATGAAAATCTGCACCGGTGTGCCGCAGAAGTCCCAGTGCTCGCGTATCTTGTTCTCCAGGAAGCGGCGGTAGGGTTCCTTGACCCATTGCGGCAGGTTGCAGAAGAACACGAAAGTGGGCACTGCCGAGTCCTTAAGCATTGTGATGTATTTTATCTTCACGAATTTGCCCTTGTTGCTCGGCGGCGGGCATTCGGCGATTTCCTCAAGCATCACGCGGTTGAGTTCGGATGTCGGTACCTGCCGGCGTCTGTTCTTGTACACGTCCACGGCTGTTTCCAGCACCTTGAAGATGCGCTGCTTGGTGAGCGCCGATGCGAATATGATGGGGAAATCGGTGAACGGCGCGAAACGTTCGCGTATGGCCGCTTCGTAGTGCTTTATTGCGGCTGTGCTTTTGTCCTCTACGAGGTCCCATTTGTTCACCACCACCACAAGGCCCTTTTTGTTGCGCTGTATCAGCGAGAATATGCTCACATCCTGCGATTCTATGCCGCGAGTGGCGTCAATCATGAGGATGCACACATCGCTCGCCTCAATAGAGCGTATGCTGCGTATCACGGAGTAGTACTCGATGTCCTCGTGTACCTTGTTTTTCTTTCGTATGCCCGCTGTGTCGACGAGGTAGAAGTCGAAGCCGAATTTGTCGTAGCGCGTGTATATGCTGTCGCGGGTGGTGCCGGCTATGTCGGTGACGATGTGGCGGTCTTCGCCGATGAATGAGTTGATGAGCGAGCTTTTTCCCGCATTCGGGCGTCCCACGATGGCGAAGCGGGGGATTTCTTCCAGCTGTTCGCCGTTGTCGTCGGCTTCGGGCAGGTCTTTGACTACTTCGTCGAGCAGGTCGCCGGTGCCGTAGCCGTTGACTGCCGATATGGGGTACGGCTCGCCGAGCCCCAGAGCGTAGAATTCCGGCACGTTGTACAGCCATTCGTTGCTGTCCACTTTGTTGGCCACCAGTATGACGGGTTTGCGGCTCTTGCGCAGAATCTCGGCCACGTGGTCGTCGAGGTCTGTGACGCCGTTCATGGCGTCGACTACGAACAGTGTCACGTCGGCCTGCTCGATGGCGAGCTCCACCTGCTTGTTGATTTCGCTTTCGAACACGTCTTCGGAGTTCACCACCCATCCGCCGGTGTCGACGATGGAAAATTCACGGCCAGTCCAGTCGACCTTGCCGTACTGGCGGTCGCGGGTGGTGCCGGCGGTATCGTCGACAATGGCCGTGCGGCTCTGCGTCAGACGGTTGAAAAGCGTGCTTTTGCCCACGTTCGGGCGGCCTACTATGGCTACGAGCTGGCTCATAAATGTCTTTTTGGGGTTTGCTGTTGCAAAATTAGCTTAATTATTCGATATATCCAAAGGCGCGCAGTGCCTTGTCGCGGTTTCGCCAGTTGGGCTCTACCTTTACGAACAGCTCCAGGAACACGTTCTTGTCAAAGAACAGGGCGATGTCTTTCCGTGCTTCCGTGCCTACGCGTTTTAGCATGGAGCCTCCTTTGCCTATGAGTATGCCTTTCTGGCTGTCGCGTTCCACATAGATTACGGCCATGATATGGATGCTCTTTTCTTTTTCCTCGAATTTTTCTACGATTACTTCTGTGGAGTAGGGTACCTCCTTGTCGTAGTTGAGCAGGATTTTCTCGCGTATTATTTCCGTGACGAAGAATCGCGCGGGTTTGTCGGTCAGGGCGTCCTTGCCGAAATACGGCTCGCCCTCGGGCAGGAGTTCCACGATGCGTGCCATCAGGTTCGACACGTTGAAGTGCTCTTTGGCCGAGGCTGGGAATATTTCTGCATTCGGCAGTGTCAGCCGCCAGCGGTCCACGATTTCCTCGAGCTGCTCGTTGTTTTTTACGAGGTCTATCTTGTTGATGACAAGCAGTACCGGTACATTCTCCCTGGCCACTTTGCCGAGGAATTCGGCGTTCTTCATCGGGTCTTCCACCACGTCCGTCACATACAGCAGCACGTCGGCATCGGTGAGGGCGCTCTGGCTGAAGTCGAGCATGCTTTCCTGAAGTTTGTATTTGGGTTTGAGCACGCCGGGGGTGTCGCTGAACACTATCTGGTATTCTGGCGTGTTCACGATGCCCATTATGCGGTGGCGCGTGGTCTGTGCCTTTGAGGTGATGATGCTTACGCGTTCGCCCACGAGGTCGTTCATGAGCGTGGATTTGCCCACGTTGGGATTGCCGACTATGTTTACGAATCCCGATTTATGTTTTTCGGTCATATGCTTGAAGTTTGGTTGCTTGTAATATAACAAAGATAGCATCCGAAAGGACGCTATCTTTTTGTGAAAATATTTTTCGGCAGGGCTGTTATATGTCCCACACTATGTACATGGCGCCCCATGTGAAGCCTGCCCCGAATGCCGTCAGCATCAGTTTCGAGCCTTTGTGCAGGCGGTCTTTGTATTCGTCGAGGCAAAGAGGTATGCTGGCTGCCGATGTGTTGCCGGTGTGCTGGATGTTCACGAGCACCTTGTCCATGGGGAATCCGGCGCGGTCTGCCACTGCCTCGATGATTCGCAGGTTGGCCTGATGGGGGATGAGGTAGTCCACGTCGTCCACGGTGAGGCCGTTGCGGCGCATCACGTCCTGGGTGGATGTCAGCATGTCGGTCACGGCATGTTTGTACACATAGCGTCCGTCCTGAAGCACATAGTGCTCGTCGGCGTCCACTGTGGCGTGGCTTGCGGGCTTTGCCGAGCCGCCTGCGGGCATGATGAGATGCTCGAGGCCGCCTCCGTCCACGTGCAGCACGGCGTCTATCACGCCTACGCCCTTTTCTTCGGTGGGCTCGACGAGCACGGCGGCCGCGCCGTCACCGAACAGCGGGCAGGTGGAGCGGTCTTTGTAGTTCGTCATCGACGACATCATCTCGGCTGCCACCACTATCACCTTCTTGTACATGCCTCCGCGGATGTATGCGGTGGCGTCCTGCAAAGCCACGATGAATCCTGCGCATGCAGCCTGCACGTCGTAGCCGTAGCCGGCAGTGAGGCCTACGCCATGTGCTATTATGCTTGCCGTGGAGGGAAAGCGGTAGTCGGGGTTGGACGTGGCGCAGATTACGAGGTCGATTTCGTCAAGGCCCGTGCCTGTGCTTTCCAGCAGCCGCTGCACGGCTTTGATGCCCATGTAGGACGAACCGGCGCCTTCTTCTTTAAGGATATGGCGCTGCTTGATTCCTACGCGGGTGGTAATCCACTCGTCGTTGGTGTCGACCATGCGCGACAGGTCGTCGTTGGTGAGTATGTCGTCAGGCACGTAGGATGCGATGCCTGTAATTTTCGCGTTAAGCATTGCTTTGTGTTTGTGTGTGTTGAAGGAAAGAGGCGCGCGGTGCGCGTCAACGAAAAAGCGGCCCTGAGAGCACTTGTGTGTGGCTCTTAGGGCGCAATCGCTTGATGATGCAAGGCGTTAAGCCGCAATTAGATAGCGGCGTCCTTTACGATAGCCTGCTTGCCACGGTAGTAGCCGCATTCGCCACACACGGTGTGGTAGAGATGCCATGCGCCGCAGTTGGGGCAGAGAGCGATAGTGGGAACCACTGCCTTGTCGTGGGTGCGACGTTTGGCGGTGCGGGTCTTGGATTGTTTGCGTTTAGGATGTGCCATTGGTGTTATATGTTATTTTGTTTTTTAATATTTTATGTCGGCTCTGCTTGTGGCGATGGCGAGTCTCTCCTCGGCTTTGCCGTGCGGTGCTTGTTCGGCGCCTACTCCTCGGCTTCGCTTCCGAGCCCCTTCAGGGCATCCCAGCGCGGGTCGGTCTCTGCGGCGGGCGCGTCTGCTGCGTCGATTTCCTCCAGGAACTCATCGGCATCCGGGTCGGAAGCTCCTGCGCGGTGCTTCTTCAGGATGGCCGACATCTGCCGGTTGCACTTGCCCATCGGGTGCACGTGCTTGATGGGTATGGCCAGCACCACGGTGTCGTAGAGCATATAGGCCACGTTCAGGAAATTGTCGCTGTCGGGGATTTCAAGCAGGGTGTCGCTGTCGTCGTTGTAGTCGTCGCCGTATTTCACGGTGATTTCATAACGAGTGTCTATCGGCATGTGCAGGTCGTCGAGACAACGGTCGCACAACAGGAGCACCTCGCCCGAAACGACAAAGGTCAAGGCATACACATCGCCGTTGTAGTCTACCGTGAGGCGCACGTTTATGTCGGCGTCGCGCACATCGGTGTTTTCCATATTGGCGAAAAACTGCTTGTCAAGATGATAGTCGAAACTGTGTGTGCCCTTTGTCAGGCTCTTGAGCGGCAGTTTGAATGCGGTAAACTTTCCCATAACGGAGTAGGTTGAAAAACTTTGCAAAGTTAGTACTTTACGCTTAATTATCCAAAGAATCGCCGTTTTTTTTGCTATTGTCCGGCCTGAATGTCGCCGGCGTCGGGCAAAACGATGCGGAACGCTGTGCCGTCGTAGCGGAAATCAAGCACGCCTATGGCCGCCAGGCGGGTAATCAGCCCCGAGGCCGACGCCCTGCTTATGCACATGGCCGGAGCCACTGATTCGGGGAGCACTCCTGCGCCGCCTGCGGATGCCACATGCTCGAGCAGCCTGCTTTCGAGGCCGCCTGCGCGCAGCACTATTCCTCCGGCCGAGGCATTGCTTCTGCGCCATGCGGCCACCATCAGCGGGTGTGCGTGGATGTTCTCGTCGGCCACGCGGTAGTAGGCGCTCCAGGTGCCGTCGGTGTCGCGTGCCTGCACGGGGCGTTCGTCGCATTTCGCTATGGAGGCGCGGATTACCACGGCCTGCGCGTCGACGCGAAACGCCGTGAATTCTATGTGTTGCGCCGGACGGCAGTACAATTCCGCGGCCTGCTCCACCATGTAGATGTCTTCCTCGTTGCGCACTCCGGCCACGGTGCCGTTGTCCTTCACGCCTATGAGCAGACGGCCGCCGCCGTTGTTGGCGAAGGCCGATATGCTTTTGGCTATCTTGCAGGCGTCGGTGATGCTGTATTTGAAGTCCTGGTGCTCGTGTTCACCCTCGGCTATCAGGCCGAGGATGTAGCGTCGGCCGCGTACGGCACGTATGTCCTTCATCCTCAGAGGTTGGAGAGCAGCGTGTTTACGGCGTCGAAAGTGCATCCGGGAGCGGCGTCCCAGAAGTTCATGTACTGGGCCATGTTGTCGTCGGTGGCTCCGGGGGTGTCGCTCACCACGCGCAGCACCACGCAGGGCACATCTTTGAGATGGCACACCTGGGCCACGGCGGCCGATTCCATGTCCACGGCCACGGCTTCGGGGTACAGGCTGCGTATGCGCTCCACGGTGGCGGCGTCGCTCACGAATATGTCGCCGCTGGCTATCAGGCCGCGTTTCACATCCATGTCGCGGAATGCGTCGTCGGGCAGCGGGCAGTCGAATTTCGGCGGGCAGTCGGCCGCCTGGCCCCATTCCGTGTCGGGGCCGCACCACACATCGTGGTAGGCCACGGCCGTGGCTGCCACTACGTCCATCACGCGCGCTCCGGTGCCGGTGCCGCCGGCTACGCCGGTGTTGATGATGAGCGAGGGGTGGAAATTCTCTATGAGAGTGAGTGTGCCCACTGCGGCGTTCACTTTTCCTATGCCGCACTGTGCGAGCACCACTTCATGGCGGCCTATGCGTCCGATGTAGAAATTGCGGTTGTTGACGGTCACGCGCGACTCGTCCTCGATATTGTGCAGGAGCAGAGCCAGCTCCTTGCTCATGGCTACGATGATTCCTATTTTCATGGAGGGATGTGTTGTTCCGCAAAGTTAAGCATTTTCATCCATTAATGGAAATTCACAGGAAAAATTAGTAATTTTGTGCCATTATGGACATAGATATAAACAGCCGTTTCGGGCGCATGGCGCTCCTTGCCGGTGAGGCGATGCTGCGCCGCACGGCCTCTCTGCGTGTGGCTCTTTTCGGGCTGGGCGGCGTCGGCTCATGGTGTGCCGAGGCGCTTGTGCGCGCCGGGGTGGGCCACATCACCATTGTCGACAGCGACGACGTGGCTCTGAGCAACTGCAACCGCCAGCTGCCAGCCATGGACTCCACGCTCGGCCGCCCTAAGGCGGAAGTGCTGCGCGAGCGACTGCTCGACATAAATCCGGCCTGCGAAATCGAAGCCCGCGTGGAGGCTTTCACGCCCGAGAATGCCGGCACCTTCGGGTTGGATTCCTACGATTACGTGGTAGACGCCATCGATTCCCTTCAGTGCAAGGCCCGTCTGCTGCTTGAGGCCACGGCCGCCGGTGCGAGCACCGTGTCGAGCATGGGAGCCGCCCTGAAGGTGCATGCCTCCGAGATAGCCGTGGCCGAGTTCGGCAAGGTTCAGGGATGTCCGCTGGCACGTGCGCTGCGCACGCTGCTGCGTCGGCGCGGCGAATGGCCCTCGGCGCCGGTGATGTGTGTCTACAGTCCCGAGCGCCTGCACAACCGCATGGAAGTGCCGCCTCCGGCTCAGCTCGATCCGGCGTCGCTCGACATGTGGACGGCCCGTAAGGCCGCCGTCAACGGCACTCTGAGTCACACCACCGCTATATTCGGCATGCGCCTCGCAGGCCTTATTCTTGAAGAAATTTACGACATCACGGCCGAAAGTTGAAAAAAAACGACAACCCGATTAAACTTTTTTTCACAATATTTGTCAATAATATATAACGGCTCACGAAAAATCCGTAAATTTGCATTTGATAAATCATAAAGCGTGACTGAAAACACCGACATACAGGACAAAGCCCCCGTGGCCGCAGACACAGCGGCGGCAGGAGCGCCACGGAGCAACTGGCACACATGGATGGCCGCATTCTCCGCAGTGCTCGCGCTTGCCGCATGGATAGTGCTGTGTGTCGACGGCTACGTGGCTCTCGGCATAGGCGTATGCGCCTTTGTGGCCGCTTGTCTCGGCCTGCATGCCCACACGCGTTCGTGGCGCAACCTCGCCACTACGGCGCTCGTGGCTTCGGGCGTGATACTCGTGGTGCTTGCCGCTTTCGTAGTAGTGATTTTCTGGGGGCTGAACTCCGTGTGACGCCCGTTGCGCCGGAATCCTGAAATCCAAGTTATTATCACATAGCAAATGAAACCTACACTTTTTGTTCTTGCCGCCGGCATGGGCAGCCGATACGGCGGTCTCAAGCAGCTCGACGGAGTAGGGCCGCAGGGTCAGACTATAATGGATTATTCCATCTACGACGCCATACGCGCCGGCTTCGGCAAGGTGGTGTTTGTAATCCGTAAAGATTTTGAATCCGATTTCCGTTCTAAAATTCTCAGCAAATACGAAGGCCATGTGCCCGTAGAGGTCGTGTTCCAGGGCATCGACAAGCTCCCTGAAGGCTACACCGCCCCCGAAGGTCGTGTAAAGCCGTGGGGCACCAACCATGCCGTGCTCATGGGTCGCGAAGTCATCCGTGAGCCTTTCGCCGTAATCAATGCCGACGACTTCTACGGCCGAGACGCGTTCGAGGTCATAGCCCGCGAACTCTCCCGCGAGCGTACAGCTCCGGGCGATTATTGCATGGTGGGTTTCCGCGTAGGCAACACCATGACCGAGAACGGCACCGTGGCCCGTGGCGTATGCTCCACCGATGCCTCCGGGATGCTTACGAAAGTGGTCGAGCGCACCGACATAGGCTATGATGCCGACCACCGTATCACATATACCGACGAAAACGGCACTCTCTGCACGCTTGATTCCTCGACGCCCGTGAGCATGAACCTGTGGGGCTTCACTCCCGAATATTTCGATTTCTCCGAGCGTGAGTTCCGCAGCTTCCTTGACGCCCGTGGTTCGGAGGAGAAAAGCGAGTTTTATATTCCCACATGTATCGACACATTGATTCGCAGCGGCGAAGCCACCGTGCGTGTGCTTGACACCGACTCCCGCTGGTTCGGCGTCACCTATGCCGCCGACCGTCCCGGTGTTGTCGACCGCCTTGCCGCGCTTCATGCCGCAGGCGAATATCCTGAAAAAATGTTCTGAACGTAAGAGTCAGTCAGCCGCAAAGGCGGCATAATAAACGAATCATCCACGGGAAGCGCATTGCACCGCCCGTGGATGATTCGTTTATTAGAGGTTGTTTAATAATGCTTGTTAATGACAGGGCCGAAATTTTTCAGATGGATTTATTCCTGCAGCGAAGGAGCATAGTGTTCTATGCGACTGAAGCAAAGGGATAAAGACGCTCAAAAATTTCGGAGGCGTCGCTAATTCCATTGTTTACAACCTTAACAGAAATTTAAAATTACTTCTGCATGGCGTCTTTTATGTTAACGCGCATTTACTCGTCGGTCATAATGGAACCCCATTGCTCCCTCCTCATAAACTGCGCCTTAACATAAAATACACCACCCTGTCGTTAACAATGATTATTAAACAACCTCTTAATATATAAAACTATATGTAGAGTGATTTTGAACTTTTGAGCCGCATGGCGGCTCTGCCGTTGCGGATTATTTCCAGCATTCCGTTTTGTCGGCGATTTCCGGGCAGGTGGAGGAATGGTACACAGGGTCGCGTCCGGCGCGCCGCTGGCGGCAATAGTCGTCGAGGCAGCGGATGGCATAGCGGCCGAGCAGCAGGATGGCGAGCATGTTGCATAGTGTCATAAGCGCCATTGTGATGTCTGCGAGTGCCCACGCCGTGTTCAGCGGCACTATGGCTCCTGCGAGCACCACCACTCCCACAGCTGCGCGGAGTGCCCACGCAAGACGGCGGTCGTCGCGGATGAAAGCGAGGTTGGTTTCTCCGTAATAATAGTTGGCTATTATACTTGTAAACGCGAAAAGCACCACGGCTACGGCCACGAAAGCCGACGCCGCACGGCCGATTTCGGCCTCGAGCGCGCATTGTGTCAGCTCTATGCCTGTGAGTCCGCTGTCAAACACTCCGCTGCACAGGATTATGAAAGCCGTGGCCGTGCACACAAGCAGCGTGTCCACGTACACGCCAAGCGTCTGCACCAGTCCCTGCTTCACAGGGTGGCTCACGGAGGCCGTGGCGGCGGCGTTCGGAGTGGAGCCTTCGCCGGCCTCGTTGCTGAACAGGCCGCGTTTCACACCCATCATCACAGCCATGCCTATGCCGCCTCCTACGGCCTGCCTGAGGCCGAATGCATCGGTTATGATAAGTTCCATCACATGTGTGAACATGTGGAAGCGGGTAACCACTACGTATAGCGCTAAAAGTATGTAAAGAGCAGCCATGGCCGGCACCACGATTTGGTTGACTGACGCTATGCGCCGCACGCCTCCGCAGATAACGGCCAATGTGGCCGCGGCCGTTATAGCGCCGGTCCACGCCGGGGCGATGTCGAAACTGCTTTCAAGGGCTATGGCCATCGTGTTGCATTGCACGCCGTTGAAGGCAAGAGCGAACGTGGTCGTGATGAGTATGGCGAAAAGCACCGCCCACGGACGGTTGCCGAGTCCGCGGCTGATATAGTAGGCCGGGCCGCCGCGGAACGAGTGGTCGCCCTGCACTTTGAACAGCTGGGCGAGCGTCGATTCCACAAATGCGTTGGCCGAAGCCAGCAGAGCCGTCACCCACATCCAGAACACAGCTCCCGGGCCTCCCGTGGCAATGGCGATGGCCACGCCGGCTATATTGCCTGTGCCTACACGGCTTGCAAGCGACAGGGCGAATGCCTGGAACGAACTTACGCTGCGTCCGCGCAGGCCGTGGCCGTGACGCCGCCCCGACGCCGACAGAGAGCGCAGCATTTCCGGAAGCATGCGCACCTGCACGAAGCGTGTGCGCAGCGTGAAGTAGAGTCCCCCGCCCAGCAGCACGGCTATGAGCAGGTAGCTCCAGAGAAAATCGTTTACGGCGTTTATGATGTGCATCAGCTGAGGTCGAGCACCACGTTGTCGTTGCCCTTATTGAAGTATTGGCGGCGCAGCGGGTGTGCGGTGGCTTCGTCCTCGCGCAGGCGGTTGCGGTAGATGTCGATGGCGGTGAATATCGCGCTGCGCATCGACTGCTCGGAGGCTTCGCCCTTTCCGGCTATGTCGTAGCCCGTGCCATGATCGGGCGATGTGCGCACGTAGGGCAGTCCGGCAGTGAAATTCACGCCGGCTTCCATTGCCAGGGCTTTGAACGGTGCCAGCCCCTGGTCGTGGTACATGGCGAGCACACCGTCGAAGCGATGGTAGAGGCCGCTGCCGAAGAAGCCGTCGGCGGCGTAGGGACCGAACGCGAGGATTTTGGCGCCGCGTGCGTCCTCGATGGCCGGGGATATGGCTTCCTGTTCCTCGGTGCCCAGCAGGCCGCCCTCGCCGGCATGCGGGTTGAGCGACAAAACGGCGATGCGAGGGGCATGGACGCCGAAATCGCGCACAAGCGAGCGGTTGAACACGCGCAGTTTTTCCAGCACTGCCTCGCGCGTTATGGCCTGCGGCACCTGATTGATGGGCAGATGTGTGGTCACGAGAGCCACACGCATGTCGTCGCTGCACAGCACCATGAGCGCACGGCTTCCGTTGTCGCATCCGAGCGATGCTTCGAGATACTCCGTGTGGCCCGGGAAGGCGAACTCGGCGCTGTGTACGTTGTGCTTGTTGATGGGCGCTGTCACGAGCACATCTATGTGCCCCTCGCGCAGGTCGGCCACGGCGCGTTCCAGCGCCGCACGCGCGGCTTCGCCGGCGGTGGCGGTTTCCTGTCCGGGCTCCACCTTGCAGTCTTCGCCCACTACGTTGATGATGTTTACAGCTCCGTCGCGTGCGTCGGCGGCGTCGGCTGTCTGTGTAAGCTGCACGGGCTGCATGCCGAGGGTCTTGCGGTAGAATGCCGCTATTTTGGCCGAGCCGTACACTACCGGCGTACACATCTCCAGGATGCGTGTGTCGTCGAGGGTCTTAAGAATCACTTCATAGCCTATGCCGTTTATGTCGCCGTGGGTTATTCCCACGCGTATCAGTCGTTCGCTCATTTTTCTGTCGGGTTGTTGTGGTTGTTGTCCTTGCCTGCGAGCATTCCGCAGGCAGCTTCGATGTCCTCGCCGCGCGAGGCGCGTATTGTCGCCGTCACGCCGCGTTCGTTCAGCCGGTCGCGGAAAGCTTCCATTGTCTTCTGGGCGGAGGGCTGCATTGCGCCGCCGGGTATGGCGTGGTAGCGGATAAGGTTGGCGCGCGCCGAACTTCCTCTGAGCAGGCGGGCCAGAGCGTCGGCATGCCGCATGTCGTCGTTTATGCCGCGCCACATAGTGTATTCCACGGACAGGCGGCGTTGGTGGGCGAAGTCGTATTCGCGCAACACGGCCATTACATCGGCCACTGGCCATGCCTTTTCCACGGGCATCATTCCGGCGCGTTCGTCGGCGAACGGCGTGTGCACGCTCAGCGCCACATGCACCTTGCTCTCTGCGAGCAGGCGACGCAGCGACGGCAGATGCCCCACGGTGCTCACCGTGATGCGCTTCGGACTCCATGCCAGCCCCCACGACTCTGTGAGCACCCGCGTGGCGGCCAGCACGGCGTCGAAATTGTCGAGCGGCTCGCCCATGCCCATGAACACGATGTTCGTCAGAGAGTCGCTTTCCGGAATGGATAAAATCTGGTTTACGATTTGCGCGGCCGAGAGATTGCCGTGGAATCCTTGCCGCCCTGTCATGCAGAAAGTGCAGCCCATGCGGCATCCTGCTTGCGAACTCACGCACAATGTGGCGCGGTCGCGGTCGGGGATGTACACGGCCTCGATGTCGCGGCCGCCTGCTCCTCGGAACAGGTACTTGGCTGTCCCGTCGGTGCTGCGGCTGCATGCCTTGGGCGTCTCCCTGCCCACACACCATCCCGCAGCCAAAGCTTCGCGTCCCCGCTTGCTAAGGTCGGTCATGGCATCGATGCTGTCCACCCGTTTGCCGTAAATCCAGTGTGCTATCTGCTTGGCTGCGAAAGCCGGCAGGCCGCATTCGGCTGCCACCGCGCGCAGCCCGGCGATGTCCATGCCTATAAGCGGTTTTTTGTCTTCTGCATTCATCCCGCAAAAATAGCGAAAATATCCCACACGGGACGCGTTTTATAGAATTATATTTTGGTAGTATAATAGTCTTCCACGGCTTCAAGCATTACGGCATAGTCCTTTTCCACTGCTTTCTTGCGTTTGTTTTCCACCAGAAGGCAGCCCCAGTGAAAAAAAGCCGTCCCGCAGCTTCGGAAAGCGCGGGACGGCTGAAGTAGGGTGCGGTGCTGTGTCAGAGTTTTATGATGCGGTAGGCTGCTGTGCGGCCGTCGGCACATGTGATGCGCAACAGGTAGAATCCTGCCGGACATGCCGCTGTGGGCATCGTCACTACGGAGCCTGCAGTAGCTTTGGCTTCGAGGCGCATTGTGGCTGCTCCGTTGCCGCCGTACAGCTCGAACATGGCTTTGCCGTCGAAGTGGCAGAGCACGTGCAGGTCGTCGGCCACGGGATTCTCGACTATGGTGGCGAGAGCGTTCGCGTCGGCTGCGGCGTCGGTGATGCCGTCGGCTTTGTCAACCGTGACGGCGACATTGGCTGAGGCTGTCAGGCCGCCGGCGTCGGTGGCGGTCACGGTGGCTGTGGCGGTGCCGGTGTTTTTGCCGAAGAATATCACTCCGGTCGAAGTGGTATAGGCTTCGACTGCGGCATTGTCGGCCATTGAGAAGCTATAGCTCATCTCGTCGCCGTCGGGATCGGAGAACAGTTCGGCATAGCTTATCACGGGGCTTGCTGAGCCAACGGCGATTTTAATCTCGCTGTCGGTGGCCACGGGAGCGCGGTTCACGTGTTCCACAAGATAGCGCACTGTGGCCTCGGCTTCATGGCCTGCATTGTCGGCGGCGGTCAGGTAGCATGTGCCGTCGTTGCCAGCCTGCCCGAAATCTGGAAGGATCTCGGCCACGAGCATGGCATTGCCTCCGCCCACGCTGTAGAAGCCTTCGGCGTCGGGTTCGCCCGCCGGCAAGCCTTCGGCGTCGGTCACGCTTTTTACGCGTGCCACGCCTGTAGCGTCGTCAAACCTGATGGATAGGTCATCGCCGTCAGGGTCGCTGACGTTCAAAGTCACGATTGTGCTCTGTCCTTCTTTTGCATATATGATGCCTTCAGGAGCTTCGATGACGGGTTTTCCGTTCATGTCAAGCACGATGGGATAGTTTACGACAGGCTGTGCGGGGTCGTTGCTGCGCACTATGAGCACGGCCTTGTTGTTCTTCTCCATTCGTGCGGCGGCTGCGTTCACACTGATTTTTACCTCTTTGGAAGCTCCGGGTTCGATGCTGCCTTCGCTTTCGGCGTCGAGCAGTTTCACCCACGGCGAGCCGGGCTTGGTCTCGATGCAGCTCATGATATAGCCGAGCGAGCCGTAGCTTTCCTCGAACAGAGAGCCTACGTCGAACCATCCGTGTTCGGCGGTCCATCCGCGGTAGCGGTCGATTACCACTGCTTCTTCCTTGCCGCAGAGGTAGGTAGGCGATGTGGGTCCTGCCGACACGGCCATGACTACGGTGAACACTTCGCCGGGGTTCACGTATACGCTCTTTTCAAGAGGCACCACGAAGAATCGTCCCATGGCCGGATTCTCCTGGCTTTCTATATGGAGTCTGCCTGTGCCGAGCACGTGCTCGCCGTCAGGGTTCTCGCCTTGCACGATGTCGAAGCGTATGTCTACGTTCGTGGCTTCGTCGATGGTGACGGGAGCGTAGATATGCGAGATATTGAACCCTTCGGCGGGAGCTTTGAACAAAGTCGCGGCCTTGTACACGTCGAAAGTGTTGCCGGCGCCGTAGTTGTACACGTTTGTCGTGCCGGGCATGGCCGGATGGTAGAGGGCCGAGGTATATTCGAAATCAGACGGGCAGTCGTATATGTTGCCGTTGTTTCCGGCCTTGGCGATGGCTGCTATTCTGCCTTCTGCAGCTACGGTGTCCACTCCGGCGGGCTTGGCGGGCTTGAAAGCGGGAGCTACGCCGCCTCCGTCTTCCTCCGTCGATGTGTCGCCGATGCCGGATGCATCAAGCTCGAGCGTGTATTTGAGGCTGTATTCTCCCTCGTTGCCTATTGCCACGGTCTCTACAGAGGTGTGGTCGTCGGCGGCATTCTCTACGTGTATCATTTCCTTGTCGAAGGTAATGGCTGGTGCGGGCGTCACGATGAAGCGTACCATTACGGTGGCCTGCTTCATTTCGGGTTCGCCGCCTTCGGCTGCGCTGCGCAGTCCGAGGTCGTCCCAGCCGCCTGTGCCGCCGTCGCCTGCTCCGCCGAAACTGTCGGCGTTGCCTTCGGCATAGGTGAACGTCAGGGGCACTTCATATGTGCCGGGTGTCATCCATGCTTCTCCGGGAGTCATGAGCACAGCCATTTTCATCGGCGATGCGCCCACTTCCACAGGCGTGCCCATGAACATGTTCCATCCCATGGTCTCGTTGCCCATGAAGTCGATGCCCTTTCCGTAATAGAACAGCGGGAACAAGGGGTCGCCCCAGTCGGGGTCGGTCGGTCCGCCGTTGGCGATGTCAAGGATGCAGAATGCGGCTTTGCCTGTGTTGGCTATGCTGAATTCAGCGTAATATGCGCCGCCCATAGCTATCAGCTGGTCGGAGATGTCGTTGATCATGAATCCGAGCGTACGCTCCACTTCCACTGCTTCGGTGGGGAATACGGGCGCTGCTTCGCCTGTCACGGTGAGCGAGACGGGCATGTTGACACGTTCGCTGCCGGGGACGTTGCTGCCGATTTCCAGTACTGACTCGTAGACGCCGGCCATGCGGTCGGTCACAAAATCAAGACCTACGGTTTCGCTTTCGCCGGGAGCTACGGTGTTCTGAATCACCGGGGTGAACTGCACAGCCTGGTCGAACACCACCATGCGCTCAGGCAGACGTATGGATTCTGTACCGCCGGCATTCGTTATGCCTGCAAGGCCGAACAGGCCGAAGAGCATGGAGTTCTGGTTGGCGCCTTTGTATTGGAACTTGAACGAGCCGTCGCGTTCCATTATAAGCTGGAAGCACACACCCGCGTTCATTGAGTTGCCGTATTCCATGAACGAAACCACGGCGCGTTCGTCGGTCACGTAATGGAACGTTCCGGCCGTCTTGGTGATGTCCATCGAATGCAGTCCCCAATAGGGCGCTATCAGGTTGTTGTACACCGAGCCTCCGGGGAAGTCTGCCGGCGGTTCCGGCCATATTTTGTCGTCGTGACGCTCGGTGAACGATACGAATCCGGTGTTGTAGACGTACATCTTGCTGTACTTCTTTCCGTAGAACGGGAATTCGAAAGGCAGTTCCACGACTACGTAGTCATGCTGGTTGTAGTATGAGAACGTGTTCTGGGTGCCGAGGCCGTTGGTTTCGATGTCCACCCAGTCGAATTTCACGTTTTTGTCGTCGATGCTCGAGACGTAAGTGTAGCCTGTCTGTGCGTTTTCCTGTTCCGGAAGTGTCACACGCACGTCGGCTGTGGGCTTGACGGAATAGACGAGCGGTTCGTTGCCGTTGTTGGCCACCACAAGGTCGCGGTGCAGCGGTGTGCCGCTTTCTATGGTCTCGTTATAGCCCTCGGCGTCGAGTGTCAGGGTAGGCACGCCGATTATGGTGCCGTGCACGTGTGCGGTGAGCATTCCGGCGGTGGTGCCTATGGTCACCTCGTAGTCGACCGGTCCTTCGTTGGCTGTCGGAATGGTGAGCACTATGTCTTTTGACATTCCTGCCTCTACGGTGCCGAGTTTGGCGTCCGTTTCCGGCGAGCCTCCCGTCACGGATATGCCTGTTATTGTCATGGCGTCGTGTCCGGTGTTCTTGACAGTGACGGGCACAAGCAGCTGGCTGGTGCGGAACACGCGTCCGAAGTCGATGTCGTCTTTTTCAAGCACTGCTTCGGCCACGAGCGCGTCACCGGCGATTACGGCATCGAATCGCACGCTTCCGTAGGCGGGAGCCGGGTCGTTGGTAAGTATGGCGAGTTTGTTGAAACTCGGGCCGGCAATCATGTCTGCGTTGGCTGCAAGTGTAGCCTGGATTTCCACGCTTTCTCCCGGGCTGACAAGGCCGTGGGGGGCGGACAGAGCAGTGATGAACGATGCTTTGGGGGCCTCGAATTTCACGGCGGTGCCGCTGCGGAACAGACGGAAGCGGCTGTTGTCAGGCGTGGGTTCTTCAACCTCCCAGTAATCGGCCATGTCGGCAGAGGTGAGGGTGATTATATCAGCCATTTCAGGGTCGTTGATGCCGCAGAACAGCGAACTGCCTCCCTGGAATACGGCAGATGCATCGTAGTCGTCGTAGAAGATTTCTATGTCGCCGTTGCTGCTCAGCACGATGCGGAAGCTCACCGGGATGAACTCCGATTCATAGACGCGGGCAAGCACGTTGCTGAAATCCACCACGAACTTGCCGTCGCGGCGGCTGTACTGCACGCGCGACTCAGGACTCATCTGGAGCTGGCGTCCGTAAGCGCATATCATGCCAGTGCCGGCGATGGGACTCGACAGGGGTGTCAGAGGTTCGTGGAAAAATTCGTCGGACGAAGGGGCGGACATCATTACCGCACCGAATGAGCTGATGTAGATGCGGTCGTAGTTTTTGCCGTAATAGGGGAATGAGAATCCAGGATATATTTCGTCCGATATATACTCGCTGTCGGAGAACGACGACGAGATGTCGGTAGTGCCGATAAGGGCAGGTTCGCCGTCGTAGGCGAAAGGTGCGTAGCCCTCCAGGGTGGAACTTACGCTGTAGCCGAACTTATGGTTGGCGCCCACGGTGCCCTCTATGGTCTCGTCGGAGAATTTCGGGAATACGTATTCCAGCGGATATTTTCCGGTGTTGCTTATGCTGAAACTGCGTTTCACGGGGTCTTCTCCCACTGTCAGCGTGCCGCCGTCCACTACGGAAGGCTCTATGGCCAGGCGTGCCGGCTCGGTGGCTGCGCCCTGCACGAGGATGCGTGTCTGGCGCCCGTCGGCGTCGGTGAACACGACAGCGCCGGTGTGGCTGCCTGCTGCCTTAGGCGTGAAAGTCAGTTCGAACTGTACCTTCGAGCGCGCCGGGAATCCTGAGCTTACAAATTCCGGTCCGGCGAAATGCTCGCTTGTGCAGGATATGTTGCTGTCATAGAGCCCGGCTCCCCATTGCGAGCCGCGGAATGCTCCATAACCGCGGTTGTACACCTCCACGGTCATGGTCTTGCTTTGTCCCACAAGAAGGCTGCCGAAGTCCACCACTTTTGGCACCGTCACATCCGGATCGTTGCCGCTTACGGACAGGGCTACGGGTATTTTGTGTATTTCTCCGGCTGTTTCGTTGGTGTTTATGCCGAGGCGGAAGTTGTAGTTGCCGTTGACAAGTTTAGTACCGTCGGCTGTCACGCGCACGTTCTGTGTGTCGCCTTTGCGCACACTGCCCTGAGAGGGGGTGAGAATGAGCTGTTTGCTCCAGTCGGGATTGTCGCTGCGTGCCGTTATGGCCCAGCAGAACGTGCTGGCGTCGGGCTCGTACACGCTGCCTTTCAGCGCCGCGGACAGCTGCGTCCATGTGCGGCCCATGTCGTTGCTCATGTAGCTGTAGCCTTCGATTCCGGTGTGCGAGGTGTGTCCCATGCCGAGGGGGTATCCTTCCTGTCCGGCTTCGAAATGCACCACTACCCAGAAGGCTTCGCCGGGAGCGAAGAACAGTTGCTCGTTGAGTGCTATGGGATAGTTGTAGGCAAACCAGTCGTAGCTCACTTCCTGCAGCAGGGATGCCGAGGATATGGCAACATCGCCTTTGTATATCATCACCTTTGGATTCACACCGTTGGCGCCCTCGATGTTCACGTGTGTGAGGTTGAATCCTTCCGGATACTCCGCAGGATCCACGCGGAACCATTGTGCCATGGAGTTGGGCAGGGTCTTGTCCGTCTCGCCGATGTTGGCCCATAGCATGTCATGGTATTTTATGAGTTCGGGATAGTCGTCGGCTTCGTACTCGGCGGCCACGCGCGCGTAAGTGCGTATCTTCTGTGCTCCGGTCTTGCCTGAGTACGGGCGCACATTGCCGATAACCGGACGGCGCGCCGACTGCGGCTGTGCCGATATGGTGCGTGTGGCGGCATTCCATTTCAGCAGTCCGTCGGCGTTGTTGCCTATGGTAAACTCTGCCGATGCCGTGCTCTGCGATGCCGTGGCGAGCATCGAAAGGGATTCCACGTCGATTGTCATTTCCGGTCCGGCGTTGGTGGTCACGCTTTTCACGGCCGACAGCGGAGACGCGTTGCCCCAGCGGTTGACGGCGCGGATGGCCACATAATAGGTGGTCATGGCCTCTAACTGCGTGAGTTCGTGGGTGCAGGCGTCGCCAGAGTTTTGGAATTTGGTGTCCACGACTACGCTGCGCAGTTTCGTCAGGTTGGAATTGGCGTCGAACGGCTCGGTGCTGTAATAGATTATGTGGTTGTTCACATTGTTGTCGTTTGACGCGGGTATGGTCCACGCCACCGAGATGTAGTCCTGCGCTGCCTGTAGCTCGAAGTCTGTCACGGCTTCCGGTGCTCCTGTCGCGTCCATGGACAGCGCCTTGGCAGCGTCGATGTAGCCCGAGCCGTACAGCCCTTCGTACTGGGCGTTGTCGCCGAATCCGTAGAAGTCGTTGACGGAGGTCACGAGCTGCGTGCGCAGGGCTTCGTTGGTGAATGTCGGCGAGCCGTGTTTCGACAGGATGAGCGCGGCGATGCCCGACACGTGGGGTGTGGCCATCGAAGTGCCTTCGTTGAAGCCGTATTTATTGCCTGGCAGAGTCGACAGCACGCCGCCGATTTCGCCGTAGTCGAGCAGTCCTCCGGGAGCGATTACATCGGCCCAGGCGCCGTAGTTGGAATATGATGCCGGCTGCAGGCCCGACGTCATGGCGGTCACGGCAAGCACTTTAGGGTAGCATGCCGGGTAGTAGTTGCCGGTCTGGCCTTCGTTGCCTGTGGCGAAGATGCACAGGCCGCCTGTCATCTGCGGGCTGCGTGCCTCGGCCGTGAAATAGTCGATGGCGTCGAGCACGGCTTCCTCCATGTAGTCGGGTGCGGCCCATCCCCACGAGCATTGAGCTATGGTGGCGCCGCGTTCGGCGGCATAGATTATCGCCGCGGCGAAGTCGCCGTCGCCCGAACCGCTTCTGGAGTCGAACACCTGGCATGAGATCATGCGCACGCCCGAATCTTTCGACCCGTCGCCGCCGGCCACGCCGCACACGCCTATGCCGTTGTTGTTCACGGCTCCCACAGTGCCGGCCACGTGCGTGCCATGGCTGTGGGGATATATCTCGCCGCTGTTGGTGCAGAAGTTGAAGCCGTAGATGTCGTCCACGAAGCCGTTGCCGTCGTCGTCCACGCCCGGTAGGCCGTTGAGCTCGGCTTCGTTGATACACATGTTGGCGGCGAGGTCTTCGTGCGTGTAGTCGATGCCGCCGTCGATTATGGCTACAACAACTTCAGGGCTGCCGGTGGTCACTTCCCACGCCGGAAACAGGTTGATGTCGGCGCCGGCCACAGTGCCCGATATGTTGCCGAAATTCTGGTAATGCCATTGCTCGGGCAGGCGAGGGTCGTTGAATCTGTACGACGCCTGTGCGTTTGCGGCCTGCTGCGTACGCGACTGCACGAACACTCCTGCGCCTTCGCGCAGCACCATGGGCGTGACAGGTTCGGCTATCTCCACGCCGGCGGAAGCGCGGAATGTCTTCCGCGCCAGTTCGGTGTCGGTGTTTTCGTCGAATTCCACCACGTACCATCGGTCGAGGCCGTATTTGGCACGACGTTCGGCAAACTTCTCCGAGTAAGGGAGCATGGGGCGAATGCGCACCGCTCCTACGGCCGCTGCCGCGCGGTCGAGCGAGGCGGCTCCGGTGCTCAGCGACGCTCCGGCTTTCATGCGCGGGCTCTTGCCCACTTGCCGTGCCAGTTCGGGCTGCAGTTTCACGCGCAGCACACCGCGTTTGGCAGCGGGTGCGGCGGCTTCTGCCGCGATGCATGGCAGACACACTGCAAGCGTCAGAGCCAGCATCAAACTTCTAAAAAATCTGTGCATTTGGGATTTGATTGAATGATTGGAATATGGATTTATTGATAATTCACTATGTCTTTGCGCAAAAATAAACAAAAAGCGTTAACGGCACAATAAATTGTCGTTTTTTTTGAGATTTTTCGCTGAATTGTAAGTACGATTAAATCCTCCGCAGCCGATAACATCAACCGTGCTCGACATGGAACGGATTTAGCGGAAAAGAATGCTTCGACGAAGCAAAAATCACATTGACAGATAGAGAAACGGCTAAGCTGGGGAAAATTAGCTATAAAACGCGCAAAAACAGGACTGCGGTACGATTTTTCGCGCCACAATCCCGTTTTTGCGTATTTTTCACGAAGGCCGGACAGCCGTCGCCGTCTCAGCTCCCGCTCTTGTGTGTTACGTGCAGGCTTATGTCGCCCTCGCTCACACCCTTGGGCATGATATAAGCTATAGTCCAGGGGATCACGACGGTAGCGAAGTTTTCAGTCACGGTCACATCGAGCACGTAACCGCCTTCTCCATCTGCCGTCATGCTGTGGTCGAGGCTGATTATGCCGTAATCCGACAGCCCGGTGGCCATTGCCAACGAGGCATTCTTGAAATCGACTTTAGGCAGTTTTGCCGCTTCGGAGCCGAATGCGGCATCAAGTTCGGGCTGTGTATGGAACACCACCACCTCGTTTCGGGCGATGTCGGGTGTCAGACCCGCCGGCAGGTCGAATTGCACAGGGCGTTTTATCGGTTCGTTGTCGGAGCACGATACTGCCGTGACGCACGCGGCGGCAGCAACAATGTATGCAAGAAGTCTTGTTTTCATAGTTTGTCAATTTTTTGTTCTTATAGCCAATTTTCAGCACTTGTTAAATCAGAATTCTCGGCTAAAATTGATAATTCACTATGCTGATGCGCAAAAATAAGTAAAAAGAGTTGACGGCACAATAAATTGTCGTTTTTTTGAGATTTTTCTTTGGATTGTAAGAGGTTGTCTGTAGGGCGTGGAATACATGCGTGCACTCTTTTAACAATAATTATTTATAGTGCAGTGAATCTTTTGAGTAAATTTGCAGTGACAATTAATTTCATAAAAACAACTTAGCTTTTATTATTTAAATGAAAAGCCTTGTAGAAACACTCAAAGAAGTCTACACCGTAGCGCCTGCGCTTAAAGCGAACTTTAAAGAATTCAACCCCATCCTCGACGCTGTGAACGAGCGTATGGCTGAAGAAGGCCGTCCGGCGGTATCCGCCGACGAATTGCGCGAAGCATTCCGCGAGATTAATCCGCAGACACGTTTCGAACCGCAGTTCAGACTCGACGACCGTATTTTCGAGGCCGTAAGAACCATTTTCACCGTAGAGCTTCCGCCGCTTACCGAGGAGCAGAAAAACGAAGCGGCCGCACGCATAAGAGAGATTCTCGAGCGTCGGCTTGCGCCGGATCCCGGCCATTTCTATGCCCTTGCCACTCTCGGCGAGGCATTGCGCACCGAAGGTCTGGACACGCGCGACTATGGCGGCCGAGGCGTAAAGCAGCTGCTTAAGGAAACATTCGAGGAAGACATGGCTGCTGCGTGCTACGACACCGCCCACTCTCCGCACCATTACATCTGCCTGCCGTCGCTTCGCCCCTATGGCGAGCCGGCCCCTGTCCGTGAGAATCGTCCGGTGCGTGTGGCCATGCGTCCGCGCGACCTTGACATCGTGGATCTGCGCCGTCGTTTCGAGTTTATCCTTACATCCTCCGTGCCCGCTCCGGACGGCTGGTACGAACTTGTGAAAATCACCCCGGCGCTGAAAGCAAAGATGTTCGATTTCCACGAAATGGGCTTTTTCAAGCTTAAGGACCTGCTGTCGGCGCTATACGGCGATGCTCTTGAAATTGAGGAACGCGGCGACGAGGAGCACCCGAACAAGAAATTCATGCGTCTGCCCGACGATGACAAGCTACACCTCCTGCCCACGGAACTGGCGGACGACGACGAGGACGACGACGACGCCTACCCGGACGACAACCGTGTGTTCGAGCGCCCCATGCCGCGTCCCACCATCGACGGACGCCCCAAGAGCGCTTTGGAGAAATTGCTCGACTTCGCGTTCTTCCCGGCTCCGGCAGGTCGCAACGGCCTTGACATCGCCATAGGGCATCTTGCCGCCACGGCGCGTGCCGAACGATGGTACTACGGACGCATCGACCCGGGCACCAACCCACTGCTCAAAAATTTCCTTACGCTCACGTTCGAGCGTCTTCAATATGAAGACACGGTGGGACGCAACGACCCCCGTTATGAACCGAAAATCCTCGTGGAAGGACGTTTCGCAACGTTCAATACCGGCCTGTGCGACCCTTATAACGAACCCATTTACGCCCTGTTCAAGCAGAACGAGCGCCTTTCCGACAGCCGTCCCTGGACATTCATGGCTTTCGTGGGCAGCCGCGCCATGGGGCAGTTCGACATGACGGGCAAATTCGGTGCGCGCCTGCCACAGCCGGCTCACTACTACAACAGCACGGCCGAACTCACCTTCGACGTGCGCCGCGACATCGTAGTGCCTAATCTCGACCACTATATAGACCATTGCAACCGTCTGCCGTTCGACTTCCTGCGTTACTTCGGCCCGCAGAATTTCGACTACGACCGCCAGCGCACGCGTGAGTTCTACGAGGAACTGGCAGAGGCCATCAAGAGCGATCCGTTTGTGCTGTCGCGCATACGCACGCAGATAGAGAGCGCCATCGACGAGGCCAAAGGTCTGTTGCGATGGAACTACCGCCGCGCCATACCCATCTATTACCCGAAGGCGAAATCGATTTCGCTCCTGCTTCCTCTTTTCCTCGGCAATGCCTCCAAGCCCAACGTGGCACTCGTCATGAGCGCCACTCCCAGCGGCGACTACGTGGCCACCACTATCTACACCCTCGGCATGGCCTACGCAGGCGCCCGCCTGCTCTGCGGTCCCGAGAACGAATGGTTGAAAATAGGCGACGTGTTCGGTCCCATAGCCTGACATAGCCTGCGGGGCAGCGACATTAGGAAATAATTATGCCAATGCATAGAAAGTCGGCGGAGCTGATGGAGAAAATCTCCATCCTCCCCGACACCCCCGGCGTATACACATACTACGACGCGTCGGGCACAGTCATTTACGTCGGCAAGGCCAAGAATCTCAAGCGCCGTGTGTCGAGCTACTTCAACCGCACACACGACTGCAAGCGCACCAATATGCTCGTGGCCGCCATTGCCGACATGAGCTATATCGTGGTGCCTACCGAACAGGATGCGCTCGACCTTGAAAACTCCATGATAAAGGAGTACAAGCCGCGCTACAATGTGCTGCTTAAGGACGACAAATCGTATCCGTGGATTGTTGTCACCAATGAGCTTTACCCGAGGGTGTTCCTTACCCGGCAGCTCATCCGCGACGGCTCGAAGTATTTCGGCCCATATGCCAATACCGGGGTGGCGCACACCGTGATAGAGCTTATCCGTGAGCTTTACCCGGTGCGCACATGCCGCCTGCCCATCACCGAGGACTATATAGCCCGCGGCCGCGGACACCTGTGTCTGCAATACCACATAAAGCGATGTCTCGGATGCTGCACCGGAGCCGTCGATGTCGACACATACGGCGGTTATATCCGCAATATCAAGCAGATTCTGCGGGGCAACACAGCCGAACTCGCCGAATATCTGATGGGGGAGATGAACCGCCTCGCCGGCGAACTGCGCTTCGAGGAGGCACAGGAGCTGAAAGTCAAATACCAGCTTTTGCAGAACTACCGTTCGCGCAGTGTCATAGTGAGCCAGACAATACTCGATATAGACGTTTTCGGCATCGACGACGACGGTTCTGCCGAGCGCGACGTGTACATCAACTACATGCACGTGCGGCGCGGCGCCGTTGTGCGCAGTGTCACCTTGCGCTATCGCCGCAGCCTTGACGAAAGCCCTGCCCAGCTGCTGGCCTATGCCATGGACGAAATCAAACGCTCGCTCGGCGTGGTCTACGATGAGGTGGTGGTGCCCATGGCGCCGGAAGTGGAAATGCCCGATGTCACGTTCAGCATACCGCGCCGCGGCGACAAGGCAAAGCTGCTCGACGTGAGCGTGCGCAACGCGCGGCAAAACCGCATCGACGACCTCAAGCATCTCGAAAAACGAAACCCGGAGGAACGTCTCGAGCGCACACTCGAGCGCATGAAAGCCGATTTCCGCCTGTCGGAACTGCCGCGCCACATAGAGTGTTTCGACAACTCCAACATCCAGGGTTCCGACCCCGTTGCGTCGTGTGTCGTGTTCCGCAACGCCAAGCCGTCGAAGCGCGACTATCGGCATTTCAACATACGCACCGTGCAGGGGCCGGACGATTTCGCATCGATGCGCGAAGTGCTCACCCGGCGGTATTCGCGCATGCTTGCCGAGGGAGAAAGCCTCCCGCAACTCATCGTGGTGGACGGCGGAAAGGGGCAGCTCAGCTCGGCTGTCGAGGCGCTCGACGACCTCGGTCTGCGCGGCACGATAGCCGTCGTCGGCATAGCCAAGCGTCTGGAGGAAATATACTTCCCCGGCGACAGCGTGCCGCTTTATATCGACAAAGGCAGCGAATCGCTGCGCATAGTCCAGGCCTTGCGCGACGAAGCCCACCGCTTCGGCATCACCCACCACCGCAACCGACGCAGCCACAGCCAGATTTCCAGCGAACTCGCGTCCATAAAAGGAATAGGCCAGGCCACGAACACGGCTCTGCTCCGCCATTTCCGCAGCGTCAAGCGTGTGCGCGAAGCCTCCGAGGCAGAGATTGCCGCCGTGATAGGGCCGGCCAAAGCGCGCATCGTGCGCCGCGGGCTGGATGCCAAAAAATCCGACGACTGACCCGTTTTTATAATAATTAATACAATGCGTTGAGGAAAAGACATTTCCACAGCGTTGTATTCTTGTAAGCATACGGCACAGGAAGCATGTGTCGTAAAGTAATCGGAACAGGTACACATCTCCTACGTGCCGAGTAGTGATACTGGGTATTTAGGCTCTCATAAATAAATAGTTGAAACGTGGAGCGGAGAAGCAAGCGATTGCCTCTCCGCTTTTTCGTCCCTCCCCCTCCTCATAAAAAAGAGGTACAGAAGCACAGAATGCGGTTTCTGTGCTGGTACAAAAGGACACAAGGAACAAAAGCGACAAAAGATTTTTGTCATTCACAAAATTAAAAAACCTTCTGTTCCTTCTGTCTTTCTGTCCTTATGTTTTCCTACCGCAGAATGCGGTTTCTGTGCTGGTACAAAAGGACACAAGGAACAAAAGCGAC
>VSPG01000005.1:87691-92394 GCA_009775265.1 Muribaculaceae bacterium
TATGTTTTCCTACCGCAGAATGCGGTTTCTGTGCTGGTACAAAAGGACACAAGGAACAAAAGCGACAAAAGATTTTTGTCATTCACAAAAGCAAAAAACCTTCTGTTCCTTCTGTCTTTCTGTCCTTATGTTTTCCTACCGCAGATAGTTGTTTCTGTGCTGGCACCAAAGGACACAAGGTCAAAAGCGACAAAAGATTTTTGTCATTCACAAAAGCAAAAAACCTTCTGTTCCTTCTGTCTTTCTGTCCTTATGTTTTCCTACCGCAGATAGTTGTTTCTGTGCTGGCACCAAAGGACACAAGGTCAAAAGCGACAAAAGATTTTTGTCATTCACAAAAGCAAAAAACCTTCTGTTCCTTCTGCCTTTCTGTCCTTATGTTTTCCTACCGCAGAATGCGGTTTCTGTGCTGGTACAAAAGGACACAAGGAACAAAAGCGACAAAAGATTTTTATCGAGTTCGAAATTAAAAAACCTTCTGTTCCTTCTGTTCTTTTGTCCTTTTGTACCTTTCACGCAGATGTTCACGCAGATGTTCACGCAGACTTCCACGCAGAAAGTTGATTCATACACCGGTTATGTGCACTCCGTCGGTGCTGATGGCTCCCTCGTCGAGGAGAGCGCGCAGCATCTGCGAGGCGGCATCCGCGGCGTCGGGCCACAGGCGGGGGATGTCGGCCACACGCAGCCCGCCCGGGGCAGCCGCTGCCGAGATAATAGCCTCGCGCATACCTGCCGGCGATGCCTGAGGCACCGCCGCGCGGCATAGGTCGCAGCTTCCGCATGCCGGTTCGTCAGGCTGCCCGAAATAGTCGAGCATGATTTTCACGCGGCATCCCGCAGAGGCCGTGACAAAGGCTATCATGCATTCCGTGCGTTCCTCGGCGGCGCGCCGGCGCATGTCGTAGACCTCGCGCGGCAAAGCCACGTGGCGCGTTTCCACGCGTGCCGACGGAAAATAGACATACGGAGTGAGGCGCCTCGGCACGTAGTGGAGCACATGCATGCGCGTCAGAGTCAGCATGCATTCATAGAATGTGGTGGCATCCACCCCTGCCGCCATAGCCAGCCGTTGTTCGTCGATGTGCACATAGTCGGCGAAGATGCCGCCGTAGTTGCGCAGCAGAGCCATCAGCACACGCTCCTGCTCGTCGCTGAGGCAGAGAGAGTAAAATTCGTCGCGGCGCATTGTGGCGATGACGCGTGCCTGCATTGCCATCTCATCGTTGTAGTCTATGTAGCCGGCGCGGCTCAGAAGACCGAGGGCGCTGCGTGTGGGGCGTGGCGGCAGTTTGTATCTGGCGCAGAAGCCGTGGATGTCGAGGTCGTAGAGTATCTCGAATCCGCCTCCCACCGCGACATTGAGGTGCACGCACAGCATCTCGTACACGCGGGCAATGAACTCCTTGGGCGGAAACTGCTCGCTCACGCGTCGGCGCAGAATGCCGGTGTCGGGCGGAGCGAGCAGCACCACCGCAAACGACGGCTCTCCGTCGCGTCCCGCACGTCCGGCTTCCTGATAGTATTCCTCAAGAGTGGACGGCAGGTCGAAGTGAATCACCGTGCGCACGTCCGGCTTGTCGATGCCCATGCCGAATGCGTTGGTGGCCACGATAATGCGCACGCCGCCTTCGCGCCAGGCGTCCTGGCGGCTGCTTTTGAGCTGCGGGTCAAGACCGGCGTGGTAGTAGTCGGCGCTCATGCCTTCGCGCCGCAGCATGTCGGCAAGTTCCACACAGCGGCGTCGCGAGCGCACATACACTATCGCGCTTCCTTCCGTGCGGCTGAGCACATGCAGAAGCATCTGCTCCTTGTGCGGCGTGCGGCGCACTACAAAGCTGATGTTGCGGCGTGCGAAACTCAATGAGTGGATGCGTGGCGAACGCATGTTCAGCCTGTCGGCTATGTCGGCCACCACCTCGGGAGTGGCAGAAGCGGTGAGGGCGAGTACGGGTGCGTCGGGAAATAGCGGGCGCAGCTCCGCTATGTGCATGTAGGACGGGCGGAAGTCGTAGCCCCATTGCGAGATACAGTGTGCTTCATCCACCACGAGCATACTCACATCCCACCCGCGCACTTCGTCCATGAAGTTCTTGCGGCGCAGTTTCTCAGGAGCCACATACACGATTTTCGCCCGTCCGAGGCGCGCGCGGTCCATTGCGTAGGACGATTCGCGGCGTGTCAGCCCCGAGTGCAGGCAGGCGGCGTTGATACCGCGGCGGGCGAGATTGTCCACCTGGTCCTTCATCAGCGACACAAGAGGCGTCACCACCACGGTGACGCCCGGCAGGAGCATGGCAGGCACCTGGAATGTGATGCTTTTTCCACCGCCGGTGGGCAGCAGACCTATGGTGTCGTGTCCGGCAAGCACGTCGTCGACGATTTCACGCTGCCGGGGGCGGAAAGAGTCGTAGCCCCAGTAGCGGCTGAGAATGTCGACGGGGTCCGGCATGCTTAGAGGTTGTTTAATAATCATTGTTAACGACAGGGTGGTGTATTTTTAAGTTTTTGTTAAGGTTGTCAACAATGGAATTGTCAACCCCTCCGAAATTTTTGAGTGTCTTTATCCCTTTGCTTCAGTCGCATAGCCCGCTATGCTCCTTCGCCACAGGAATAAATCCGTCTGAAAAATTTCGGCCCTGTCATTAACAAGCATTATTAAACAACCTCTAAACTTATCATCAGCAAATAAATGCTTATCTTTGCAAAATATTGATTTTTATTACTGTCCGCTAAACTTTTTTAGTAGCGGTTGAAAATTAGGGCTGGCACCTATTGCAGGAGTCAGCCCTAAATGGTTATTTTGATGTCGCCAAACTATCTTAAATAACCATGAGTAAAAGTAGTAATTTCTTCGGACAGCCGACATATGGTCAGCTGATAAAATCACTTGATCGTGAAAAAATAGTTGAAATCAGCCGAAAACACGGCGGAGAGAAGTATGTCAAGAGCTTTGACGGCTATACGCATTTGCTTACGATGCTATATGCTGTCATACAGCGCTTCGATTCATTGCGTGAGATAGAGACTTCTATGACAGCCGAGGTACGCAAACTCCATCATGTAGGCATTGACACTGTGCCCAGGCGGAGCACCTTGTCGGATGCAAATGCCAGACGTTCAGAGAAGTTCTTTGAAGATGTATACCGCGACTTGTATGCAGCCAATAAAGACATTCTTTCCTCGGACAGCCGACGCAATGGCACGGAAGAGTGGATAAGACGGCTTAGAATCATCGATTCCACTACAATCACGTTGTTCTCCAATGCTATTTTCAAGGGTGTTGGCCGTCATCCGAAGACGGGAAAGAAGAAAGGCGGCATCAAGGTACACTCGGTCATACATGCCAATGAGGGCGTTCACTGCGACGTACAGTTCACTTCGGCAGCGACCAATGACTCCTTCATGCTTGCACCGAGCCATTACAGCCACAACGAGATAGTAGCACTTGACCGTGCATATATAAACTATGCCAAATTCGAGGAACTGACGGATCGAGGGGTGGTATATGTAACCAAAATGAAGAAAAACCTCAGTTATGAAATACTTGTGGACTGTATGCACCAGAATCCACAGGGACTGATGGAGTACCGTGAACAGGTCGTAGTGTTCCGTAAAGACGGCATCAACCACATTGCAAGAATAATCACATACGTTGACATTAAGAAAGGCAAGAAGCCAAAACTTATATCGCTTCTCACCAATGACTTCGACATGCCTCTGGAGACAATCGTGGCCATCTACCGTCGCCGATGGCAGATTGAGTCGCTTTTCAAGCAGATAAAGCAGAACTTCCCTTTGCGATACTTCTATGGCGAAAGTGCCAATGCCATAAAAATACAGATTTGGGTAACGCTCATAGCTAATCTGTTGCTCTCGGTCTTACAAAGCACCTTGCAAAGGCGTTGGAGCTTTTCTGGACTGGCTACAATCGTCAGAATTGTACTGATGTATTATCTGAATCTCGAAAAGTTCCTAAATCAGCCCGACGCTGACTTGAAAATCATGCTCGCAGAGGCCTCGGAATCCCCTCCTGAAGATCCCGAAAACTGCTGAGGGGGCTTGTCAAATACAAAAAGTAAGCCCAACTTCTGCTGTTCAAGAAGTTGGACTCACCCTTTTATGGTTTAGCGGACAGTAATAATTAAAATTACTTCTGCATGGCGTCTTTTATGTTAACGCACATTTACTCGTCGGTCACAATGGAACCCCATTGCTCCCTCCTCATAAACTGCACCTTAACATAAAATACACCACCCTGTCGTTAACAATGATTATTAAACAATCTCTTAAAGTTGCTGTGCGAAAAATACGGCGAAAAACGAAGTTTCCGCCGCAACGATGAGTTCTTGCGTGCAGGAGAGAACTGCACGGAGATAGGTCTTGTGACGGAGGGATATTTCCGATATGAGGTGTGCGCCGCATCAGGTGAACGGCGCATAACGGGTTTTGCATTTGTCAATGAGTATGTGACTGATTTTTACAAGGCCACGTGCGGCGGCGAGTGCATAACAAGTATTGTTGCGGGGCGAGCTTCGTCGGCAATGGTAGTTCCGGCCGCCAGGCTTATGGAACTGGCATGCCGGGACGAAGATTTCATCCAGCGAGTGATAAAGGTGCTCTATGAACGCGAGTTCGGGATAAGGAACGCCATGAAACAATTGAATCGGCAGCTTGAAAAAGTTGCCGATTCTTTTGGTAGC
>VSPG01000050.1 GCA_009775265.1 Muribaculaceae bacterium
AAGTGATCCGCCTGGGGCTCGAACCCAGGACCCCAACATTAAAAGTGTTGTGCTCTACCAGCTGAGCTAGCGAATCAACGATGCTTTAGCAACTCTCTTTCGCAAAAGCAGTGCAAAATTACTGCTTTTTTTTTATTCCTGCAAATTTTCGCGAATATTTTTGCAAATTTTTTCCCCAATTGGCTGTAAGGACGGGATTGTGTGGCAATTGGGGTAAAAATATTTGTCTGAAACAGGATTTGTTACTACCTTAGCAAAACCAAAATTGACACAACTGTATAACATGGATATTAAACACCGTTATTGCGTGATTATGTGCGGCGGCATCGGAAGCCGCTTCTGGCCCTATAGCCGCACAGGCATGCCCAAGCAGTTCATTGATTTCATGGGCACAGGACGCAGCCTTCTGCAGATGAGCTACGACCGCGTGTTGCCGCTTGTACCTAAGGAGAACATACTCGTGCTCACCAATGCCATGTATGTCGACCTTGTGAGCAAACAGCTGCCCGACATCGCCCCCGAACAGATTCTTGCCGAACCGGCCCGACGCAACACTGCGCCCTGCATCGCATGGGCAGCATGGCGCATAGGTGCACTCGACCCGGAAGCGTCAATGATTGTGACCCCGAGCGACCACCTTATAACAGGCGAGGCCTTGTTTGTCGACAATGTACGCCGCGGATTCGACTTCGTGGAGTCCAACGAGGCTTTGCTCACCCTTGGCATCACCCCGACACGTCCGGAAACCGGTTATGGCTACATACAGATAGGAGAACCTTTGGAGCCGGGACTCAACAAAGTGAAAACTTTCACTGAAAAGCCCGACTTGGAACTGGCCAAGGTGTTTGTTCAAAGCGGAGAATTCTTCTGGAACGCCGGAATATTCATGTGGACGGCCGCTGCCATAAAGAAAGCATTCCGCACGTATGCCCCTGACATAGCCGATAAGTTCGACTCAGGCTACGACGTGTACGGTACTCCGGAAGAGAAAGATTTCATTGACCGCGAGTTCCCGGCATGCATGGGCATAAGCATCGACTATGCCATCATGGAGAAAGCCACCAATGTGTATGTCGAAACGGTCTCTTTCGGCTGGAACGACCTCGGCACATGGAGTGCGCTCTACGACAATTCGCCAAAGAACAACGACTCCAACGTGACCCAGAACTGCAGCGTACTGGCCTACAACAGCCGCGGCAACATATTTGCCGTGCGCGGCGAGAAGCTCGTAGTCGTGGACGGCCTTGAGAACTACATCGTGGCCGACGCCGGCGACGTGCTGCTCGTATGCCCCAAGAGCCGCGAGCAGAGCATCAAGCAGATGGTGAACGACGCAAAAAACCATTTCGGCGACAAATATCTCTGATTTTACACATTAAGTAATTATAGAAAATTGTGCCGGGACACGCGATTCGGCACAATTTTTGTATCTTTGCATATTGTAATACAACATACAACCGCACATGTCAGTAGAAAACATCATAAGAAACGCTGTCGCCAAGGCCGTCCACGAGCTTTACGGCCTCGACATCGACCCGGCAAGCGTGGCTCCGCAGGCCACCCGCAAAGAATTCGAGGGCAACCTCACCGTAATGGTATTCCCCTATGTAAAGGCTGCCCGCAAAGCGCCGGAAGCCGCCGGCGACGAAATCGGCCGCTGGCTCGAGGCCAACGAACCAGCAGTGGCCGGATTCAACGTGGTGAAAGGATTCCTCAACATCGTCATCACGCCTACATTCTGGAACTCCGTGCTTACTTCCATCATCGGCACCCCCGATTACGGAACCGTCAAGCCAGGCGCCGATTCGCCGTTGGTGATGGTGGAATACTCCTCACCCAACACCAACAAGCCGCTGCACCTGGGCCACGTGCGCAACAACCTGCTCGGTTACAGCCTTGCCCGCATCCTCGACGCATGCGGCAACCGCGTAGTCAAAACCAACATAGTCAACGACCGCGGCATACACATCTGCAAATCCATGCTCGCATGGCAGAAGTGGGGCAACGGAGCCACACCCGAAAGCACGGGGCAGAAAGGCGACCACCTGATAGGCGACTGCTATGTGGCTTTTGACAAGCACTACAAGGCCGAGCTGAAGGCTCTCAAAGAGCAAGGCTTGACCGACGAAGAAGCCGAAGCTGCGTCCACCCTGATGCAGGAAGCCCGCGAGATGCTCCGCCGCTGGGAGGCCGGCGACCCTGAAGTGCGCGCCCTGTGGGAAAAGATGAACTCATGGGTATACGCCGGATTCGACGCCACCTACCGCCGCATGGGTGTGGACTTCGACAAAATATATTATGAAAGCCGCACCTACCTCGACGGCAAAGAAAAAGTGCTTGAAGGACTCGAAAAAGGCATCATGTACCGCCGCGAGGATGGCTCCGTATGGGCCGACCTCACCCCCGACGGGCTTGATCACAAACTGCTTCTGCGCAGCGACGGAACAAGCGTGTACATGACACAGGACATCGGCACAGCCGCACAGCGATACGCCGACTACCCCATCGACCGCATGGTCTACGTCGTAGGCAACGAACAGGAATACCACTTCAAAGTGCTCTCCCTGATTCTCGACAAACTCGGATTCAAGTGGGGCAAAGACCTCGTGCACTTCTCCTACGGCATGGTGGAACTACCCAACGGCAAGATGAAAAGCCGCGAGGGCACCGTAGTGGATGCCGACGACCTCATGGCCGACATGGTGGCCGACGCAAAGAAAGTGAGCACGGAACTCGGCAAGACCGACGGACTCTCCGCAGAGGAAATCGACTCCATAGCCGAAATGGTAGGACTCGGAGCCCTCAAATATTTCCTGCTCAAAGTCGACCCCCGCAAAAACATGACATTCAACCCCGAGGAAAGCATCGACTTCAACGGCAACACAGGTCCGTTCATACAATACACCTATGCCCGCATACGGAGCGTGCTGCGCCGCGCGTCGGAAGCAGGAATGAACATCGGAGACTATTCGGCTGTTGTGCCTAATGAGAAGGAAATAGCCCTCGTGCAGCGCCTCGCCGACTTCCCATCCGTTGTTGCCGAATCCGGCCGCAATTTCTCGCCCGCGCTCATAGCCAACTACGTCTACGAACTCGTGAAGGAATACAACCAGTTCTACCACGACTGCAGCATACTCCGCGAAACCGACGAAGCCGTGCGCTCTTTGCGCCTGGCATTGAGCGAAGCCACTGCACGCGTCGTGCGCACAGCCACTTCTCTGCTCGGCATCAGCGTGCCGGAGCGCATGTAACACAACTTAATCCACAGAACAAAAATTTTCTCATACCTCATGAACTATAACTCTTATCCGCAGGAATACACTGCTACAATAACCGCACGCACATCACAGACAATGAAGCGTGTCTATGTCAACATGACACTCGCTCTCGTGGTGACCGCATTCGTCAGTCTCTGGTGCGCCGGCAGCGAGGCTTTCCTTAGCTTCATATTCACCAACCGCTGGGCAATGTGGGCTCTCCTCATCGCCGAAATAGGCATAGTGCTCGGCATCAGCGCAGGCATAAACAAACTAAGCAACACCACAGCCACACTACTGTTCTACCTGTTTGCCGTCATCAACGGCGCCGCGCTCGCGCCAATATTCCTTGTCTACACAGGCGCATCCATCGCCAAGACATTCTTCATCACAGCAGGCACTTTCGGCGCCATGAGCGTGTATGGATATTTCACGTCAAGCGATCTGTCCCGAATAGGCAACATACTGATAATGGCATTGTTCGGCCTCATCATAGCCTCCGTTGTCAATATCTTCGCCCATAGCGACACTTTGCAATGGATCATCTCCATCGCGGGCGTGGTGATTTTCGTCGGCCTCACAGCATGGGACACCCAGCAGATCAAACGCATGGCAGAACAGATGCCGGAAGCCGGTGTAGGCCGCCTTGCCGTGCTCGGCGCTCTTTCTCTCTACCTCGACTTCATCAATCTGTTCCTGTATCTTCTCCGCTTCTTCGGCTCCAGCCGTGACTAAGAAGAATTATTACAACGACATCATCCGGCTCGGCCTGCCAATTCTGGTGGGCCAGCTTGGCATGATAGTGACTGCATTCGCCGACAATATAATGGTCGGGCGATACTCCACAGAAGCCCTTGCATCGGCATCGTTCGTCAACGGGGTCTTCAACGTCGTGATATTCTGCTGCCTGGGGTTCACCTACGGTCTGACCCCCCTTGTTGGAGCCATGTTCGGGCAAAAGCGGATGCATGACATAGGCGCACTTATGCGCAACGGCCTGTATCTGAACATGACCTACAGCATGGCGCTCACAGCTGCGCTCGGCCTGCTCTATTTCCACCTGCACCGCCTCGGCCAGCCCTATGAGCTGCTTCCGCTCATCCGCCCGTACTATCTCACGGCGCTTGCTGGCATCGTGCCTGTATGCGTATTCAACGTGTTTGCACAATGGTGCTACGGAACCACCGACAGCAGCACCCCCATGTGGATAATCCTTGGCGGAAACCTGCTGAACATAGTCGGAAACTACGCTTTGATTTTCGGCCATATGGGAGCGCCCGAACTCGGCCTTACAGGAGCTGGCATAAGCACCCTTGCCTCGCGGTTGCTGACCGCCGCGGCCATAGCGGCATTCTTCATATTCAGCAAACGCGCCGCACAGATACGTCAGGGCTTTGCCGCTTCGCGCCTCCGTGGCGACATGCTTGCACGCATCTGGCACACAAGCCTGCCGGTGAGCATGCAGATGACGTTCGAAAGCGGTTCGTTTTCAGTGGCCGCAATAATGTCGGGATGGCTCGGCGCCATTCCTCTGGCCGCATTCCAGGTGATAGTGATAACAGGAACCCTCGGTTTCTGCGTATACTACAGCATCGGCACCGCCACATCCGTGGTGGTGGCAAACGTGGCCGGTTCGGGCGACCGGCGTCTTATGCGCCGCGCTGCATGGCAGGGCTACCACATAATGCTTTTCCTCATGACATGCTCCTCGCTCATATTCATATTTGCAGGCCGCGACATACTCGGCGTCTTCACCGACGATGCGGCAGTGCTCTCAGCGGCAGCCGCACTCATATTCCCGCTCGTGCTGTACCAGCTGGGAGATGCCACACAGATAACATTCGCCAACGCCCTGCGCGGCACTTCGCATGTGCTTCCGATGCTTTGGATTGCGTTCGTAAGTTATGTCGTGATAGGAATCCCGGCCACATATATCCTCGGTTTTCCAGCCGGCATGGGGCTGTATGGCATACTGCTCAGCTTTTCCGTGAGCCTGTTCATAGCCGGAGCGCTTTTCCTTATATTCTTTCTGAGAGCCACATCCTTGCGCAGGCAATAGACGCATCAAAGCATCCGGCCGGACTCAAACTCCGCTATCGCAGCGATGAATATAGGTCCGAAGCGTGCAGTCTTTATCTCGCCGGCGCCGGATACATTACGGAACTCGTCCAGACTGCGCGGACGCAGTCGCGCCATGTCCTCAAGCGACGCATCCGAAAAAATCAGATAAGGCGGCATCTTTATGCGCGCAGCCTCCTCGCGGCGCACAGCCTTCAGCCGTGCCACAAGCGACGGAGACGACGAGCCATTCCTGCGCCTCCACTCTGCATCGTTCTTTTTCCCAGCCTCTTGACGTTCGGTGTATTTGGCAAGCATCACACGTTCCTCGCCCCTGAGCACCCGCATGCCATATGGCGTGGGGCGCAATCGGTTGCGGTCGTCATACGCCACATCGAGCATCCCCAACTGTATCATCTGGGATATGTAATAGTTCCATTCGGCGGCACTCATGTCGGCACCGGCGCCGAAAGTGCGTATGCTGTCGTAGCCACGCACATGTATGTCATGGCGCCGCGCACCGCGCAGTATGTCGCGCAGCATGTAGGCCCCCACCCCGCAATCGGTACGCAGCACCGCACTCAGAGCTTTCTGCACAGCCACCGTGCCGTCGAAACGCAGAGGCGCCGAGCGGCACACGTCGCAGTTGCCGCAGTCGCGCACCTTCTCCTCGTTAAAATAGCTCAGCAGCATGCGGCGACGGCACACTGCAGCATCCACAAAAGCCTGCATACGGCCTAATTTTTCAGAATTTATGCCGCGGCGCGAGCTGTCGCTGTCGTCGATGAAACGCCGGAGAGTAATCACATCGCCGACGCTGTGGAACATCACCGCTTCTGAAGGCAGACCATCGCGCCCCGCGCGTCCTATCTCCTGATAATATCCTTCTATATTGGCGGGCATATTGTTGTGCACCACCCACCGGATATTGCTTTTATCTATGCCCATGCCGAAAGCCACCGTGGCACAAACCACGCTCACATCGCCGTTGACAAACGCTTTCTGAGCCGCCTCGCGCACGGATGCGCCCAGACCGGCATGATAGCATGCCGCACGTATACCGACAGCCTGCAACGCCGCCGTCATGTCCTCGGCCTTCGAACGGCTCAGGCAATAAACTATGCCCGAATCGTCGGGATATTTCGCCATGAGCTCGCGCACACGCCTTATACGTCCTGCCTTGCCAGGGTCGGGCGCCACTTCGATGCTTATGTTTGGACGGTCGAAACTGCCTATCCACGTGAAAGGAGCGTCAAGTCCGAGCTGCTTCACAATATCGTCCCGCGTAAGGCGGTCGGCTGTGGCCGTAAGCGCCACCACTGGCACACGGGGCAACGACTGTTTCACATCGGCAAGTTCCGTGTACACGGGACGGAAATCATGTCCCCATTGCGATATGCAATGAGCCTCGTCGATGGCCACGAGCCGTATAGGCAGACTCCGGCTCCACGCGCCGAGGTCAGCCACAAATCGTTCGGGCGAAGTGTACAGCAGTTTCACGCGGCCGAGACGAGTCTGCTCAAGAGCCTCACGCACCTCATCCTCGGGACGGTTGGAATGGACGGCGGCAGCAGGAATGCCGTTGGCCATCAGCGCCGACACCTGATCGTCCATCAAAGCGATAAGCGGCGACACCACCACGCACACGCCGTCGGAAAGCAGCGCAGGAAGCTGATAGCAAAGCGACTTTCCGCCTCCCGTAGGCATCAGGGCCAATGCATCGCGGCCTGAAGCCACTGCGTCTATTATCTCGGCCTGCCCCGGCCTGAAACTATCGTAACCATAGAAACGGCGCAAAAGAGCCAGAGCCTTTGCATTCAATTCTTTATTCATGAGGCTCTGCGGGCACGAAAGCATTCCACCGCTTTTGCAGCAACGAAGACAAAAGCAAGTATCAGCACAATCATGGCCGAACACGGCACATCGGCAGCCGCGCCGGCGAAAAGTCCGGCCACACCGGCCGCGACAGCCACGCCGGCCGACACAAACACCATAGACGAAAAACGGCGGCAGAACACCTCGGCCGTCATCATCGGGAGCGACATCACCGACATGAGCAGCATCACGCCCACGAGGCGGATGGTAAGCACGATGCAGACGGCCACGAACACCGTCATCGCATACGACACGAAACGTACCGGAAGTTTCTGCACGCGCGCGAAATCACGGTCGAAAGCCACTGCCACTATCTGTTTGAATCGCCATGCGAAAAATGTGCACAGCACCAGCGTAAACGCTGCGAAAACGTATATGTCAGTCTCGTTTATAGTGAGTATGTTTCCAAACAGGAAACTATTGAGTTCAGGCACATATCCCGGGGTAAGGAACACGAAAAGCACACCTACGGCCATACCGAGCGACCATACCACAGCTATGGCAGAATCCTCGCGCAGACGCATACGCTGCGCCATCCACTCCACCCCCGCACTCGAAGCCACGGCAAAAACCGCAGCCATGGCCGCAGGGTTGAATCCGAGAAAATAACCGAGACCGAGACCGCCGAAACAGGCATGCGTGATGCCTCCGGCTATAGCCACGAGGCGACGCGTGATGATGTAGCTGCCCACAACGGCCGCCGATATGCTTATAAGCACCACGCCCGCAAGAGCATACCTAAAAAATGTATAATCAAGATATTCCATCATAAAATCACATTAAGGAACATGCCTAAGAGTATATCTAAAAGCATGTTTTAAACATCATAGCCTTTGCCCCCTCGCCTCGCCCACCATCAGCAGCAGTTCCTCCCTTACAGGAGCGGGCAATTCGATGCCGCGCAACTGAAGGCTGCGGGCCCACGGAGCCACATCGTCCGGCAGCAGCGTCAGGAGCACATCGCGGAACTGCTCGGTTTCGGCCTGCGTGTAATCGCCGGTTCCCCGTCCCGCATAGCAGTCAAGCTCCTCGTCGTCGAAATATTCTATTTCAGAATCCACAGCGGCGAGCAGCGAATCGCGCTCGCACACGGCATGCTGCCCGCAACACACTTCCGGCACATCCTGCGCCGGAGGTGCGGACGCTTTTCCGCTACGGCGGCAATAAAGTTCATAGAGCAGGCACAACGCGCCCACAACCACTATAGCCGCAATTATAATGAGAGCCGCCGTCATTCAGCCGCCTCCACTTCAAAACCTGCCGCACGCATGTCGTCCCAGAATCCGGGGTATGATTTGCCGACACATTCCGCACCGTCCACCGTCACGCCCGGAGCGAACACCGCCACAGGAGCAAGAGCCATGGCCATACGATGGTCGCCATGCGAATCAAACGCAGGCATTTCCATGACAGGGACGCGACGTCCGTCCCACACAAGCGCGCCACGGTCGAACTCCACGGGCACGCCCACCTTGGCGAGTTCTTCGATTATAGCTACCACGCGGTCGCATTCCTTGTGGCGCAGAGCGCCTACGCCTGCCAGTTCGAACGGCACACCGAGCATGGCTGCCGTCACCGCCATTGCAGGCACAAGGTCGGGGCAGGACGAGCAATCATAGTCGAGGCGCGCGTGCATTTCAGGATCAGCGCTCAGGTGCGCGCCATCTTCGTCGAACGCAGTCACCACGCCGAGCCGGCGGAATATTTCCGCAACCGCACTGTCGCCCTGTACGGACGCAGAAGCCATTCCTCGCAAAGTCACAAATCCGGCCGTAAGGGCCGCTATCTCATACCAAAATGCGGCCGCGCTCCAGTCGCGCTCCACATCGCACACCTGCGCGGGCTTATACGCGCCTGCGCGCACATTTATATCCACTCCTGCACGCGACGCGTCGACGCCACGGGCACGCATCATAGCCAAAGTCATGTCTATGTATGGCAGCGAAGGCTGGTTCCAGTCTATGGCAAGTTCCAGTCCGTCATCCATAAGCGGAGCCGCCATAAGCAACGCCGACACGAACTGCGAACTGACCGACGCATCCACGGCGGCCTTTCCTCCGGCAAGACGACGGCCGCGCACACGCACTCCGCCTTCCGTCCGTTCCACATCAGCCCCGAGAGAGCGCAACGCATCGACAAGCGCATCGACAGGACGCGCCATGAGGCCGGAACTACCGGCAATCACCACATCAGTCCCCGGAGTAGCGGCAAGCATTGCCATGCCGAAACGGAGCGCTGCAGCGCTTTCTCCTGCATCAGCCACTCCGGCGCGGGTTTCAGCCACACGCCGCATGGCCTCCACGTCGGCACATTCGGCCAACATGCCGTCATATGCAGCACCCGCCGCGGCCATGGCCGCGGCACGCACACTCATGCTTTTGCTCAATGGCATCTCAAGCTCCGCATCAAGCATATCCTCCGGAGGGAGTATTCTTACTTTCATAAAATCAGTTTCATTTGGCGTTTATCTTTTCCACCGCCTCACGGATATGCTCCAGAGCGGCTGTGAGCACGCATCGAGGAGTACCCACGTTCAGTCTGGCGAATCCTTTGCCCTGCTTGCCGAACATGGTGCCGTCGTTTGCGGCTATGCGCGCGTCGTCCACGAGCATGCGCATAAGATCCTTCTGCTCAAGGCCGAGCCCGTTGAAGTCGAGCCACAGCAAAAACGACGCCTGAGGCTTCACCACCCTTACGCCCGGGATGCGGCTCGACACGTATTCGGTGGCAAACGATATGTTGCTTTCCACATATTCCATCATCTCGTCAAGCCACTGCTCGCCCGTAGTGTAAGCCGCCTCCGCTCCGATAGTGCTTATCATCACCGGAGCCGAGAATTCGTTCACCTCCATCCATTTGTAGAAATCGCGGCGCAGCCCCTCGCTTTTCACCACCATCCACGAGCTCACAAGCCCCGGGATGTTGAAAGTCTTGCTCGGAGCGCCAAGCATCACTCCCACGGCGCGGGCATCGTCGCTCACAGCAAGGAAAGGTATGTGGCTGCGACGGCCGAGCACAAGATCGCCGTGTATCTCGTCGCTCACCACCACCGTGCCCGTCTCGCGGCATAGCGCTGCCACGCGGCGCAGCGTGTCGGCGTCCCATTGTATGCCCACAGGGTTGTGCGGGTTGCACAGAATCATCATCCGCGGACGCTCCCTGCGCAGCAGGTCGGCAAGACCCTCCACATCCATCCTGTAGCTTTCGCCGTCAAAGATAAGAGGATTCTCAAGCACACGCCTCCCGTTGCCCTCTATGACCATCCGGAACGGATGATACACCGGCGGCTGTATGACCACGCCGTCGCCTCGACCCGTAAAATAGTTAACGCATAACGCTATGCCCTTCACCACTCCCGGGATGAAAGCCAGTTCCTCGCGCTTCACGTCAAAGCCGTGGCGCCGGCGCTGCCAGTCAATGATGCTCTGCCAATAGGCATCCGGAGCGGCGGAATATCCCAGCACGGGGTGCTCCAGACGGTGGCTGAGCGCCTTGATGATGTCGGGACACACTGCGAAATCGAGGTCGGCTATCCAAAGCGGCGTCACATCGTGCCGCCCGAACATGGCGTCCAGCCCCTCATATTTCATCGCACCGGTATGGCGCCGGTCTATCACACAGTCGAAATTATATTTTTTCATTGCTGGCAGACTTAAGAGTTAGCACAGAGGATGTTTATGTTTTTACGCACAAATGTACTACTTTCGCGCCACTTGTCCAAAAAAGTTTTGTCCGTCTCGCGCAAAAACACTACCTTTGCAGCTAAATACAGTAGATTAAAACAACAAAGCATTTATGAATCCAATCAAAAAGACCATCACGCTTGCCGACGGTCGCGAGATTACCCTCGAAACCGGCAAACTTGCCAAGCAGGCTGATGGAGCCGTGGAGCTCCGCATGGGCAACACCATGCTGCTCGCCACCATCGTTTCCGCAAAGGAAGCAGGCGAGGGCGTGGATTTCATGCCCCTCACAGTGGAGTACAAGGAGAAATTCTCCTCGGCAGGCCGTTTCCCCGGCGGTTTCCTCAAGCGTGAGGGACGCGCCGGCGATTATGAAATCCTTACAGCACGCCTTGTTGACCGCGTGCTCCGTCCGCTTTTCCCGGACAATTACCATGCCGACACTTTCGTCAATGTGACGCTCTATTCCGCCGACGGAGTTGACTGCCCCGACGCGCTCGCAGGACTTGCTGCAAGCGCGGCACTGTCCGTCAGCGACATACCTTTCAACGGCCCCATCGCAGAAGTGCGTGTGGCCCGTATCGACGGCAAATTCGTCATCGACCCCACTTTCGAACAACTCGAACGCGCCGACATGGAACTCATGGTAGGCGCCACCGCCGAGAACATCATGATGGTGGAAGGCGAAATGAACGAAGTCAGCGAAGCCGACCTTCTCGACGCCCTCAAATGCGCCCACGAAGCCATCAAGGACATGTGCCGCGTGCAGGAGGAACTGGCCCGCGAAGTAGGCGTAGTAAAACGCGAATACTGCCACGAAGTGAACGACGACGAACTCCGCGCCGACGTGCACGCAAAATGCTACGACAAAGCCTACGCCATCGCCAAGGCCGGATGTGCCGACAAGCATTGGCGCATGGACAGCTTCGCCGCCGTATGCCAGGAATATCTTGACGCCATGCCGGAAGACGAGCGTGAAGCCAAGGAGGCACTCGTGCGCCGCTACTACCACGATGTAGAAAAGGAAGCCATGCGCCGTTGCGTGCTCGACGAAGGCGTGCGCCTCGACGGCCGCAAGACCGACGAGATACGCCCCATCTGGTGCGAAACCGACTATCTGCCCGGCCCCCACGGCGCGGCAGTGTTCACCCGCGGCGAGACACAGGCTCTCGCCACAGTGACCCTCGGAACGAAACTCGACGAGAAAATCGTCGACGAAGTGCTGTGCCAGGGCCGCGAACGCTTCCTGCTACACTACAACTTCCCTCCCTTCTCCACCGGCGAGGCCAAGCCCCAGCGCGGAGTAGGACGCCGCGAAATCGGCCACGGCAACCTCGCCCACCGCGCACTCAAGCGCATGTTCCCCGACAACTTCCCCTATGTATGCCGCATCGTCAGCGACATCCTCGAGAGCAACGGCTCCTCGTCGATGGCCACCGTATGCGCCGGCACACTCGCCCTGCTCGATGCAGGCGTCAAGATGAAGAAGCCCGTGGCAGGCATCGCAATGGGCCTTATCAGCGACGAAGGCTGCGTCAAGTACGCCGTGCTCAGCGACATTCTCGGCGACGAAGACCACCTCGGCGACATGGACTTCAAGGTGACAGGTACCGCCGACGGCATCACCGCCACCCAGATGGACATCAAATGCGACGGCCTCAGCTACGAAATCCTTGAGAAGGCACTCATGCAGGCCCGCGAAGGACGCCTCCACATCCTCGGCAAAATCCACGACACTATCGCCGGACCGCGCGAGGACTACAAGCCCCACGTGCCCCGCATCGTCACAATGCTCATACCCAAAGAACTCATCGGCGCCGTCATCGGCCCGGGCGGAAAAATCATCCAGGGCATTCAGGAAGCCAGCGGCGCCACAGTCAGCATCGACGAAATCGACGAAGGCGGATTCATCGAAGTGGCAGCCCCGAACCGCGACAGCATCGACAAGGCGCTCGAACTCATCAACGCCATCGTCGAACTGCCCGAGGAAGGAAAGGTCTACACCGGCACCGTGCGCAACATCATGGAATTCGGCGCATTCGTCGAATTTATGCCCCACCGCGACGGACTGCTACACATCAGCGAAATTTCGTGGAACCGCCTCGACGACATGGCCGCCAGCGGCTTGAAAGAAGGCGACACTGTAGAGGTCAAACTCATCGAAATCGACAAAAAGACCGGTAAATACCGCCTGTCCATGCGAGCTCTCCAGCCCAAACCGGAAGGCTACGTAGAACCGCAGCGCCGCGAGCGCGCACCCCGCCGCGAAGGCAACGGCGAAAACCGCAGCCCGCGTCGTGAAGGACGCGAACGTGGCCCGCGCCGCAACAACAACGGCCAGGTATAATCCTGCATCCAGCCTAACGCATCCGGGCGAGCCATATGGCTCGCCCGGATTGTTTTATAGTCTCGCGCATTAGCTGCGGCTCATTTCTACTGTTTTCACGATTGAGCGATTTTATCGGCTGTCCGAAGAAAGAACCACAGCTACGCAGTTCTGCTGACGATGCAGAAGCTTCGGGCTGCGACCGCCGATGCGGCCACAGCTCGGGGATATATGTCCCATATGAAATCCGGAGCTGCGATTCTTTGAGTACGGGAGGATACAAAAACAAAATCTGCGCCGTTTGGCGCAGATTTCGCTATTTAGAGGTTGTTTAATAATCATTGCTAACGACAGGGTGGTGTATTTTATGTTAAGGTGCAGTTTATGAGGAGGGAGCAATGGGGTTCCATTGTGACCGACGA
>VSPG01000051.1 GCA_009775265.1 Muribaculaceae bacterium
TTTTCGACATGGCCAAATTTTAATGCGGTTTTTAACAAATTTTTTGTTTCAACCGCGCTACAGCCATCCAAAAGCCGCATCAGCAGGCCTTTCCTCCGAAAAGCGAGTGCAAAGTTACAACCTTTCCACCGAACAACCAAATCTTTTATGCACTTTTTTAAAAAAAATATCACGGAAAAATAATACAGAATAACACAAACAGCTGACAACCACATGGTTGAGAAAAAGAAATTTCCACAATGACACATATTCCTATACACATTAATATATAATATAGACGAAACCGCCATTTTTTTGCAGCCTGAAATGATGGAACCAGGGCATTTTTATATAACAATTATGTACGCAAATAGATTTCATCGTACGTTGTGTACGATAACGTACACAATAAATAGCATACCGCCATTGGTTTTCAACGCATTATGTTTTTGGCACGATTAATGTCTATTAATATGGCAGAAATAAACAATCTTACAATGGACAGAGAAATACCCAAAGACGAAATCATGCGCAGCAAGCGCAAAAAGATTATAATCGCCGCATCGGCATGCGCGGCTTTCATCGTGCTTATGCTCGTGGCATCCAATATGCTTCGAAACTCAGTGCAGAAAAAAGACCTGCGAATATCGACCGTGGACCGCGGCACCATCGAATGCTCGGTAAGCGCAACGGGTAAAGTGGCGCCGGCATTCGAGGAAATAATAAATTCGCCCATCAGCACGCGCATTCTCGAAGTATACTGCAAGGCCGGCGACAGCGTGGTCACAGGCACACCGCTCCTGCGCCTCGACCTGCAGAGCACTGAAACCGAACTCAACAAGCTGCTCGACGAAATAGAGATGAAACGCCACCTGCTCGAGCAGCAGCGCCTCAACAATTCCACACAGCTCAGCGACCTGGCCATGCAGATAAAGGTGAAGGCCATGACAGTCGACCGCATGGCCGTGGAACTGCGCAACGAGCGGTACCTCGACAGTCTCGGCTCAGGCACAGGCGACAAAGTGCGGCAAGTGGAACTGGCCTACCGCACCGGACTGCTTGAACTCGAACAGATGCGCCAACGCCTCGACAACGAAAAGCGCGTGGCCGAGGCCGACCTGCAGGTCAAGAACCTCGAGCTCAACATAAGCGACAAAAACCTCAGCGAAATGCGCCGCACGCTCGAAGACGCACGCATACGCGCACCCCGCGCGGCCACTCTCACGTTCATAAACAACCAGATAGGGCAAAAAGTGGCCGAAGGCGAACGAATAGCTGTAATTTCCGACCTGAACCACTTCAAGGTGGAAGGAGAAATAGCCGATTCCTACGGCGACCGCGTCGCGGTGGGCAGCAAAGCGATAGTGAAAATCGGCTCCGAAAAACTCGAAGGCATCGTGGCCAACGTCACCCCCCTGTCGCGCAACGGCGTAATATCCTTCACCGTGCAGCTGGCCGACGACAACCACCCGCGGCTGCGCTCGGGACTGAAAACCGACGTGTACGTGATGTGCGACGTGATGGACGATGTGATGCGCGTGGCCAACGGCTCTTTCTACACCGGCCCGGGCACCTACGACCTGTTCGTGATGGAAGGCGAGGACGAACTCGTAAAACGCAAAGTGCGCCTCGGCGACAGCAACTTCGAATGCGTGGAAGTGGTGGACGGACTGAAGCCCGGCGACCGCGTGGTGACAAGCGACATGAAAGAATTCAAAGAACGGGACAACCTGAAAATCAAATGACGATGAACCTGACACAATCGATAAAACAGACGTGGTACGACGCCCGACAGCGTCCGGCATTCACGGCTCTCTACGTGTGCGGGGTGGCGCTTGCCGTGGCCTTCACCATGATATTCGCCATGATATACTATGTGAAACTCGCGCCGGTATATCCCGAGCGCAACCGTCCGCGCACACTCTACATCAACAGCGTGCAATGCAAGATGAACGCAGGACGCTCGCAGTTTTCATCGCCTGTGGGCTACCCCTTTTTTCGTGACTATATCTCCAAATTGGAAAATGCAGAAACAATATCGGGATGCCCCGGCATATATGGCGCACGCTCCATGGTGCGCCCCGACAACGGGCAGCCTGAGTTTGAAATCAACGACAAGGGTGTAGACCCGGCATTCTTCAAAATATACGATTTCAAATTCCTCCACGGCAAACCTTTCACAGAAGCCGATCTGAGCAGCGCATCGCAAGTGTGCATAATAGGCCACCATCTTGCCGAAAGGCTTTTCGGAAGCCCCGAATCGGCCATGGGTCGCGACATCCACCTCAACGACCTTGATTTCCGCGTCGCGGGTGTGGTGCGGGAAGGCAGCCGCCTGACCCCGGCATCGTTCGCCCAACTCTACCGCCCCTACACCACCGTCGACGGCTACGACCGCATAATGCGCGACGACATGCCATGGGTAGGAGTAATCAATGCCACACTAACAGTCAAGGACGACGCACAGGCCGAGGCTCTGCGTTCTGAAATCGATGACATGCTGCGGAGAATCAATGCCGCAGACACATCCAAAGTCATCTCAATGAAAAGCTACCCGATGTCGCACACGCAATCGGCGTTCATGACATTCGGCGACACAACCGACTGGAGGCTGGCGATAATCAAAAAATATTCATTAATCCTGCTTGTGCTGCTTATCGTACCGGCCATAAATCTCGGCGGGATGATAGCCGGACGCATGGAAGAACGCCTTTCGGAAATGGGCATCCGTAAGTCTTACGGGGCGTCGCGCCGACGCTTGCTCGGGCAAGTGCTCGCTGAAAACCTCTACATGACTCTCGCCGGAGGACTTTTGGGGCTGCTCGCAGCGTGGACAACAATTTATGCGGGACGCGAATGGATTTTCGGAGTATTCGACCCTTATCACATAATATCAACCGCCGAAGTGTCGTCGCAAGTGTCGGGCGAGATGGTGTTTGCTCCGTTGGTGTTCGCCATCGCACTGACGATATGCATGGTGCTCAATCTGCTGTCGGCCCTCATTCCGGCATGGTGGTCGCTTCGCCGTCCCATTGTTTCATCGATTAACGAAAAAAGGTGATGTTCAAACTGATAATAAAAAACCTTTGGAGCCGGCGCGGACGCAACGCATGGCTGCTTGCCGAACTGACTATTGTGACCGTGCTGGCATGGATTATACTCGACCCGGTAATAGTGCAGCTGTACACCCTACAGCGCCCTGCCGGCTACGACATAGACCGCCTCGTAAGGGTGGACGTGATGGAAGTGTCGAAAGCCTCGCCTCAATACCTCCACGACGAGGATTCTTCCGAGCATCACGCCGCCGCCATAGAGCGCATAATATCGGGTATTGAAGCCCTGCCGGAGGTGGAGAGCGCCGTGCCGGTACTGCGCTGGGCCACATTCGAATCGCAGGGCATGGCAATGAGCACGGTAAACAAAGACGATTCCGTAAGCGTCAGCACTCGTAGCATAAGGTTCGCGGCCGGCACTCCGTTTTTCGAAACAATGGGTCTTACCGCCGCCGGCGGGACATCCCTATCCACACTTTCCGGCGCCTCCGACGTAGTGATAAGCAAATCGCTGGCCGAAGCCCTTTATCCGGGCGAGAATGCCGCCGGACATTATCTCGGCGACCGCGCCTCCGATTTCAACCCCGAACACGGCCAGCGCATCGCGGGCGTCGTGGACGACGCCATCATCAACAGCAGCGACGGCCGGAACATGATCATCTACGAATCGGCCCCGCTCGTCAATCTTGTGCATTCAAGACCCGAAGAAATGAACATAGTCATACGCCTCAAGCCCGCCGTAGAGCCACGACGCTTTCTTGCCGCTCTGCGGCCGCTTATGGCCACGACGCTCAAATCCGGCAACATAAAAATCCACAACGCCGCCTACTACCCCGACATACGCGACGAGGTGCGCTATGGCTCGGGCGAAACCGACAAAATGCGCGTGAACACGGCTTTGGCCGTATTTTTTCTTGTCAACTTATGCCTTGGAGTAATCGGCACATTCTATCTTCAGACCCGAAAACGGAGCCGGGACGCCGGTGTGATGCGTTCATTCGGTGCCACTCCGGGCTATATCCTCCGCGAAATGCTCGGCGAAGGCGCACTCCTCACCGTCATAGCATGGCTGATAGGCTGCATCGCCTACATGCAGTATGCCATAAAGGAAGGCCTCACCGTGATGGGCGGTTTCAACGGAGCCCTAATTGCAGATTACATGCCATGCTGGACCGACAACTTTGCCATGCACTTCGCCGTGGTGTCTATTATAATATATGCGATAATGACAGCCGTAGTGTGCGTCGGAATCTATATCCCGGGGCGCCGAATCAGCCGTGTAAGTCCTGTAGAGGCGCTGCGCGACGAATAAAACATAAGACAATCAACTAAAAACAACATAACGCTATGTCAATAATCAAACTGAGCGGCATCAACAAAGTATACCGCACAAACGAAATCGAAACCCTTGCACTGGAAAACGTCAACCTCACCGTGGACAAAGGCGAGTTCGTCAGCATAATGGGACCGTCGGGATGCGGCAAATCCACGCTGCTCAACGTCATCGGCCTGCTCGACGAGCCCACCAGCGGAACCATAGAGATAGACGGAGAAGTGCTGGGGCGCATGAAAGACGCCCGGCTCGCGGCATTCCGCAACGCCAAGCTCGGATTCGTGTTCCAGAGCTTCCACCTCATCAACTCGCTCAACGTGCTCGACAACGTGGAGCTTCCGCTGCTCTACCGCAGCGGCATCAAGTCGGCCGAACGCACACGCCTGGCCAAGGACGTGCTGGAGCGCGTAGGCCTGAGCCACCGCATGAAGCACCGCCCCTCGCAGCTTTCAGGCGGACAGTGCCAGCGCGTGGCCATCGCACGCGCCATCGTAGGCAACCCTGAAATAATCCTCGCCGACGAACCCACCGGCAACCTCGATTCCAAGATGGGCGCAGAGGTGATGCAGCTGCTCCACGACCTCAACAAGACCGACGGACGCACCATCGTGATGGTGACCCACAACGAGGAACAGGCACGCATGACCGACCGCATAATCCGCTTCTTCGACGGACGCCAAGTGCAATAACACCGACACCGCATTCCTATGAAATCGAATTTGATACAACAGACACTCGAACAGCTGCGCAGCCAGCGGATGCTCACCATACTGAGCATCGTGGGCACCGCCCTGTCGATTTTTCTGATAATGGTGGTGGTGATGATGCAGCAAGTGAAAGTGGTGCCGTTCGCCCCGGAAAGCAACCGCGACCGCTTCATGCACGTCAGATACGCCAGCATCGTGGAACGGGAGCAGGAATTGTACGCCAGCAACGGCTGCATGAGCTACAAAACGGCCATGGAACAGATAGGCTCCCTCTCTACGCCTGAGCTGGTGACCATCTACACCGACGGCACATGGAAATTTTCAGCAGGCCTGCCGGGCCAGCCGGTAACCCCTGCCGAACTGCGCAACACCGACGATAATTTCTGGAAAGTCTTCGACTTCACGTTTATCTCCGGCAAGCCCTACGACAAAGCCGATTTCGACGCAGGGCTGCCCGTGGCCGTAATGTGCGAAAGCACGGCTCGGCGCATATTCGGCACCTCCGACGCCACCGGACGCGAATTTATGCTCAACTACGCCCCGTTCCGCGTGTGCGGCATCGTCAAAGACGTGTCCTCGCTGGCCGAATCGTCCTATGCGCAGATATGGATTCCGGCCTCGGCAAGCTCGTCGATGCAAGACACCTGGTGCGGCGACCTGATGGGCAACTTCAGCGCCACGATACTGGCCCGCAGCACCGACGATTTCGACGACATCAGAGAGGAGTTCGAACGCCGCGTCGAGGACATGAACAAAAAAATCACCGACACTGGCTGGAAATTCATCACAATCGGACGCCCGTACACGCAGGAGAAAGACGCAGTGTCCAAATCGTCCAATCTCGAGCCCGACCTCGAAGGCGACCGCCGAAGCAGAATGGTGGTATACCTGATTCTGCTCATCGTGCCGGCCATCAACCTCAGCGGAATGACGGAAAGCCGTCTGCGCAAGCGCGCAGCCGAGATAGGCGTGCGCCGCGCTTTCGGATGCACACGGCCGAAAATCTTCGGCCAGCTGCTTAGCGAGAACCTGCTCATCACGGCAGCCGCAGGCATCATCGGATGGGTGCTCAGCGTGGTGTTCGCCATGCTGTTCAGCACAGAACTGTTCACACGTGGCTTCTCCTACACGTCCGTGACCCCCTCCATCGACATAAGCATGCTCGTGCAGCCCTCCACCTTCTTCACGGCAATCGGCTTCTGCTTCCTGCTCAACCTGCTCAGCAGCGGCCTGCCGGCATGGAACGCTTCGCGCGGCAACATCGTCAACGCACTCAACAAAAAACAATGAACCAGAAATTATTCAAACAGATACGCAACGAATGGCGCAGCAATCTGTGGCTATGCCTGGAACTGCTTATAGTGAGCGTCGTGCTTTGGTACATCGTAGACTATTTCTATGTGAGCAAAACACTGTACAGCCGGCCGCTCGGCTTCGACGTGGAGCACTGCTACCTCATCCACCTGAACGAGGTGAACGACAAAAGCCCCGATTTTAAAGCATACGAGAGCAACGAACAGATAGTGGCCGACAAAAAGGAACTGCTCATGCGCCTGCAACGGCGCCCTGAAGTGGAGGCAGCCAGTCTTTCTGTGAACGCCTACCCCTACAACGGAAGCAACAGCGGCGGCGAGTTCACATTGGACACACTCAAAACTTCAGGCTACACCATCCGCCGTATCATCTCGCCCGATTTCCTGCGTGTATTCCGCTACACGGGCGTCAATGACGAGACTCCGGAGCAGCTCGCTGAAATCCTGAGCCGGGGCAAGGCGCTCGTCAGCGACAACCTCATGAACTACGACCATCCGGAAATCACGAGCATGCAGCCCTACACAGGACGGCGCATGTATATGTATCAGGACAGCACGAACACTTTTGAAATAGGTGCCGCCATAAAGCCGGTGCTCTATTTCGACTACATGCAGGGGCAGATGAACCGCAGCGTAGTCCAACTACTGACCGAGAACGAGTACGGCTGGGCGGATGAATTATGCGTGCGTGTACGCGAAAACATGGACAATGATTTCGCCGAAAAGCTTATGGCCGACTCCGAAAAGCAGTTGCGCGTAGGCAACATGTATGTGGCCGACGTGTCTTCTTTCGCCGACATCCGCGACAACGTGATGCGCTCGGAACACCAGAAGGACCGCAATTACATCACATGCATGGCATTTCTGCTCGTCAACATCTTCCTCGGACTGCTGGGCACATTCTGGTTCCGCACGCAGCAGCGCACCGCCGACATAGCCATACGGAAAGTCAGCGGCGCGTCAGGCTCCAACATCTTTGCCCTGCTGCTCGGAGAAGGACTCATACTGCTCTCCGTCGTAACGCCCATAGCGCTCATAATCGACATCAACATAGCACACAACGAGCTTAACTTCTATCTTGCCGGCGACTACCTGACATGGCCCCGCATGCTTTTCTGCGGATTAGTGTCCTATGCGGCAATGGCCGTCATGATATGCCTCGGCATAGCCATACCCGCATGGCGCGCCATGCACATAGCACCGGCCGAAGCCCTAAGAGACGAATGATGAGAAAAACCGCAATCATGCTATGCTGCGTCTGCGCCGTCTGCGCAGGCGCAGCCACCCGCGACATCACACTCGGGGAAGCCATCGCTACGGCACGCGCCGGAAGCGTCGATGCCGCAGTGGCCCTCAACGAGCTGAAAACCGCCTATTGGGAATACCGCACATTCCGCGCCGACCTGCTGCCGGAAGTCAACTTCGAGGCCACGCTCCCGTCCTACCGAAAGAACTACAGCAGCTACCAGCTCGAGGACGGCACCTACACCTTCGTGCGCAACAACGTGCTGCAGATGGCAGGCAACCTCTCCGTGCAGCAGAACATATGGCTGACCGGAGGCACGCTCTCGCTCACCACCTCTCTCGACTACCTCAAGCAACTCGACGGCGAACGTTTCAACCGTTTCATGTCGGTGCCGGTGGCGTTGACACTCAGCCAACCGATATTCGGCACCAACCACACAAAATGGAGACGACGCATAGAACCCGTGCGCTACGAGGAGGCCAAAGCGTCGTTCATGAGCGCCACGGAGCAGGTGGCCATGCGCGCCGTCGACTATTTCTTCGGCCTGCTGATGGCCAAGGAGAACCTCGCCACCGCACGGCAGAACCTCTCGAACTCCGAAAAACTGTACATGGTGGCCGTGGCCAAACGCGACATGGGGCAGATAAGCGAAAACGACCTGCTGCAGCTTCAACTGAACCTGCTCACGGCACGCTCCACGCTGACCGATGCCGAAAGCAACTACAAGGCCGGCATGTTCCAGCTCCGTTCGTTCCTCGGGCTCGACGAAGATGTAGACCTTGTGCCCATACTGCCGGAAAGCACACCGGGCGTCGACGTGGACTACGACGACGTGCTTGCAAAAGCACTCGAACGCAACGCCTTCGCGCGCAACATCCGGCGACGGCAGCTCGAAGCCGACTACGAGGTGGCAATGGCCAAAGGCGACATGCGCCAGATCACGCTTTTCGCCCAGGTGGGCTTCACGGGCACCTCCGAACGATTCAGCGGAGCCTACGACCCGCTTAAAGACAACCAGGTGGTGGAAATAGGCTTCAAAATCCCCCTGCTCGACTGGGGCAAACGGCGCGGACGCGTGAAAGTGGCCGAAAGCAACCGCGAAGTGGTGAGCAGCCGGCTGCGGCAGGAAGAAATAAACTTCCGGCAGGACATATTCATGCTCGTCGAGCGCTTCAACAACCAGCGGCAGCAGCTCGGCATAGCATCCGAAGCCGACACCATAGCACGCCGGCGCTATCACACCAACGTGGAGACATTCATGATAGGCAAAATCTCCACGCTCGACCTCAACGACTCACAGAGCCGCAAGGACGCCTCGCGCCAGGCCTATATCAACCAGCTGTTCCTGTACTGGTACTACTACTACCAGCTCCGTGGCCTCACGCTGTGGGACTACGCATCGGACAGCAGCATAGACTCCGACATAGAAGCCATCGTAAAATAAGAAGGTGTTTGGAGGTTGTTTAATATTTTTCGCTAAATTTGTCGTATGATACTTATTGCCGACGACGACAACGCCATACGCCTGTCCCTGTCGATGCTGCTCTGCAAAGCAGGCTACGAAGTGAAAGCTGTCGCCACTCCGTCCGATACCGTGGCGGCAGTGAGAGCCGCAGCTCCGCAGCTTGTGCTCCTCGACATGAACTTCAGCCATGCCACATCCGGCGACGAAGGGCTTACGCTGCTGCGTCAGATAAAGGTTTTCCATCCTTCGGTGCCCGTCATCCTCATCACGGCATGGGGCAGCATCCCCCTTGCCGTGGAAGGGGTGCAGGCCGGCGCATTCGACTTCATCACCAAGCCCTGGGACAACCGCATGCTCCTCAACCGCGTGGCCACCGCGCTGGAACTGACCCGCAGCACAGCCCCCGGCGATTTCGACCGCTCGCGCATCATCGGCGAGAGCCCCGCACTGATGCGTGTGCTCGACAACATAAGCCGCGTGGCCGCCACCGACGCCCCGGTGCTCATTATGGGCGAAAACGGCACCGGCAAGGAACTGATTGCAGAGACACTCCACGCCAACAGCCGCCGGCGAGCAGCGCCGTTCGTGAAAGTGAACCTCGGAGGCATCTCGCGCTCACTTTTCGAAAGCGAGATGTTCGGCCATCGCAAAGGAGCCTTCACAGGCGCCACGGCCGACCGCGAAGGGCGGTTCTCCCTCGCCGACAAAGGCACCATATTTCTCGACGAAATAGGCGAACTCGACGTGAACTCCCAGGTGAAACTGCTCCGCGTGCTTCAGGAACACAGTTTCGAAATGCTCGGCGACAGCCGCACGCGAAACGTCGACATCCGTGTCGTGTGCGCCACAAACGCCAACCTCGCGGCCATGGTAGCCGAACGCACATTCCGCGAAGACCTCTTCTACCGCATCAACCTCATCACCGTCACCCTCCCGCCGCTGCGCGAGCGCCGGGAAGACATCGCGCCGCTCGTCGAACACTTCACGAAACAATGGTGCGCGGCCAACCACGCCTCAAGGCGCACAGTGGCCCGCGACGCCATAGCCGCGCTCAAGCGCATGCCATTTCCGGGCAACATCCGAGAACTTAAAAACCTCGTGGAACGCACCATCCTCATATCGCAGAACGACGTGCTGCACGCCGAGGATTTCGAAAACGCCGCCGCGCTCAGCCCCGCGCCGGCACCTGTGGCCGCCATGCCATACGGCAACCTCGAAGACATAGAACTGGCCGCCGTGAAAGACGCTTTAAAACGCAGCGGCGGCAATCTCTCGCAGGCGGCAGCCATACTCGGCATCACGCGGCAGTCGCTCTACAGGCGCATGGAAAAATACCACATCACTTCATGAACAAACGCCGCGTCACACTCCTGCTCTTTGCCCTTCCGGCAATACTTATCGTGGCCGCCTCCGTATGGATTCTGAAGCTGTCAGGCGGAGAATCACGCACAGCCCTGTACACCGCCGAATGCATCCTGCTGCTCGCCATCCTGTGGCTGTCGGTCTACAGAGTGCGCATGGTAAAACCCATAAGCACACTCGCAGGAGGCATAAATCTGCTGCGGGAACAGGATTTCAGCAGCCGCCTGCGCCATGTCGGACAGCCCGAGGCCGACAGCATCGTCGACATGTTCAACGACATGATGGAAAGCCTCAAGCGCGAGCGCCTGCGCATACGCGAGCAGAACCACTTTCTCGACCTGCTCATAAAAGCATCGCCGATGGGCATAATAGTGCTCGACAGGGACGACCGCATATCCATGCTCAACAAAGCGGCCGCAGCCTTTCTGGACATAGACGCAACAGACGCCGCAGGCCTCAGGCCAGCGGAAATCGCAGGCCCTCTTGCAGAAGCCGTGGCATCTATGCAGCACGACTGCACACGCACCCTGCGCCTGAACAACTCGATGGTGTACCGCTGTTCGCGGCTCAGCTACATGGACCAGGGCTTCGCCCATCCGTTCATACTCATGGAAAAACTCACCGACGAGGTGATGCGCGCCGAGCGCACGGCCTACGAAAAAGTGATACGGATGATGGCCCACGAAGTCAACAATTCCATGGCCGGGGTGAACTCCATCCTCGACACCGCCGCGGAATGTGTAGCCGACAGCGACATATCCGACGCTCTCACAGCGTGCCGGCGCAGGTGCATGAGCATGAGCGGATTCATCACATCGTTCGCCGATGTGGTGAAGATTCCGGAAGCATCGCTCCGAAAGGCCGACCTTAACGAATTTACCTGCGGATGCATGCCCATGCTCGAAAGCATGTGCGCCATGCGCGGCATAACTCTTAAAGCCGAACTCGCCTCCGGAACAGCCGAGACTATGATAGATCCTGTGCTGCTGGAGCAGGTGGTGATAAATCTGGTGAAAAATTCGGCGGAGAGCATAGGCGCCGACGGCCATATCACCCTGCGCGTCAGCTCCGGCCCCGCGCGCCTCATCGTGGAAGACAACGGCCCGGGCATCGACGCCGACACTCAAGCCAAGATATTTTCGCCGTTTTTCAGTTCAAAGGAATCGGGGCGCGGATTAGGGCTGCTGTTCGTGTGCGACGTGCTCAACAAGCACAAATGCTCATTCTCCCTGCGCACCGACCCCGACGGCATGACGCGCTTCACGGCCACATTCCCTAATCCATAAACACAAACCACACAGCGGCCAACAGGCATCCGAACGCCGCAAGATGGTTCCAGTGCAGGCTCTCGCCTTTGAACAGCACCACCGTGAACACGGCAAACACTATCAGCGCTATAGCCTCCTGAATCACCTTAAGCTGCGGCAGCGTGAACGCGCCCCCGTTGCCATGGAAGCCTATGCGGTTGGCCGGCACCATGAACATATACTCCATCAATGCTATGCCCCACGAAATCAGTATCACTGCAATCAGAGGCGTAGCCGAACTTATCACCTTCATCTGCTGCAACTTGAGATGGCCGTACCATGCAAAAGTCATGAAGATGTTGGAAACCACAAGAAGGAGTATTGTGAGCAGTGCGTTCATCTTTTCCATATTTTGATGCAAAGTTACGGAATTTTTTTAACACCCTCTGCCCCGAAGGAAAAATAGACGTAGACACCCGGCAGCACCGCCTCGCCCGACACATTAGCGCTATCGGCGCATGAAATAACCGCGCTCGTCAGCGCTCATCCTTTCTATGGCATACCGCAGCGTAGTGCGGTGCATACGCCCCACATTGGCTTCAAGATAGCCGCGCAACGTGTCAATATCGCGCTTGCCCACCTCGCGCAGCATCCATCCCACAGCCTTGTGTATAAGATCGTGCGGGTGGCCGAGAAGTTTGTCCGATATGCGCAGCGTGTCGGCAAAACAGCCGGCTTTCACAAAGGCCATCGTAGTCACTATCGCTATGCGCTGCTCCCACAGGTTGTCGCTCCCGGCCAGAGCGTCGAGCACACCCCTCTCCGGCATGCCGCCGTCGGCACACGGCAGCGAAAGCCACGGCCCCAGCACCTTGTAGCACGAAAGGTCCACGAGGTCCCAGTTGTTGGCGCACCGCGCATGTGCGAGATAAAAACGGGCGATTTCACCGCGCCTCGCCGCCCGCGACACAGGCTGTTCGCCACGCCTCGGAGTGGCATCCTTCATTTCCTCCACGAGCAGCAGAAAGCCGGCGAGCCGGGCCTCGTGCCACGGACTGCGTAAAAGCGCCTCAATCTCGCCAAACGGCACATCAAGGCGACATTCCTTCACTATTCCGCGCGTCTGCGGCACCCGCAGGCCCAAAAACCGGTCACCCTCGCCGTACTCTCCCGGAGCAGTCTTGAAAAAACGGCCCAGCACCCGGCGCTGGGCTTCGTCTTCCATCGCACGCATCGTCTCCAATATATCAGCAGCTGTTGTCATAGCTGCAAATATACGAATAAGTCGAGTGCAAAACCAAATTTATTTGAGTTCTGCCGAGCGAAAGTATATAGGACGCAGTCAATTATACGGAGAATTCGCGAGACTATGGCAAGAAATGGGGACTAAAGTAATGTGTTGAGAGTTAGGAGAGATCGGCGTTGTTCGTCCGAAGGGTGCTTTCGGCGAAAATTCGGTTTTTGGAAGGGTTGGGAAATTGATAACAATGATTCGGTAAAAATTACCGAATCATTGATAAATATTAATCACAATATTTTATCGGATATGATAATGCTGTCTCTCTATCCGATATGACTGGATGCTTCTTGATG
>VSPG01000052.1 GCA_009775265.1 Muribaculaceae bacterium
CTTATATCTTATGAAATGCCGTTATTCAACTTTTTTCATCTACATTTTCACCATTGGAGTCTCCCATTTCAGGATGTTCCTGCAGCATGTCGAGCAATTTTTTCCGCGACGAGAACACCACGCCCGACGGGCCGAACGACTCCACCCCGTAATCCCTCATCCTTGTAAGAGCATCGACAAGGGCAGAACGCTGCACACCCCATATGGCACAAAGATTACGTAGCGGGCACTCTATGGCTATATTCTCGCCCGAAGGCTGCGTAAGGGCGATTACCCAGAATGCTATGCGCTCCTCCAGCGAACCGGAGGTAAGCGACATCAGCCCCACCACGCTTTTCTGGGCATTCATGGATATTATATTGAGATAATTGAACATGAACACAGGGTCGGCATTCAATATCTTTATGTAGTCGGCCTTGCTGATCTGCAACACTCCCGACGGCTCCAGCGCCACCGCGCGGCACGGATAGTTCGTGGCACGCCCGAACAGGAAATCCGGAGCTATGACATCCGGCGCACGTAGTGTCTGCGAAACCGAAATCCGGCCGTTGTTGTTTGTGGTTGTAAGCCGCACCGAACCACTGATTACGAATGTGATGTGTGTGCACGGAGAGTTTTCCTTAACCACCACGGCACCCTCCGGATATTTTAGGAAATGGAACTTGGCCATGCCGACGATATTCTTCATCGTGTCATGGCTGACACCTCTGAATAGCGGAAGCTCCATCAGAAGATCGAACATGCTGCTCATATATATATTGAATTTATATAGTAACATCCCGTGCACTCCAATAGTTTAATATTTACCGCAATTGCACGGAAAGGCACTGCAAAATTACAAATTTCTTATCTTTTTACGGTATCGCGGCAAAAAAGGGCTGTTTAAGTATTGACAACGGGGCGAAAAATCATTAATTTTGCACGATTTTTCAGTTTTCAGCACCCCCGTCTGCTATAAATGGCGAAAAAAAGGTCACAACACATAAGCATACTCGGCTCACGCATCACGTCCGTGGTGAGCGTGGCACTCGTGCTCGTCCTGCTCGGCGTGGCCGCGCTTATGACAAGCGCCGCGCGCAAAGCCACAGACAACGTGCGGCGCAACATGGGATTCACCATAAAGATGGAGCGTGGCATGGGCGCCGACGAAATAAACAACATGAAAAAAAGGCTCGCCAAAGCAGCCTACGTGGAGTCTTTCGTATATGCAAGCCCCGACGAAATCCTCGCGCAGGAGTCCGAGATAATCGGTGAAGACATAATGGCCCTCGTCGACGAAAACCCTTACGGCGCGGAATTTGACGTAAAAGTAAGACCCCAGTGGGCCCACAGCGACAGCATCGCGTCCATAGCGCTGTCTGTCGGTTCTGCAAAAGGCGTGGAGGACGTGCTCACCGACACCGGCGTTATCGACAGCGTGAACCGCAACATTTCCCGTCTGACATGGATAATGCTGGCCGTGGCGGCCGCTTTGCTGGCAATATCGTTTGTCCTGATAAACAACACAGTGAGCCTTGCCGTGTACTCTCGCCGTTTCGTAATCCACACGATGCGCCTTGTAGGCGCCACCGGAGCATTCATACGCCGGCCTTTCCTCAAAGCGGGAGCGGCCACAGGCCTCGTAGCATCAATAGCCGCATCGGCCGTACTTGCAGTGGCACAGGCATATGCAATGCGCAGCGATGCCGCATTGGCCGGAGTGCTCGACTGGCGTACAAGCGCCATAGTGTACGCGCTGTTGGCAGCCATCGGCATCATCATATGCCTTTTGGCTTCGGCATTCGCCACCAACCGCTATCTGCGCTCCGACGTAGATGACTACTACATGAATTAACGACATTCATTCCTCTTAAATAAAATATGGAATCCAACAAGAAAAACGATGCCATAATGCGCGAGAGCGAAAGCGACAAGCCGCTGCTGCGCATCAACTTCATAGCAATGTGCGTGGCCGCACTGCTCATAATTGCCGGCTTCGCGCTCATGCTCGGCGGAGCTACCACCGAAACCGAGTTCAACCCCGACATATTCAGCACGCGACGTATAGTCGTAGGGCCTGCGCTTGCTTTCATAGGATTCGTAGCCATGGCCGTGGCGATAATTGTCAAACCACGCAAAACTGAAAAATAATGGATTGGCTTAGCGCACTCATAATGGGCATAGTTCAGGGTCTCGCCGAATATCTGCCCATAAGTTCAAGCGGACACCTTGAAATATGCCGCGACCTTCTCGGACTCGAATTGTCAGGAGCGGAAAGTCTCGAGTTCGACGTGATGCTCCATGTAGCCACTGTGCTCAGCACCATAGTCGTGCTGTGGCATGAGTTCAAACCGCTCTGCGTGTCGTTCTTTACATTCCGTCGCGACGACAATTTCAACTACGTGCTCAAAATTCTCGTAAGCTGCATCCCTGTAGCTATCGTAGGATTGTTTTTCAAGGATTTCATAGAAGGATTTTTCGGCAAGGGACTTGGCATCGTAGGCATATGCCTCTGCGTCACAGCCGCATTGCTTTCGTTCGCCTACTTCACCCGCACCCGTCCGCAGGACATGCGCAGACCCGGCACACCCGGCGCGCACAGCATAAGCATGCTTGACGCGTTCATCATTGGTTGTTCCCAGGCCGTTGCTGTACTTCCCGGCCTGTCGCGCTCCGGCACCACCATCGCCACAGGCATTCTGCTTGGCGACCGCCGAGAAGAAGTGGCACGTTTCTCATTCCTGATGGTCATCATCCCAATAATGGGCGAAGCACTGCTTGACGTTAAAAAAATGATTGGAGGAGAGGCCGTAGCGGTCGCCAACGGCGAAATAGGCTGGCTGCCAATGCTCGTCGGTTTCCTCGCGTCCTTCATAGTCGGCTGCATCGCCTGCAAATGGATGCTCAACATCGTAAAACGCGGCAAACTCGTGTGGTTCGCGGCCTACTGCCTCATCGTAGGCATAATCTGTATCGCAACATCATTCTGATGGATTTCCTTTCAGGAGAAATATTGTGCATTGACAAGCCGTTGGGTTGGACCTCGTTCGACGCTGTGAAGCGCGTGCGCGGAGCGCTCACGCGCCGTCTCGGCATACGCAAGCTAAAAGTGGGCCATGCAGGCACACTCGACCCGCTGGCCACCGGAGTCATGATAGTGTGCACCGGACGCGCCACCAAACGTATCGACGAGCTTCAGGCCGGAATCAAGGAGTACATAGCCACGATTGCGCTCGGTGCCACCACTCCCAGTTTCGACCTCGAAACCGAAATCGACGCCACCTACCCGACAGCGCACATAACACGCGAAGCGGTAGACAATGTGCTGCGCAGCTTCACCGGCACCATCCAGCAGGTGCCGCCGGCCTACTCCGCCTGCAAAGTCGACGGCCGACGCGCGTACAAAAGCGCACGAGCCGGACAGGCCGTAGAACTGAAACCGCGCACCCTCGTAATCGACGAGATAGAACTGCTCGACTTCGACCCGGCAAGCATCCGCGTGCGCGTGGTGTGCAGCAAAGGAACATACATCCGCGCCCTCGCGCGCGACATCGGGCAGGCGCTCGGCTCCGGCGCCCACCTCTCGGCTCTGCGCCGCACCCGCGTGGGCAACGTACGCATCGACGATTGCCTGAGCGTGCAGCAGGCAGCCGATGTCATCGCCAACGTTCCCGTCGAATACCCGGAATGGTACGACGGCGAGCGCAAAGCCTGAACGCCCCATCCCCCCTCTGTCTTTTTAACAAAACACAAGTATAAGTATAGACATATATGAAGCTTTCGCAATTCAAATACCGCCTGCCCGATGAACTCATAGCACAACATCCTGCAGCAAACCGCGACGAGTCGCGCATGATGGTGCTCCACCGGCGCACCGGCGAGATAGAGCACCGCTTGTTCAAAGACATACTGAACTACTTCAACGACGGCGACGTAATGGTGTTCAACGACACCAAAGTGTTCCCGGCCCTGCTTTACGGCAACAAGGAGAAAACAGGCGCAAGGATTGAAGTGTTCCTGCTGCGCGAACTTAATGCCGACATAAAGCTCTGGGACGTACTCGTGGAGCCCGCACGAAAAATACGCATAGGCAACAAGCTGTATTTCGGCGACGACGAATCGATGGTTGCGGAAGTGATTGACAACACCACCTCACGCGGACGCACGCTGCGTTTCCTCTACGACGGCCCGCGCGACACATTCAAGCGCGACCTTTACGCACTCGGCCACACACCACTTCCCGAATACATCAAGCGTGAAGCCACCGAGGAGGACGCCGAGCGCTACCAGTGCATATTCGCTCGCAACGAAGGAGCCGTAGTAGCTCCCGCAGCAGGCACACACTTCTCGCGCGAACTGCTCAAACGCCTTGAAATAAAAGGCGTCAAACAGACATTCCTGACCGAGCACAGCGGCCTTGGCAACTTCCGCGAAATCGACGTGGAAGACCTCACCAAACACCGCATGGACTCTGAGCAGCTCGTAGTATCGCACCAGCTTGTCGACACCGTAAATGCCGCAAAAGACGCAGAAAAGCAAGTCTGCGCCGTAGGCACAAGCGTGCTGCGTGGCATGGCCACTGCAGTGAGCATGGGCGGCCACCTGCAGCCCTACGACGGCTGGACAAACAAGTTCATCTTCCCTCCCTACGATTTCACCGTGGCTACCTCGCTTGTGAGCAACTTCCACCTCCCCTACTCCACAATGCTTATGATGGTGGCCGCTTTCGGAGGCTACGACCACGTGATGCATGCCTATTCGGAAGCCGTAAAAGAGCACTATCGCTTCGGCGCCTACGGCGATGCCATGCTCATCATCTGATACATGATGGCCGATACAGACAACATCACATCAAAGGCGAGTGCAGCTGCCGGATGCGACCCAGCGCAGGGCGCTGCACTCGCCGAAGCGTTTGCTGCAGCATTGCGCGAACGCCTTTCCATGCTCGAATCCGTAGCCATCCCCGGATTCGGCAGTTTTACTCCCGTCAAACACGAAGAACGCGTCGAAACCGATGCGGAAAGTGGACGCCGCACACTGTTGCCGCCACATATAGCCGTGAATTTCATCCCCGGCAGCAAACTTCGCAAACTATTGCCGAACAATGAATAGCATCGTCACACTCCCTGAGATAGCCGCAAAGACGGCAGAAGCCGCAGGTGTGCCGGTCGACACAGCCGTACGCTTCATTTTGGAACTCTTTTCAGGAGCGGAGGCGGCATTCGCCTCCGGCAGCCACAGCGTCACCATCAAAGGCGTAGGCACATTCAGTCGCGGGAGTTCTGAAATAAAATTCACCCCCGATGCCGAACTCGCCGCGGCCGTCAACGCCCCGTTCTCTCTTTTTTCGGCAATAGAACTCCCCGACAGCGTATCGGACAACATCCTGCCGGAAGAAGACATGCCCGCCACACCCGGCCGGCCGGCGCCGCTCCAAGAGGAAATCAAGGAGACGGAAATTCCGGAATCAACTGCGCAAGAACCTGCGGAACCATCGGCAGAAGACGCCGAAGACATCGTCCAGGAGGAAACCGAAGAAGACACACAGGCAGAAAATACGGCAATGGCAACATCCATGCCAGCCGAGCCGGAAGTAATCTATGTAGTGCGCCGCAGCGCATGGCCGTGGGTGGCTGCCCTTATCGCACTTGTGGCCGGATTCGGCGCAGGATATTGCTTAGGCGGCTATCGCGCATATGAAAATGCCGATGCAGCCACCACCATCGTGGAACTCACTTCTCAGGAAATCCCTGTCAACACCGCAGCCGCGTCCGACACTGATACAATTGCCGACTCGGTGCCATCCGACACGACACACATACCCACGGAGCAGCCGGCGCAGGAAAAAGCACCGGTGTACGACACCGTAAGCCCCTCCCGCTACCTCACCACGATAGCACGCGACCATTACGGCCGCAAAGACTATTGGGTGTTCATCTACGAAGCCAACACCGACAGGCTCAACCATCCCAACCGCATCAGTCCCGGCACACAAGTCGTCATTCCCGACCTCGGCGACGGTGCAGCAGCCAACCCGGCATTGCGCGCACGCGCACGAAGCCTTGCCACTGAGATATACAACCGCTACGACATGTAACACATAAAGTGCGCCGCAAAAGTCATACACAAAACCTTTGCGGCGCACTTCATTAAAACCGCCACTATCGGCTATGCTTTCCCGATGCGCGCTTCGCGCTGCATCTCCATGCGGCTTTTGCTCTTGCTCACAAAAAACACTCCCGCAAACACAAGCACCACAGCTACGGCCTTGGCAATTGTAAACTCATCCATACCGGCCCACACAGCCACTGCCGACGCTACGATAGGCTGCACGTAATTGTACATCGCCGTCACGGTCGGACGCAGATTTTTCTGCCCCACAGGCAAAAGAAGATAGCTTATGAAAGTAGGGCCGACCACGAATGCCGCCGTGCCCCAGAGCACCTCGGCAGGCAGCGTCGCCCACTCTGTGGCCGCAAACTCACTGTAGGAAAACGGCACAATGCATATCGAGGCATACGTAAACATCCATTTCATCAGAGTCACAGGGCTGTATTTCGACGTAAGGCGCTTGAAGAACACAAGATAGCAACTGAAACTCATCTGAGCGAGCACCACCATCACATCGCCGACTGCCGAGCCGGCGCCCGTGGCGGCAGTGCCTCCCACGATTAATATCAATGCTCCTATGGCGCTCACAAACACGCCGCCCACTTTCAGTTTCGTCACAGGTTCGCGCAGAAACACAGCCGCCAGCACCATCGTCACCACGGGCATGCACGTGGTTATAATCGACGCGTTTATCGGCGATGTATGGCTGAGGCCGAAAAGAAACATGCCCTGGTTGAAAACCACACCCAGCAGCGAAGCAAAAAACATCATCAGCAGGTCTTTGGGAGCCACATGCTCGGGTTTGAGGCACAGCGAAAGCCCCCAGAACAGCCCCGCCGCACCTATCGTGCGGCATTCGGTGAGCAGCAGCGGCGAGATGCCGCCCGCAAGCAACACCTTACCCAACGGAGCGCTCACGCCCCACATGAACTCGGCGCCCGTCATGGCGCCGTGCCCTTTCAGTTTGGCAACATCCATATGCAGCCTACGGTCGCGTCTGGCCGGAGCCTGTGATTACGTATTTATATGTCACGATTTCGGGGAGCGCCATAGGCCCGCGCGCATGAAGTTTCTGAGTACTGATGCCTATTTCCGCGCCGAAACCGAACTGGGCGCCGTCGGTGAACGCCGTCGACACGTTCGCATACACGCAGGCGGCGTCAACGTCGCGCTGGAAGCGCTCTATAGCCTCCCTGTTTTCAGCCACTATGCATTCGCTGTGCTTCGACCCGTTGCGTCCTATGAAATCTATGGCTTCGTCGATACCCTCCACCGTGGCAATGCTCATTTTATAATCAAGCCACTCACGGCCGAAATCGTCTGCCGCAGCCTTGTGCAGATACGGGTAGGCCCCGTCCAACGCCTCATATGCCTCATCGTCGGCGTATATATGGACCCCGTGCTCTGCAAGCGAATAGCACAATGCCGGCAGCACCGAAAGACGCGAACGGTCCACGACGAGGCAGTCCAGAGCGTTGCACACGCTCACCCGCCGTGTCTTGGCGTTACACACCACATCGCGCGCCGTGGCTATGTCGCCGGAATTGTGGAAATACGTGTGGCACACGCCGGCGCCGGTCTCGATTACAGGCACTCGCGCATTGTCGCGCACATAGTCGATGAGGCTGCGGCTGCCGCGCGGTATTATAAGGTCGACACAATCGCGCGCCGACAACAGTGCGGCCGTGGCTTCGCGCCCGTCGGGCAGCAGTATGGCCGCGTCCGGGTTCACGCCTGCCGCCTCCAGAGTGCCGCGTATTATGGCTATGGCCGCGCGGTTTGTCTCAGCCGCCTCATGGCCGCCTTTGAGCAGCACGGCGCTGCCGGCCTTGAAGCAAAGCGCGAAAACGTCGAAAGTCACATTCGGACGCGCCTCATATATGACGCCTATCACGCCGAATGGCACGCTCACTTTCGTGATAGTCATGCCGTTGGGACGTGTGCGCCGGTCCAGCACATTGCCTACGGGAGACGGAAGTGCGGCCACCGCACGTATGCCCGAAGCTATCTCAGCTATGCGCTGCGGCGTCAGCGCCAGCCTGTCGCGCTTCGGATTCTCGGCGTCCATGCGCGCGAGGTCGGAGGCATTGGCGGCGAGGAGCGCCGCGCTTGCGGCCTCCACATCGTCGGCCAGGGCAATAAGAATATCGTTTACATGTTCTGCCGTCATTGAGAGCAAAGAGCCGGCAGCCCTTCGTGAATCGTTGAACATCTGTTTCATCATGTGTTTTTTTGTCAGGACAAGCCCGGTGTCATACGTCCCGGAAAATGTCGGTTTCGTCTACATACATGTAATCGGCATGAATCAAAGGGCTTTGCCCCGCGCGCCCGGCCGCGGCCTGCGCCTCTGCCGAAGAATAGGCGCAACGCCCCCATGCCACCACGCCGCCGTCGGGAGCGGCCACGCGCACAATGTCGTCGCGCTCGAAATCCCCCTCCACGCCCACAAGTCCGACGGCCAGCAGCGACGCGCCGCCGGCACGGATGGCCCTGGCAGCGCCTTCGTCCACGAGCAACGCGCCCTTGGCAAAAGAGTCGCTGTGCGCTATCCATTTGCGGAGACTGCTCGGCCTCTTTCCGGAAGGCACGAAAAGCGTATGCGGCGGACGCGCCTCGCTCCCGTCGAGCAGCAGCTCCGTCAGCACCCCCTCGCGCTTGCCGTTGGCTATCATCACGGCTATGCCTTCGGCAGCCACCTTGCGCGCTATGCGGTATTTGGTGGTCATGCCGCCGCGTCCGAGCGACGAACGGCCGCTGCATATGCACCACGACACATCCATGTCAGGTTCGATTCTTTCTATCACCTGCGATGCCGGATCGGCCGGATCGCCGCTGTATATGCCGTCTATATTGCTGAGAATCACAAGGGCGTCGGCGTCCGTCATCGTGGCCATAAGCCCCGACAGCTCGTCGTTGTCTGTGAACATCAGCTCGCTCACGCTCACAGTGTCGTTCTCATTCACCACAGGCACTACCCCGCTGCGCAGCATCACCTCCACGCAGTGCTGCTGGTTGAGGTAATGACGGCGGGTGGCAAGGTTCTCTTTAGTGGCCAGCACCTGCCCGCACACCATCCGATGGTCGCGGAACAGTTCGAAATAGCGGTTTATGAGCTTGGCCTGCCCCACTGCGCTGAAAAGCTGCCTTGCCGACACTGCGTCGAGCCCTGCCGCATCCACGCTGTCACGCAGCTCTCCGCGGCCTGAAGCCACCGCCCCCGACGACACCAGCACCACTTCCATGCCCGCATCGCGCAGCGACGCCACCTGGTCGACGAGCGCACTCATGCGCGTGAAGTCGAGAGTGCCGTCACGCCTCGTCAGCACATTGCTTCCTATTTTTATCGTCACCCTCTTGTACATGTCCTCCGCATCAATCCAGTGTCAGCTTGAACTCTTTCACAAACTCGCGGAAATTCTCGGAGTCGTCGGCCATATGGCTCAACAGTTCCGAGCGGTTCCACACTTCCGGCGACGGTTCGCCCTCGTCCACTCTCAGTTCCACGCTGAAATTGTCGTTCATCAGTCGCGAGCGCATATAGTCTATTACTATGGGCATCGCTTCCGTCATCACCTCAAGCTGCGCCGCGCTTGCCAGTGTCATAAGCCAGCGGTCGCCCTCTATCTGCGCAGGCACGGATGCCGCCATCGACGCGCACACAATGCGCGCTCCCGGATTCTGCTGTATGTAGCTCCGCCAGAAGTTCTCCACAGCATCGGCCGTGTACGGCGCCGTACGTTTCTCTTTCGGTGCGGCTGCCGGAGCAGCCGCCGCTGCAGGCTGAGCATGCAGCGACAGACTCGGTGGCGCCACCCTGCGCGGGGAGGCGGGAGCCGCCGATGCCGTCTGAGGCGCCGCACTGTGCGCCACGGCCGGTTTCGGAGCCATGGCAGGAGACACACGCGCGGAAGCCGTCCGTGCGGGCTGCACGCTCTCCGCCACTGGAGCCGCAGCCGGAGCCGAATTGGCCACAGGTGCCGCTGCGGCGGGAGCAAGAGCTTTCAGACGCCCCCCGCCACCGCCGGCTGCGGCGCTCTTTTCAGGCGAGGGGCTGAATCTTTGGCACAGTTTTATGAGCGTAAGCTCCACCAGTAGCTGCTTGTTGCTCGACTGGCGGTAGTTCAGGTCGGCATCGTTGAGCAGGTCGAGGGCGTTGTATATAAATTGCGGCGTGCACTTTGACGCCACTGCGGCCATCTCGTCGCGCACCTGCTCGTCGGCCTCGAGCAGCAGGCGTGTGGCCGGATCGGCGGCCACCATCAGGTCACGCACATACTGGGCGAGCCCGTTCACAAAAAACTGCGAATCGAAGCCCTTGTCGCGCACCTCTTTGTACACCAGCAGTGACTGAGCCACATCGCCTGCGGCAAAGCAGTCTATAAGGCGCGAATAATACGAATGGTCGAGCACATTCAGGTTCTCTATGGTGCTGCGGTAGGTTATGTCGCCGCGCGACGAAGCCGCCACCTGGTCGAATATCGACAGGGCGTCGCGCATCGCGCCGTCGGCCTTGCGCGCTATCACACCCAGCGCAGCCGTCTCCGCCTTCACGCCCTCGCTACGGGCCACATAGGCAAGATGCTCCACCATGTCGGCCACGGTGATGCGGTTGAAATCGAATATCTGGCAGCGGGAGAGTATCGTAGGGATTATCTTATGCTTCTCGGTCGTGGCAAGGATGAAAATGGCATGAGCCGGCGGCTCCTCCAGTGTTTTCAGAAACGCGTTGAAAGCCTGCGTGGAAAGCATGTGCACCTCGTCGACTATGAACACACGGTAGCGCCCCTCTGTCGGCGGCACCATCACCTGCTCCGTGAGCGAGCGCATGTCGTCCACGCCGTTGTTGCTCGCCGCATCGAGTTCTATTATGTTGAACGACCGGTTTTGGTTGAACTCCCGGCACGAATCGCATTCATTGCATGCCTCGCCGTCGGGCGTGCGGTTTGTGCAGTTTATAGTCTTGGCAAAAATGCGCGCGCACGATGTTTTGCCCACACCGCGCGACCCGCAGAACAGGTAGGCATGCGCAAGGCGGTCGGTGGCGATGGCGTTTTTCAGCGTGGCCGTGAGCGCCTGCTGCCCCACCACGCTCGCAAACGTCGACGGACGGTATTTCCGGGCCGATACAATATAGTTATCCATAGCAATGCAAAGGTAACAATAATTTCCGAACCAGCCAATTAAACTAATTATGCCGGCGGTGTCATTTGTTGGCCATAGAGTGGACGTACCGCGCCAGTCCGAACAGATAGCGGCGGAATCCGGGGCGATAGTGCAGCAGCCCGTCAAACCACCCCATGCGGCCATCGAGAAAACGCACAATCATCCCCACGAAAAACATGGCAAAAAGCGTGCCCGGGCCTACGACATTCCATTGCCATTCCCCGAAATACACATACCCCAGCACAACTGCCACTGCCACCAGCGATACGTCGACACATATTTTGGCTTTTGCAAACTTGGCGCCACAGGCCCGGCTGATAGCGGCCGGAAAGCCTTCGCCCGGCATCGTCACAGAGCCGCACCTCACTTCAAACGCTATCCCTATGCCCAACACCAGACAGCCCGCCGTCTGAGCCACCGCCTTTAAAAGCAAGGAATCGCAGACGACAGAAGCGGTTATGCGCATGTTCACATCCAGCAGAAAACCGAACAAAAAACCTATTATCAGCTGAAATAGCTGCATCTTTTCAAACCGGCTGCGCAATATAAGCATCTGACCGAACACCAGCACGATATTCATGACATTCGTGTAATCGCCGATAGTCCACCCCGGGGCTTTACCGGCCTCGCCGGCATGAGTCATAGCCAAAGGGACGGATGAAATCACGCTGCTCCCCAAATTGGAGCGTACGCAGAGCGCCACTCCGAAAGTCATTACAAACAAGGAACATAGCAGCAACAGATGTTGCCAGACAAAGGATATTATTTTTTCTTTTTTAGACGAATTGATTACCAAATAACTCTCTGTGTTCATTTCATTCTTTTATAACCGTGCAAAATTAACACAAAACTGCAAAATAAGGTGTAATAATTCATCCCCCTTCTTGAATGGTATGCACGGTAAGAGCCGCAGCTGCGCGGCTCTTACTTTTTTGACAGGCTCAACTTTATGCCCTTTTTAAATCACACTTCTGCCCTAAAACGCGCATTTTGCCGCAAAAATCAAGATTTTTTCAAAAATAGTTCAAAAAGCATCATTTTTTTGAAAAAAATCTTACTTTTTCTTGTTTTTGCAAAAATACAACATTATATTTGCAACATACATATGCAACATACATAGAAGAAAAGAAAGCAACATAAAAAACCGGCTACGGACAACGTAGTGGCAACCAACCCAAATCTCTAACCTTTTAATTCCCAAGCAACATGAACAAGTATTTTTTAAATGTTCTACACGAAGAGCCCCTTGACAAACTCACTCTTGAGTCCATTAAAGGTGGTGCAGAATGCGTGTGCAATAATGGAAGCACCTTTTCCTGTGGATGTAACAACAACTACGTAAAACCATGCATTTGCAATAATGGAAGTAGATATTCATGCTCCATTGTTCTATCCGAATAAACTTATTCTTTTTGGAGGGTGTTGCAGAACTCCCTTTGTTAAAGCTTCTGAGAATTGAATATTTTGATCCAAAATACGATTTTTCAGTTTT
>VSPG01000053.1 GCA_009775265.1 Muribaculaceae bacterium
ATTTAGGGCTGACTCCTGCAATAGGTGCCAGCCCTAATTTTCAACCGCTACTAAAAAAGTTTAGCGGACAGTAATATATATTTATATATTGTTTTAGAAATTTCGGAAATGACTTTTTCTGCATCTTCCTGAGGACCGGCATAGTCTTTCACGAGTATGGCTATAGAGTAGGCGCGGCCGTCGGGCAGGCTTACATAGCCGCCGTCGTTTACCGCCACAACTTCGCTGCGCTCATTCACATAGCCGGAACCGGTGCGGTGAGCGAATGCCACGCTGTCCGGCAACCCCGCAGCTATCCGGGACATTCCGGTGTTGCAGTCGTACATTAACTGTATTATGAAAGACTGCGACCGGTGGGACATTATGCTGTCAGAGAAGACGCGGTTGACGAGCGATGCATATGCAAGCGGCGATGTTGCGTTTTTGTAGCTGAGCTCATGCTTTTTCTGCATTTCTGCTTCGGTGTGTGAGAGTCGGAAACCTCGGCCGGGCAATATTTCGGATATGATGCTGTCTGTTGCTGCTACCGATACGATGCTGTCAAACAAAATATTGCTGGCGTTATTGTCGCTGTCGATAAGAATGTATTCCACGAGCTTTCCGGCAGAAATATGGAATGAGTCTGCCGCATAGTCCTTAAGCATAGGGCTCCAGGTGCCGTGGTCGAGCATGTTGCGTTTTATGATGAGCGTTGTATCCAATCCTGCCTTTGTTTTTTCAAGCGTGTGGCACACGGCTATTGCTTCATGAAGTTTGAACATGCTCATCAGCGGATAGTCTTCGCTGTTGTTTATCGTCAGGGTGTCTGTGCCGTAAATGACAGCCACGCCGACTTGTCCTGGTGCTTTTGCGGCGATTTCCTCAATTTGTGATTTAAGCGCATCATGGTTTTCGTCAGATGCAGTGCACGCATACATCAATGCGACGGCACTTATAACGTATATTAACGAGAATCTCATTTTAGACGAGCGTTTATATATTTGTTGGGTCTGATATTTGAAGCAGTGCATGGAAAGTATGCCCCATATGCTGTATGCAAATATACGGGAAATAGTATATATAGAATTAAAATTTTACTGAAATGTCTCATGTTTGCAATTTTTCAATAAAAATAATTTGTATAATTTGGAATTATTACTAACTTTGTAATGATTACAAAATATACTTCAAGAATATGGCAGATGACAGGAGATATACTACAAGTCAATTAGTCGAGATGTTGCAACGATGCAACATCCGCCCGTCTGTACAGCGTGTCGCCGTGTTGTCGTATGTTGCAAACGGCAGTAAGCATCCTGCTGCTGAAGAAATTTATGCCAGTCTATCGCAGACTTTCTATTCGCTCTCCCGCACCACGGTCTACAACTCACTCCACATATTGGCCGAGAAAGGACTGGTTAGAGAACTGGAGATAGAAAGCGGATGTATTCGCTACGACATGGCGCCACAACCGCCCCACAGCCATTTCGTATGCAGAAATTGTGGGAGAATAGCAGACATGCCTATGCCTGAGGGCATAGCGGCTATTATAATGCCGGAATACTCGGTGGATTGCGTGGATGTCTTCCTGAAAGGATTCTGCCCCGACTGCCGTAAACTAAAAAGCCAACCAATAACCAATATTTCAACAATATGAAAGAACTTAAAGGAACAAAGACCGAACGCAACCTCATGGAGGCGTTTGCAGGAGAATCACAGGCCCGCAACAAGTACACATACTTTGCCTCCAAGGCCCGTAAGGAGGGTTACGAACAGATTGCCGCCATCTTCGAGGAAACGGCCAACAACGAAAAGGAGCATGCCAAGCTATGGTATAAACTGCTTCATGGCGGCGAAATCGCCGACACTATGTCGAACCTTCACGACGCGGCCGAAGGAGAGAACTTCGAGTGGACAAACATGTATGACCGCATGGCAAATGAAGCCGACGAGGAGGGTTTCCCGGAAATCGCATTCCGGTTCCGCGCAGTAGCAGCTATCGAGCGTCATCATGAGGAGCGTTATCGCCGCCTGCTTCAGAACATAGAGGAAGGCATCGTGTTCTCGCGCGATGGGGACACAGTGTGGATTTGCCGTAACTGCGGCCATATCGTCATAGGCAAGAAAGCACCTGAGGTATGTCCGGTGTGCAATCACAAAAAGAGTTTCTTTGAAATAGAAGCCCGCAATTATTGATTCGTATGGATACCGCTGTTCTCCATAAACTCACTTACGGGCTTTATATACTTGGAGCTTTTAAGGACGGAAATCCTGTGGGGTGTGTCATAAACACATGCTTTCAGGTCACAAGTTGCAACCCTCTGCTGGTAGTGTCGCTAAACAAGAACAACTACACCCTCGAGGCCATAAAGGAGAATAAGAGGTTTTCTCTCTCCATCCTTTCAGAAGACACTGACCCTAAACTTATCGGACGGTTCGGATTCTTTTCCAGCCGTAATGCCGACAAATATGAGGGTTTCGGTTTTGATGTCGTCGATTATGTCCCATGCGTAAATGGCAATTTTGCCGGACGGCTTATACTGGAGGCCGAGCAGTTCATCGACTGCGAGACGCATGTGCTTGTGACAGCCCGCCTGACAGATACCGTGCCCGGCAATGGCATCCCGATGTCATACGCATATTATCACAAAGTGATAAAGGGCACGGCTCCCAAGAGCGCTCCCACCTATAGCGGCGACGATGCATGCGATACGCCTGATGCCGGCAGAAAACGTTACAGGTGTGAGGTCTGCAATTATGAGGTAGATATGGACGGCGATTTGCCGGCTGACTTTGTATGCCCCGTATGCGGAGTCGATGCCTCCTACTTCAAGCAAGTGGAATAGCCGCGATATTGCTCTGAACGCATTGAAAAAACAGCTTAGACCGGCCGATTAAAAACGGGCGTCTAAGCTGTTTTTATGATTTTATCCTTATGTCAGTGGCTATTCTTCCGGGAGAACTTCTTTTTCAACAAGTTCGAAGAATCCGCTGATTTCCTGCTGGTCAAGAGCCTGGCGTACGTTGAATCGTTTCACCTGGTCCTCGTAGCCACGCTTGCTCACCTTGATTTCGACAGTGACGTCACGGGAGTTGTCGTAGGTCAGCCCGTGGATGTTGAAACTCCGGGTTTCTTCAAGCGGGGTTGTGGTGAGGTAGGTCTCGTTGGTGTTTTTCACTTCAGCGGGCACGCTTGATATTATGCGCCAATAGATCCGCGCGCCGCGCGGATCCGAATCAAAGTACCATCGGATGATTGCCTGCTCCATCGCAGTTGTTCCGGCGTTGTGGCGGTCGACACGTTGGCTGGCTTCGGCAATTGTCACTGTCGGGTCGGTTGCCGAAGGTCGGTTTTGTGCTTGAGTCTGCGTCAGGTCTTCGGACGCCGCCTTTTTCAGTTTTACGTATACCGTGGGGTTGGCTTTCAGTTGCTTTTTGTTGTAGGCCACCATTACGGATTTTGTTTCATATCCATCTTTCCGGCATTGGAAAATCATGGTTTTAGAGGCTGTTTTCTTGTCTATCTGTATGATGGCCGGAGTTGTCGGGCTTACGAGATTGCCGTTGAGGTATACCTCGGCGTCCTCGGGGTCGCTTTGCACGGCAATGTCATAGCCTTTGGCCATGACCGCAGAAGTGCCTGAAGCGAATAATATAAGCGCTGTGAGGCAGCGCACGAATACTTTCAGCATTGTGTGTTATTTGGTGGTTTTGGGCACGAGTTCGAAAAATCCGCTGATTTCCTGCTGGTCGATGGCCTGACGTACATTGTATCGTTTCACTTGGTCTTCATAGCCTCGTTTGGTCACTTTTATTTCGATTGTGACATTGTTGGCATTGGAGGGCGTGAGGCCCGGGATGTTGAAGCTTCGGGTTTCTTCGAGCGGGGTTGTGGTGAGGTAGGTCTCGTTGGTGTTTTTCACTTCGGCAGGCACATTGGATATTACCCGCCAATAGATACGTGCGCCGCGAGGGTCGGAGTCCACGTACCAGCGGAGTATCGCCCGCTCTGCTTCTGTGGCTCCGGGGCGCTCCCGTGTCACGGGTGTGCTCTGTGGCGCCATGGGTATGACTATTTCTTCCTGTACGACGGCGTTGTCGAGCGGTTTCAGCGTTACGTCGAGCATGTCGGTGCTGTATTTCATCATTTTTCCGGTGGCGGCGTCGATGGCCATTCCCGGAATGCCGCCGAGCACGAGGTTGCCCCAGAACCATCCCTGAATTTTTGTGTCGAGTGTGTAGTCGGCTGTCTGGTAGCCGTCCTTTTGCGCCGTAAGATTTTTACTTTTCAGTTTTTTGCGCACATTGGCTGTCGCAAAGCCGTTGGAGCCCACTTCGGCGATGGGGGTGTTTCGGTCTTTGTCGATAATGGCTGTGCCGGGTATGCCTTTGAAGGTCACTTCCTGGCTCGACTTGGTGAACAGCGTGGCGCACGACGACATGAGCACGGCGCAGGCTGCCACAGACGCTAATGATTTGATCGGTTTACTTCTCATAAGGTTTTCTCTTGCCGCTGCAACCCTCAGCCGCAGGTCTGAATAAACGAAAAACGTGGGCTGTATTGCCACGTCCTTAGTTGATGGGTCCTGAGAAAACCTTATGAGAAGCGGATGCAACAATAGCTACCCACGCTTATGCGTGAGAAACCATCTTGCCTTTTCTCGCTTCTCTTGTGTCAAAATTTCTCAGGTTCATCAACTAAGAGCGAAAAGCAAAACGTTTTCTAAAAAATATATGTGGCACGCCTCTGCGTGTCGCTGCAAAGTTATAACATTCAATTAAATCATGCAAATAATAGCCGAGTTTTTCTTTCGTGAAATTATTGTGTCGAGTGGCAATAAAAGCGACAGACAGGCGTTTTTATTGTGTGGAAAAACACTCGTCAAACATAATCACGCGTGTGCTGTCGGTTTTGGCCGTGGCATGTGCGGGCGTGCCGCATGTGGCGGCGCAGGACGGCTCGTCGGCATATAGCTTTCTGAATGTCACGTCTTCGTCGAAAATCTATGGCCTCGGCGGTGTGAACATCTCGCTCGTGGACGACGACCTCATGAGCACCGACTGCAACCCTGCGCTTCTCGGGCCGGAAATGAGCGGGCAGATAGGTCTGAACTACATGCGCTACATCTGTGGCAGCAATTTTGCCGGCTTGCGCTACGCCCATGCCGCCGGCGAGCACGGAGCATGGAGCGCTTCCGTGCGCTATTTCGGCTATGGCAGCATGAAGGAGGCGTTGCCCGACGGGAGCATTACAGGCGAGTTTTCGCCAAAAGATGTGGCCTTCGGCGCTACGTATTCGCGTGACATCGCGGGTTCGTGGCGTGGCGGTGTGAGTGTGCGGGGGCTTCTCAGTTCTTATGCCGACTATAGCGCTTTCGCACTGTCCACGGACATCGGTGTGAATTATTATGACGCCGACCGCGATTTGTCGCTTTCGTTCGTGGTGGCCAACCTCGGCGGACAAGTGAAGCGCTTCAACGACAGCTACGACCGGCTTCCGCTTGATGTGCGCCTCGGCTGGTCGCAGAGTTTCGGCTCGTTTCCGGTGCGTTTCAGCGTCACGGCATGGAATCTTACAAAATGGAAACTGCCGTATCTTGATTCCGGCGACGGCACTGCCGCCCCGGAATTGAAAGACAGCTTTAAAAGCAATTTGTTTCGCCACCTTGTGTTCGGCGCCGACATAATCGCGTCGCCCAATTACTACATAGGACTCGGCTACAATTACAAGACACGCACCGACATGAGCACTTACTCGCGCAGTTTCCTGTCGGGATTCTCTCTGTGCGGAGGGTTCAATGTAAGCAGTTTTTCCGTAGGCGTGGCGCTTGCCCAGCCCCACACTGGCGCTACCACATTCATGCTCAACCTTACATGCAATTTAAGCGAACTGCTCTGACTTTGCTCGCCGCCGCGTCCATGACCGTGGCGATGGCGAACGACGCGCCCTGCGGCCCCTGGCATGGGCGTCTGTCTGTCGGATTACAACGATTGCGCGTGGTGTTCGACATCGGCATCGACGGCACCTGCACTTTTGACTCTCCTGACCAGGGCGCCACCGGCCTTCCGGCCGAACTCCGATTGTGCACTTCCGACAGCCTTGTGGTGGAAATGCCGGGACTTAACGCGCGTTTTGCGGGCAAGGTGGGGCAGAGCGCCATTGTCGGCAGATTCACTCAAGGCGCTTATACATTCCCTCTTACACTCAAGCCGGGCACGGCGTCCGTGCGTCGTCCGCAGACTCCTAAGGCTCCGTTCCCTTATTCGGTCGAAGACGTCGCGATAAATGCCAGCGATGCGGTGTTGAGCGCTACTCTCACGCGGCCCGCTGCCGACAGCCCGGCGCGTGTTCCGCTCGTAGTGCTTGTGAGCGGCAGCGGGCTTCAGAACCGCGACGAGGAGATTCTTTCCCATCGTCCGTTTGCCGTGATGGCCGATTGGCTGGCGCGCAATGGCATAGCGTCGCTGCGCTACGACGACCGCGGTTTCGCGCGTTCTACAGGCAGCAATGATTCGGCCACCACGCTTACCTATGCCGCCGATGCCGCGGCCGCTGTAGGATATGCGCGCAGCATCGGCGAGTTTGCCTCTGTCGGTGTGCTCGGACACAGCGAGGGTGGCACGATAGCGTTCATGCTCGGCGCCCGCGGATGCGTCGACTTTGTCATAAGCATGGCCGGCCCTGCCATTTGCGGCCGCGATATTCTGCTTGCGCAGAACCGTGCCATAATGATTGCATCCGGAATGCCCGACAGCGTTGTCGCAAAATATTGCGACGCTCTCGGGGTTGTACTCGACGGCGGCTGCCCTTCGGCAGCAGACACGGAATCATTGCCCGTGCGTCTGTCAGATAATCTTGTTCGCGTGGCCGGGTCGATGAATCCGTGGATTAAGCATTTCGTGTCCTATTCGCCTTCGGGCGACATCTCGGCCGTCCGTTGCCCCGTTTTCGCATTCAACGGCAGTCTTGACGTGCAGGTGGATGCCGCGGCCAATCTCGGCGCAATTCGCCGCCATATGCCTGCCGGAGAGCACAATGTGGTGCGATGCTACGAAGGGTTGAACCATCTTATGCAGCATTGCTCCACCGGTTTTCCTTCCGAATACGGCACTATCGAGGAGACGATAGCCTCCGAAGTGCTCGCCGACATAGCTGCATGGATTTCGTCTTTGCAATGATGCACCCCTGAAAGTATTTTTTGCTCTTTCGGCATTAATGCTTACCTTTGCGTTATAAAAAAGACATTACAATGGCTGACAAAAAGGAAATAGTGCTGAGCGGAATACGTTCCACCGGCAACCTGCACCTTGGCAACTACTATGGTGCACTTAGTAAATTTGTGCGGATGCAGGACGATTACGACTGCAACTTTTTCATAGCCGACCTGCATGCCCTCACCACCAATCCCGACCCGCGTGAGCTGCATGCCAATGTGAAAAACATCCTTGCCGAATATCTCGCAGCCGGTATCGACCCCGAGAAATCCACCATATTCATACAGAGCGACGTTCCTGAAATCGCAGAGATGTATCTTCTGCTCAACATGCATGTGGGCATCGGCGAGCTTATGCGCACGGCATCGTTCAAGGACAAGGCCCGCAAGGCGCTCGGCATAGGCGTTCCGGCGCAGGGCGATGACGACGAAGCCTTCGAAAAAGAAATCATAGGCGCGGCCACCAACAAGCGTGTCAACGCCGGACTGCTCACATATCCCACCCTCATGGCTGTCGACATCCTCATACAGAAAGCCACAAAAGTGCCGGTGGGCAAGGACCAGGAGCAGCACCTCGAGCTTACTCGCCGCTTTGCACGGCGTTTCAACTCGTTCTATGGTGCGGAAGTGTTTCCGGAGCCCTACAATTTCGATTTCGGAGGAAAGCCTGTGAAGGTGCCCGGTCTCGACGGCAGTGGCAAGATGGGAAAGAGCGAAGGCAACTGCATCTACCTTATCGACGACCCCAAGGCTCTGCGCAAGAAAGTAATGCGAGCCACTACCGATGAGGGTCCCAAGGAACCGAATTCACCGATGAGTGAACCTGTGGCCAACCTGTTCACGCTGCTCGAACTCACGAGTGCACCCGATGTGGTGAAGCACTTCCGCGACGCTTACGCCGACTGCTCCATTCGCTACGGCGACTTGAAAAAGCAGCTCGCCGAGGACATCCTCGCCGTCACAACTCCCATACGCGACCGCATCAACGACATCCTGGCCGACGACGCATACCTGCGCCGTGTGGTGGCTCAAGGTGCCGAACGCGCCCGCGAGCGCGCCGCCTCCACATTGGCAGAGGTGCGCCACGTGATGGGCATACGCAAGTTCTGATGCTCCGCCGCCCGCTTCTCTCCGCCTTCTTTGTTGCAGCGGCCTGTTTTATGCCGTCGGTTGCGCAGACAGTCGATGCCGACAGCCTGCGCGCGGCGCTTATGGCCGAAGAAATGGCAATGAACGCCCCCGGGCGCATGGCGGCTGATTTCCGGCTGATGCTTGCCGACGGCGCAGAATCGCGGCTGAGCCATTTTCGTGGTGCCCCGCTTCTGCTTGTGCTGTTCGACCCCGATTGCGACGACTGCCTGCGAGCTCTCGACAAATTGCCGGAAAAAGTGCCGCACGGCATGGCTGTGCTTGCCGTGTATGCCGACGGCGACATGTCCGTGTGGCCGCGGGCTTTGGTCGCAGTGCCTCAGGGCTGGACCGCCGCTCTCGATCTCGACGGCGTATATTCTTCGGGCATGTATAGCCCGGAATTTACCCCCGGCATATATCTGCTTGACGCCGAAGGTCGCGTGATTGCCCGTGGCGCCGATGCCTTTTCGTCGAGTGGCGGGAAGCGTGTGCCGTGAATAATCATGGCAGGGCTGCATAGGGGCATATGATGAACTTTTTCGGCACATTTTGCTCTAAAATGGGCGAAAAGTGCTATCTTTGCACCTTGTAATTTGGAATACAAAGAAACCAACCATACATATGAAGCTTTTACAAGCAAAACTCTCTAAGTACACTGCTCCTCAGGAAGCAAAGGCGGCCGGCGTTTATCCATATTTCCGCCCCATCGCATCCGAGCAGGACACCGAGGTGTACATCAACGGCCAAAAGGTGCTGATGTTCGGCAGCAACTGCTATACCGGCCTTGTCAACGACCCCCGCATCAAGGAGGCAGCCATCGAAGCCACCCGCAAGTTTGGCACCGGATGTGCCGGATCGCCTTTCCTCAACGGCACCCTGGAGCTCCACAAGCAGCTTGAGCGCCGCCTTGCAGAATATATCGGCAAAGAGGACGTGATGGTTTATTCCACAGGCTTCGGAGTAAATCTCGGAGTAGTATCGGCGCTCTGCGGCCGCGAAGACTATATCCTGTGGGACGAGCAGGACCATGCCTCTATAATCGAAGGACGCCGCCTTAGCTTTGCCCAGTCGCTCAAGTATAAGCACAACGACATGGCATCGCTTGAAAAACAGCTTCAGCGCTGCGAACCCGACAAAGTGAAACTCATCGTCACCGACGGCGTATTCTCTATGGAAGGGGATGTGGCCAATGTCCCCGCCATAGTTGAGCTCGCCAAGAAGTACGACGCCACGGTGATGGTGGACGAAGCCCATTCCATCGGCGTGTTCGGGCCCGGTGGCCGAGGCACATGCCATCATTTCGGTGTGGCCGACGACGTTGACCTTATCATGGGCACATTCTCCAAGAGTTTCGCTTCGCTCGGCGGTTTCATAGCCACCGACAAGGAAGTGACCAACTTCCTGCGCCACCACTCCCGCAGCTACATCTTCACAGCCAGTATCACGCCGGCCAGCACAGCCGCCGCCCTGAAAGCCGTCGACATTATGATCGATGAACCATGGCGTCAGGAGCATCTTTGGGAAATCACCAACTACGCCCTCGAAGGTTTCCGCAACATGGGCTGTGAAATCGGCAATACGTCCACGCCCATCATTCCGTTGTTCGTGCGTGACAATATGAAGACATTCGCCATCACCCACGACCTGCTCGAAGAAGGCGTCTTTGTCAACCCCGTAGTGTCTCCCGCAGTGGCTCCCCAGGACACACTCATCCGCTTCAGCCTCATGGCCACGCACACCAAGGAGCAAGTGGCCTATGCCCTTGAAAAAATCCAACAGGTTTTCCGCAAATACGGAGTCATAGCTTGATACATTTCATCTAAACAAAAAACGCCGGGGCATTTCATTTTTGAAGTGCCCCGGCGTTTTTGTTTAGATGTGTCGTTTTGCTCGCATTTTTATGTTTTTAAGTCAATATGCAATAAATCGCATATTTTTTTGGAATATTAAAATAATATAAATATCTTTGGGCACAATAAATTGTCAAGTGTCTGTAAAGCTAACCTAAATAAAATATGTATCATGAAAAAGTTATCTATTCTTGCTTGCTTGGCCGCATTCGTGTGGTCCTGCGCCGAAAGTGAATCCCTTCGAGTGCCCGACGCCGAGGTAGTGGGTGGCTCGCCGATGTCGGCCGTGCGTAGTGCCGAAGAAGCCAAAGCGTGCGCACTCGATGCGTTTGCAACCTTCTATGGCACATCACGCTCGTTGGCATTGATAAAAGATGTCCGTTGTTTCACATCTCCGAGCGAATCCCGCTCATCGGATAACGACACCTTATTTTATGTTGTAAACACTGAAGACAACCAGGGTTACGCTGTTATTGCGGCTTCGCGTGCGGAAACCCCAGTTCTTGCCGTGACTGAGCGCGGAAATATCGAGAATCTTGACGACATTGAAAATCCCGGAGCGGCCATGTTTTTTGATGCATTAAGATTTAATGCAGATAATTTAAGGCCTATAGATAGCACCGCCATAATTAGGCCAAATCCTTGGTGGAGCGGAGGCGACCCGACCCCTGGCATTTATCCCCCAACTCCGCGATATAAGGAAAATGTAGATATACAAGAATATAAAGTAGAGCCGCGTGCAAATCTTGCATGGGGACAAGAGCGGCCCGAAGGATTATTGTTTCCAAATAAAGTTGCAGGCTGTGGAAATATTGCGACGATGCTCGTGTTTAGCTATTTTGAATATCCAACCAGTTTATACAAAGATTCTCGTGTTTATTTAAATTGGGAAATAATTAAACAACATAAGCAGAGTGGGTACTTTAAATATCGTGATGAATGCGGGGATGATTCAACAGCGCTTGCTCATTCATTATTATCACGAGCTTGTTATACTTTAAGCCGCATGAATGGTAGCATGTATGAGGATGGGGGAACACCGACACCTTTAAAAAACTTGTACAATAATATATCCCAGTATCATATAACAAGCGAACTTTATAGCGGGATGCCATGCGCATATGAATCAATCGGTGATGGCATAATATTCGTAGCCGCAGATAGAGGAGCAAAAAAGACTGGACATGCTTTTATAATTGATGGTTATCATCACAGAGTCACAACGGTAGAGCAATTAAAGCAAGAACCTGGAAAAGACGGTTGGGAAGTTATTGGAAGAAGTGTATCTTCACTATCATATAATCATATAAATTGGGGTTGGAACGGCCTTGACAATGGGTATTTCAGGAAAGACATTTATGATACAGCTAAGGCAGAATCATACGATGGATTCCATTTGGGCGATTCGCTCAATTATATTAGAAATTTTAAGTATTTTGTTGTCACCAGGCGATAATAGTGCTTTTGTTACGTCGGATTTGGTGAAATCATTAAAATTATATTGCTATGAGATATTTGGCTATTTTTTTCGCTATCTCTCTATCTGTTTTCCTAAGCTCTTGCGAGGAAGAAATGGAAGTATGGGATTTTGCATCTATAGAGTTCACGGTGTGCGTTCAGAATGCCGATGGCGACAACCTTCTGGACAAGGATGTGCCCGACAATATTCTCGACGAAGACATTTACCTTGAATATAACGGAAAGAACATGGAAATGGAGGTGTGGAACGGGTCAAGATACAATCCCGCATATTGGTACGGCCTGATTCTTCAGGAGGATGGTGTAAATATGCCGTGCCTGCACATAGGTCAGTTCGACGTTCTTTCGCGCCATGACGAATGTGTGCTTCACATAGGCGGCCGCAGCTACAAAATGGCCTTCGATGCCGAAATAAAGAAGCACGATGTGGCGATTACGTTCCATTTCGATGGGAAAAGCCATAAACATCCGAATACAAAACCGACCTACTACATCGTAGTTGAATAGCGGCGGCAAAGGGTCGATTTGTATGGATAACTATAGACGCGAGTTCGGGATAAGGAACGCCATGAAACAATTGAATCGGCAGCTTGAAAAAGTTGCCGATTCTTTTGGTAGCA
>VSPG01000054.1 GCA_009775265.1 Muribaculaceae bacterium
ATGGATATAAAAAAGCCTCAGCTTGTGAAAGTTGAGGCTTTTGCTTAATTTTTTGTGGGGAGTTCTGCAACACCCTCAAGCCCAAATGTTAGCCTTAGGCAATGGCCGCATAGCGGTCGCAGCCTAAGGTAACCATAGCGCGGCACATCTTCCGCAGAGCCGCATAGCGGCGGCTCTTGCCCAACACGTGCGCCACAGGAAAACTTAATGTAGTTTTTGCCAAAAAAATTAGAATAAGTCAAAAATATGTGCTACCTTTGCGGCATGAACACGAATATGCAACAGCAATCGTACGGTTCAGCTCCGTTTAAGCGACGGATGCCCGACGATTTCGTGTTCAGCCATAAACAGATTCATGATTTTTGTGATTATAGCTCCGGCAGTGCTCGACCCGGTCGTGCCCGCGCGGGGCTTTTTATTTGCCCCAAATTCAGTTAACCCAATACTTTAACCCAATCAAAACTCTATGAAGAAATTTTTACTCTCCATGGTTGCCGTGCTCGGCGCCCTGACCGCATCAGCCGATGTTACAGTGGATTTTTCGGCAGCTACGACTCTGCCCACCGCCGAATCCGACACCCCCACTGAAGCTGTGGTTGATGGTGTGAACTTCTCGTTCGTGAACTGCAAAAAAGGTACTTATCAGCAGGCATCTTATCTGCAGGTTTCCGGAAAAAATCACGAAGGAAAAGCATATATGGACATCACGCTTCCCGAAGCCACAAAATCCATAGTGCTTACCACCGGCGCGAACGCGTCGACCAATGTGCAGGTTCAGCTTTCCGCCAACGGCACCGAGCTGGGCGACGCAGTGAAACTTAGCGAAAAAGGAGCAGAGTTCACACTCTCTATTCCTGAAGCTAACCAGGCAAAAGGCACCGTTGTACGTCTTGCCGTAGTCAACAAATACAATGCTCAGATCACCAAGATGGTGTTCTCCGCTGAAGGCGGCACCGTAACTCCCGATCACGAACCCACTCCTGATGTGGTAACCAAATCCGTTAAGGAAACCATCGCTCTCGCCAGCGGCACTCAGTTCACCACTGATTATTCGCTCACTGTCGGTTACGTTAGGTTCAGCAACGTGTTTGTATGCGACGAGGCAGGCGATTTCATCCAGATCTATCAGAAAGACAACGGCCTGAAAGTAGGCGATGTCATCCCCGCAGGTCTTAAAGGCACTTATACTCTCTACAATGGAGTGACTCCCGAAATCGAAAAAGTTACTGAACTCCCCACTCCCGCCGCCGGCACTTTCGAACCCAAATCCGTTGCTGCTGAAGATGTGACCGTTGACCTTGTGAACAGCGTAGTTCGCATCGATAATGTGGTTCTCGACGCCGCCACTCCCGCCGCCAAAGAAAACTTCACAGGCAAGGTGGGCGACGTGGAGCTCAGCTTCCGCAACAACTACGAACTCGAAAGCGTGGAAGCCGGCACCTACGACATCACCGTTGTAGTGACCATCTTCCAGGGCGCACCCTCGCTTTATGTAGTGGAATACAAGAAATCGACCGGCATCGCCGACATCACCGTTGACGAAAACGCCGCTGTTGAATACTTCAACCTCCAGGGCATCCGCGTGGCTCAGCCTGAACAGGGCGGTATCTACATCCGTCGTCAGGGCAACAGCGTGAGCAAAGTGCTCGTTAAGTAATAACGCTCTTATTTGATATAAAAAGAGGCGCGACCCATGCTTGGTTGCGCCTCTTTTGTTTTACACCCTTTGAAATGAAAAAGTTTGTCTTGTGCCTGACGGCGGCGTGTATTGCGGCCGCGGCCAGTGCCGAAACTATAATAGCGAGCAGCGATTTTGCAGCCGACGGCAACGGAGTGGCGGCCATGGTGAATGGTTTCACGGTGTCGGCGTTGAAAAACGGCGGTTCTACGCCCCCGTCGGTGCAGAACCTCGACGGCATGCCCACTTTGGTGGTGTATGCGAAAGGTTCTGTCACGGTGGCGGGCGGCGATATTGCAAAAATCGTGTTTACACTCAACGGCGCTTCCAATGCCAGGCGCTATGCCCTTTTCACACCCGACACAGGGGCGCTGCAGCCGGCGCAGAGTGCGGGAGATACGGAAATATCGTGGGAGGGCGATGCGCAAAGCGTCACATTCACGGTGGGCGATTATGCCTCGATGGGGACCGACGGAAGCCATAAGGCGGGGCAGATACATGTTGTGTCGGTAGAGATACATGGCAGTGCTGGGTCCGGCGGCGTTGCCGACATTATCGTTGACGAAGACGGGACGCCGGCAGAATATTTCACCATGCAGGGCGTCCGTGTGTACCATCCCGTGCGTGGCGGCCTGTACATTCGCCGCCAGGGGGGACGCGCAAGCAAGGTGTTCGTAAAGGCGACTGATCCAATATAGGGAGTTCCGTAAAGATTCCATATGCTTTCGTTTGGCAAAACTCAAATATTTGGTTCTGCTCTCGACTTATCCGTATATTTGACTGCGTCCTATATACTTTCGCTCGGCAGAACTCAAATAAATTTGGTTCTGCTCTCGACTTATTCGTATATTTGACTGCGTCCTATATACTCACGCTCGGCAGAACTCAAATAAATTTGGTTCTGCTCTCGACTTATTCGTATATTTGACTGCGTCCTGTATACTTTCGCTCGGCAGAACTCAAATATTTGGTTCTGCCTCGACTTATTCGTATATTTGCAGTGGATAAACCGATTATTTCTCAATACCATAAATTATACGTAAAGATTATGCATACTTCATTTTTTAAATGCATGCTGCCGGCTCTTGCGCTTGCCGCATGCACAGGTGCGCCGGACAGCCGCCTGACATCGCCCGACGGCAGAATAGCCGTGGAATTTACTTCCGGCCCGGCCGGAGAAGCCGTTTACAGCATGGTGCTCGATGGCGACACCATAGTGCGCCCCTCTGCACTCGGTTTCCGCCTGCTCGGCCATGAAAAAGACCTTACAGGCGGATTTGCTGTGGAAGGTGTGAGTTTCAACTCCCACGACGGCAAATGGGCACCCGTATGGGGCGAGAACGACTCCATCGCCGATGTGTACAACTCTATGACTGTAAGCCTTAAGCAGAAAGACAGCGGACTGAAGATGGACGTGGAGTTCCGCGCCTACGACGACGGCATCGGCTTCCGCTACGTGTTTCCTGAGCAGCAGGGGGCAGACTCGCTGTTCATAGCCGAGGAACTCACGCAGTTTGCCATGACCGGCGATCATACGGCATGGTGGATTCCGGGCGACTATGACACGCAGGAATACGAATACACTGAATCGCCCCTCAGCGGCATACGCGCCAGGAACAGCAACGACCAGCCCGGCAATGTGTCGCAGACCGGTTTCTCGCCCACAGGCGTGCAGACATCGCTCCTGATGCGCGACAAAGCCGGCCGATATATAAATATCCACGAGGCGGCCCTCGTCGACTATCCGGCCATGCACCTCAACCTCGACGACACCACGATGACGTTCACCTCGTGGCTCACACCCGGCATCCCCGAGGCCAAAGCCGAGGTGGCGCTGCCTTTCGCCACTCCGTGGCGTGTGGTGATGGTGGGAAGCGCGACCGACATACTCGCCACCGACATCATATACAACCTCAACGAGCCGTGCGCTCTCGACGACGTGAGCTGGATTCATCCCACAAAGTACATGGGCGTGTGGTGGGAAATGATTACCGGCAAAAATCAGTGGAGCTACACCAATGCCGAGAATTTCGACCTCTCCACTTTCGACTATGAAAAAGCACGTCCGCACGGCAAGCATGGAGCCAACAATGAAAACGTGCGCCGCTACATCGACTTTGCCGCCGACAACGGCTTCGACCAGTTGCTCGTGGAGGGCTGGAACGTGGGCTGGGAAGACTGGTTCGGCAAGGAGAAGGAGTATGTGTTCGATTTCGTGACCCCTTACCCTGACTTCGACATAAAAGCCCTCAACGACTACGCCCACAGCCGCGGCATCAAACTGATGATGCACCACGAGACAAGCGGGTCGCCGGCCAACTACGAAGCACACATGGACACTGCCTACGCGCTTATGAACGCCTATGGTTATGACGCCGTGAAAAGCGGCTACGTGGGCAATATCCTGCCCAAAGGCGACACTCACTACAGCCAGCGTATGGTGCGCCACTATCTCGACGCCGTGAAGCGTGCCGCCGACCGCCGTATCATGGTGAACGCCCACGAAGCCGTGCGTCCAACGGGTCTTGCGCGCACTTATCCCAACCTTGTGGGCAACGAAAGCGCCATGGGCACCGAGTATCAGAACATGAGCACTCAGCATGTGACCATACTGCCTTTCACACGCCTCAAAGGAGGCCCGATGGACTTCACCCCGGGTGTGTTCCGCATGGACATAGGCAGTTTCTCTCCCGGTAGCAAAGAGCATAAGAAAGCCACCGTGGCCAACCAGCTCGCCCTGTATGTGACCATGTACTCTCCGCTCCAGATGGCTGCCGATCTTCCCGAACACTATGCAGAGAAGGCCGATGCGTTCACCTTCATCAAGGACGTGCCGGTGGACTGGAGCGAGAGCCGCTACCTCGATGCCGAACCCGGACAATACATCATAGCCGCGCGTCGCGAAAAAGGCGGCGACGACTGGTATGTGGGCGGAGTGAACTCCGACACGCCACGCACTCCGGAAGTTCCCCTCGATTTCCTCACCCCCGGACGCGAATATGAGGCCACGATATATGCCGACGCACCGGATGCCGACGCGTACACCAACCCGGAGGCCTATGCCATACGCACCGAACGCGTCACTTCGGAGTCGGTTCTGAACATGCCTATGGCCCGCGGCGGAGGTTTCGCCGTGTCGCTGAAAGCCGTCAAATGACAGAAATCCTAACAATTATACCAATTATGCCATGGAATTAAAAGAAAAAATCCACGCCGCCTTTGAGCAGCGTTTCGGCAGCGACGGCAAGTTCTATGCCTCGGCCGGACGTGTCAACCTTATAGGCGAGCACACCGACTACAACGGGGGCTTCGTATTCCCCGGAGCCATCGATAAGGTGATTATGGCCGAAATCAAGCCCAACGGCAGCGACCGTGTGCGCCTTGTCAGTGTCGACTATGACAATTCTTACTGCGAGTTCGGGCTTCGTGAGGAAGACCTGCCGCAACCGCAGTGGGCTCGCTATGTATTCGGCGTATGCCGCGAGGTGCTCAAGCGCGGCGGCCATGTGAAAGGCTTCGATGCCGCATTTGCGGGCAATGTGCCCAATGGTGCGGGCCTCAGTTCGTCGGCTGCATTGGAGAGCTGCTTCGCATTTGCCATAAACGACCTGTTCAACGACAATAATATAGACAAATTCGAGCTTGCCAGAATCGGCCAAAGCACCGAACATAATTATTGCGGCGTGAACTGTGGCATAATGGACCAGTTTGCAAGCGTGTTCGGAAAGAAGGGCAATCTGATGCGTCTCGACTGCCGTTCGCTCGAACATGAGTATTATCCTTTCAACCCTCAGGGCTACAGCCTCGTGCTCGTGGACTCGCGTGTGAAGCATGAACTTGCCGATTCGCCCTACAACAAGCGCCGCGCCTCCTGCGAACGTGTGGCCGCACGGCTCGGTCTCGAGACTCTCCGCGATGCCACGGCCGAGGCGCTGAACGCTATCAAAGGCGAAATCACAGCCGAGGACTACATGCGTGCGAAATTCGTCATCGAGGAAAAAGAGCGTGTGCTTGCCGTGTGCGAGGCGCTGGTGGCCGGCGACTACGAGACTGTGGGCCGCAAGATGTACGAGACCCACGACGGACTTTCGAAAGATTATGAGGTGAGCTGCGAAGAACTCGACTTCCTCAACGCTGTGGCGCGTGAATGCGGAGTCACAGGCTCGCGCATTATGGGCGGTGGCTTCGGAGGCTGCACCATAAACCTCGTGAAAGACGGGTTGCGCGACTCTTTCGTAAAGACTGCGGTGGCACGCTTCGCCGAAAAATATGGCCACGAACCGAAAATCTACGACGTGGTGATAAGCGACGGCGCCCGCGCCCTCTGATTTTCTGAAAAACAGGATTTTTCAGAACCATAAAAATAGTCTGCGCTGTAATTCATTTTACGGCGCAGACTATTTATATATATTCTTTATCTACAGCAGCTCTGCGAGAAGCAGCAAGGCTTCCGTGGCTGCCCGGTCTATTACCCGCGCGCGGTTGCCGGGCAGATGCAGCAGGCGGCATTCTGTGGCATGTGGTGTGGATGCGGCTATCCACACCGTGCCTACAGGCTTTTCCGGCGTGCCGCCTCCGGGACCGGCAACGCCGCTTGTGGCCACTGCGCAGTCGCAGCCTATCTGCGAGCGTGTGCCGTGAGCCATCTGTTTCACAACTTCGCGGCTCACGGCGCCGTGTGTCGCTATAGCCGACGGATCTACGCCGAGGAGGGCTGTCTTTGCGTCATTGGAATAGCTCACAACGCCGCCGAGGAACACATCGGAGCATCCTGCCACGGCAGTGATGCGCTGCGCAATGGTGCCCCCTGTACAGCTTTCGGCGCAACCCATAGTGAAGCCGCGCCGGCGGCATGCTGCGAGAGCTATTTCTGCGGCGGTGGCATCGCCGTCGTAGCGCAGGTTGTCGCCTAATAGTTCTTTTAGACGCGATGTTTCGCGCTGCATGTCGGCGTCGAGAGTGCCGGCATCGCTTCCGCGTCCGTCAAGACGCAGGCGTATCAGTCCGGGCACGGGCAGGTATGCCAGATGCATGTGTCCGGGCAATGCGCTCTCCCAGGGCTCGAGGCGTTGGGCAAGCGCCGATTCGCTTATGCCGCCTGCCATAAGGCAGTGGTGGCGAAGTACGGCGTCGGAGTGGAAATGCCTGCACACTTCAGCGGCCACCTCCGGCAGCATGCCTTCGGTTTCGAAAGGGACGCCGGGCATCGACACGAGCACATGGCCGTCGCGTTCGAACCACATTATAGGCGCGGTGCCGAAACGGTTCTGAATCACGCGGCATGAGTCGGGCACGTCGGCCTGACAGGCTGTGAGGTCGTTCATCTTTATGCCGCGCAGGGCGAACACACGCTCTATGTTGGCGGTGACGGATGCATCGCGCACCATTTTCCCTCCGAAAACTCCGGCGAGTGTGTGTTTGGTAATGTCGTCTTTTGTCGGGCCGAGGCCGCCGGTGCATATCACAAGTTCCGATTCGACAAGCGCGTTTGCGACGGCGCTGCGTATGTCGGCGGCATTGTCTGCCACGGTGCGCACGCTTGCTATGTCCCACCCCAACGGGCCGAACGTGCGGGCTATGGCGCCTGAATTGGTGTCGGTGACTTGTCCGATGAGAATCTCGTCGCCTATTATTATTATGGAGAGCTTCATAGCGTCACGCGTGCGAACGGCACGGCATCGTAGCCGCAGAAATCCGAGTCGAGGTATTTGTAGTAGCCTGCTATGGCCACCATGGCCGCATTGTCGGTGGTGAAAGCCCGTTCCGGGATGAAGGCTTTGAGGCCGTGGCGCTCGCAGTAACGCGCCACGGCGTCGCGCACGCCGCTGTTGGCCGACACGCCGCCGCCAATGGCCACGGTGCGCACGCCGGTCTGCCGCACGGCTTTGTCGAGCTTGTCAAGAAGGATGTCTATTATCGTGGCTTGCAGCGAGGCGGCAAGGTCGGGCATGTTCTTTTCCACGAATCGAGGGTCTTCGGCCACGGCATCGCGCAGGGTGTACAGGAAAGACGTCTTCAGCCCGCTGAAGCTGTAGTCGAGTCCGGGGATATGCGGCTTGGCGAATTTGAAGCGCTTGGGGTCGCCCTCGGCGGCAAGGCGGTCTATGTGCGGGCCGCCGGGGTAGGGAAGTCCCATTACTTTGGCGCATTTGTCGAACGCTTCTCCTGCGGCGTCGTCGATAGTCTGCCCGAGCACTTCCATGTCGCGGTAGCTTCGCACGAGTATAAGCTGCGAGTTGCCTCCCGACACGAGCATGCAGAGAAATGGGAATTCGGGCACTTCGTCGTCGGCCTCGCGGCGCACGAAATGGCTGAGCACGTGCCCGTGCAGGTGGTTCACATCCACCATGGGCACACGCAGACCCAGCGACAGGCCTTTTGCGAAACTTGTGCCCACAAGCAATGAACCCAATAGTCCCGGGCCGCGGGTGAATGCTATGGCCGACAGTTCTCTCTTGTCTATTCCGGCGCGTCGCAGAGCCGTGTCCACGACGGGCACAATGTTTTGCTGATGAGCGCGTGAGGCAAGTTCGGGCACTACGCCTCCGTATTCTTCGTGCACTTTTTGCGAAGCGATGACATTGCTTAGCAGCAGTCCGTCGCGTATCACAGCGGCCGAAGTGTCGTCGCATGACGATTCTATGCCGAGGATGGTTATGTTTTTTTTGTCGTTCATGGATGCTTCAGAAAATATAGCCGAATACGGCGCACAGAGTGGAGCCGGAATAGCTTTTGATGAGTGTGTATCTGCCTTCGAACCCTAATTTCAGCCTGCTGCCGCAGCGGATTTCGAAGCCGGCGCCGAAATTTACGCCGAAGCGGCTGTGGTGGAGGCTCTGCTTTTTAGTGCCGTCGTGGAACACTTTGTTCCACGACGAGTAGTTCAGGCCGGCCAATGGGTAAAGCGCCACGCGCTCGCCCGTGAATGTGAAGGGCGTGTGCACGTTGAGGTCGAGGTTGAATGCGTCAAGTCCGTGGTGCTTGATGGCCCATCCCAGCTCGGGCGACAGGCGTATGTGGTTCGATATGCTGTATTGGAATACCATGCCGATGGCCAGCGATTCGTTTTTGCCTGCGTATCCTGTTTTAGCGCCTATGCTTTTTTCTCCGCGTGCAAACTGGGCGTTGGCCGTCGCGGGGCACATCATGAGTGCCGAGAATACCAGCATAACAGCGGTTGCGAATTTGTGTGCTTGTGTCATAGTTGGGGATTTGATTCTGCAAAAGTACTAAAAAAACAGGAATAAGGTCGGGTGTTCTCGCCTGGTGGCAACAAAAAAGCGAGTCCGACCGGACTCGCTTTTTTGTTCGTTACGCTGTCGGTGCTTATCTGACAAGCATTTTCTCTGTTTTTGCAGAGCCGTCGGAATAAACGGTCTTGCGGATGAAAATGCCGTTTGCCGGACGTCCGATACGCATTCCCTGCACATTGTAGTATTCTTCGGCAACGATGTCCGCCTCATCTTCCACCGGGCTGGTAATAGAGGCCTGGCCTGCGAGATGGCGGAGCGCTCCGTGCACGCTGTAGAACGATTCTTTCGGATTCATGCTGCTGTCCCAGAGCAGGGGATTGCCTTTGCGCCATGAATCGTCGTCCTTTATGCCCCATATCATTACAGTCGGGCAGTTGGGCTCGGAGAGAGCCGCATTCACGGTCTCGCAATACTCTATGGCCTGACGAACGTCTGCGCCTTCCGAGCCGGGGTTGTCCTGTGCGATGTCCAGTTCGGTGATGATGCACTTCAGACCTATTTCTTCAAAGCGTCGGATATTGGCCACAAGTTTGTCGGCTTTTAGCTCGCCCACGGTGATGTGGCATTGCAGGCCTACGCCATGGATAGGCACACCCTTTTCCACAAGCGATTTGGCAAGGTTGTAGAACGCTTCGGCCTTGGGCTGGCCCATGAATTCCACGCCGTAGTCGTTAAGGTAGAGCTCTGCGTCGGGGTCGGCCTGATGAGCGTATTCGAATGCTTTTTCTATGAAGTCGGAACCGATGCCGAGCTGCCATACGGACTGGCGCAGCTTGAAGGATTTCGGGTCGGTCCATACGATGCTCTGGTCGTCGTCGAGACATTCATTCACTACGTCCCACTCGCGTATTTTCTTTTTGTAGCGCCCTGCCACTTTGTCGATGTGCTCTTTCATGATAGTGAGCAGTTCGTCGCGGGTGTATTTGTGGGAATTTATCTTTCCGTCGGAGGTGAGCCATCCGGGCACCTGTTTGTGCCAGACGAGAGTGTGGCCTCGGACGGCCATGTCGTTCTTGATGGCGAAATCAACGAGCCCGTCGGGGCCGCCGAAGCTGTAGCTGTCGCGCGAAGGGTGTATGGCGTCGAATTTCATGCAGTTCTCAGCCACAACCATGTTGAAGTTGGTGGAGATGAGCGATGCTTTGTCGGGCTGGTCGAGATAGCCGCGCCATACGGGGACGGCTACTCCGAGTCCTTTGCCTGCGCGGGTGGCGTATTCACGCATGGGCGTCGTGTCGCTGAAGTCATAGTTGTAGTCCACGAGGTAGTCGGAGTTGTCGGTTTTGTCGCCGCTTTCGCCGTCGTCGTAGATAGTGTCGCCCTGTCCGGAATATTCAAGGGATGTGACTTCGGCCACTATGGAATAGCCGTTGTCGGACTTCACTTCCTCTACTTTCCATGTATATGCTTTGGGGTATTGTATGCGGTAGGTCCATGCTGCGTCTGCTTCGTTGACCGCTGTGCGGCCTGCCGCAGTGAGCAGAGTGAACTTGTCGCCTACTTTGAGCGAGTGCTTGAAGGGAAGTTTTATTTCAAGAATCGGAGTCTTGTCGGAGGGTTGAAGGTCTTCGCCGCGGTTGTCGTAGCATACATTTCCTGTCACAGCGAGGCGGTCGTATGACTCTGCCGAGTTGATTTTGAAGCGCAGGCGGCCGGTGGGGCGCAGTCGCAGGTCCACGGGGGTGCTCTTTACGTAGTCGGCCAAAGTAAGAGTGCCCGGCACGTCTGTGCCGGGTTCTACGATGCCGTACACATCGGTGAGTCCGGCGATGTTGCCGGTGCCGCCGAGCAGTCCGCCGTTGAAGACGGCCACAGCCACGGAACTGTTGGAGGATGTGCCGATGGCTCCGGGCAGTTTGTCGCGCTTGGCGGCTTCTGCATCATTTTCTATAAGGACTTTGCCGCCCATCACGGAAAGTGTGCCTGTGATGTTGTTCTCGTTGCCTGTGATGCGGTATGTTCCAGAACCTTCTTTTATGACACCCACCTGGCTGTTGCCTACGGGAGATATTTTTCCGGCGAGTTCGGAGTCACTGTTGGAGTAGCCCACGATGTAGTAGGAGCGGTAGCCGGTTTTGTCCTTATAGTGGCCGCTGAGGTTGCTGCCCTTTTCAGTGGCCAGCTTGCCGATGCGGAATGCGCGTGCTGTGCCGTTCACCTCCACGGATAGCGTGGCGCCGTCGTGGAGCGTGACGTCGTTGTTCATAAGGATGGAAGTGTAGTCGCCACCCGAGATGGCGGTGCGGATGTCCTCGGGGGTGAATTTCTTGCCTCCGTGGCAGAGCATCACGCCATACGAGCCGGCCTGTATTTCATTAAAGGGGTATATGTGCACGTCTCCGTCGAATTGGCTCCAGTCGGGGTGTGTGTTGCCTTTCTCCGTGCCGAGGTACATGCGCTCTCCGCCCGAATATATATTCAATGTGCCCGACCCTATGATGTTCGATGTCCAGTAGGCGTAGCGTGAAGTGTACACTTTAAGTTCCGTGTTTGCCGGGATGTTGATAGGTGTGCCGAATCTGGTGTATGAACTTGAAGTGCTCGATCTGTCGCAGAAATCGAGCACTCCGTTTTCGTATATCACATAATCGTCGAAACTTCCTGTGAGTACTATGTTGTCTATATAATAGGATGTACTGCTGGAGTTCAGGCCCACGTGGAGCATGTCGGACGTGTTTTCCGCAGGGGCGTCTTTAAGTTCGTAAGAACGCTTGCTCCACTGGCCTTCCGCACCCTGATCGACATAGTTTTCGTCTCCGTAAATCATATCGGAGCCGAGCATCACATGCATCTGCTTGTAATTCTCTCCTCCCGCACGGCAGAAATCGAACTTGATGTTTGTAAAATTGTCGGTGAGATTTTTTCCTGCGAATTCTTCAGGGAGCTGTAGCTCCACATAGTCGTTCCAGTCTTTAAGGTCTACAAACAGGACTTTGTTCAGTGGGTTGGAAGGGTCGGCTACGACCTTGGCTGTAGATGTGGTTTCTGCTCCGTAGCGGTTCCAGAGTGTCAGCTCCTGGCCGATTTCGTAGTTTTCGAAATCGCACACATTCAGAGCTTCTGCGCTCGCTGCCGCCGGAAACAATACCGGAATGGCGAGCGGTAAAATGAATTTCTTCATGGTTTTGGATGAAAATAGGTAAAAATTGTTTTTAGGTATTTATTAAACAATATTAATAAATATCCATGACATGTCAATAATGATTTGTTTCAGAGTTGAA
>VSPG01000055.1 GCA_009775265.1 Muribaculaceae bacterium
CCTTGACAGGCCGCCCAATACTCTATGTCTTTTGCTTGGCTGAAAAAAATAAAATTCTTATCCCGAACTCACGTTATAGAATAGCATCACAAACCTAACCTTACATTATGGATATGAAACATTTTGCTATGCTTGCAGCTGTGGCCGTGGCAATAGCCGGCTGCTCGGACGACGGTCCGAAAACGAAGAATACTCCTCCCGTGCGGGTGCAGATGAGCGCCGGCGAGGCGGCTTCGGCTGCGAGCGCGAATGCGCTGGCCTACCGCACGTTCGACAAGTTGTACAAGCAGTCGGAGAACGTGGCGTTCTCGCCGCTGAGCGCTCAGATGGCTCTCGCCATGACTGCCAACGGCGCCACCGGTGAAACTCTTGATGAAATGCTCGCGGTGTTGTGTCCCGACGCTTCGCTTGCCGATTTGAACTCGCTTTACGGCAAGCTGTACAACACACTTCCCGTGACGGACAAGCGCACCCGTGTGGCAATGGCAAATTCGTTTTGGCACGACAACGCCGTTGTTCCCAATTCCGGCTTCTGCGCCACGCTTTCCGACGACTATGGCGCAATAGTGCGCGCCTACGACGTCAAGAACAAATCCGCAGCCGCCGATGCAGTGAACGGGTGGGTGAAAAATGCCACAAACGGCGTGGTCCCCGAGCTCGTGGATGCCGATCAAATAAAATCGTTCGTCATAGCCAACGCGCTGTATTTCAAATCTGAATGGACTGAAAAGTTCGACATGAAGGACACGAAGAACGACATGTTCACGAACTCGGATTTCTCCACTTCCTCCGTGCCGTTCATGAATGGCGAAATGGATGGCCGTTACACGGAATTCGGCACTACGGAGATTGCCGAATTGCCGTTCGGCAACGGAGCGTACACTATCACGCTCGTGCTTCCCGAGCGCGGTTGCATGCCCGACAAGGCGCTTGCCGAAATAGCTGCCGACCCGGGAGCGCTCGATGCCACTTTGAAAAATTGTGAGGTCAGAGTGAAAATGCCGCGCTTCAAGTTGGAGACACGCATGCAGCTTCAGGAGGTGTACAAGGCGTTCGGCATAGAGAGGGCATTCGACTCTCGCGCGCAGCTGACCGGCATCTGCGTGGCTGGAGCAACCTTGAGCTGCATCGTGCATGCTTGCAGCGTGGAGGTGAATGAAGACGGCGCGGAAGCTGCCGCAGCCACTGCTACCGGAGGAGACCTGGCGGTAGTCGGCCCTATGGGTGCAAGCATCGAGATTGACCGACCGTTCGCCTACATGATTCGCGAGGCAAGCACCGGTGTCATTCTCTTTATGGGTGCCATCAATAAATTCTAAGGATACGGATGTGCTGCGTCATTTGACGCAGCACATCCGTTCATAAGGTCAATCGCGCGGGGCAATGGGTATTTCCGGCCGAGGTATGCCCATGGTGGGGTTGCGCGGCCCCCATTTCGCTTTGGAACGTAGCGCTTCATATACGATGCCTCCCACGTCCACGCTGATTTTCGCATCTCCCACGCGGTAGTATGGAGCGACTATCGGCGCCCATTGCCATCTGTTCATATTGTCATACCGGGCGCGGGCTCCTACATCCACTCCGAAGCGCTCTGTGATGTCCCACGAAAGGTATCCGCCGAACTTTGGGCGCGAAATCATCTCTGCTATCCCCGGCGACATGCCGGGTTGCCATGCCGAGGTTGAATATGAACCGAACAGCGTTATGCCGAGGCGCGGTGCGAACTGCCAGTGCAGCGTGCCGCCGAATTGCCATTGCGTGGAAAGACCGCGGAAATACCCGTATTTGGTGGCGCCGGCATAGGCGCTTACGTATATGTTGCCTATGCGTTGCGTTGCGTTGATGGTGCCGCTTTCCACTCCGGCCATGCCCGGGAGAGAGGCGCTGCCACCTTCGGCCCACACGGCGCCGCTGCGCCACGATGTGATGAGTGGCGAATAAGACGGGGCGTCGAATGCAAAGCGCCGTGCCACCTCATCATCGCTCAGCAGGCATGAGGGCACATATTCTGTTCCATAGATAATGGCCGCAGGAAGTCCCGGCAAAACAGGTTCCGGCGCAGTTGCTGCGGTGCTGTCGGGAGACGCGGCAGGAATATCGGGAGTCTCCGCCGCGGCGTATGCTGCCACGGAGACGAGCAGGGAGAATATGAGTTTTCGCATGTCGCAAAAATACAAAAATTCTTTGATAAAGAGTTGATAGTTGTCCGAAGAATTCATGTATTTGCAATCATTTGTTTACCTGTCTCTTATCCCAGGCTTTCCTGCGGGCTTTTTATTTTGTCGCCTACGGTTTGTCGAAAGCCATCCGCTCGGCCTCGGCAGCTTCCTCTTTTGATTTTCGTTCAGCGTCCTCCTTCTCTGGCTCGGAAATGTGGCGCGCATTCGGCGGTTATTCGGATTTAAAGGCCGCTCGCGGTCCATTGGCAGTCGGCATATATAGGGCGTTTCGGTCAAGCACGTTGTTCGTGACGCTTAAAAGTTTCAGAAACTGTACCGAACTGCCACGCCGAGGGTAGGGTTGTATACACGCAGTTTGTTGTCGCGGTCGCCGAAGCGTTCGAGCGGACGCCATGATTTACCGGCGCTTAGCCCTACATAGTAGTGGTCGGCAAAGCTGCGGCCTATGAGTGCCCGCAGTTCCGAATCTGGGCTTCGCCGTGCCGTGTCGTCGCATAGCGCTTTAAGCAGCGGACAGCGTTGATTCCGGTCGATGCGCGTGATGCTGTCGGCTTCTGCTTCGTTGCGGATGTGCCGTTGCGCGGTGTCGGGCTTCGCGTCGGCGCATACAGCTATCGCGGCAATAGCTATGGTAAAGAATAATATGCGTAGCAGAATGATATGCATAAGCGGGTTTTACACTACAAAACAATAGCGGTGAGGGATTTGTTTGATGATAGCGGCCGCCGATAATTTTTTATTTGTGAATCGACGGAGAGTTCCGATTTATTGTTGTAAATTTGCAGAGCCGCCGATGTGGCGTAAACCAAAGAACTATGACCGATTTGATGCTTCCTCTTGCAATATTTGATGCTGCCGAGTTTTTCGGCTGGTTTGTAGAGAATGCCAATTATCTGCTGGTGTTCTTGTTCATGATGATAGAAAGTTCTTTCATCCCGTTTCCGTCGGAGGTGGTGGTGCCTCCTGCAGCCTATCTTGCGGCGCAGCCGGGCCATGAGATGAATGTGGCAGGAGTCGTTCTTGCCGCCACGGCCGGAGCGGTGGCCGGAGCTTTTATCAATTATCTGCTGGCTTTGTGGATAGGCCGTCCGCTTGTCTATCGGTTCGCCGATTCGCGTATCGGCCATGCCTGTCTTCTCGACAGAGAAAAAGTGCAGCACGCCGAGAAATACTTCGACGAGCATGGCGCTGTGTCCACTTTTGTCGGCCGCTTGATTCCGGCTGTGCGCCAGCTCATAAGCATCCCTGCCGGGCTTGCCCGCATGAACATAGGCATGTTCGCCCTGTTCACGGCTCTCGGTGCAGCTGTATGGAACAGCGTGCTTGCAGGTCTCGGTTGGTGGCTTGGACATACGGTGCCCCTCAGCTCGCTTTTCGAACAGGTGGAGCGCTACAACTCGTACCTTTCATGGGTGGGACTCGGCATCCTGCTGCTTTGCGTGGCGGTGATATTGTACAATGCTTTCAAAAAACACGATAAAAAATGATATTGGCCCCCTCTCTTCTCGCCGCCGATTTCCTGCATATCGGGCGCGAGGTGGAAATGGTGAACGAATCCGATGCGGATTGGTTGCATCTCGACGTGATGGACGGCAGTTTCGTGCCCAATATATCTTTCGGATTTCCTGTCATAGAAGCCGTGGCTCGTGTGTCATGTAAGCCGCTCGACGTGCATCTTATGGTGGAGCGCCCGGAGCAGTGGATAGAGCGCCTGGCGGCATGCGGGGCCGAATTCATGAATGTACATGTAGAGGCTGTCCGCCACCTGCATCGTGTGGTCGAGGCTATTCGGTCGGCAGGCATGCGTCCTGCTGTCACGTTGTGTCCCGCCACTCCCGTGTGCATGCTTGAGGACATAATTGCTGATGTCGACATGGTGCTGCTCATGAGTGTGAATCCGGGTTTCGGAGGCCAGAAATTTATACCCTCGACAGTGGAAAAGATAGAGCGTCTTCGCAGCCTTATAGAACGAACTGGCTCAAAGGCCTTGATAGAGGTGGACGGAGGAATAAACCGCGAAACGGCTCTTGCCGTAGCCAGGGCCGGCGCCGATGCGCTGGTGGCGGGCACATCCGTGTTCCGGGCCGCCGACCCGCAGGCCGAAGCCGCCTATTACCATGGGCTGTAGAAGTCTGCAATAGGAAATATTAGACAAACTCTCTCATTTCACGCATGGATAACGATAAAATAGATATAAGCATGGACGGTTTCGACCCGTCGGCTATCCCAGGCAGCCGTCGTGTCGCAAACCCTACGCCGCAGCCGGCTCGCGGAAAAACTTCCGATGGCGGTCAGCGCCCTCAGCAACCCCGCCGCAAGGCTGCCGTTCCTCCTGCAGGGCGTGCAGCCGGCAAGGATAAACGTCGTCGTGCCGACGGGCGTCCGGGGTGGGTGCGCTTTCTTGCCGACCGCCGCACGCATCGTGCCGCAGGTGTGGTGCTTGTTGTTCTGGCTGCGGTTGTGCTCATAGTCACTCTGTCCCATCTTCGGAACGGCGCAGTCGATCAAAGTGCTGTCGAGAATGCAAGTGTGGCGCAGATGGCCGAAGCCGGCATCAAAGTGGAGAATGCCGGAGGACATTTCGGTGCGAAACTCAGCCAATGGCTTTTTGCCGACGGTCTCGGCCTCGGTGCTTTCATAGTGGTTGTGTGGCTCGCCATGGTAGGCGTGGGTCTGCTTAAGCTTATAAAACTGCGTTTTTGGTCATTGACTGCGAAATGCCTGTTTTCGGCCATTACCGTGAGTGTGGTGGCCGGGTTGCTGTTCTACAATTCCGAGAGCTATATCCATTGGGGCGGCTCCCACGGCCACTATGTCAACGCATGGCTTATGAGCATGGGCAATGCGTTGTTGGCGGTTGCTGTGTCGGTGTGTCTGTTGGGAGTGCTTGCTTGTATATATCTTAACGAATTGTCGGCCGCATACCGGCGTGTGTCGGGGACTGTGGCACGCAAACGTGAGGAATGGAGAGCGGCACGGCAGCGTGAACGCGAGCGCCGCGCGCTTATGTCCGAACCCGAACCGGAGCAGGAAGCCGACTACGATGAGCCGGATGGTGTTTCTCTTCCGGAAATGGAAGATGAGCCGGGTGAGCGCTCTGCCGAACCTGTTCGCCGCGTCGTGACCTCGGGATTTGACATTGACGACGAGATAGAAGGCGAGGGAGAATACGCGTTGCGCACCCGTCCGGCCGAGGATGAACCGGTCGGGGAGACGCCCGACTACAGACAGGAGCATGTGGCAGACGAACCACACATCGCAGGATGCGATTTGCCGTCGGATGACGAAACCGATGCTCCGGATGGTGCCACGGTCGGCGGTACGGAGTTTGTGGTGCGTGCCACCGGTTCCGATGAGGAATCGGGATTCAGCATTGATGATGACGATGTGTCGGACGATGAAACAGTATCGGCGCAGGCGGAAACTGTGGATGACGATTCCCATGCCGGCGAATTGTACGACCCGCGTGCGGAGCTGTCGCGCTACCGCTTTCCGGAAGTAGATCTTCTTATTGCCCGCGACGGAGCTCCGGTTGTCGACATGGAGGAGCAGCGTGCCAATAAGGACCTTATAGTCAAAACCCTTCTTGACTATAAAATACCTACGGAGCGCATCGAAGCCACAGTTGGGCCTACAGTGACGCTTTATGAAGTGAAACCGGCAGAGGGTGTGCGCATAGCGCAGATAAAGCGCCTCGAAGACGATATTGCGCTGAGCCTTTCTGCGTTGGGTATAAGAATTATAGCTCCGATTCCGGGCAAGGACGTGGTGGGCATAGAAGTGCCCAACCGCGATCCGCAGATTGTGTCTATCCGCAATGTTTTCGCGTCGCGTAAATTCCGCGAATGCAACATGCGCCTGCCTATGGCCATGGGGGCTACCATCAGCAACGATATTTTCATTGCCGACCTTGCCAAAATGCCGCATCTGCTTGTTGCGGGTGCCACAGGACAGGGTAAGTCTGTAGGTTTGAACTGCATCCTTGCTTCGTTGCTTTACAAGAAGCATCCGGGCGAGCTCAAGTTTGTACTCATCGACCCGAAGATGGTGGAATTCAGCCTGTATAGCAAACTTGAGCGACACTATATAGCCAAACTTCCCGATGAGGAGGAGGCTATCGTCACCGACCCGTTGAAAGCCGCCGCGACGCTTCATTCGCTGTGTATCGAGATGGACAACAGATACCAGCTTCTGCGAGAGGCTCAGGTGCGCAATATAGAGGAATACAACGACAAGTTTGTACAGCGCCGTCTCAACCCCGAGCGTGGTCACCGCTTCATGCCTTATATAGTTATGGTAGTCGACGAGTTCGCCGACCTTATCATGCAGGCAGGCAAAGAAGTGTCGCTTAGCATTGCGCGCATCGCACAGAAAGCGCGTGCCGTGGGCATGCATATGATTATAGCCACTCAGCGTCCGTCGACCGATGTAATCAGCGGTATGATTAAGAATAACTTCCCCGGGCGCATAGCCTTCAAGGTTTCGCAGATGGTGGACAGCCGCACGATTCTCGACAGCCCCGGAGCCAACCGTCTGATAGGGCGAGGCGATATGCTTTTCAGTCACAACAGCGCCATGACGCGAGTGCAGTGCGCGCTCATAGAAACCTCGGAGGTGGAAGCCATAGTCGACCATATCAACGACCAGATAGGCTATCCGCATGCCTACCTGCTGCCGGAAATTCCGCAGGAGGCGGCTGGCTCCGTTGAAAGCGGGCTTGTAGACTTGAGCAAGCGTGATGCAATGTTCGACCAATGTGCCCGCTTCATAGTCACGCAGAGCACGGCATCTACCTCGATGCTCCAGCGTCGTTTCGGAATCGGCTACAACAAGGCAGGCAAAATCATGGACCAGATGGAGGCGGCCGGAATAGTCGGCCCGGCATGTGGAGCCAAACCGCGCGCCATACTTGTCGACGGCATCACTGTGGAATCCATCATCAACAATGCATAATTGAAATTCGTTATGAGGGTATGGATAAGATAAAACGTTCGCTTCCGCTTTTGTTGCTGCTTATGGTGTCGTTTGCATCTGTGGCGGCGGAATCTGCTGCCGGATTGTTGGCACGGTGCGCCGAAAAATTAGTGTCGGCTCCATCGGTCAGTGCTGCGTTCAGCATACGCGCGTCCGACGGCGAGGACATTGCCGGCAGCATAGTCATGGCACGTGAGCGTTTCCGCATGACATCACCCCGGTTGCATATGTGGTTTGACGGACGCACGCAGTGGACTGCTCTTGATGCTTCCAAGGAAGTGAATGTGACAGAGCCGACTGCCGACGAACTGCTTGCATCCAATCCTTTTGCCATAATTACCGGCTATGGCAGCAGATACAACTGCCGTCTGCTTCCTTCAACCGAAAAGAACTCCGTACGCCGCGTGGAGCTTACGCCCAAAAAGGCTGGCGCCGATATAAGACGTGCCGTAATAGCCATTGACACCCATACGCTTTGGCCTGTCAAAGTCACCGTCACTATGGCTTCAGGAGCGACTGTTGACGCCGTGGTGTCTTCCTGCACAGTAGGAAAGAAATTGTCGGCCTCGGAATTTGTTTTCAACCCGTCGTCCTTGCCGGGCTACGAGGTGGTGGATTTACGATAATATATAAGCACTATGAGTACTCATACAAAATGTCTGATAATCGGCACCGGTCCGGCCGGATACACTGCCGCCATATACGCTTCTCGAGCTTCGCTTAGCCCTGTAGTAATAGAAGGACCGCAGCCGGGCGGCCAGCTTATCACTACCACTGAAGTGGAGAATTTTCCCGGCTACACCGATGGTGTGCAGGGACCGAAAATGATGGAGGACTTGCGTGCCCAGGCCGTGCGTTTCGGAGCGGAAGTGCGTCCGGGACTGGTTAGTTCTGTCGATTTTTCGGGCGATGTCAAAAAAGTGACGCTTTCAGGTGGTGAGGAAATAACGGCAGACAGCGTAATTGTGTGCACCGGAGCCGCCGCGCGCTATCTTGGTCTTCCTGACGAACGGAAATACATGGGTCTCGGTGTAAGCGCGTGTGCCACATGCGACGGCTTTTTCTATCGCGGCCGCACGGTGGCTGTGGTAGGAGGTGGAGACACAGCCTGCGAGGAGGCATTGTACCTTTCAAATCTTGCCAAAAAGGTGTACCTTATCGTGCGTAAAGATTATCTGAGGGCATCGAAAGTGATGCAGCAGCGTGTCCACGACAATGAGAAGATAGAGGTTCTTTTCAATACGGTCACCATGGGGCTTTTCGGCGAAGAAGTGCTGGGAGGGGCGCATCTTGCATCACATTCAGGCACGGAAAATGAAAATTTCTACGATATAGCGATAGACGGTTTTTTCCTTGCCATAGGCCATAAACCAAACACGGAGGTGTTTGTCAATGCGCTCGAACTCGACGAAGCGGGCTATATAAAAGTGGCGTCGCCGACTACTGCTACCAGTTCGCCCGGTGTATTTGCCGCCGGAGATGTTGCCGATCCCATGTACAAGCAGGCTATATCGGCCGCAGGAATGGGTTGCAGGGCCGCGCTTGATGCGGAGCGCTATCTGATGGAACGCTCCTGAATCAATGCCGGTATTCAATAAATATACCAGCAGCCTGCAGCTTGATGATTTAGAGGTTGTTTAATAATGCTTGTTAATGACAGGGCCGAAATTTTTCAGACGTATTTATTCCTGTGGCGAAGGAGCATAGCGGGCTATGCGACTGAAGCAAAGGGATAAAGACACTCAAAAATTTCGGAGGGGTTGCCAATTCCATTGTTGACAACCTTAACAAAAATTTAAAATTACTTCTGCATGGCGTCTTTTATGTTAACGC
>VSPG01000056.1 GCA_009775265.1 Muribaculaceae bacterium
CATCCCCTCGCCAGAAGGAGAGAGGAGAATGACTAATGCCCATCTCAAAGTTTTGCACTTCGATTTGGAATCTTCAGTCTTAAATTTACGCGTTTTATGGCTGAATCTCGGCGAAAATTTGAGATGTACGTATAAAACGCGTTATTGGCGGCTCGCTTGTGTCGAGCCGCCAATAACGCGCTAATGATGATAAGAACGGATTTTAATCCTGACTATCGCGTTCCTTCATGGGGTTGCGGAAGAAAAGCTTGTGGTCCACGTATTCCTGAGTGGCAATAAGGGTGGGTTTGGGAAGCTTTTCGTAGTAGCGGGATATTTCAATCTGTTCGCGGTTTTCGGATATTTCTTCGAGGTTGTCGTTGAGTGAGGCAAACTCTTGAAGTTTCTTCTCGAGGTCGTGCTTCATCTCGCCGGCTATCTGGTTGGCGCGCTTGGCGATGATGCACACGGTTTCATAGACGTTGCCGGTGTCTTCGGAGAGCTCAATCATGTCGCGGGTGACGGTGTTGAGGGGGGCATTTGTCTTCTTGTAGTCCATGAGTTTATTTGTTTCGGTTGTAGATTTTACGTAGATATTCTTATCAGTCTTTTACGAATCGAGACGCTATTTTGAAGATGTTGTCGGCTTCGGCTCGGTTCGGACTTTCCGGATAGTTGTTGATAAAGGAATAATATTCGTCGATTACTTCACGGAAGCGGTCTACCTTGCGTTCGTCCACGCTTTGGTCTGCCTCCTGGTAGCGTGCTTTGAGCACAAGCAGTTCGAGATCTTCCTTGTATTTGGAGTAGGGGTAATCCTTGATGGCGTTTTTCGCAACGATAACGGCGCTTTCGTAGTTGTTGCCGAGATAGTTGCCGAGGTTGTAGTAGAGTTGTGCGTTCTGCAGTTGCTTAAGGGTGAGTTTGTCCTGAAGCTCGAATATGGCGCTTTGGGCAACGTTAACTTTGTCGCTTCGTGGAAAATAATCCAAAAAGCCTTGCAGCTCTTTTATGGCGTTGATGGTTCCGCTTTGGTCGAGCTGTGGCTCCGGCGAATCCAGATAATAGCCATAGCCACAATAGAAGCGTGCAAGTTCGGCAAATTTGCCTTTAGGGTAGCGCTGGTAGTAGGTGCGGAAGTATGGGCCGGATGTCACATAATCCTTGTTCTCGTAGTGGCTCATGCCTAAAAGGTAGAGCGACTCCTCGGCTTTGTCGGAGCCTTTGAACACCGTGATGCAGTCTTTGAGCAGCGTGGATGCCTGTATGTAGCGCTTAGCTTCGAATGCGCGCTTGGCGTAGTCGAATTTATAATCGTAGTCTGCACTTTTTTGGGCACGCTGATATTCGCCGCAGGAGGAGGCGACAAATGCCAGAAGAATGAGCAGTATGTAGTTTCGCATTCGAATGGACATAATTTTGAGTCTACAAAGTTACGTTTTTTTTATGGAAATGCTGATATGATGAGAAAAAAAGGTTTTATGTTTAACTTTAATTAGTAGGGGCAGATACGTCAACTGCGTGCCGCAGGGATGTAAACCTACGCGGCACGCAGCTGTATGTGTGTATGAGACAAATTGTTACTGATGCGCGGGGCGCAGCAGGTCGTTGACGGTTTTGACGGGGTTGAAGGTCGTGGCGGGAACTTCTACGAACACTGTGTTCCAGTCGCTCATTGCGCCGTTCCATAATCCGGGCAGTTCAAGCGCACGGAGCTCGCGTCCGGCAAGGCTTTTTGAAGATATGAAGCCGGTGTCGGGGTCGACGTATTCGCGCAGGTCGTAAGGTTCGCCGTCGAGATCGCGCACGTAGCATACGAGGTCGACAGGGTTGAAATGAGTGGCTTTCGCCATCATTGCAGCGGCTTCGGGGTCGGAGGTGTCTATCTGTGTGCTTTCGAGAATCTGGGGCGAGGTCGAGCCGTCGCGGTTGTAGGCGATGTATGGGCCGCCTCCGGGTTCGCCTTCATTGCGCACCATGCCGCACACTCGCAGGGGACGGTCAAGTTTGGCGAGCATATATTCGGGGTCGGCTGCGTCAAGTTCAGGGGCGGAGATGCAGAGCGTGTCGTGCATGAAGTCGGCTATCTCGGCCAGTTCGGCGGGTCCGAATTGACCTGAACTCAGGATGTCGGCATAGTGGCTGATGCTATCGTGGACCTGCATGAGTACGCCACCGAGTACTTTCTTATGGCGGAGCGTGTCGGCGCGGCGTCCTTCGGGCACGACATTGTCGATGTTTTTAATGAAAACGACAGTGGCGTCGAGGTCGTTGAGGTTTTCTATGAGCGCTCCGTGTCCTCCCGGACGAAACACGATTTCTCCGGCGTCGTTGCGGAACGGAGTGCCGTCTATATTTGCTGCCGGGGTGTCGGTTGATGGTTTTTGCTCGCTGAGGCTGACGTTTATCTTAATGCCGGTTTCGGCTTCTGCGGCCGGCACGGCGGATGCGAGTTTTTGCTCGAACAGTTTGTGGTGGTCGGCAGATACTGTGAAGTGTATGTCTATGCGTCCGTCGGCGGCTACGGTCTGCACGCCTTCATACAGCTGTTCTTCGAGCGATGTGCGTGTGTGCCCGTCGCTATAGCGGTGGAATGTGAGAAGGGCTTTCGGAAGCGCGCCGTAATTCATGCCTTCAGGCGATATTATGGCTGTGGCGATGTCGCGGTGGCGTCCGGCTGCCGCAAGGGCTGCCGCGTCCATGTCGTACATGCGCACTGCCGCGGCGTCGAGTTCGGCACGGAATGGCAGGCTGTCGAGCTTGTCTACGAGTTCTGCGACCGGACTTCCTGCGGGTGCGGTCTGCTCATTGCCTTCTGCGAAAGAAAACAGCGATTTGAACATGCGTGATGCCGCACCTGATGCAGGCACGAATTTGGCTGCCCGTCCTCCGTCGGCGAGAAAGCGCTGCCAACGGGCTATGGCGCTGTCCTGTTCTGCCTCGTCAAGTACGTGTATGCCTTCTTCGGGGCGTGCCGAGCCTTTGAGGCGAAGATAAGGGAAGCCGGTGGCGAAACGCTGCATCCGGGCGTTGAACTGCTCGGGAGTGATACCTCTGTGGCTGAGGTTCTCTAAATCGTTGTTGCTGAGCATGGATTTATGGTTTTAAGGGTATGTCTAAGGTGTAGTGTTTATTTTCTTATACGTTTGATGAGGTTGTAGGCCGGGACTATGCCGGCTTCGCCGGCTTTGCTGAGGTCGGCTATGCCTTCGCGCCGGTTGCCGAGTTTGAGGTAGATGTAACCGCGGTTGTAGTAGGCTTCTCCCATGTCGGGTTTCAGTTCCAATGCCTTGGTGTAGGCTGCAATCGCCGAGGTGTAGTCGTGGTTCTCGAGCATTAGGTTGCCTTTGTTGTACCATGCCACGGCGGTATGGGGGCTCAGCTCAATGCCTTTGTCGATGTCGGCCAAAATATCGGCCATGGCGGCTTCCGCCACCTGCCTGCGTGCCGCGGGGTCGATGTTGTCGTCGGGGTTGTCGCGATCGACTTGCCGTTTGTGGTAGCGGGCCTGCGCACGCAGCCAGTAGGATGGGGCGTAGTCGGGCATCAGTGCTATTGCCCGGTCTATGTCGGCGATGGCAGCGGAATAGTTGCGTGTGGTCACGAAATCAAGCGCACGTCCAATGTAGTCTACGGCACGCGGCGTGTGGGTGGCAATGAGCGAATTGTAGTATTCTATGGAGCTGAAATGGCGTTTCGCTATGTCTTCGTCAAGAGCAGGCGCGCGGTTGGTCACTACCACGGCGTAGCGCAGGGCCCGTGTGGCATTGAGGTCGTCTATTTCCTTTATATAGTATGTGTTGCTCCGCAATTCGTTTGGCGAGGAATAGAAGCCCAGTTCCATCATGGGCTCTATCTCGATGGCTATGTTGCGGTCTTGGACGCGTCCGCGTATGGCGCTGTTGTTGTACTGCTCATGTATGTCGGCATTGTCGTCCACCGTGAGCAGCGATGCGAAACGTCTCGACACAAGCTCCTCCGGCACATCCGACGATGCCACGGCTTTCTTTTCGTTTGCGGAGGCGTCTTCGGCAGGCCGGGCGGCATTTGCAAGCTGTTTTGCGTGGTTGTATGTGGCTTCTGCCTGGGCCATGTGTCCCATGGAACGCTCTATATCGGCCCGTAGCCAGAGTGCGTCCGGGAAGTCTGGAAATGCTTCCGCCACACGGTTCACGTCGGCGATGGCTGCGGCGTAGTTGCCTTTCGCGCGGTGTATGAGCGCGCGGCTGTACAGTGCCCGGTAGTTGTCGGGCTCGAGGTCGAGCACGCCGGAAAAATCCTCAAGAGCACGGTCGTTGGCATTGACTTCGGAGAGCAGCAGTCCGCGGTTGAAAAGAGCGGTTGCGTTGGTCGGCTCGAGCTGGAGTGCGTAATCATAGTCGGCCATGGCTCCGAAGTAGTCGTCAAGCGAATAGCGCAGGTAGGCGCGGTTGATGTATAGCCCGGCCATGCGCGGTTGCAGCCGCACGGCCTCGTTGAGGTCGGCGAGCGCCGATTTGAAGTCGCCGCCGGAACGTATGGCCATGTCGGCGCGCATTATGTATGCGTTTAGTGCATTGGGATTCAGCCCGAGTGCCCTTTCTATGTCTGTTGCGGCTCCGGTGCTGTCGCCGGTGGCGAGGCGCAGTTGCGCGCGGCCGAGGTAGGCGTTGTCGTAGCTCGGATAATATTGAAGCAGACGACTGAATGTGGAATCGGCCGCCGAGTGTTTTTCCGCTCCTTGCTGCGCCATTGCCAGATTGAAAAGCAGGTTGCGGTTGCGAGGCAGAAGTTGCAGAGCATGTTCGTAGTCGCCGATGGCATCGGCGTCGCGTCCCATGTTCTGTCGGGACACGCCGCGCACTTCCCAGGCGTCGGTTATGAACGGATTGATTTCGATGGCTCGCGAAGCGTCGGCTTCGGCGCCGGCATAGTCTTCGAGGTTGTATTTAGCTATGGCACGCAGAAAATATGGTTCTGCCAGATATGGCTTGGAGTCAATTACGCGGTTGAAATATTGTATTGACAGCATATAGTCCTCGAAGTACAGCGCGTTCCTGCCCACGCGCAGCACCTGTTCCGTATTTATCTGCGCATGTCCGCACAAGGCTGCGGCCAAGGCGGAGCATAGCGGCAAAAGGCTGCGTAGTGTCGTGATGATTCTTTTCATGTTTTCAATGCAAAAGTAAACAATTCCACCCGTAAAGCATCACACATTTAAGAAAAATTTGCACGGACATAAAACAAACGGGCCGGAAGTGCTGTTTTTCTTATAAAGATTTCAAACTATTTAAAATTATGAAAAAAATTCTTTTTGCATTTGCTCTGATTCTTGCATGCGCTATGGGCGCTAACGCTCAGCGCACAGAGTTGACTATCGGCTATGGCGGTTATACGCAGATGGACGCCTCCGACTGCCATGACGGCTGGCATGGTGTCAAGAATGCATGGGGAGCCCTCACAGCGGGACTTAATTTCCGTGTGGCCAACAAACTTTGGATAGGCCCGAGCTATACATTTTCAAGCACAACCACGAAGGGTGGGCCTCACCGCTCCCATATCGCCTATCATGCCCTGCTTGCCAACGGTAAATACGATTATTACCGCAACAGCGTAGTCACTCTTTACGGCCATCTGGGGCTCGGTGTGATTGTGAGCTACATGCAGCCTCACGACGGAGACTCGTACAACTGCACTTATTTCGGCATGCAGATTTCGCCATTGGGAGCCCGCGTGGACCTCAACCGCAACGTCGCTCTGTACGGCGAACTCGGCTATGGCGTACAGGGTCTGCTCCAGGTCGGCGTAAGGATAGGAATCTGAGTACAGACAATTTTGTAATATTGGGTGTGCGCAAGAGCGGAGGCTTTCGCGCACATTCTTTGTTTGCAAATGTTAAATAATTGGGAAGTATGCCGATTTTGTTTATATTTGTGCATCGCTAACCAACACCCTAAACATTATGCCTAAAGTAATAGGAGCCGTCACCGTCGACGCCATGCGCTGCAAGGGATGTGAGCTGTGTGTGGTGGCTTGCCCCACCGACACGCTTGCCCTGCGGGCCGACGATGTTAACGACAGAGGATACCATTATGCCTACACTGCACGCCCCGAGGCCTGCATCGGCTGTGCAAGCTGTGCCGCCGTATGTCCCGACGCATGCATTGAAGTGTATCGTGTGGTAGAAAAATAATCTAACCCCTTACAAATACTATGGAAGAAATAAAACTGATGAAGGGCAACGAAGCCATAGCCCATGCCGCCATACGGTATGGAGCCGACGGCTACTTCGGCTACCCCATCACGCCACAGAGCGAGGTGCTTGAAACACTCGAGGCAGAAATGCCATGGGACACTACCGGCATGGTGGTGCTTCAAGCCGAGAGCGAAGTGGCAGCTATTAATATGATATACGGAGGCGCCGCGGCCGGTAAGGCTGTGATGACATCGTCGTCAAGTCCCGGTGTGAGTCTCAAACAGGAAGGTATAAGCTACATAGCCGCATCCGAACTGCCCGCTTTGATAGTGAATGTGATGCGTGGCGGCCCGGGTCTCGGCACCATACAGCCCTCGCAGGCCGATTATTTCCAGGCTACCAAAGGCGGCGGCCACGGCGACTATCATCTCATAGTGCTTGCTCCTGCAAGCGTGCAGGAAATGGCTGATTTCGTAGGGCTCGGATTCGACCTTGCGTTTAAGTACCGCAATCCGGCCATGATTCTTGCCGACGGCATAGTAGGGCAGATGATGGAAAAAGTGGTGCTGCCCCCGTCGCGTCCGCGCCGCACACAGCAGGAAATAGAACAGCAGTGTCCGTGGGCTGCCACCGGACGCCATGGTCGTGCGCACCGCAATGTTGTCACCAGTCTGGAACTCGACCCTTCCAGGATGGAAATAAACAACGAACGATTTCAGCGTACCTATGCTGAAATCGAGGCAAACGAAGTGCGTTTTGCCACTCATTATACCGAAGATGCAGATTATCTTATCGTCGCATTCGGCTCCGTGGCGCGTATCTGTCTCAAGGCCATAGAGGAGGCGCGTGCGCAGGGTGTGAAGGTAGGACTGCTGCGTCCCATCACGCTGTGGCCTTTCCCGAAAGCCGAGATAGCGAGGCTTGCCGGCCAGGTGAAAGGCATGCTCACGGTAGAACTCAACGCCGGGCAGATGATAGAGGACGTGCGCCTCGCGTCGGAATGCCGCGTGCCTGTGGCCCATTTCGGTCGTATGGGCGGTATTGTCCCGAATCCCGGCGAAGTGCTTGACGCATTGTATAACCATTTTCCCGAAGCAAAAAAATGACTCCCGAACAAATAATCAATCCCGCCAACCGCGTGTACAGCCGTCCGCGTCTGCTCACGGAGGTAAACACTCATTATTGCCCGGGTTGCAGCCATGGAGTGGTGCACCGCATCGTGGCAGAACTGCTCGACGAAATGGGGCTGGAGAACCGCGCCGTAGGCGTTGCTCCTGTAGGATGTGCGGTTTTCGCCTATAATTATATTGATGTGGACTGGGTGGAGGCCGCCCATGGCCGTGCGCCTGCGGTTGCTACGGCTCTCAGCCGCCTTTCGCCCGACAACCTGGTGTTCACGTATCAGGGCGACGGCGATCTTGCGGCCATCGGCACCGCAGAGACCATTCATGCGGCAAACCGAGGCGAAAATATAGCTATAATATTCATAAACAATGCTATATACGGCATGACGGGAGGGCAGATGGCGCCTACCACGCTCATCGGGCAAAAGACGGCTACCAGCCCGTACGGACGCCGTGTCGACCTCAACGGCCATCCTCTGAACATCTCCAACCTGCTTGCACAGCTCGATGGCACATGCTATGTCACTCGTCAGGCGGTGCATACTCCGGCTGCTGTAAGAAAAGCGAAGGCGGCCATAAAGAAAGCTTTTGAAAACGCTTTGGCGAAGAAAGGCACATCGGTGGTGGAAATTGTCGGCACTTGCAGCAGCGGATGGAAGATGACACCCGCACAGGCCAACGACTGGATGGCCGAACACATGACTCAGCACTATCCCTTAGGCGACCTTAAGAATGAATAAGCTATGAAAGAAGAAATTATTATAGCCGGATTCGGCGGTCAGGGCGTGTTGTCCATGGGCAAGATTCTTGCCTACGCCGGTCTGATGAACGACCTTGAAGTGACGTGGATGCCGGCATATGGTCCCGAGCAGCGCGGCGGCACGGCCAATGTCACCGTTATACTCAGCGACAGCGCAATATCGTCGCCGGTGCTCGATACTTATGATACTGCCGTGATTCTAAACCAGCAGAGCCTTGACAAATTCGAGGCAAAGGTGAAGCCCGGCGGCACTCTGCTTTACGACCCGTCCGGCATACACCACAAGCCTACGCGAACCGACATAAAGGTGGTGCCCGTCCCGGCCATGGACGCTATGATGGAGATGAACAACTCCAAGACCTACAACATGATTCTTCTCGGTGCACTTCTCGCATTAAGACCTGTAGTCCCTCTCGACGCTGTGTTGCGCGGTCTTGAGAAAACGCTTCCCGAACGCCACCATCATCTAATTCCGCTCAACGAGCAGGCTCTCCGCAAAGGTATGAGCATAGTGGGGTGAACACAACTCAGCCATGGCGCTGTGTCAGAACAGCGCTTTAGTCGTGCGTGGAAGACATTGATCCCTTCAAAAAAGTAGTAAAGGAGAGCCGCGGCTATGCAGCTGCGGCTCTTTCTTATAATCCTATTTTAATACGTGTGGAGGAAAACGTAAAATGAATTATTGCTGTCCGATAAAACTTTTTGAGGCAAAACAAAATTAGGACTGGCACCTATTGCAGGAGTCAGTCCTTT
>VSPG01000057.1 GCA_009775265.1 Muribaculaceae bacterium
TTTTTGAAACGGTGGAATTCAGTTGTTGTAGAAAATGCAACAACTGATTTGCTATCGAACGCTCAATCCGGCAGGAGATAGTTGGCGCTGCGGCCGCCTTCGCCACTATTGCGGAGCATACCTTTGGCTATAAGGTCGTTGATGTCGCGCAATGCTGTGTCTTGTGAGCAACCGCATATCTTCGCCCATTTGGAAGATGTCAGTTTTCCCTCAAAGCCATCCCACAGGCGGTTGACAACCTTCCGCTGACGCTCATTTATTTCGACATCTCGGAACTCATCCCAATATGCCGCTTTCTGCAATGTACGCTCAATTATGCCGGAGGCGCGGACAATGGCATTCTCCAGACATCCAAAGAACCACAGCATCCATTCCGTTATGTCAAGATTGTTTTTTTGAGTCCTTTCAAGCACCTCATAGTATGCTTTTTTATTGCGATTGATTTCAGCCGACATACTATAATATCGCGCAGAATCCTCATCAAGTCGGGCAAGAAGCATATCGGCAAGAGTGCGGCTTATGCGACCATTGCCGTCATCAAACGGATGGACTGTCACAAACCACAGGTGCGCCACAGCCGCCATGATGAATGGTGAATGATCGGCAGTGTTGCACCACTCGATCAACCGCTCCATCTCAGCCGGAACAGCATCAGATGGTGGAGCCTCATAATGCACCTTCTCATGGCCGAAAGCTCCGGAAACGACTTGCATTGGCTCCTCTCCTTTCCGCCAATCGGCAACAGTGATTCTGTGCATACCGCTTCGGCCAAATGGAAACAAAGCGGCGTGCCAATCGAACAACCGCTCATCGGTCAATGGCTCCCGGCAATTACGCACCGCATCGAGCATTACATCGACCAATCCCTCGACATAATGATCTTCAACCAATAATCCGCCATCCTCCATTCCGAGCCGTCGGGCAATACTGCTACGTACCGAATTCGAGTTGAGCAACACTCCCTCGATCTCCGATGAACTTATCAATTCCTCGGTCATGGCCGACAACAGCGACCGACACTTATCGTTGAATCCAAGCATCGACATTCTGCCGTTCAGGAGTCCATGCAGTTGACTGAGCCGACTAAGCGGTTCAAGCAACGCCTCAGAGTCCCAACGGAACTCCGGCCAATCCTTCCGTTGCCATATATAGGCACCATGTCTTACGGTTCTTCTCATACCGCGAAGTTAGTCATTTGCAGTTAAACCACCAAACATTCTCCGTAAATTTACGGAGAATAGCATGAATTTTTACCGTGATTATTTTTGTAGTTCTGTGATTTTGTATAACTTTGCTCTCGGAAACAAGAACATAGCGGTACAGACAAATTGCCCGAAAACGCTGATTGCAAGCAATTTGCACTTTCAAAATTCAATTATACAGTAAATCATTGAAAGTAAGCAACTTAGCGCATCCATCATCTGTACCTTTCAAGAGGTTAACTCGCTGTTCATTAGCTGATTATACAGTGTGCATCGGTTGTAATTGTCAACACACCGGTCAGCCGATACGCATAGAGCAGCCTTATGACGGCTCCGGCAACGTCGTTGACCCACCGCCTGGCAATTACATTCACCGAGCGGAGGATTTTGAAGAGCACTACCCCACTCATTATATCGCCCGTCTGTCAGAAACAATTCATCAATCAAATACTGTCCATAAATACCGAAATAAAGCATTAATCGTCCGATACAAAAATCGACTGATTAATGCTCAAAGTTTTATGCCATATTTCAAAATACGTGGTTCGAACATGTCTTTAGGGACAAAGCCGGTCAAGGATTCGATGATGCTGTTAAGCATACGTGCGCGTATGGAGTCTGCGCGGACATATAGCGAAACGCGGCGCTGAGACAAGTAATCGCCTTCTATGCGTCGGACATTAGCACGCTGACGCACGGAAAGCATGGGCAGATGCATCTCGGGGATTATGGTGAATCCGCCGTTCTCATCGACAATTCGAATCAGGGTCTCTATGCTGCCGGCCTCATATATGCGTTTGCCTATTCCGCGCGCTTTGCAAAAACTGAAAGCACTGTCGCGCAGACATTGCGACTCCTTCATTATCCACATCTGTTCGTGTTCAAGATTATCCGGCCTGAACACAGGCAGTTTGCGCCAACAGCTTTCGGCGATATACACCCAGAACGACTCGGTGTATAACGGAATCTCGAGTATACCGTCGCGCGCATTGCCGCTTATAGCAATTCCGGCATCAAGCTGTCCTCTGTATAGTGCGTCTGTCATCGCATCGGACTTCAGTTCGTCGATGCTCAACCCCACTTGCGGAAACTTCTTTGTATATGTCTTTATGAACTTCGGAAGAATATATGGCGCTATAGTCGGGCCTACCGAGACGCGCAGCGTGCCGGCCACGCTCCCTTTCTCCTCCGCTACGATTTCATTGATGCGTCCGGCCTCGTTTACCGCCGTTTCCGCCTGCCGCAGAATCTTTAATCCAATTGCCGTGGGGCATACACTCTTGTTGGAACGGTCGAATATACGCACGTCAAGTTCGTTTTCCAGTTTCTGAAGAAGACTGCTGAGTGTGGGTTGCGTGACTCCGAGTTCATCCGCAGCACGGGCAAAGCTACGGTGCCTGTCTATTGCTATTATATATTTTAATTGCTGAAGGGTCATGAAGCCATGATAGATAATTTCAATGCAAATATAGCCAAAAACATTTGCAAATCAATTATTACTCCCGTAATTTTGCACATATCAATAACATTCAGGGATGCTACAGTTGCATACCTGGAAAGCATACTACACTGCAAAACAACCCCTAAAAAACCATTCATAATATGGCCAACAAGAATTTCCACCGCTATTTTCCGACAAAAGGCAATGCCCTGTACTGGCTACTGCTGCTTTACCTTGTCATCGGATTCTTTTATCCGATAATCGGCCTGTTGGCCCTCATCTGCATGATAGCTCCTGTAGCTTTTGCCGTAAAACGCGGCCGATGGTGGTGCGGAAACGCATGTCCGCGTGGCAATTTTTATGACCGCGTGCTGGCAAAGTATTCTCCGCATCGCCCTATTCCGGCTTTCGTGCGCAGTCCGCGCTTCAGGCTGTTCATGGTTTTGTTTATCTTCGCAATGTTCGGCGTGCAGATGTATTTTGCGTGGCCCGACTGGAATGCCATGGGACGTGTGTTCTGGACGATAATACTGGTCACCACCATCGTAGGCGTCACGCTGTCGTTTATTTACGCGCCACGCACCTGGTGTTCGTTCTGCCCGATGGGCACACTTTCCTCATGGGTATCGCCCGGAAAAGAACCGTTGCCGCACGGCTTCATCAACATCCATGTGGCAGATACATGCCAGATGAAGTGCAAAAGCTGTGCAAGGGTATGCCCCATGCAGCTAACACCCTACGACAGCCGTGGCGACAAATCCGGCTACCTGCACGCCGACTGCATAAAATGCGGCAAATGTGTGGCAGCATGCCCCATTACAATAATGACATTAAAACACAATAAATAATGGAAACAATAGCAACTTACCTCCCTCATCTCAAAGGATACGACTTCACCGGAAAAATGCCCGTCATAATCGACTTCTACGCAACATGGTGCGGCCCATGCAAGGCCCTCGCGCCACTGATGGAACAACTCGCCAAAGCCTACGACGGAAAAGTCAAAGTGCTCAAAGTGGATGTAGACAAAAACCGGGCCTTGGCCGAAGCGGCAAACATCCGTTCTATTCCTACTCTTTTTTTCATCGACATCGACGGCAACATAGAACGCAGCGTGGGAGGAATGCCCTATGAGCTGCTTGCTCAAAAAGCTCAGGCCCTTGCCGGCAATTAAAACCACACGCATGCGGCAGAATTACTGCAATTCTGCCGCATGCGTGTGCCGATTCTTGGAAATTATTGCTAATTTTGAGCCAAACAATTTCCTGCAATGATTGAGACAGAACGACTGATTATGCGCCCATGGCGAGAAGACGATGCCGAAACACTGTTCCGATACGCACAAGACCCGGCGGTAGGGCCCGCAGCAGGCTGGCCGCCCCACAAATCCGTAGAAGAAAGCCTTGAGATAATACGCACGGTTTTCTCCCAGCCGGAAGTATACGCCATGGTACTTAAATCCACCGGCCAACCGATCGGCTCTTGCGGCATAATGTTCTCCGACACACTTCATTCGGCAGAAATGGACAAAGGCGATGCAGAAATAGGCTATTGGGTAGGCTTACCACACTGGGGATTCGGCTACGCTACGGAAGTTGTCAGAGCACTTGCCGGCAGATGCGTCTCCGAACTTGGATTGTCCCGGCTGTGGATCGGTCATTACGACGGCAATGAGCGCTCACGCCGTGTCGCTGAAAAATGCGGATTCCGCTACCATCACACCGAACACGGCAAAACATCGCTTTTAGGCGACATCCGAACCGAACATTTCCTGACATTGACGGCAGAAGAGTTTATGCAAAAATGACACCCGTAAACATCATTTCCGCCCCCTGCCGCAATTCTTTCAGGAAATGGCTTGTAGAAAACCATGACAGGGAAACAGAATGCTGGACAGCCGTAAAACGCGGAAAGACGCCGCCACAGGATGGCATCCTGTGGTATCTTGACGCAGTAGAAGAAGCCCTGTGCTTCGGATGGATAGATTCCACCATAAAAAACATCGGGGGGACGACACTGCAACGTTTCAGCCGCCGCTCCAAAAACAGCAGGTGGACCGAATTGAACAAAGAGCGGTGCCGACGGCTTGAAACCCTCGGACTGATGACCGACAGCGGACGTGCGGCATTGCCGCCATCGCAGGAAAGATTCATAATCGACCCGGACATTCTGGACGCATTCAAGGCACGGCCGGCAGCATGGAACAACTTCATTTCGTTCCATCCGCTCTACCAAAGAGTACGAATCGACAACATACAAAGAGTGAAAGCCTCTCCTGAACTGTTCCGGAGCAGACTGGAAAAACTCATCCAAGCCAGCGAGAACGGCCATATGACAGGCGAATGGAACGACAACGGCCGCCTGCTTGACTATTAAGCCATATAATACCGCGCGGGCCACGGATTTTAGGCCGGCTTTGGACATTAGCGGGATTTTGCTTAATTTTGTAGACATAATCATAATACCCGATAATAAACCGACCCACTGAAACCAACCATGAGAAAAATCGCTTTTTCATTTCTTTTGGCCCTTGCCTCCGCTTCGGCCGGTGCGCAGAACCCCTACCTGCCTCTTTGGGAACATCTTCCCGACGGCGAGCCACGCGTGTTTGAAGACCCCGACGCCCCCGGCAAATACCGCGCCTACATAATAGGCTCGCACGACATTTCCTACGACCGCTACTGCGGCAACGACATACGCATGTGGTCGGCGCCAGTCGAGGATCTCAGCCAATGGCGCGACGAAGGCCCCATTTTCTCATGGTTCGTCAACGGACAATGGGACACCATGTACGCCCCCGACCTTGTAGAAGTCAACGACCGCACCACCGGAAAGAAGACATACTGGCTCTACCCGCACTCTCGCGGATGGCGCCGCGTGGCCATGGTGTGCAAATCCGACAGGCCCGACGGCCCATTCACTCCGGTCAACCTCACCCCCGACGGCACACAGTGCGTGCCCGGGTCGCTTATTGATTTCGACCCGTCGGTGTTCGTCGAGACTATAACCGACAAACGTGACAAAGACTACGACCGCGGTTTCCGGGCCTACGTGTACTACGGCTTCCGCCACAGCACCGCTTTCGAGCTCGATCCCGACAACATGTACGCAGTGCGTCCCGGCACAGAAATCCACGACTATTTCATCCCCGCAAGCGAGCGCTATGGCGAAATACGCGACCCGGAAGGCACCGAATATCCGGCGCTCTACAAAGACCAGAATCCCGGCGATTTCAATTTCTTCGAGGCATCGTCCATCCGAAAGGTCGGCAACAAATACATAATGGTTTTCTCTGGCTACAGCGGCCCAGACTACGGCCTCGGCTCCACCAACTCCGCACTGCGCTACGCCTATGGCGACTCGCCTCTCGGCCCGTGGCGTTCGGGCGGCGTGCTTGTCGACTCCCGCGGTGTGGTACCCAATCACGACGGCTCGCACCTCACCACCACCAATGCAGCCCACAACACCCATGGCTCGCTTCAGGAAATCAACGGACAATGGTATGTGTTCTACCACCGCCCGCCACGCTGCTTCGGCAATGCCCGCCAGGCAATGGTAGCCCCTGTCAAGATTACATGGGACAAGAAAAAAGTGGCCGACGGCGGACAAGTGCATATCACAGCCTACGACCCCTATGCCAAAAACAACGAATGGACAGCTGCAGCGTCCGACGGCACAGAATACAAAGGAGCAGAAGTCACCAGCGAGGGATTCCAGATTTTCGGTCTGCCGCCCTACCGCTACTATTCGGCTGGCATCGCGTGCTACATGACCGGAAACGACTGGCTCCAGGACAACCACGACGTATGGCATGACGGCATGGACCTTAAAGACATCACCGACGGCGGCATCGTCGGATTCAAATACTTCGGATTCGGAGGTCTTGACAAAGACGCCAAAGGCGTCAAAGCCTTCCGCGGCACCCTCCCCGGCGACGGCACACGCCTGTCGCTCAACCTCACCCCCGACACCAAGCAAGGATTCCGCATCCGTGTGATGCTCGACGGCCCTTACGCCAACGACACATGGCACGGACGCGAAATAGCCGTTGTCGACGTGCCCGCAGGCACCCCTAAAGAAGCGCGCAGCTATGAAGTGGCAGTGCCCGGAGTAGAAGGCCTCAAAGGCAAACACGCCATCTATCTTGTGGCAGAAGGCCCCGACTGCAAATTCACCCTCCACGGCATCGGATTTGCCAAAGAAGGCATGCAGTGCACCCCGCCGGCAGTACCGTCGGTAGAAATCTACGCCGACGGCAAAAAACTCAATATCCCCGCCACACCTGTGCGGTGCACCAATGCCAACGGCCTCACCGACGCCATCCGCTACCAGCTCTACGCTCCTATCACAGACAGTTCAAAACTCGAGGTAAAAAGCGACGGCGCGATAGACATCGAAATAGGCAAAATCACCGATGGCCGCGCCACCATAAAGTGCAGCTATAACGGCAACGACAAACTGTTCCTCATAAACTGATAGATTATTTCAGTAAATGAGACATCTTTCCGTTCTTACATCCGCAGTGCTCCTGGCAGCCATACCGTCGGCTGCCGGGGGCACTGCGGCCGCACAACGCGAATACTGGGGGAACTTCGAACGTTACGCAGCCGACAACGCCCGCGTGGCCGCCTTGCCGCTTTCTGAGCGTCGCGTAGTGTTCATGGGCAATTCCATCACCGATTTCTGGCCGGGCAACCACCCATCGTTCTTCGCCGACAACCATTTCATCGGCCGTGGCATATCCGGCCAAAGCACCTACCAGTTCCTCTCCCGTTTCCGCGACGACGTGATAAACCTGCGCCCCGAACTCGTAGTGCTCAACGCCGCCACCAACGACTGCGCCGAAAACACCCACCCCTACGATCCCGACCGCACCATGGGCAACATCATATCCATGTGCGAGCTCGCCAGCGCGGCAGGCATAAAAGTGATTCTTACCTCCACCCTGCCTGCAGCCGCTTTCTATTGGAATCCCTCTATTACCGACGCAGCCGGGCGAATCTCCGACCTCAACCGCCGCATACGGGTCTACGCCGAAAACAATTCTATCCCCTATGTCGATTATTACACAGCCATGGTACACGGCGCCGACCGCGCCCTCAACCCTGACTACACCGCCGACGGCGTGCATCCCAACGCCCAAGGCTACGCTGTCATGGAAGCCCTCATCCTACCGGCCATCCAAAAAGCATTAGGCGAATAGCGCCCCCGGCTTTACATTTCGCGCATTTTTATTGTTTGTTTCAATAAAAATGCGCGTTTTTCTTGTATATGTAATATTTTTTACATATGTTTGCAAAATCTAAAAAACCTTAAACCTCTCCATGAAAAGAACACTATTGCCCGCCCTATTGCTTTTCTACTCATCCTTTGCCATCAAAGGCCAAAGCAATACAGCCATACCAGATATAAAGATTACCACAACCTATGAATATTCATATACAGAGGATGGTAATGTTGCAACGCGAACCATAAAAACCCATTCACAGCTACCCGATTCTACCGCCACCCCCAATCCTGCAATTACCATTATGGTATCTCCTTTGATAGCAACTACCAAAATTACAGCCATAATTGACACAGACATTGATTTAGGGATATTTTCCTACCAATATAAAATTCTCAATGTTAATACCGCTATGGTTCATCGTCAAGGCTACATCCAGGACATGCGCACAACTATAGATGTCAGTTCTTTAGCTTCAGGATACTACTTAATAGTAATATTTAAGTATCTCGTAAAAATAAATTAATGTATTGACATGTTAAGCCGCAGGTCTACAGAAATTAATCATGTATCGTTT
>VSPG01000058.1 GCA_009775265.1 Muribaculaceae bacterium
CGACCTTGACAGGCCGCCCAATACTCTATGTCTTTTGCTTGGCTGAAAAAAATAAAATTCTTATCCCGAACTCACGTGAATATTCCTGTGTCACTGATGAGCATGGTCTGTATCATCTGAAAACGCCATCCGGCAAGTATACCATTGTATTTTCTTCTGTCGGATTCGAGAAGACGGAGCGTAGTGTGGAAATTACGGAAGGCGGCAATATCAGGCTGAACGTAAAACTGGAGTCGGCCACTCAGTTGGCGGAAGTGGTAGTGGTGGGCAACAAGGTGGAAAAAGTCAGAAATTCGGCATATAACGCTGTGGCCGTGAATACGCTGGACTTGGCAAATACAACCAAGACACTCGGCGATGCTCTCGGTAAGGTTCCGGGTATGAAAATACGTGAAAGTGGAGGCGTCGGTTCCGACATGGCTGTGACTATGGATGGTTTCAGCGGAAAACACATAAAGATTTTTGTTGACGGTGTTCCGCAGGAGGGTGCCGGAAGTTCTTTCGGCCTTAACAATATCCCGGTTAATTTTGCCGAACGCATAGAGGTTTATCGCGGCGTGGTTCCAGTAGGTTTCGGTTCGGATGCTATAGGCGGCATAATCAACATTGTCACACCTAAACGAAGAAGGCAATGGTTTGTAGACGCTTCATACTCTTACGGATCGTTCAATACCCATAAGTCATACATCAATGCAGGGCAGACTCTGCGAAACGGCCTCAAGTGGGAGTTGAATGCTTTTCAAAACTATTCCGATAACGACTATTGGATTGATACGCCGGTGGAAGATTTTGAAACCGGTGCTATCAACCGTAAAAAGAAAGAGCATGTGCGGAGGTTCAATGACACATACCATAATGAAGCGGTAGTGGCACGATTCGGGGTTGTGGACAAGCCATGGGCCGACCGCCTGCTGGTAGGTTTCACGTACTCGCGCATGTATAAGGAAGTACAGACAGGCGTACGTCAGGAAATCGTGTACGGTCAAAAGCATCGCCACGGACATAACCTGATGCCTTCTGTCGAGTTTCGCAAGCGTAATCTGTTCGTGAATGGTCTCGACATTTCCCTAAACGCCAATTACAACAAGAATGCGACGGTGAATGTGGATACGGCATCGGTGAAATACAATTGGAGAGGAGAAACCGAACGGTTGAATTCGCCGGGAGAACAATCTTATCAAAATTCCAAAGCAGACAACAACAACTGGTCGGCGGCTTTCACATCCAACTACCGCCTGGGACACAAGCATGTATTCACACTGAACGATGTGTTCAATTCTTTCAACAGGTCTAACGAGAGCCTGCTGACAACTCCGCCTACAAGAGATGCTATACCGAAAATCACAAGCAAGAATATCATAGGGCTGTCATACCGTTTCATTCCTGACTCCAGGTTTAATTTTTCGGTTTTCGGCAAGCAGTACCACCAATACGTAGCAGGCCCTATGGCGACATCGTCGGCACAGGATTCCTACGAACGCACTTCGCGGTCGGTGGATTACTGGGGTTATGGAGCTGCCGGAACTTTCTTCATGCCTTTAGGGCTGCAATTGAAAGCATCCTACGAAAAAGCCTTGCGTATGCCTACTATTGAGGAAATGTTCGGCGACGAGGATCTTGAGACGGGCGACATTGCGTTGAAGCCTGAATCAAGCCATAACGTGAATCTGAATCTCAGCTACGACGCCACATTCGGAAATAGCATGGTCTATGTGGAAGCCGGTCTGATATTCCGCGACACACACGACTATATACAACGTAATATAATGTCGCTGAGCGGAGGAAAATTCGCCGCATCCTATATCAATTATGGAAAGGTAAGAACCGACGGTATCAGCGTGTCGGCAAGATACAATTTTTCGAAATGGTTGAGCGTGGGCGGAAATTTCACGCAGATGAATATCCGCGACAATATGCGTACGGCAGTGAACAGCACGGCAGCCAACGTATCATACAAGGAGCGTATGCCCAACCAACCATATATGTTCGCCGACACGGATGTGAATTTCTATTGGGCGGGACTCGGACGCAAGGACAACATTCTCACGCTGACCTACGACAACCAGTACACACACAGTTTCTGCTATTACTCATCCAATCTCGGAAGCAACAGCGATGACTACATGGTGCCAGACCAGTTTGCCCACAATGTCACATTAAGCTATGGAATCAATCAGGGTCGATACAACATATCGTTTGAGTGCCGTAACCTTACCGATGCAAGGATTTACGACAATTTCAGCCTTCAGAAACCAGGACGGGCCTTTTACGGGAAAGTGCGTGTTTATTTCGGAAACTAATCATAATAATCAAATAATAATCATGATATGAAAAAACATCTTTTTTTGCGTGCCGTGTGTGCGCTTGTTGTGCCTGCCGCCATGTCGGCCGGATGCTCCGACAATAACGAACCCTACGGCGGAAACGAACCGGATAATGAAAAGGCAGACGGAAAATATGTCATAGCCGCGTCTGTGACAGACTCCAAGGGGACAACCAACATATTGCTTACCGCCGAATCGCTTGACGAAGGACAGGTTTCTTTAGGCGGCAACACCGGGCTGCTCAACGACGGGGCAAGCCAATGGGTGTTCCATCCTGACAATTATCTTTATGCCCTCACATATAACCAGGGGAATGCGGGTACGACAAGGAGCTATCGCTTAAATCAGGATGGCACAATAGCTCCGCGCGACATGGAGTATAAGATAAGCCGTTTTACTTCCTATGGCATATATGACAACAAAATAATCTCGACCTCGACCGGCAACGGCGCGTCTTCTCAAGCCGATGGCAACGGCTATCTGCCCAAGACTCTGCTTGTTTCGTATCTTGATGTCGAAGCCGAATCGTCGAGGCAGAACGACACGTCGGCCGGTACGTATTCCGTTGAGAATTATTTCGGCAACGGCGAGTATGTAACTCTTGCCGGAATAGAGAAAAGAGGAAGTCAGATATTTTCCGGTGCCATACCCATGGGTCTTAGCCAATATGGCGCGGCGTTTGAAAACGGCAAATGGATTCGTCCCGGCTACGAAGACCTTGTAAAGACTGCCGATGGAGGCAGTAACAGCAGCAGCTACAAAAAAGGAGAGCTTCAGTGGACGCAATATCCTGACGAGTGCCGGGTGGCTATTTTCAATGATGAAACTATGACTGACCCGACATTTGCCAAGACCGACAGGATAAGTTACCCTTGCGGACGTTTCAAATCGCAATATTATCAGACGATATGGGCTGCCGGAAATGGAGACATCTATGTGTTTTCACCTTCCTATGCCAAAACAATGACAGATCCCCGGCAAAAAACGACTTTACCCGCAGGTGTGTGCAGAATCCCTGCGGGAACGTCGGACTTCGACTCGTACTATTGTAACATCGAGGAATTGTCGGCCGGTCGATCTTTTATGCGCTGTTGGCCAGCCGGAGGCAATTGTTTTCTTATGCTCATGTATGACCGCCCCCTCACCGAGAAAGGTTTCGCCGCCACTGATCTTGCCGTATTTGATGCAGATGCAAAGAAATTGACATTCGTGAACGGTCTTCCTGCAAACATATCGTCGATAGGTAAGACGGTGTACGCAAAAAACGGCAGTGTGTACGTGTCTGTCAATGTGACCGACGGCAGCCCGGCAATATATAGGATAAATGCTGCGACGGCCCAGGCTACAAAAGGGCTGACGGTGGACAAGGCTACCGACATAGCCGGATTCGGATATATGAAACATGTTCAATGACGGGGGAATGAAAATATTTCGCAAAATCCATCTGTGGTTCTCTGTTCCGTTCGGCTTAATAATCACGCTGGTTTGTTTTTCCGGAGCTATGCTCGTGTTTGAGCCGGAGCTAACGAGATGCATTAAAAGCGAGATGTATTATGTGTCCGCTTCGGAAGGAGAACCTGTTGATATGAAGATACTTATGGAAACCGTAAAGGCTTCGTTGCCTGATTCGGTTTCCATAACCGGTGTCACTGTTTTCAGAGACAAAGAGCGGACCTATCAGGTAAATCTTTCAAAACCACGTCGGGCTTCTCTCTTTATAGATCAGTATTCCGGCGAAATCAAAGGCAGATATGAGCGTATTCCTTTTTTCGCCACGATGTTCCGTCTTCACAGATGGTTGCTGGATCCGCCTGCCGATGGTGTAAAAGCCGGCAAACTGGCCGTAGGCATTTCCACTTTGTTTTTTGTGATAGCGTTGTTTACGGGCGTCGTGATATGGTGGCCGCGCGCAAGGAAAAATTTACCACGCAGCTTGTCGGTTTCGCTAAAAGACGGCTGGAAGGGTCTTTGGAAAAGCCTCCATGTGGCCGGAGGCATGTATGCGCTGCTATTGCTGCTTGCAATGTCGCTCACAGGGCTTACGTGGTCGTTCGAATGGTATCGGATGGCGTTCTATAAAGCATGTGGGGTGGAATATACTTCGCGCAGAAACGACACTTCGGGACGAAGCGCGCGTAGGAATGAACCGCGCGAAGGCATGCCACGCGGCTCTGCTGAAATGCGTGGGGAACGTGGCGGAGGAAACGGGAACAGTCCGGAATTCGACCGATGGCAGCAGGTATATGACGAATTAAAGGCTGATAGAGCTGGGGCGATACAGATAACAATAGCACCGGGAAGCGCCACCGTAAAAACTGCTTCTTCCGGCAATGTCCGGGCGTCGGACCGTTATGAGTTCGACCATAGGACGGGGGATATAACTTCACTTGTCAGATACGACGACTCCACTGGGTCTGAAAGGTTGCGTGGATGGATATATTCCATTCACACGGGAAGTCTCGGAGGTGTATTCACGCGGATATTATGGTTTCTCAGCGCTCTGCTCGGTGCAAGTCTGCCGCTTACAGGCTATTATATATGGATCAGGCGTCTCCGTAAAAACAAGAATAGAGTTTGAATAGAACAGGACAACGTGACTGTGCGGTAATTACGTAGTGTGAAGTGCCCCCTGAAAAGTTTTGTATCTAACTTTTGGGGGCACTTTCTACATTTCGGGGACGGCTCGTTTTTCAATACAATACGTTCTAAACGTGTTGCCGTGCACGGTTCGGATAGCAGGGTGTTACGCCTGTATGACGAGGGAGTATATCCAGTAGACAATGGCTAATGTGGCCACGAGGCCTATGGCAAGGGCTATCAGTATGGCTTTTGTGGTGCGTTTCATTTCTGTGTGGTTTTGTCGAGGTAAGCGTTGTACATGTCGTTTAGTTCAGCCGTAGAGATGTCGAGCAGGTGCAGCTGCTTGAATATGCGGTCGATGGCGCCGCTGTCGATGAAGTCGCGTCGGCGTGTCCGTGTGATGACGGACGCTGCTTCGGCCGATACGAAATAGCCGAGTCCGCGTTTGTTGTATATCACGCCGAGAGAGGAGAGGTGCTCGTAGGCGCGCATTACCGTGTTGACATTTACCATCACGGTGGCTGCATAGTCGCGTACGGACGGGATTCGTTCGTCGGGAGGCAGCACGCCTTGCAGCACGCGGTCGGCTATGTCGTCGGCAATCTGTAGGTAGATGGCGCGGTTGCTGTCGTTGAAATCTATCATTTGGCTGGGATTACATCCGTTGGATTATTTCGTCTTCACGCATGCGGAAATATGCCACTATGTAGCAGAACAGGGCGGATACGATGGATGCGATGGTGACGGTGTTTATGAATATGTCGGCAATGGCTTGAAAATCAACTACAAGTACATCTACTGTGCGGCCATGGAAAAGTGTGGAGGAGACATATTCTGCTGCAAATCCGTATATGAATTGGACAACGGCCATGGCGCCCAATGTTTTTATGAAGGAGTTTTTAGGCCATATGGTGCTTCCGAGCACATATGCGGCTTGTGAACTTGCGAGGCTGAACCAACTTAAAATAATGTTGTGTCTTTCGAATATCATGTTGCCTGCGTCCAGGATGCTTACGTGCTTGGTGGTGGACACATTGAAGTAGCTGTCGAGAACGAACACGCGTACCCAGTCGGCGATTTCCCAGCATGCGGCGTACACGAGCGGCACGGCCACTACACAAAATATGAGACGTGAACAGAATTTTTCAAGAGTGGATGCCGGATTCATCAGTTCGTTGAGTCGTCCGCCGGCGGTGGCATAGCCGCTGTGGAATTGCGATGCACCGAGGCATGCGAACAGCGAGAGCATGAACCAGCACGTGTATTTGATCACGGGGTAGCTGTCTTCGTAGAAGCCGTTGGCTGCTACGAAGAGCCATGCGGCGAACAGTTCGACCATTAAAAGCACGCCGAACATGGCAAGGATGCGTATGGCCCATGAGTTGCGTTCGAGGCGCCAGTCTCGGCGCATCACGGCAAGGAATCGCTTGCCGTCGAATATCTGAGAGGAAGCCGGAGTGTTCATTGTTTGTTGAATATTTCGGCAAGTTCGTCGGGGCGTGTGCTTGCCAGTTCGAAAAGACATTCAAGGTTTATCTCGGTGTCGAAACTGCCGTCGTTGGGCAGTACGGCGCTTATGCCGCCTACGGACGGCTGGGCGTAGAGGGCGCGTGCGGCCACTTCGGCGTCGGAGGTGTGGACGAAGGCGAGGCGCCGGCCTATTTCGGCCGTGGAGGCGTTGAGCAGCACGCGTTCGCTGTCGATGATGAGCACGTTGTCGAGCAGTGTCTCGATGTCGCGCACCTGGTGGGTGGATATGATTATGGTTCGGTTTTCGTTAACGCTTGAGGCGATGAAACGGCGGAAAGCCAATTTGCCGGGAATGTCGAGTCCGTTAGTAGGCTCGTCCATGAGTACGAGGGGCGTGTTGCAGGCCAGTGCGAAGCTCATGAACACTTTTTTGCGCTGACCCATCGACAGATTGGTGAGTTTGTAGCGCATGCGGGGGTCTATTTCGAATGTCTCGAGGTGGCGGTGCAGGTCGTCGTGCGAGAAGTTGGGGTAGAACGGGGCATTTATTGCAACATAGTCACGGAGCGATATTTCGGGCAGAGTGAGTTCTTCCGGCACAATGAAAATCGAGGCGGTGGTGGAGGGGAGGCGCCGGCGGGTGTCTATGCCGTCGAATTCGATGCGGCCGGTATTCGGTGTGAGCAGGCCGGCTATAAGATAGAGCAATGTGCTTTTGCCTACTCCGTTGCGTCCCAACAGGCCGTAAACGCTCCCTTCGGGCAACTGAAGGGAAAGATTTCCTATCGTGGGATTGTGGCGTCCGGGATAGGTGAATGTCAGGTTGTCTATCGTTATCATGTTGTGGTTAGATTAGGCAGATTAGAAGGAGAACACAGAGCAATGCGGTGACTGCTGGGAAGATGCCGGACGATGCGGCTGTGGTGGAGATTGCGGCAATGAGCATAATGGAATGTTGTGTGATGGGTTAATAGTGTTATAGTGTCGTATGACACTGCAAACGTAAGACAGCTTTTTCAATTATGCAAATTTTCCTGCAATTTTTTTTATTTTATGGTAAAACAAGTGTTTTTCAGACGCACGATATGGGATGGAATAAACCATGTAGAGTGCAAGAGCTGCATCGATGCGGCTACGCGCTTATGAGGCCAGTATATCATCTCAGGATAATATGTCTAAAATATTTTTTGACATATTACCTGTATATTATATAAGATGAAATTGTTTATACGCCACTGCCAACTTGAGTTTTGTATTCGAAACGCACTATATCTACCATTTTATGAAAATGTCTAACTTGCCGAAAATGTCTAACTAAACTTCAAGTATTCATTGAAAAATGTATAAATAAAACTGGAGTGTAGCCCGATAAGCTACACTCCAGTTCGTTATCGTTGATTAAGGGGATTACTTCACTTCCTCAAATCTAACCATATTTGATTGTCAATATTTTAGTGTCGTATGGTACAAATATGAGATTTCAAATAGCTAAGAATGATATCATTTACTTCATCGTTTCTTATTTTAGAAGGATAATTTTTGCCCAGTTGGGAAGATCCTCCACATAGCGTTTCGCAAGCTCACCATCACTTAATCGGAACA
>VSPG01000059.1 GCA_009775265.1 Muribaculaceae bacterium
ATACAAAAAGTAAGCCCAACTTCTGCTGTTCAAGAAGTTGGACTCACCCTTTTATGGTTTAGCGGACAGTAATAAAAGCAAATACAAAGGTTCGTCTGCCTCCGAAGAAGAAATGAGGCGCTTGTAAAAACACAAAAGACGAGCCCCGGATTGTCCATACTCCACGCAGATGAAGTATGGACAATCCGAGGCTCGTGTACACAATTTTTATCGGTTCGGTGTTGCCCAGCGTTTCGTAGCCGTGCACACAATATCGGCCACTTGGTTGCCACACTGCAGACGGAAATCACCGCGCTCAAGCACCCATTTGCCATCGGCTCCGACAAATGCCAATTCCGAAGCCGGAAGCGTGAATGTCACCGTCTTTGTCTGTCCGGGCTCAAGGTCTATCTTTCTGAAAGCGCGCAGACGGCGTCCGTCAGGTACGACAGAAGCCACTCTGTCGCTGCTGAACAACAGCACGCTTTCCTTGCCGGCACGCGAACCGGTATTGGTCACGTCCACGCTTATGGTAAGCGTATCTTCAGGCGCGAACTGCGTCTTGTCTATGCGAAGATTACTATAGGCGAACGTCGTATAGCTCTGCCCGTAGCCAAAAGCCCATTGCACGGCCACAACGGCATCATAATCGTAATTACCTTCCATTTTCTCCACTTCTTCACTCACCTTATAGTCGTAAGTAATCAGCGAGTTTATTTCCTTAGGATAGGTAAACGGCAATTTGCCGCTGAAATTGGCATCACCCGCAAGCAGATTTGCAAGGGCATCTCCGCCATAATTGCCGGGGAGCATTATGTCTACCACGGCTTTCGCATCGGGCACAATATCGGCTATCAGACGCGGTCGCCCTTCATTAAGGACTATCACCACCGGCTTGCCTGTTGCCTCCATGGCTTTCACCAAAGCAAGCTGGTTGGCAGAGATGTTCAGGTCGGTAAGGTTGCCCGGAGTTTCGCAATAGGAGTTTTCACCGATACATGCCACAATATAATCCACATCGGCGGCTGCCGCAACGGCCTTTTCTATTTCAGGCTTGTTTTCCTCCCAATAAGCGCCATCCTGCTTGTAGGTGACGCCGGCCTCATAACTCACGTTACCGACACCGAATTTCTGCTGCATAGCTTCAAGAATCGTGTTGTAACCCGAAGCAAAACGGTCGGCAAGATTACCCTGCCAGCTATAACTCCAGCCTCCGTTAAGGCAACGCATGCTATTGGCGTTCGGTCCCGTCACAAGTATTTTCTTGCCTTTAGGAATGGGAAGGGTGTTATCTGCGTTTTTTAGAAGAACCATGGACTCCTCGGCAGCATTCAGCGCAGCAGCGGCATGTGCAGCCGAAGCAAATTCCGGATAATCATTCCTGTCTGTAACCGGATTGTCGAAAAGTCCGAGACGGTATTTCATACGGATAACACGTGCTGCGGCATCGTCGATACGGCTCATGGGCACTTCGCCTTCCTCCACAAGTTCTTTGAGCAGCGTGCAATAGTCAAGGCTATAAGGCTCCATTGCCATATCTATACCGGCATTTATCGCCATTTTTATGGCTTCCTTTTTGTCGGCAGCCACATGCTCGCGCGTATACAGGTTGTTGATGTCTGCCCAGTCCGTGACTATTACGCCGTCCCAGTTCAAGCCCTCTTTTAGCCATCCCGTCAGCAGTTCATGACTTGCATGCACCGGCACGCCATTAACCGACGAACTATTTACCATCACGCTAAGAGCTCCTGCCCGCGCCGCTGCCAGATACGGGGCAAAATGCTTCTCTCGCAGATCCGAAACCGATATTACAGCAGGCGTGCGGTCCTTTCCGCTGAAAGGCACGCCGTAGCCGAGATAGTGTTTAAGTGAAACGGCAATATTCTCAGGTCCGATATGGTTTGGGTCGTCGCCCTGAAATCCACGCACCACGGCAGCCCCCATTTCAGCATTGACAAGAGCATCCTCGCCATAATTCTCCCACATGCGCGGCCAACGCGGATCTCGTCCGAGGTCGAGAGTCGGCGAATAAGTCCAGGGCGCGGAGCTTGCCCTTGTTTCATAGGCCGTTATTTCCGCCGCTTGCCGCGCGAGTTCCGTATTGAATGTGGCAGCCACATTTATGTTCTGCGGAAAGAAAGTGCCACCGGCCGTATATGTCGTGCCATGGTTCTGATCAAGGCCATATATGCAGGGGATGCCCATCGTGGACATGCTTTTTTCCTGAATGGCACCGATGATGCGCTTCCACGCTTCCGGCGTCTGTGCCGTATTTCCCGGAGCGTTCAGAATCGAGCCCACTTTGTATTTACCTATAATTTCGTCAAGACGCGAATCGTCCACAATAAAATTACCTTTCTCGTCAAAACGTCCGCATACGTCAAGAGTCAGTTCCGTCATCTGACCTATCTTTTCGTCAAGCGTCATGCGCGCGAGAGTTTCCTGCACTTTCGACTCTATGGCCTCGTCGCGCGGAATAGCTGGTGCGGCCTGCGCCACGACAGAAGCTGCAGCCAGCGCCGGCAAGAATGCAATGATGCGTTTCATGTATTTAATATTTAGGGTTATAGTAATATGTTGATTTGCAAAAATACTTATTATCCGTCATATACACAAACAGGGGACGCGCCATACGGCACATCCCCTGTCAAATTCGTTAGTCGCTAAAACGCAGTTGCGTTATGCGTTTTTCACCTTGTCAACAATAGCCTTGAAAGCGGCGGGGTTGTTGAGGGCAAGGTCGGCAAGCACTTTGCGGTTGATTTCGATACCGGCCTTGTGGATAAGACCCATGAGCTTGGAGTAGCTGAGGTCTTCCATGCGTGCGGCAGCGTTGATACGCTGAATCCAAAGAGCGCGGAAGTTGCGTTTCTTATCCTTACGGTCGCGGTAAGCGTAGGTCAGACCTTTTTCCCATGTGTTTTTGGCAACGGTCCATACGTTGCGACGGCATCCAAAGTAGCCGCGGGTGAGTTTGAGGACTTTTTTACGACGTGCACGCGAAGCGACGTGGTTGACTGATCTTGGCATGTTTCTTTAATGATTTTGAGCGTCGGCGGCTGTGTTGCTCTTTTGTGCCGTACACTCGGTTGATAGAAAGAATTAAAAAATCACGAATTACTTAATCAAAGCGATGGTGTGGCTACAGCTCTTACTTCAGGCCGAGCAGCTCCTTTACGTTGCCTTCGTCCACATGTGCCACCGTGCCGAAGTGCGTGAGGTTGCGCTTCTGCTTTTTGGTCTTTTTGGTCAAGATGTGGCTCTTGAAAGCGGGTTTTCGTTTGATTTTTCCTGATCGGGTCAGGGCGATCCTCTTTTTGGCACCGGAATTAGTTTTCATCTTGGGCATTTCTGTTACTTTATGTGAGTTAATTCATGTATGATGCAGTGCGACCGGCTCGCGGCCGCTTAGATCATTTTTCTTTGTTGCGGTGTCGCGGAGGCCTTACTTCTTTTTAGGCGTGATCATTATTATCATGCGCTTGCCTTCAAGCTGGGGCATCTGCTCCACTTTTCCGTATTCTTCCAAATCGTTGGCGAAACGGAGCAGAAGCACTTCACCTTGTTCTTTGAAGAGAATCGAGCGACCCTTGAAGAACACATAGGCTTTCACCTTGGCGCCTTCCTGAAGGAAGCCTATGGCATGCTTCAGTTTGAAGTTGTAGTCATGATCGTCGGTCTGAGGACCGAATCGAATTTCCTTGACTACCACCTTGGTTGCTTTGGCTTTTATCTCCTTGGCTTTCTTTTTCTGCTGGTAAAGATACTTCTGATAATCCAGCACCTTGCACACCGGAGGCTCCACCTGCGAGGAAATCTCCACAAGGTCGAGTTCGAGCTCGTCGGCTATCTTCTGCGCCTCCTGAATGGAATATATGCCGGGGGTCACGTTGTCGCCTACAAGACGCACCTCACGCGCACGAATGTACTCGTTGATGTTGTTGGGATAGGCATTGCGTTCTGGCGGACGACGCGGGCCTCGCGGACCGTTGCCGGCTCCTGCGGGACGCTTGGGCGCCGAGGGGCGCGGGGCGGGACGAAAAGGTTTTTTCTCCATTCAGGGATTTTATTGTTTTGTCATTTCTTCGACTTCACGAGTCAAATTTTCTGCAAAGGTAGCAATTTTCATCGAACCGAGGTCGCCTTCGCCAGATTTTCTTACAGATACTTCGCCATTTTCCTGCTCTTTCTCGCCGACAATGAGCATATACGGCATGCGACGCATCTGATTATCGCGTATTTTGCGGCCTATCTTTTCGTTACGGTCGTCAATGATAGCACGGATGTCGGAGGCGTCAAGCTGACGGGCGACTTCGCGGGCATAGTCGTTGAACTTCTCGCTGATGGGCAATATTGCCACTTGCTCGGGAGCAAGCCACAAGGGAAGATGCCCCGCAGTGTGTTCCAGCAATACGGCCACAAAACGCTCCATCGAGCCGAAAGGCGCACGATGTATCATCACCGGACGATGCTTCTGATTGTCGGCTCCGGTGTATTCCAGCTGGAATCTTTCCGGCAGGTTATAGTCCACCTGAATCGTGCCGAGCTGCCAGCGGCGGCCGATGGCGTCTTTCACCATAAAATCGAGTTTCGGGCCGTAGAAAGCGGCTTCGCCGAGCTCCTGACGGGCATTGAGGCCCTTTTCCTGACAAGCCTCGATGATGGCCTGCTCGGCAAGATGCCAGTTTTCGTCGCTACCGATGTATTTTTCCTTGTTCGCAGGATCACGAAGCGAAATCTGGGCCTCGAAGTTCTCAAATTTAAGAGCCTTGAAGATGAAGAAGATAATATCCATCACCTTAAGGAATTCATCTTTAATCTGCTCGGGCGCACAGAAGATGTGAGCGTCGTCCTGCGTGAAGCCACGCACCCTGGTAAGGCCATGGAGCTCACCGCTCTGCTCATATCGGTATACTGTTCCGAACTCCGCAAGACGCAACGGCAAATCGCGGTAGGAACGCGGATAGCTGCGATAGATTTCGCAGTGGTGAGGGCAGTTCATGGGCTTGAGGAGGTATTCCTCGCCTTCCTCAGGAGTATGGATGGGCTGGAACGAATCCTTGCCATATTTTGCATAATGTCCGGAGGTGACGTACAGGTTCTTGTTGCCTATGTGCGGCGTAATCACCTGCAAATACCCGTATTGCCTCTGAATCTTACGCAGGAACTGCTCGAGACGGTCGCGCAGAGCAGCACCTTTCGGAAGCCACAGCGGAAGACCTGCGCCGACATTCTGGGAGAATGCGAAAAGTTCCATCTCCTTGCCGAGTTTGCGATGGTCGCGCTTCTTGGCTTCCTCCATGAGTGCGTTGTATTCGTCGAGCATCTTCTGCTTGGGGAAGCTGACACCATACACACGCACAAGCTGATGCCGCGTAGCGTCGCCGCGCCAGTAAGCACCGGCAAGCGAAGTAATCTTCACGGCCTTTATCGGTGCTGTATCCGGCAGATGCGGGCCACGGCAAAGGTCAGTGAATGCGCCCTGTGTGTATGTCGTTATATTGCCGTCTTCAAGTTCGCTTATAAGCTCGCACTTATATTCCTCTCCCCTTTCGCCGAACATTTTCAGCGCATCGGCTTTTGAAATGTCGGCACGCACTATGGCATGCTTTGTACGCGCAAGTTCGAGCATTCTCTTCTCGATAGCAGGAAAGTCGGCAGCCGTTATCTGATGACCGTTAGGGTCTATGTCATAATAGAAGCCGTTCTCCACTGCCGGACCTATGCCGAATTTCACGCCGGGGAACAGTTCCTGAAGCGCTTCCGCGAGAAGGTGTGCCGACGAATGCCAGAACGCATGCTTGCCTTCTGGGTCGTCCCACTTGAAAAGCTTCAGCGACGCATCGGACTGGATCGGGCGGGAAATATCCCACTCCTGCCCGTCGACAGATGCGGCGAGAACTTCGCGGGCCAACTGCGGGCTCAGCGATTCGGCGATTTGCAGAGGCGTAACACCCGGCTCGAAAGCCTTGACGCTATTGTCAGGAAACGTGATGTTTATCATATTCGTTCAAAACGTTAAAAATCAGACAATTGACACAAAAGCGCGCCAATCGGCCAAAAATTACGTGCAAAGTTAGTGATTTTTCCGTAAAACTCACTATAAATTCGCTGTTATTAGCGCGTAAACACAAAATTATTGAGTGTGCACACGGACTTGCCTGGCGTATCGGCCTCGAACACGAAGTAAAGCGCATGCTTGCCGCGCATGTTTTTCATTCCACTGAGGGCAACATGCACGTCTTCGGCCTCTTGCTTCTGCGAAGCCGCCACATGAATCCGTCCGACAACCTGGCCTTTGTCCGGATCATCAATTCGCATTGTTATATCCCCGTCAATGCCTGCCGGTGTAAGATTAACATCAAGACCGGGATTCGAAGCGGATGCCAGTCCGTCAAAATTAAAATACTTATACCCTACGACCGAACCGGATGTATTATTGACAACGGGCGAATGGTTTACCCTCAAATCATAAGACTTGTCGCCCTGTTCTATTTTCGGCCTCGAAGTCTCCACGTATGACCCTTTGAAGAAATACCGCGGATAACTCTGCGACGCTCCTTCGGGATGGGTATAATAGCATGCGATTCCGGCAGAACGGCGCTCAAACGGGTCAAGCCCTGCGGTTTCGAACCCTTCGGAAGTAAATTCGGCTTCACTGATTTCAACTTTACCTCCCGCACCTTCGGCTACTTTTACTTCAATCGGCGCCACCATGGCCTGACGCGCATATTCCGTCGTACCGGTCTGACGATGGTAGAACACGTACCATTTGCCATCTATTTCACAAATGCTGCCATGGGTATTTCCGGCAGGATGCGCCGTATACACAGTGCTTCCGTCAGCCAGTGTTTTACGGCCACGACCATCTATAATTGTGCCGCCATAGGTAAACGGGCCGAGCGGCGAGTCGCCGTAAGCATATGCAAGCGTGTAGTTTGTCTGCGGCATACCGAATTCGCCTTCTTTTGTCCATCGGCTGTACACAAACACATATTTATCTTTTATTTTACGCATGGATGAAGCCTCAAAAAAGCGGAATTCGCCTTCCTGATCGCGTCCGGAGACCAAATCTTCCACTATTTCCGCACCAGGTTTTACGGTCGCCATAGTAGCAGGGTCGAGTTCCGCTCCATAGGAACGCTCGAAACCCCAATATCCATACACGCGGCCATCGTCATCTACAAATACCGCCGGGTCAAACCTGAGCACCCCGTCACATTCACGAGACTCGGAACCGCTCCAGTTGCACACCTCGAACGGACCATCCGGGCGCTTGCTGCGCGCTACCATTCCGTTGCGGCCATAGGCTTGGTTGTTAGGATACAAATAATATGTCTTTGAGCCGTCCACCTCTGTCACCAATGTCACATCGGGTGCAAAAAGCACATCGCCCTGCCCGTTGGCATATAGGAGTGCGCCGTCGCGGTCGCGTCGGCTTTCGAAAATAATGCCGTCACAACGCCAATTATTCAAATTCTCAAGCGGAGCCGACCACACCACCTGATCGCGTCCGCAATATTCCGTAATCAGATTATCATGGGAGCCATAAAGATACACACGATATTTTCCGGGCGCATCGGGGTCCTCAAATACGTACGGCTCTCCGTCGGGTATGTGCTCCCACAGCGGCAGAATGGGGTTGGTTGCAAATGCAGCACACGAGGCTGCTATGCCTGCTATTGCAAGAAAGTGTTTTCGTGGCATTTCAAGATATTTTATAAATGTTTAATCGTTCTTAAGGTAATCAGCGCAAAGTTAACAAATAAAGCCGAAACATAAGAGGTTGTTTAATAATGCTTGTTAATGACAGGGCCGAAATTTTTCAGACGGATTTATTCCTGTGGCGAAGGAGCATAGCGGGCTATGCGACTGAAGCAAAGGGATAAAGACACTCAAAAATTTCGGAG
>VSPG01000006.1 GCA_009775265.1 Muribaculaceae bacterium
ACAAAAAGTAAGCCCAACTTCTGCTGTTCAAGAAGTTGGACTCACCCTTTTATGGTTTAGCGGACAGTAATAATTATCAATACACTTTTTCAGTCAAGAACAATAAAAAACAGGCGACCAAAACAATGGCCGCCTGTTTCTTTTCTGTGTGTCTTTTATCTTTTTAGAGTATTTAATTCCGTTTTTACAGCAAACAACGGGTTAGCCTTGTCCTTCCGACCCTTTACGTCGATGTCAAGCTTATGGCGTATGTCTCGGCTCGAAGCTCCGATAAGCAAGTTGTATGTGCCTTCATCCACCACCCATTCATTGGTGTCACCATTGAAAGACGCAAGTTCGGCAGGCGAGAAAGTCATATTTACCATCTCGCTTTCACCCGGTTTCAGTTCTGAAGTTTTTGCGAATGCTTTAAGCTCCTTGACAGGTTTATTTGCACCCTTATTGTCAGGGGCTGCCACATACAGCTGCACAACCTCCTTGCCGTCCCGTTTGCCCGTATTGCGCACATCCACGCTCACGGAGTAGACGCCATTGTCGAAGCGCACAACAGGGTTGGAATATTCGAATGTCGTGTACGAGAGGCCGTAACCGAACGGATAGCTGACCGGTTTGTCAAAACTGTCGAAATAGCGATAGCCCACAAATACATCCTCTTCGTAAGGGGTATAATGGTAGGTACGCACCGGGTCGGCGATATTGTCGTTGCTTCCTCCGAGTTTTATTTCCTCCTTTATGTCAAGAGGGAAATTGGCAGATGAGGCATGATCGGCGAAAGCCACGGGGAACGTCATGGACAGCTTGCCCGAAGGATACGCCTTACCGCACAACACATCGGCCACAGAATTGCCGCCCTCCTGGCCGCCTTGCCATGCGCATAGAATCGCATCCGGCTCGTCCTTCCATGAAGATGTTTCAATTACGCCACCGACGTTCATGATGACAATAACCTTTTTGCCCTTTGCATGGAATGCGCGTGCCACATCGCTTACAAGACGCTTGTTGGCCTGGCTCAGCACAAAGTCGTCGGTAGTGCGGTCAAGGAATTCTCCTGAATTTCTACCGATAGTGACTATGGCTACATCGGCATCATTCGCATGTTTGGCAAGTTCCGAAGCCTCAAAAGTCATTTCTTCCGGCCGTGGCATCGGCAGGAACTGGCTATAAGCGCCTTCGGCGGGCTTGTTACGCTCATTTTCAGCGGCGATATGCCGGGCATATCGCCCTTCGAGCGAAGCGTCAGCAAGCTCGAAGCCGGCATTCCTAAGCCCGTCAAGCAGAGACACCGTGTACGCACGATTGACATTGCCGGAACCAGTGCCGCCGGCCACCCAGTCGTAAGACGTACATCCGTAGAGAGCGACTTTCTTGACATCGCCGCCAAGCGGCAGAGTCTCTTTGTCGTTTTTCAGAAGAACCATACCTTCCGTGGCGCTTTGGCGTGTTACGGCGGCATGGGCTGCAAGATCCGGCTTGTTGGAGGGCTGATAGCCGTTGAAACGCGGAGTGCGCACGATAAGCTCGAGGATTCGGCGCACATTGCGGTCGACAAGATTCTCGTCGAGACTGCCATTGCGCACAGCCTCCAATATAGCATTATACTGCTTTTCAAGTCCGGGCTGGAGCATATCATTGCCGGCCACGACCTGTGCGGGAGCATCAGCTCCTCCGAACCAGTCGGTCATCACCATGCCTTTATATCCCCATTCGTCGCGGAGCATGGTCTGCAACAGTTCCTCGCTTTCCGAGGCATAGGTGCCGTTGATACGGTTGTAGGACGACATTATAGTCCACGGCTCGGACTCCTTGACTGCAATTTCAAAACCTTTAAGGTAGATTTCGCGCAATGCCCGCGGACTCACCCGTGCATCATTGCCCATTCGGTTAGTCTCCTGATTGTTTACAGCAAAATGCTTTATGGATGTGCCCACGCCATTGCTCTGCACGCCATTCACGTATGCAGCGGCAATTTTGCCCGCCACCACAGGGTCTTCCGAATAATATTCGAAATTGCGGCCGCACAAAGGATTGCGATGTATGTTCAAGGCCGGAGCCAACAGAACGTCAGCACCGTACTCCAACACTTCATTGCCTATGGCACGGCCCACATTAGCCACAAGCGCAGTGTCCCACGTGCAGGCCAAAAGTGTCCCTATTGGGAAATGCGTGCAATAGTACGTTGCGGAATCACCTTCACGAGTCGGATTGATGCGAAGGCCTGCAGGGCCGTCGGCAAGCACTATTGAAGGGATGCCAAGGCGCTCTATGGGGTAAGTCGTACCGGCAGCTCCGGGTACTATTTTATGTGTTTCTCCCACTACAGCGCTGTCGCCGGTCTGTCCGGCCATGCCTGTGCCTACAATAAGGTGGACTTTTTCTTCCAATGTCATTGCAGCCAGAACATCGTCTATGGACGATATGCCAAGTTTCGGCGTATTTTCACCGCACGATGCAAGCATAAGTCCCGCAGATGCAAGCATGAAAAACATTCTTTTCATATACGTATCGGTTTATTTTTTGAATAACAAAGGGACGAACTCGGTAAGGTAAATTCGCCAGTTCTTCCAGATGTGGCCTTCGGGAGTCTCATAGTAAGTGTATTTATACCCTTTGCCGTCAAGCATCTTGCGGTATTCGGCATTTGCCTGATAGAGAAAATCGGTGTTTCCGATAGCGATCCAGTACAGAGCCGGTTTTTTGTCGAACTGCGCTTTCAATTTCGCCTCAAGGTTCTCGTACACCGGCGACTTCACACTCTTGTCGGGAGTGATGGCAGCCGAGAACAAGCCCACATAGTCAAACATGTCAGGATACTCCTTGGAGATGTGCATTGAATGGAACCCACCCATGGAAAGGCCGCCTATCGCTCGTCCGCTTTTCTGCTTTATGGTGCGGAAGTTCCGGTCCACAAAGTCCACCACCTCGGGAAAGTGCTGCTCAAAACTGCCCTCCATTGTCTTTGGAAGCTGCATAGTGGGGGCTATGTATCCCTGGCTTGTCTCGCCTGGAGCCGCCTGCATGGCAAGGTTGCCGTTTGTCATCACCACAATCATCGGTTCGGCTTTGCCCTGCGCTATCATATTGTCAAGAATCTGTGCGGCACGGCCGAGTTCCGACCATGCGTTCTCATCGCCGCCCATGCCGTGCAGAAGATAGAACACAGGGTATGACTTGCCGGATGTTTCATATCCGGCAGGAGTGTAGACGGTGAGGCGGCGCGCCATACCGAGCGACGGACTTTGATACCACATTTTTGACACGGTGCCGTGAGGCACATCATTGGTTTTGTAATAATCGGCCCGGCCGCCGTCGATAAGAAACACATTCGTGACCGAGGCCACGTCGCGAATCTGATGCACATTGGAAGGGTCTGTTATCTTCAGGCCGTCGACAAGGAATGTGTAACTATAAAGTTCCGGAGCGAGAGGAGACGTTGTGGTAAACTCCCACACCCCGTCTTTCTGAACCAAATCCGCCGTGCCCGGACCGTCAAATTCGCCAAAAGGAGTGTTTATCTTCTGTGTGGGCAGGAAATCGCCTGTCACCTTTACCTCACGCGCATTGGGCGCTACGAGTCGGAAGGTCACAGTCTTGTCATCATTAACCTGAGGCGAAACTATCTTAGAACCTCCCCAAAGAGCCTGCTGGGCATATGCCCCAAAGGAGCATGCGGCAAGCATCATCAACAAAATATACTTTTTCATGAAATTATGATGTGTTGTTTATGTATTTACAAGATTTACAAACTACGCTCCTTTACATACTTCTTGACCACCTCAAGCAATTCGCGGTCATGGTTGTGCCACACATCGCACTTGTTGTCGAAAATCATAGTCGCCCCCTCGGCAGCATTGTATGCAGGCCATTGCGGCAAGGAGGGCGTGTTGGGATTACCCGTGCGGGCAAATGCCAGCCATGCATCCGACATACGGTCGGCAAGTCTCATTGCATCGTCACCCCCACCGGTCATTGAAGCATGCACGTCGGCATTATTGAACACGAACGGAATCTCCATGCAATGCGTGCTGCGCAGAGCTCCGCCGAGAACAGGCGATTCCCATGAGAACATGTACATATACACCGGTGCGCCGCCCTGTTCGGCCTTCAAATCGGCCTGCCGAACTGCTCCCGGACGGAATTTTGTATCAAAATCGATAATATCCTTGGGCTGGAAGCCTGGATAAGCTTTGCCATAGGCCTCGATTACCTCATCGGTTCCTTCTCCATAGATACGCTCGGCGAATGCACGTGCCATATTCATATCGGCCTCGCGCAACTGAGGTACGTAGGCCGTAGGAGAGAACTCGCAGCGGGTGGTACCTATCATTAGAGGTATGTCGCGGCTGATTTCAGGAGATTTCTCATTGAAAGGATGCGTCGGAAGCACTTTGCCGTCCACACTCGGAGCCCATCCGAAAATAAGCATGCCTTCCGTAGCCCCTTCCGCTTCCACCTGTGCCCGCACCTTTTCCACTGCGGCATTCGCGGCTTTAAGAAGTTGCGGATAAGGAATCGAGTCTATAGCCGAAACATTTCCGGCAAGGCCAAGTTCCTCCACCACGGCGCGGCCGATGCGACGAGAATGCTCTGCGGGCATAGTGCGGCCGATGGAACCGCTCTGCACAATAGCCTTATGGAACAGTCCACGGGCCGACGGCATAGCAAGCAGAGTGGACACTTTGCCTCCGCCTCCGCTTTGTCCGAATATTGTGACGTTATCGGGATCGCCGCCAAAAGCCTCGATGTTATTGTTCACCCACTGGAGAGCAGCAACGATGTCAAGCATACCGGCGTTTGCCGACGATGCATATTCTTCTCCGAAATCACTCAGATCAAGAAATCCAAGCACATTCAGGCGGTGGTTAAGCGTCACCACCACTACATCGCCCTTACGCGCAAGATTCGCGCCGTCATAGCCCGGAAGTTCCTGCCCGCTGCCTGCGGCAAAGCCGCCTCCGTGGAGCCACACCATTACCGGGCGTTTTTTCCCGTCGGCTTCCGATGCCGGAGTCCAGATGTTAAGTCGTTGGCAATCCTCGCCGGTATATCCGTCGTCCCAATTAAAGGCAAACGCAATGGCATCGTTCTGCCATCCGGCACGCACGTCCTGCGGCGAAGTAGGGCCGAAATTGCGACAACTGCGCTCGCCTTGCCAGGCTTCAGCCGCTTGAGGCGCCCGAAACCGTTCCGCACGTGCATAAGGTATGCCTTTGTAAGTCTTTATCCCGGCAGCATCTTTATAGCCGGCCACTTTTCCCGACTCCGTGGACGCAACGACACCTTCGGTATCGATATGCCCCACAGGCGATTTTGCTCCGGCTTCGATGCCGACGAGCATACTTAGTGCAATGAGTATTGTAATGTGTTTCATGGTATTGAATGATACATTTTAAGTGATAAGTGACTGCAAAAATACAAAAATATCTTCAGTCGAATCCGACGCTAATGTTTACATTTGAGGTATAAAATCGTATGCGCAATGCTAAAAAGCATATTTAGGCACTTTTACAACAGGTTTTCTTTTAATCTTTATAGGACAATTTATAAGATTATATGATACAATTTCTTAAAGTCCGGCGAACACCACAAATAGCACAAATAATTAAAATACAATATATTATCAACACAAATTCAATTCAAAAAGCATGTTGATGTTCCATAAATATGTCGAATAACATATAAAAATATTTGTCTATAAACACAAAAAGGACGAACTTTGCATCACGAACCTAAAACAATCTTTTTTACCTTAGAAATTGTACCTATTGGAAACCCTATACTGCCGGACTCTGAGAAGACTCCGGCAGTATTGTTTTATCATATATACATTTTCACCGCACCCTCAACTGCCAGAAGGCAATGGCAGAAGCAGCAGCAACATTGAGTGAATCCACTCCATGGGCCATCGGAATACGCACTACATAATCAGTGTTTTCAATCACTTCCCGTGCAAGCCCGTCGCCTTCCGTCCCCATGACTATGGCCAATTTCGGTTCGGCGGCAAGACGTGGGTCGTCGATACCCAATGAATTATCTGTCAACGCCATGGATACGGTCTTAAATCCCATCTTGCCCAATGACACCACAGGCGCCTCTATCCACGCCCACGGAATAAGAAACACTGAGCCCATCGACACCCTCACCGCGCGGCGGTTCAACGGATCGCAGGAAGACGGCGTAAGCAGCACGGCATCTATGCCAAGAGCCGCAGCCGAACGGAAAATAGCACCGATATTTGTGGTATCCACCACCCCGTCCACGACTACTATTCTACGTGCGCCGGCACAGACGTCTTCGACTGAACGCGGACTCGGACGGCGCATTGCGCACAACACTCCGCGTGTAAGCGTATAGCCCGTAAGGCTGCCCAGTACATCCCTGCTGCCGGTATAAACAGGCATATTCTCCTGGCACGCAGCAATAATCTCCGCCGCATCGCCTTCGATATGCCGCCGCTCGCAAAGGAGCGCCAACGGCTCATAACCTGCATCAAGAGCCACTTTTATCACTTTGGGGCTTTCTACTATGAATATCCCCTTCTCCGGCTCAAGACGGTTACGTAACTGAGCCTCCGTCAGTGTGGCAAACACATCCAGTGCAGGCTCCGTCAATGTTTCAACTTCTATTATTGTCATCACGGCATAGTTTATGCAGCAAAATTACTACATTTCCTGCTTTATTTCGCTATATTTGCATTATGAATTGGATAGTGACGTCTATATTGGCACTTGCGGCAGCACTCGCACCATGTGCGAATGCCTGCACGTCAATGGTTGTTAGCGCACGCGCTTCGGCTTCCGGGCGTCCCTTGCTCTGGAAGCACCGGGACAGCTCCGGCGACATGAATTTCGTGGAACACACGGCTGCCACAGACAGCACTCATGCATTCTCCGCATTATACAACGGAGGAGACTCCCTGCTACTCGACGCATGGACAGGAGTGAACGACGCCGGATTCGCGATCATGAACACAGCGAGCTACAACCTTGCCCCCGACACCGCCATTTTGCGGGACAGAGAAGGAGCAATAATGTCCGTGGCACTACGCAAATGCGCCAGCGTCGACGATTTCGCCGAACTGCTTGGCAAACTGCCACGGCCGATGGGAGTACAGGCAAATTTCGGTGTAATAGACGCAAACGGAGGAGCCGCTTTTTTTGAAACACACGACCATGGCTTCACGCGTTTCGATGCCGGTGACACTGCTGAAGGAGTGCTGATACGCACGAATTTCAGCGTTTCCGGAAATGATGGCAAAGGCATGGGCTACATACGATACGCCGCAGCAGAACATCTTGCTGCGGAGGCCATCTCCAAAGGAAATATAACTCCCCGGCTGCTCACCGAAAAACTGTCGCGCTCTTTCTACCATTCGTTGCTTTCGCACGACTTTGAGAACGACACCTGCCGGTACGTAGTCGACCAAGACTTTATTCCGCGGCGTTCATCTGTCGCATCAGTAGTCATCGAAGGATGCGAAGCAGGGCGTCCACTTTCGGAAGCGACAATGTGGACTGTCATCGGCTATCCTCCGGCCGGACACGTCGTGGCCGCAACAGCATCATACGTTCCGGACGAGTTGCGCCCCACCCTTCCGGGCCATACGAGCCGTGCCGCTATTGAGAACGAATCTCTCCGAAAAAAGATATTCCCAATTGAAGCAGGAAGCGGCCAGCGATACATCGACATGCGGGCGCTGCGCGAAATAAACCGCCAACAACGGAAACTGAGCCTTCAGGCTTACGAACGCAAGAATAAACGTTAAACAACCCTCATAATAAAATAGACATGCAGATTCAACGAATCCAAACTCTGTTTCTCCTCATTGCCGTAGGCATAATGTGTCTTTTTTGCCTTACTCCATATGCACAGACCGTCGATACAAGCGGCAACGTCACGGACGTCTTTGTAAAAGACACCCCGGTGCTGCTTGTAGTCAACGCATGCATTGCAGCGCTTTTGTTCATCAACATTTTCATGTACAGAAACCTGCGCAGGCAAATCAGCCTTACCCTCGTGTCGGTCCTTCTGCTTGCAGGTTCGGCAGTGGCATGCGGATTTGTCGCCACGGTTGGCATGCCCGGCGCAAGACTGATATGGACCGGCGGAGTGATACTGCTCATTGCCACGCTCGTGCTTGCTCTTTGCGCCTACCGCTACATGCTGCGCGACAAACGCAAACTCGCAAGCTACGACCGTCTGCGCTAACGCAGTTTTTCGCGCAAATATCGTCCGGTATAGGACTCGTCGCACTCCGCCACCTGCTCGGGAGTGCCCGCAACCACGACCATGCCGCCGCCATCGCCTCCTTCGGGACCGATGTCGATGACATGGTCGGCGCATTTTATCACATCAAGGTTATGTTCTATTATTATAAGCGTATGCCCTTGTGCGATAAGTCGTTCGAATGAAGCCATAAGCACATGTATGTCGTGGAAATGGAGACCAGTGGTTGGCTCGTCAAATATGAACATCGTTTTCTGACGGCTCTCCTGGCTCATGAAATAAGCCAGCTTAACACGCTGGTTTTCACCGCCGCTTAATGTGCTAGACGACTGTCCGAGCTTTATATAGCCGAGACCCACATCGTGAAGCGGCTTCAAGCGGCGAACTATGCGGCGTGCTATATTCGAATCGTCTTCACCAAAAAATTCTATGGCGCCATCCACTGTCATATCAAGGACATCGGATATGTTAACACCGCGATATTCCACTTCGAGCACTTCGCGCTTAAAGCGTTTTCCATGGCATTCGTCGCACACGATGGTGACATCGGCAAGGAACTGCATCTCGATAGTTATCACTCCCTCACCCTTACATTCCTCGCAACGACCGCCTTCGGTGTTGAATGAGAATGTGGCCGGTGTAAAGCCCATCTGCTTCGACACTTGCTGATCGGCAAAAAGCGCGCGTATCTCGTCGTAGGCCTTAAGGTAAGTGGCCGGATTCGAACGCGTGCTGCGTCCTATGGGATTCTGGTCCACAAACTCCACGTTCTCCACACGTTCCACATCGCCGCCTAAGGCCTTGAACATACCGGGGGCATCGCCTCCAAGACCGAGCCTGCGCATCATTGCCCTGTACAGCACATCACGCACGAGAGTGGACTTGCCGGAGCCGCTCACTCCTGTCACCACCGTCATTACTCCGAGAGGAAAACGGACATTTATATTTTTCAGATTATGCTCGCGTGCGCCCTGCACTTCCACATAAGACGGCGAGCGGCGACGATGTGAAGGCACCGGTATGGACAAGCGTCCGTCAAGATAGCGGGCTGTGTAACTGCGCTCCGACCCGGATATTCCATCGGCCGACCCGGCATACACTATTTCACCGCCATGCCTGCCTGCGTCCGGGCCCACATCTACAATATAGTCGGCTGCGCGCATTATTTCTTCGTCGTGCTCCACGACAGCGACTGTGTTGCCAAGCCCTTGCAGTTTGCGCAACACCCCTATAAGGCGGTCAGTGTCGCGCGGATGCAGACCTATTGATGGTTCGTCGAGAATATACAAAGAGCCGACAAGACTGCTGCCCAAAGACGTAGCAAGGTTTATGCGTTGACTCTCACCGCCGCTCAGACTGTTGCTCAAGCGGTCAAGCGTAAGATAGCCCAGCCCGACTTCGCAGAGAAAAGAAAGCCGGCTACGGATTTCCACAAGCAGGCGCTCGGCTATTCTGCCGTCGGTCGAATCAAGTTCCAGCGCATCAAACCATTCTGCAAGTTTTCCTACGGGCATGGCGACAAGGTCGCTTATCGACGCGCCTGCCACCCTGACATAAGAAGCCTCCTTGCGGAGGCGGGAGCCATGACACTCCGGACATACCGTCTTTCCACGATAGCGCGCAAGCAACACCCTGTACTGGACTTTCTGACGCCGCGCCTCTACCCACTCGAAAAACTCATTGATGGATTTCCAAAGCACACGGCGCTCATCATCGCTCAATTCGGCATAGGACCGGTGTATGGGAAAGCCATGATGGGAACGTATGAAATTGCGTTTCCATTCGCCCATAGTCTCTCCTCGCCAACAGGCCACAGCATCGCCGAACAGAGTCAATGACGGATTAGGCACAACGAGCCGCTCGTCGATTCCGAGAGTCATGCCAAAACCCTCGCATCGCGGGCATGCACCATAAGGATTGTTGAAATTGAACATTGCGTCAGAAGGCTCCGGAAATGTGATTCCATCGGCTTCGAAACGCTTCGAAAATTCGTGCATGCGCATACCGGCATCGCTCCACACCATCAAAAACGCCCGGTCTCGTCCTTCAAAGAAAGCCGTTTCCACACTTTCTGCCAGACGGGACACCTCATCGCCGGCAGATGCCGTGGACAAGCGGTCGATAAGCAGCATGGGGACAGAGGCGTTCTTTTTAGTTTTTTTTCCGGAAACGGCAAGCGTATCGAGATATTCATCTATTCCTGTAAAGTTTCCTTCAGAATCTACAATGCGCGTGAATCCCTCCTTAAGGTATATGTCAAGTTGTGCGGCCAGTTCGCGACCCTCCGGCAAAACTATAGGAGCAGCCACCGCCACACGTGTGCCTTCAGGATATGATGCCGCCACATGAAGGACATCTTCCACCGTGTGCTTCCGCACCTGCTCTCCGCTCACCGGCGAAAACGTGCGCCCCACGCGTGCAAAAAGCATGCGCAGATAATCGTATATCTCTGTTGTCGTCCCTACTGTGCTGCGCGGGTTGCGGGTATTCACTTTCTGCTCTATGGCTATCGCCGGAGGAAGACCGCGTATGAAATCACATTCCGGCTTTGTAATCTTTCCTAAAAACTGGCGTGCATAGGCCGAAAGGCTCTCCACATAACGTCTTCTGCCTTCGGCGTACAATGTGTCAAAAGCAAGTGACGATTTACCGGAACCGCTCAGACCGGTGATAACTATAAACTGGTTGCGCGGCAGCTCTACGTCTACATTCTTAAGATTATTGACGCGGGCATGGCGCACTGTTATGCAACTATTGGACATTCTCTGCGAATTTTGGACTGCAAAGTTACGAATTTTACGACAATTAGCGCCACGGGGCAATGGTAAAAAAAACTAAGCGCCGATTTGACAACAACGGGCCCGGCACATATGCAGCACCGAGCCCGTCTATCATTGCATTAATAATTAATACCGTAAAGTAAGCCCGTCAATCGAATTCCACAAAATCCCCTGCCATGGTATAGTTAACTTCATCGGGATTCTCAAGCATCAGCTCCACTTCATATCCGCGGCGATCCACCGAGAGCGCCTCGACATAGCCGTCAAGACCATTTTCGGACAAATGCTTGTAAGCCTTGGCCGGAAGCAAAGCTTTTACCACAGCCTGCGGCAGCACGGTCCCGCCGGGAGCTTCAATTGTGCACACTTTTCCCTTTCCGTCGAATTCAATATCGACGCCGTTCACAAGCCGTACGTCATATTCGGTGCGAAGGAAATTTTTCTCAACAGAAGCTATACTCTGTCCTGGATAATATTTGTTGATAAAATCTTTCGCGGCCTGAGGAACTGCAGCATCATTGACCGATCCGGCCACTACGATACCGGGATTTCCACTTGGCGCGACCTGCGCAAATGCCGCTGCCGGCAACAATGCCAGCGCGGCAAGAATGGTTGTTTTCAGAAATTTCATCATTAATTAGTATTTGTGTACCAATATAACGGCTAATGTACCGCTTAGTTGCGTTAAAATTGTGTAAATTTGCATCATGGAAACCTCTTTCAACCAAATGCAGCAAATCAAACGGCGCTTTTTCGCCATGAGGAACGGCGTCGTGGCCGACACGCTCAGGCGCGCAGGCAGCCCTTTTCATATAATCTTCGGACTGAATCTGCCGCAAATCGTAGAGATAGCCTCGGAAATTCCGGAAACGCAGCGTGAGGCCATGGCCGACGCTTTATGGCAGAACCGTAGCACGCGTGAAAGCATGCTTATAGCCCCTATGCTGATGCCCCCCAAAGATACCGACTACGCTTGTGCCATACGGATGATGCACGAATCGCCATGCGCCGAAGTGGCCGACATACTCTGCCACCGTCTGCTGCGCCACACACCTTTCGCCCTCAGGCTTGCACGGGAATGTGCGGAAGACAAAGACGAAAAAGTGCGATATGCCGCTCTACGGCTTATGTTCAACCTTGTGGCGGACAACGCTCAGGAGTCCATGGACATGGCACGCAGCGAACTGGACAGAAACTGCGCCTATACCCGCAAAATAGCTGCAGCATTGCTTGATGAAGCGGATTTTATGCTCAATTCATGATTATTCATTAATTATTTCGTACTTTTGCAACACAAAACCAACAGACATAGCTGACGCGGAGGCGTCGCAAATTTAATATCAATAGCGTTTGCTATTTGTTCCAATCAGAATGAAACGTCGGAAACTTCATTTGCCATGAGCGGAGGAACAAGTTGCAGATGTCCATGTCTCACATGGGCGTGACTTGCCGTTCATAACACCATTCCGACGGGTGCATTCTGGGCATTTCGCGCCCATGTCTTGCATCCTGTCGGAAAACCATGAACATTGGCATTCGCACAAAACGAATGCCAATGACACACAATTCAATGGTAAAAGGGATTTTCATATCCCTTCTCATGTGCACCCTGTGCATCAATTATCCGGCAGCTGCCATAACAGTACTGAACGACAGCACCGGCTCGTACATCCCTGATACGGCGGCACACCACGACAAATCGACGGTTTTCAAACCCACCCGGCTTGTTCTGCCGGCTGCGTTAATAGCAGTAGGCACATTCGGCGTGTACAACGGGGCATTCCGCAGTCTCGACAACTCCGTAAAAGAGTCAATGGACAGGATGCGCGGCAACTGCTTTTTCCGCGCCGACGATTATGTGCAGTACCTTCCGGCAGTCGCCTATCTGGGGCTCGGTGCCGTCGGAGTGAAATCGAAGCACACATTCAAGGAAAGATTGGCCGTGGGCCTTACCGCTTACGCGGCAATGACAGCCATTGTCAACTCATCGAAGTACGCCTTCAAGGAAAAAAGGCCAGACTCCAACGCAAGAAACTCTTTCCCTTCGGGGCATACCTCGACAGTATTCACCGGCGCCGAGCTCATACGCGAGGAGTACGGAGCCGCATACGGCATCGCAGCCTACGGAGTAGCTACAGGCGTAGCCTTCCTAAGGCTTTACAACGGACGCCACTGGCTAAACGATGTCATTGCCGGAGCCGGCGTCGGAATCCTGTCGGCAAGGATAGGCTACTGGATGCTGCCGCTATACAGAAAATGGTTCAATTGGAATAGCGACCGGCCCGGAGTCACAGCCGCGGCAGTCCCAGGCTACGACTATACAAGCCGGACTTTCTCATTGAACTTCGCAATAGCCCTATAGAACCGACGTCGCGAGCACGGCAAGTATGAGCAGAGGAGCCACCCAGCGTATTATAAACAGCACGGGGCCGCGCAGACGCGAATCGTCAGAACCATAATTGCACAACTCGCCGCGGAGTATTCCCGGTTTTCTCCACCCCATGAAAAGGCAGAGGAGAATGGAAGCCACCGGCAGCATGAAATTTGTGGCCGCAGTGTCGAGAAAATCGAAAATGCCAAGGCCACCGATACGCACCCAATCAAGCATACCGAAACTCAAAGCACTCAACGCGCTCAACAGAAACAAAGGAACAAGCACAATCATACATGCCGAACGGCGCGAACGCCGGAAGCGGTTCTGCACGAAACTCACCGACACCTCGGCTATGGAAATAGTGCTCGTAAGGGCAGCCACAAGCAAAAGGAAAAAGAACATCGACGACCATAGCTGAGTGGCCGGCATACGCGCAAACACCTCCGGCAAAGTCACAAACACGAGTGCCGTCCCCTCCATTTCTGCTCCGTCCAGTCCGAAACTCGCCACTGCCGGAAATATTATGAAGCCCATCAGCACAGCCGCCATCATGTCGAGCAGCGACACCGTCACGGCCGTGCGCACAAGACGCGTGCGTTTGGGATAATACGCCGCATAGGTTATAAGAATGCCCATGCCGAGACTCAGCGAAAAAAACGCCTGACCGAGAGCAGCCACAACCACTGCGGGAGTTATCTTGGAAAAATCGGGTGCGAGAAAATATTTCAGCCCCTCAGCTGCGCCGGGAAGAGAAAGCGACACACTGCAAAACACAAGCAGCAGCACAAACAGCAGAGGCATGAGCACATTGCTGATACGCTCTATACCCTTGCGCACTCCCATCAGCAACACGCCGAGGTTGATCGCTATCAGGGCGTATGTGTTAAGCAACGGGCCGGAAGTACCGCAGATATACTCTTGCATCCGAGCGGCGAATATGCCGTCAAGGGCTGCATCGGGAGTAGCGACATCCACCCCTCGATAAAGGGCACCGCTTACACTCTGCAGAAAATACCCGAGAGTCCATCCGGCCACAACCATATAAAAACTCAGAATTATGTATGAAGCCACTACCGGCAAGGCACCGGCAATCCACCACGGCGAACGAGGAGCAAACTTGCGATATGCCCCGACAGCATCCGTGCCGGCTCCCCGCCCGAGCGAGAATTCGGCAAGCATCACCGGAATACCGAGCAGAAAAACGCACAGCACATACACCAACAGAAACGCAGCACCTCCGCCCTGCTGGGCCTCGGCAGGAAACCGCCATACGTTGCCCAGACCTATGGCCGAGCCTACAGTAGCCGCCACAAGGCCTATCTTACTCCCGAATTTATTTTTTTCTGCCATAAGAACAGTATAATCTACATACTTATAAATGCGAAATTAAAACAAAAGGTGCATTTCACGCATTATTTTGCCCATATTTCCGCATTTTGTGCGGTATATATAGGCAAATGCACTATCTTTGCCGCCGTAACCAATCATTCATAGTTTTTCTGCATCATGAAAATAAAGCTGCTACTAACAGCAACCCTTGCTTGCATGACCTATTTTACGGCAGATGCCGAGAATTTTTTCGCGACACTGCTCGGCAAGACCGACAAAGAAGTGGAAGCGCGTCTTGACAAGGTATGGAACCATTTTTTCACTCCGGGCGACTTGAGCCGCTACGAAGCGGACGGCGAACGCTCCGTCTACTATGAGAACCCCGACGGGACAGCATTTATAATGGACACGGGCAACAACGACGTGCGCTCCGAAGGCATGTCGTACGGCATGATGATAAGCGTACAACTTGACCGGCGCGAGCAGTTCGACAAATTGTGGGAATGGTCCAAACGCCACATGGCTTATGAAGCAGGAACGCCGTGGGACGGATATTTCTGCTGGCAGTGCCGGACCGACGGCACTAAAACAGGCGGCAGCAACGCATCCGACGGAGAACTGTATTTTGTCACTGCTTTGTTTCTCGCAGCAGAACGCTGGAACGAACCACGCTATGCAGAAGAGGCAAACAGCATCCTGCACAAAATCATGAACAAAGACGGAGATGCGACGGGCGTATACAATCTGTACAACCGCGACAACCATCAAATCACTTTCGTTCCGGACAGAAACGGCCACATGTTCAGCGACCCCTCTTACCACCTGCCGGCTTTCCTCGACAAATGGAGCCGATGCGCCGCCTCTGAACACGATTTCTGGAAGGAAGCAGCCACGGCGGCAAGAAAGCATCTCATGGATGCCTCGCATCCTGACACCGGTCTTTATCCCGATTACAGTGAATACGACGGACGCGGCTACAGATGGCCCCACGCCGGCTACGACACATCCATCTACATGTACGACGCCATCCGATGCGCCATGAACGTGGGGATGGACTACTATCTCTGCGGAGCAGACAAGGCCAATCAGGCAGCGGCAATGAAACGCCTGCTCACATTCTTCAAAAACGACGGATTCCGCCACAGCCACTTCGCCCTCGACGGCAGCAATTCTTTCGGAGGATACACACAAGGAATGGACGGAGCTAACGCCGTGGGAGCAATAGCTCTTGCCGATTCACCATCCGAGGCCGACCGCGAACTGGCGCTCGAATACGTGCGTCGCCTTTGGGACACCGAGCCTCCTACTGGCAAATACCGCTATTACGAGGGCATGGTCTATTTCCTTTCCATGTTGCACGTGTCAGGGCATTTCAATCTCGACTTTTAAAGGTTCTGAAAAACAACAGCGTGGCGCACCATGAAAAAGGTGCGCCACGCTGTTGTTTTTTTTTGTAGATTATAATTACGACTCCGGAGACACGTCTTCGCGCAGTCGTATCTCGGTAGTGACACGGTCGTCCTGAGGGTCGTAGTCCACCACCACTTCATTGCCGGGCATAAGCGAAGCTGTGATTATCATCTCAGCCAACGGGTCCTCAAGATATTTCTGAATCGCGCGCTTCAGCGGGCGGGCTCCGAACTGCCTGTCGTAGCCTTTGTCGGCAATATAATTCTTTGCGGCCTCGCTTAGCACCAGTCTGTAGCCGAGAGATTCAAGACGTTTGTGGAATCCCGACAGCTCGATGTCGATGATACGGAATATCGCATCACGGTCAAGCTGGTCGAACATCACAATATCATCGATACGGTTCAGGAACTCCGGAGAGAAAGCCTTGTTAAGAGCTTTCTGCAGCACGCCGTGAGTATAGTTCTTGTCGACTTCCTGAGTCGTGAACCCCACGCCGCCGCCAAAATCTTTAAGCTGGCGCGTACCGATATTAGATGTCATTATCAATATTGTGTTCTTAAAGTCAATCCGCCGGCCGAGACTGTCGGTAAGACGCCCTTCATCCATCACCTGCAACAGCAGGTTGAACACATCGGGATGGGCTTTCTCAATCTCGTCGAGCAGCACCACAGAGTACGGCCGGCGCCTTACTTTTTCCGTAAGCTGTCCGCCCTCCTCATATCCAACATAGCCGGGAGGCGCACCCACAAGACGGCTTACAGTAAACTTTTCCATATATTCGCTCATGTCTATACGGATTAGAGTATCGGCCGAATCAAAAAGATATTCAGCGAGTTTTTTTGCCAAATGCGTCTTGCCCACACCTGTCGGACCGAGGAACATGAACGTGCCGATAGGCTTGTTCGGGTCCTTCAGGCCGATGCGGTTGCGCTGTATTGCCTTTACTATTTTTTCGACAGCTGCATCCTGGCCTATTATCTGCCGTCGCAGCGTCGGCGCCATTTCAAGCAGACGGGCACCCTCGGCCTGCGCGATGCGCTGAACGGGCACTCCGGTCATCATAGCCACGACTTCCGCCACTTTGTCTTCGTCGACACGCACACGGTGTTCGTCGAGATACTGCTTCCATCGGGCATGTGCCTTCTCCAGTTCGGCCGTGAGAGTCTGTGCCTTATCACGCCACGAGGCAGCAAGCTCGAAATTCTGTGCCTGCGCGGCCTCCACCTTGCAGCGAGTGGCTTCGGCGATTTCAGACTCAAGACGCTCAACTTCTTCCGGAACTTCCACATTGGCTACGTGCACACGGGCTCCGGCCTCGTCAAGCGCGTCTATGGCTTTGTCAGGGAAATTACGGTCGCTGACGTAGCGCTCCGTGAGTTTGACGCATGCTTCAAGGGCATCGTCGGTATACTCCACATTGTGGTGAGCCTCATATTTGGATTTTATATTGCCGAGTATGGCAAGAGTCTGTTCGGCAGTGGTGGGCTCTACCATCACTTTCTGAAAACGGCGTTCGAGAGCCCCGTCCTTTTCTATGCCGGTACGGTATTCGTCGAGCGTGGTAGCCCCGATGCACTGCAGCTCGCCGCGGGCCAGCGCAGGCTTGAGCATGTTGGCTGCGTCCATCGAACCGGACGGGTTGCCCGCACCCACGATGGTGTGTATCTCGTCTATAAACAGAATTATATCGGGATTTTTAGACAACTCGTTAAGAATGGCCTTTATGCGCTCCTCAAACTCTCCACGATATTTTGTTCCGGCCACAATGGATGCCATATCGAGCGACACAAGACGCTTGTCGAACAGCACACGGCTCACCTTACGGCGCACTATGCGCAGCGCAAGCCCTTCCACTATGGCGCTCTTGCCCACACCCGGCTCTCCGATGAGCACCGGGTTGTTTTTCTTACGCCGGCTGAGCACCTGCGCAAGGCGTTCTATTTCCACCTCACGTCCCACCACGGGGTCGAGCCGGTCCTCCATGGCAGCACGCGTCATGTCGTGGCCGAATTTGTCAAGCATCGGCGTATCGCTGCCCGAACGCCCGGGGCGTCGGCTACTTTTGGAAGCCTCGGCGCTTTTACCCGACGCGCCTTCCGGCACACGTCCGTCGTCCGCATCATTGTCGTCTTCGGCATCGCCCATGTACCCTGCTCCGGCACGTGGTTCCTTGCCGCTCTCCTGGGCCACGGCCGCGAAAACCTTGTCGTAAGTCGCTCCCGCTGTAAGGAAAGGCTTCATGAAGTCCATTTTCTGCACTTCATAGTTGTGGAAAAGCGCCAGCATGATGTGTACCGGCTCTATCTGCGTATCTTTAAGCATGCGCGCCTCGAGCATGCTGAGTTTTACAATGCGGTTGGTTATATCGGCCACCGTAAGGTTGCCCGACGCACGTCCATGGTCGCCTGACGCTTCCTCGTACAGATATTCGTCAAGCTGACGTTTCAGCGTATGAACGTCCATCTCGGTGACGCGTGAAAGCAGTCGCGCCGGACGGTCATCCGTGTCGGCAAGCATGGCCAGAAGCACGTGCGACGGCTGAATGCTGCTGCTGCCGTGGCGAATGGCCTGCTTCTTGCTCTCGTCGAGCACACGCTGTATCTCGCCTGAAAATCTATTTTCCATATATCTTGTTACAATCCTTTTTACTATTGTCAATGCAATTATTATGCCAAACGCACGCGCACGGCATTATATTGTGAGAACCTTGTGTATTCTTTGCAAAAATAACAACTTTCAACATTATACAATAACGTTTTCTCATAAAAAATTTGTAACTTTGCTTGATAATTTTTCACTCACAGAGCCGCAGAGCCACGGAGGCGACGACTGCGGCACATTCACATCAAAACGTCAAACTTTCTTACAAGCATGTTGGAAGAAAACAGAGAAGATAGAATCCTGCATATCGACATTGAGAACGAAATGAAGTCGGCCTACATCGACTACTCCATGTCGGTAATCGTTTCACGCGCATTGCCCGACGTGCGCGACGGCATGAAGCCCGTACACCGCCGTGTGCTGTTCGGCATGAACGAGATGGGAAACACCAGCGACAAACCGCATAAGAAATCGGCCAACTGCGTGGGCGAAGTAATGGGTAAATATCACCCGCACGGAGACTCCTCCATCTACGGCACTGTAGTGCGCATGGCCCAGGACTGGTCGCTGCGCTACACCCTCGTGGACGGACACGGCAACTTCGGCTCTGTGGACGGCGACGGAGCCGCCGCCATGCGATACACTGAAGTACGTCTCTCCCAGATGGGCGAGGAAATGCTTCGCGACATCGAAGCTGACACTGTGGACTTCCAGCCCAACTACGACAACTCGCGCCGCGAACCCACCGTGCTTCCCACGCGCTTCCCCAACCTGCTCGTCAATGGAGCCAGCGGCATCGCCGTGGGCATGGCCACCAATATGCCCCCGCACAATCTCACGGAAAGCGTAAACGCATCCATAGCGCTCATCGACAATCCGGAAATCAGCATCGACGAACTGATGCAGCACATCACCGCTCCCGACTTCCCGACCGGAGGCACCATCTACGGCTACAACGGCGTGCGGGACGCTTACCATACCGGCCGCGGGCGCATCGTAATACGCGCCAAAGCCGAAATAGAACAGGAAGCCAACCACGAAACCATCGTGGTGCATGAAATACCCTATGGCGTAAACAAAGCCGAACTCATTAAATATATCGCCGATCTCGTGAACGAGAAAAAACTCGACGGCATCGCCGATATAAACGACGAGAGCGACTACGCAGGCATGCGCATCGTTATCAAACTGAAAAGCGACGCCAATGCCAACGTAGTACTCAACAAGCTGTACAAGATGACGCAGATGCAGGCTTCGTTCAGCGTAAACAACGTGGCTCTCGTAGGCGGCAGACCCAAAACTCTCAACCTCAAAGAAATCCTTGAAGCATTCGTAGCACACCGCCACGATGTGGTGATACGCCGTACGCGCTTCGAATTGGGCAAAGCCAAAGAGCGCGCCCACATCCTCGAAGGCCTGATTATCGCCTCAAAGAATATCGACGAGGTAATACGCATCATACGCGCGTCGGCCAACACCGACGAGGCCAAGCAGGGCCTCATGGACCGCTTCGCCCTTACCGACGTGCAGGCTCAGGCCATAGTGGACATGCGCCTGCGCAACCTCACTCAGCTCGAACAGCACAAGCTCGAAGACGATTACCGCAAAATCGAGGAGCTCATAGCCCATCTCGAACTCATCCTGAACGACGACCACGTATGCCGCGAACTCATCAAGGAGGAACTCGTGGAGGTTCGCGACAGATTCGGCGACGAGCGCCATACCAACATCGACTACACCGCCGGCGACTTCAATGCCGAAGATTTCTATGCCGACGACGACATGATTATAACCATATCGCATCTCGGCTACATCAAGCGTACGCCGCTGAGCGAGTTCCGCGCCCAAAACCGCGGCGGAATGGGCTCTCGCGGCAGCGTGACACGCGACGAGGATTTCGTAGAACACATCTACACTGCTTCGATGCACAACACCATGCTGTTCTTCACCGCCAAGGGTCTTGTATACAAACTCAAAGTATACGAACTGCCCGAAGGCACCAAGACCAGCAAAGGACGCGCCCTCCAGAATCTGCTCAACATAGAGCAAGGCGACAGCGTGCAGGCATTCATCGCATGCAAACAGCTCGACGACCCCGAATTCACAGGCTCGCACTATCTTGTGTTCGCGACACGCAATGGCGTCATAAAGAAAACATCACTCACAGAATATGCCCGTGTAATGGCCAAAGGCAAAAAAGCCATCGTCATGCGCGAGGGCGACAGCCTGATAGGCGTTGAACTCACCGACGGCAATTCTGAAATCCTGCTTGCCAACCGGGGCGGACGCGCCATCCGGTTCCATGAGACTGCGCTCCGCGCCATGGGACGAGTGAGCGCCGGCGTGCGTGGCATGCGCCTCGACGGCGACGACGATGCCGTAGTGGGCATGATAAGCATGGCCGCCGACAGCACCGACAGTGTTATGGTAATATCGGCAGAAGGCTACGGCAAGCGCACAGAGCTTGACGCGTACCGCATCACCAACCGAGGCGGCAAAGGCGTTAAGACGATGAACATCACCGATAAGACAGGCTGTCTCGTAGGCTTCAAGGCTGTAAACGACGGCAACGACATCGTAATCATCAATCAAAGCGGCATCACCATACGTTTCCATGTAGCCGACATCCGCCTGATGGGCCGAGCTACTCAGGGAGTACGCATAATCAATCTCGGAAAGCGCAACGACGTCATCGCCAGCATCTGCTGCGTTGACACCGACCCGGAAGAAGAAGTCGAACAGATAGAAGAAGGCGAAGCACTGCCCGAAATGACAGAAGCCGACCTCGCAGCCGATAACGACGCAACCGACAACGAAGAAAACAACGAAAACTAACTTCATAACCCCCACAAACAAACTCTATCATGAGAAAGATCACAATCTTGGGCGCTTTTGTATTGGCCGCATTCGCCGCCAACGCCCAGCAAAATGTGGTAAAAGACGCCGAACGCGCCCTCAAAGAAGACAAGAGCGCTAAGGAAGTGGCCGACATCATCAAGCCCGCACTGACCGACCCCACCACCTCGCAGCAGGCACAGACATGGTTCATCCCCGGAAAGGCGGCCTACAAACAGTACGACGACCTGCTCGGCAAAAAAGCGTTCGGCAAACTGCCTGAAGGCGGAGAAGTGCTCATGGGCAACCTCCTGCTCGACGGCTACAAATACTTTATAACAGCCCTGCCTTTCGACAGCCTTCCCAACGAGAAAGGCAAAGTAAAGCCCAAATACTCAAAAGAAATCCACAGCACCGTTTCCGGACACTACACCGACTACAACAATGCCGCAATAGCCTTCTGGGAAGCCAAAGACTACGGAAAAGCCTACGATGCATGGGAACTTTTCTGCACTATCCCTGCCAGCTTCAAAGTGAACGCTCCTGCCGACACCACTATGGGAGAAATACGCTACAACCAGGCTCTGGCAGCATGGCAGAACGAAAAATATGAAAATGCCCTGCAGTCATTCCTTAAAGCCAAAGACCTCGGTTATAACAAAAAGAATCTTTACGACTATGCAATAGCCGTGGCTTCGCAGGCCAAGAACGACGATGCCGTGTACAACCTCGCAAAGGAAGCACAGGCGCTCTACGGTAAGGAAGATCCCAACTACATCGGCTACATGATCAACCGCTACCTTCAGAACAAAGAGTACGACCAGGCATTTACCATCATAGACGAAGCCATCGCCAACGACCCCAACAACGCACAATATTTCGTAGTCAAAGGCATCCTCTTGAGCGAGACAGACAAAAAGAATGAGGCAAAAGACTTGTTCAAAAAAGCCATAGCCATCGACGAACACAACTCAATGGCTCTTTACCAATATGGCCGATCCCTCTGCGAAGAAGCTTACGCCCTCGGCGAAGTGGCCCCCACCAGCCCGGCTGAAAGCGAGGTTTTCTTCAACGAAAAAATCAAGCCCCTCTTCATTGAAGCCGCCGACTATCTGGAACGCGCATACAACGTGGACAACAACAATACCGACGCATTGCGCTACCTTGAAAACGCCTATTACAACCTGAAAGACGAAGCAAAACTCCAGGATGTTCAAAACCGTCTGAAATAATCATAAAACACACAGTTATATGCGGCGGCCGCTACTCGTGGCCGCCGCACTTTTTTTTGTACATCAGTTGCAGCATGTGAAGAAAATAACTATATTTGCGATAGCAAACATACAACAGACATGAAGAACCTCATCATGCGCGCCGCCTCCGGCGCCATATACGTAGCCATCATAGTGGCCGCCACCATGGCAGGAGGAACATGGTTCAGCCTGCTTATGACTATCTTCGCCGCCCTCGCCGCAATAGAGTTCACAGCACTCACCGATTCGCAGGCACCGAATGCAGGACCGCTGCCTGCCGTCATACGCGCCCTCACAATAGCGGCTACTACAGCCACCGTAGGTGCTTGTGGGGCATCGTTCATGCTCGCCGTCGCTATTGCAATGTCTTTTTTCCTTTTGCGTGGCATCGCCGCGCTCTACGACCGACGGGCGGAATCCTTTACGGCCGTCGGCCGCAGCGCCCTGTGCTTCCTGTACATTGGACTGCCGCTCGGAGCGATGAACCTGTTTGAAAATATCATTAGCAACTATGCGGTAGTGCTTATGATATTTGTGATGATATGGCTGAACGACACCGGAGCGTACCTCGTGGGCAGCACACTCGGGCGCCGCAAACTTTTCGAACGCCTGTCTCCGAAAAAATCATGGGAAGGCTTTTTCGGAGGTCTGATTTTCTGCGTGCTTGCAGGCTTTGGCGCGTCGATATGGATTGACTCGCCACTGTCCACCTGGCAGTGGATTAGCACCGGCGTTCTCGTATGCGCGTTCTCAACCTGGGGCGACCTGTTCGAATCGCTCATGAAACGCAGCTTAGGAGTAAAGGACTCAGGACGGCTTATTCCCGGACACGGCGGCATACTCGACCGCATAGACTCATTGCTGTTTGTAGCGCCGGCCATCTCACTTTTTCTTGCAGTGAGCGTTTACTACAATGTGATGTGACAATACAATCCAAAACCACATAAACCCATATTATGGAAAACCAAGCTGAACTTCTCAAGGAAGTAAAAGCCAAAGCAGCCCTTTGGCTTTCCGACGACTACGATGCCGAAACACGCGCATCCGTAAAAGCCATGATCGAAGCCGAAGACCCGACCGACCTTATAGAGAGCTTCTACAAAGACCTCGAGTTCGGCACCGGAGGCCTCCGCGGCATCATGGGCGCAGGCACCAACCGCATGAACATATACACTGTCGGAGCCGCCACCCAAGGGCTTGCCAACTACCTCAGGGAGGCATTCGCCGACCTGCCCGAAATCAAAGTGGTGGTAGGACACGACGTCCGCAACAACTCCCGCAAGTTTGCCGAACTCGTGGCCAATGTATTTTCGGCCAACGGCATAAAGGTATACCTTTTTGAGGACTTCCGCCCCACCCCCGAACTTTCCTTCGCCATCCGCCACCTCGGCTGCCAAAGCGGCGTAAACATCACCGCCAGCCACAACCCCAAGGAGTACAACGGCTACAAGGCATACTGGAGCGACGGCGCTCAGATTATCGCCCCGCACGATGTAAACATCATAAACAACGTAGAGGCCATCAAGTCTGTCAAAGACATCAAATTCCAGGGAGACCCCTCAAAAATTGAAATCATAGGCGACGCCATCGACGAAGCATTCCTCTCTGCCATAAAGGGCCTTTCGCTCGATCCGGAAGTAATCAAGCGCCACCACGACCTCAAAATCGTATACACCCCCATACACGGCACTGGCGTGAAAATGATTCCTGAATCGCTCCGACGCTACGGCTTCACTAACATAATCCATGTGCCCGAACAAGATATTCCCAGCGGCGATTTCCCCACCGTGGAATCCCCCAACCCCGAGAATCCCTCGGCAATGGTAATGGCTATAGAGAAAGCCAAGGAAGTGAATGCCGATCTCATTGTCGCATCCGACCCCGATGCCGACCGCATCGGAGCTGTAGTACGCGACAAGAACGGCAACTACCAGCTCGTAAACGGCAACCAGATTGTGATGATTCTGCTCAACTACATCATGGTGCGCAACCGTGAGATGGGCCGCCTGACCGGCAATGAATACATCGTAAAAACCATCGTCACGACCGAAACCATCAAAGCCATAGCAGAGAACAACAACATCCGCATGTACGACTGCTATACCGGCTTCAAATGGATAGCATCCGTCATCCGAGAACTCGAAGGCACCGCGCGCTATCTCGGCGGCGGCGAGGAAAGCTACGGTTTCCTTGCCGAAGACTTCGCCCGCGACAAGGACTCCGTAAGCGCAATATCTCTGATGGCTGAAATATGCGCATGGGCAAAAGACCGCGGCATGGACTTCGGTGAAATGCTTCAGGACATTTACGTGCAGAACGGCTACAGCCACGAGGAAGGTATTTCTGTGGTACGCCCCGGCAAGACCGGAGCCGAGGAAATACAGGCCATGATGAAAGGCTTCCGCTCCAATCCTCCCAAAAGCCTCGGCGGCAGCCCTCTCGTAGCCGTAAAAGACTACGCCGACCTGAGTGTGCTCAATATCGCCGACGGCTCCAAAGGCAAAATGGACTTCCCTACCACAAGCAACGTGCTTCAGTTCTTCACAGAAGACGGCTCCAAAGTAAGCGTACGTCCCAGCGGAACAGAGCCCAAAATAAAATTCTACATCGAAGTGCACGGCCACATCGACTCTCGCGAACAGTTCGAAGCTGCGGAAATCGCCGCTAAAGAAAAAATCAACGCCATAAAAGCCGACCTTGGCATCTGATAGCCGGGAAGCATCAACAAAAAAGAGCCGCAATGTTGCGGCTCTTTTTTGTTGATGAGCTAAATCACCACTCCAGCACAAAGGCGCATGCCGTGAGCTGCGCGCTCACCGGAGGCTGGATTTTGGCAAGACGAATACGTCCGGAAACCACCTCGGGCATCTCCGACACGATGGCACGGCGCAGACGCCCCACTACGTGTTCAAGAAGGGACGATGACACCGCCATCTCACGGCGGACAATCTCCACCACCGTCGCATAGTTTATTGCCGAGGCGATACTATCGGAATGCATCGCCCGTGAAGCGTCGTAGCGCAGTCGTATATCAATCCGGAAATCATTGCCGACTATTCTCTCGACCTCACCTACTCCGTGATGCGCACGAAGCATAAGGCCCTCTATTTCGACATAACAGAGGTCTGTATTCTCGTACATAGCATTTATTTGCGGCGCTTGCCACTCTGTTTTTTGCCTTTAACCTGTTTCTGTTTTTTATTAGAGTGAGCCTTTCCTGAGACCGATGAATACGAATCCACGGCTTCACCGGCAATCACAAAATCGAGCTGTTTCTTGGCTATGTCGCAACGCGCCACTTTCACCTGCACAGAATCTCCAAGGCGATAGCGGTGTCCGTGGCGACGCCCTACCAGACTATAATTCTTTTCGTCGAAGTCATAGAAATCGTCGGCAAGATCGCGCACCGGCACAAGACCTTCGCATTTGTTGTCGTCAAGTTCGACATACAGCCCCCATTCCGTAACTCCTGAAATCACACCGGAATATACTTCACCAAGATGATCGGCCATATATTCGACCTGTTTGTATTTTATGGACGAACGTTCTGCAGAAGCCGCAAGCTGCTCCATTGCAGACGAGTGCTTGCATTCTTCCTCCAATTTGTCAAGAGCGGCACTGCGGCCGCCGGCAAGATAACGCGCCAACAGACGGTGTACCATCATGTCGGGATAGCGGCGTATAGGAGATGTGAAATGGGTGTAGTAGTCGAAACCGAGACCGTAGTGGCCTATGTTGGTAGTCGTATATATCGCCTTGGCCATGGAGCGTATGGCAAGCGTGGATAGAAAGTTTTCCTCTCCTTTTCCTTGCACGTCGGCAAGCATCCTGTTTATGCTCTTGTTGATGTCGGCAGCCGCACCTTCTGTCCTTACTTTATAGCCGAAAGTACGTGCCAACTTAGCGAAGTCGGAAAGGCGGTCGGGATCCGGCGTGTCATGCACGCGATACACAAAAGCTTTAGGCTTGCGTTTGCCTTCTGGACGCCCGATAGCTGCGGCCACTGTTTTGTTGGCAAGCAGCATAAATTCTTCTATCAACTTGTTGGCATCCTTGGATTCCTTGAAGAAAACACTGACGGGATGCCCCTTTTCATCAATTTCAAACCTCACTTCCGTACGGTCAAACTCCACAGACCCATTGGCATAACGCTCCTTGCGCAGTATTTTCGCAAGACGGTCGAGCAGCAGTATCTCATCGGCATAATCTCCGCTTCCGCTCTCTATCACATCCTGCGCTTCCTCATAGGTGAAACGACGGACACTGCGTATGACGGTGCGACGGATTCTCGAATCAAGCACACGGCCCTGATCATCCATCTCGAAAATCACTGAAAACGCGAGTTTATCCTCGTCGGGACGCAGCGAGCAGATGCCGTTACAGAGATGCTCCGGCAGCATGGGCACCACGCGGTCCACAAGATAGACACTCGTTGCACGCTCTCTGGCCTCCCGGTCGATTATACTGTCGGGCTTCACATAATGCGTGACGTCCGCGATATGGACACCTACTTCGTAATTGCCACCGGGCATACGGCGCACGCTCAGGGCATCGTCAAAGTCTTTTGCATCGCGCGGGTCAATGGTAAAGGTAACAACGCCACGCATATCCTCACGCTCGGCCACAACCTCGGGGGTAATACCCGCATCAATTTTATCAGCGGCCTTTTCCACTGCGGCAGGATAAACGTACGGCAAGCCGTATTCGGCAAGTATGGCATGTATTTCGGTGTTATTCTCGCCCGTGGGACCGAGCACATCAAGCACTTCTCCATATGGTATCTGCTCGTTTTCAGGCCATTCCGTGATGCGGACTACAGCTTTTTCGCCTGTGCGGCCGCCACGGAGCTTGTTTCGCGGAATCACGATGTCGGTGGCGAGGAACTTTGAGTCGGTCACAAGCGTGCCCATGTGTTTTCCCACGCGCAAAGTGCCGATAAAAGTCTGTTGCTTGCGTTCGATAATCTCTGTCACTTTTGCTTCCGGCTCGCGGCCTCGCACACGGGCGGCAACGCTTATTGCCACACGATCGCCGTTGAGCGCGTGCATGGAATTGCGTTCTGCCACAAAAATAGTCTCGCCGTCGGCGTCTGTGACTACACTGTTCTTTCCATTGCTGCGCCGCACGAATGTGCCGGTCGCCACAACGGTGCGCTGCACAGGTTTGAAACGCCCCGGCGACACCTCAAGCAGCACGCCGTCGAAGGCCAGCTCGGCAAGATATATGGCAATGGAGCGATGGTGCGTACTGTTGTGCTCACCGATGGCGGCTGCCACCTGCTTATAATTGAACGTGGCGGCAGATGCCGTGGCTATATATCGGTCGATCTGCTCTCGCAGGCCGCTTTCGTGTTTCTTTTTAGCTGTGCGTGTCATCTTCGTGAATGAATGAATTTTGATTATATAACACTAATGTGCCGCATTGCGTTCGTACGGAATATAGCCAAAGGGCGCGCTACCCGTCGGGCGCGCGCCCTTTGGTTTTCCGTTCAGGCGTCAATATTAGCATAATTGGCATTAGCCTCGATAAAATCACGCCTCGGCCCCACGTCTTCACCCATCAGCATGGAGAATATCCGGTCGGCTTCGGCAGCATCGCTGATATTTACCTGTTTGAGCATGCGGTGCTCAGGACTCATCGTGGTGTCGCGCAACTCTTGTGCGCTCATCTCGCCAAGGCCCTTGTAACGCTGGACAGTGGTGCGTTCGCCGTTGCGCAGAATAAACTGCTGCACCTGCTGATCCGTCCAGCAATATTCCTCGACCTTGCCTCGCTTGCATTTGTACAGCGGGGGCGTGGCAAGATAGAGGTATCCTTGCTCGATTACAGGACGCATTCTGCGAAAGAAGAATGTCATGAGCAATGTGGCGATGTGGCTTCCGTCCACATCGGCATCGGTCATGATGATAATCTTGTGATACGCGAGTTTGGCAAGATTTGCCTCCTTCGGGTCGTCCTCAGTACCTATGGTCACACGCAATGCGCGGAAAAGGTTGGTGATTTCTTCATTATCGAAGATTCGATGTTCCATCGCCTTTTCCACATTGAGAATTTTACCGCGAAGCGGAAGAATGGCCTGGAACGAGCGGTCCCGTCCCTGCTTGGCAGTTCCGCCTGCGGAGTCACCTTCGACAAGGAACAACTCGCAGTCTTCGGCCGTACGGCTGCTGCAGTCGGCAAGCTTTCCGGGCAGACCGCCGCCGCTCAGAGGCGACTTTCTCAACACGTTCTTGCGCGCGTTGATGGCCGCATGGCGCGCCTGCGCGGCAAGCACCACCTTTTCCACAATTATTTTGGCTTCGCGCGGATTTTCTTCGAGATATACGTTGAGGGCATCGGCCACCGCCACCTGCACAGCGCCTATGACTTCGCTGTTGCCGAGTTTGGTCTTAGTCTGTCCTTCAAACTGGGGTTCCATCACCTTTACTGAAACCACCGCCGTAAGACCCTCGCGGAAATCATCGCTGGAGATTTCAACCTTGGCGTTTTTAAGAAGGTTGTTGTCCTCGGCATATTTCTTCAGAGTAGAAGTAAGTCCCCGGCGGAATCCGGTCAGATGCGTACCGCCCTCTATCGTATTGATATTGTTGACGTAAGAGTATACATTCTCATTGAAAGAAGTATTATAGGTCATGGCCACTTCCACCGGAATGCCCTGACGCTCGGTGCACAGATGGATTACGCCGTTGATGAGCGACTCTTTGTTCGAGTCGATATATTCAACAAACTCGCGCAGACCCGTCTCGCTGTAAAACACCTCGCTTCGCGGATTGCCTTCGGCGTCAATGTCGCGCATATCGGTAAGGCGCAGATTGATTCCCGCATTCAGATAGGCAAGATCGCGAAGACGCTTGGCCAGCGTCGCGTAATCATACTCGGTGACAGTAAAAATCGACGCATCCGGCTTAAACGTGATGCTTGTGCCTGTGTTCGTGCTTTCGCCCACTATCTGCAACTCGCTCGTAGGCTTGCCACAGCTGAACTCCTGCACATAAGCCTTGCCATTGCGGTGCACCTCGGCACGCAGGTATGTGGAAAGTGCATTTACACAACTAACGCCCACGCCATGCAGGCCACCGGACACCTTATAGGAGCCTTTGTCGAACTTACCTCCGGCATGCAGCACCGTGAGCACCACTTCAAGAGCACTTTTGTGCTCTTTTTCGTGCATGTCCACAGGTATGCCGCGGCCGTCGTCGACCACGGTTATGGAATTATCGGCATTTATAGTAACTTCAATATGATGGGCATAGCCCGCAAGAGCCTCGTCGATAGAGTTGTCCACCACCTCATAGACAAGATGGTGCAGACCCTTGGCGGAAATGTCGCCTATGTACATCGCAGGACGCTTGCGGACGGCTTCCAGCCCTTCAAGCACCTGGATATTACTGGCGCTATATTCCTCTTCTTTTTCAGCCATAATCGGTTTTTGATAGTCTTTGTTAATTAGCATACAAAATTACGAAATAATCCGTGCACGGCCAAATTTTAGCGTCTTTTTCGCGCACGCGCGTACGTATATATTAATGTGCAGCCTCACTTCCACCGCTTTTTCATACAATCGCATATGGTTCAACCATTTATCAAAACAATGCAATATTTTACAAAAAAAAATCGCTTCAAAATTTGGTACATTCAAAAAAAGTGCCTAACTTTGCATCGCTTTTGAGAAACACGGGGTGTAGCTCAGTTGGTTAGAGTACGCGTCTGGGGGGCGTGAGGTCGCTAGTTCGAGTCTAGTCACCCCGACAAAATCAAAAGCAACTCAAGAGTCGGATGCTCAAATGAGCATCCGACTCTTTTTATGTATCGGCACCATCTTATTCAATAGAATCCATGATTTTACGGACAGAATGTTATTTTTCCGAGGTTTACAACATTGCGTTGGAATTTTTTGTTAATTTTGCAGAATAATGAAAAACAACGATTGTGTCTATGATTAAGAAATCATCCATCATCAGCTTTATGGCGGCCGGCATAATGGCCTGCGCCGTGAGTGCATGCGGCGGCGGAAAAGAAGCCGAAACTCTGATGCGTCAGGCTGAGCGCGTAAACTCGGAATTAGCGACAACGGCCCGGCAGGACCCGGCATTATTCGCAAAAGCCGGAGCGGAATACGCCGACTCTGCTTTCTCAATAAACATCGTGTTCGCCGACTCAATGCTTCAAGTTGCCGACTATTCACAGGCCCTTGTAGAGTATTTCCTGTCCGACGAGATAAAGTCGCGTGCCGGCGCCGACCTTGACGAGATAGTGAATACGCTCGCCAAAGTGAAAGAACCCATGCGCCTGTCGCTGACCGACGTATACGGGACATCCCGCAGCTACGACATGACGGCATCCACGCTGCGCACTCTTTTCAAAACCCAGCGTTCGCAGCTCCAGTTGCCACAGGTACGCTCGGAAGTGCTCGGCATTCTTGCCGGACGCGCGTTCCGCTTCGCTGTCGGCCCCGGCGTGCAGAAAGCCGATTTCGCTCTTACTTCGAGCTTCGCCACATATACGATAATCTACGACAATGCAAAAGCTTATTCCGGCCTTAATGTAGCCAATCTCAAAGCTCGCTATCTCAAACTTCTCAAGCCCATCTACAAAAGCTATGGCCAACTTGCCGGAGCCGTCGTAGACATGGACAAAAGCCTCGGCATAGACGGCTACCGCTTCATTCTCACCACCCCCGCCGGTGACTCTGAGCTGAAAGCCACCCTGCCATGGCGCGAAATACTCGCTGATTGAAAACTATAATACCGCAAAATATGAATCTTGTTGACAGATTCCTCGACTACGTAAGATTCGACACTCAAAGCGACGAACTCACCAACATGACCCCGTCCACCCCCGGCCAAATGGTGTTTGCCAGACATCTGCATGCCAAACTGGAGGAAATGGGTCTTGAAAACATAACGCTCGACGACAACGGCTACCTTATGGCCACACTTCCCGGCAACATCACCGACAGGAAAGTGCCCACAATAGGATTCATAGCACATCTCGACACATCGCCCGACATGAGCGGCCTGCACGTAAAGCCCCGAATAGTACATGGCTACGACGGCAACACCATAACCCTGAATTCCGAACTGGGCATCACGCTCTCGCCGGAGGAATTTCCGGAATTGCTCAACTACAAGGGCGAAGACCTCATCGTGACAGACGGAACCACACTGCTCGGAGCCGACGACAAAGCCGGCATAGCCGAAATCATCAGCGCCATGGAATTCCTTCAAGAGCATCCCGAAATCAAGCATGGCGACATCCGCATCGCATTCAATCCCGATGAAGAAATCGGCCAAGGCGCCCACAAATTCGACGTCGGACATTTCGGCGCCGACTGGGCCTACACCATGGACGGAGGAGAAATAGGAGAACTCGAATTCGAGAACTTCAACGCCGCTGTGGCCCGTGTCATTTTCCGCGGACGCAACGTGCATCCGGGATATGCAAAACACAAGATGATAAACTCCATGCGCATCGCCAACCAATTCATAATCATGTTGCCCCGTTGGGAAACGCCCGAGCACACCGAAGGTTATGAAGGTTTCTACCATCTTGTCTCAATGCAGGGCACAGTAGAGGAAACCGTATTGACATACATCATACGCGACCATGACCACGACCGGTTCGAGCGCCGCAAAAAGGAACTCGAACACCTTTCACGCAAAATCAACAACGAATTTCCGAACTGCTGCACTATCGACATAAAAGACCAATACTACAACATGCGCGAAAAGGTGGAGCCTCAGATGCACATCGTGGATATTGCCGAGGAAGCCATGCGCCGCGCCGGCATAACGCCAAAAGTGCAGCCCATACGCGGCGGCACAGACGGAGCTCAACTGTCTTTCAAGGGCCTCCCCTGCCCCAACATTTTCGCCGGAGGCCTGAACTTCCACGGCCGCTACGAATTCGTGCCTGTGCGGTCTATGCAGAAAGCCATGGAGGTAATTGTTGAAATTGCACGCATTGTCGGCGAGCGCTGACACATAAACCCATACACCAATGGAACCCGGCAAGCCCCTGCTTGTTGTCGTGACCGGCCCTACGGCCTCCGGCAAGACGGGGCTTGCCCTGCGTCTTGCCGAAACTTTCCACTGCGACATAATCTCGGCCGATTCACGCCAAATCTATCGCGAAATACCCATAGGCACGGCCGCCCCTACCGCAGAAGATCTTTCACGCGCACGCCACCACTTCGTTGGCACGCTGTCTCTTGACACCCAATACAGCGCCGCCTCATTCGAATCCGACACTTTGGCTCTCCTTGAAAGCCTCGCACCCGAGCCTAACCATGTGGCCGCGATAATGTGCGGCGGCTCAATGATGTATGTCGACGCAGTGGTGAATGGTATCGACGAGATGCCGGCGATAAGCGATGCCGTGCGCGAGCGCGTGCTGTCCTTTTATCACGAGCAAGGTCTCGAAGCCCTTCTTGCATGGCTTGAGATAATAGACCCCGACATGCACGACATTGTGGACAGACAGAACCCCAAGCGGGTGATTCACGCCGTCGAAATCACATTGGAGGCAGGCGTACCTGCTTCCAGCCTGCGCACGGGCAAAACCAAGACACGCCCGTTCGACACACTGAAACTATGCATCGACATGCCACGTGAAATTCTTTTCGGGCGGATAAACAGCCGCGTGGAAACCATGATGGCCTCCGGAATGCTCGAAGAAGCACGGACCGTATATCCGCAGCGACAGCTGAACTCACTCAATACCGTGGGCTACAAAGAACTGTTCGCATACTTCGACGGCGCAATGGATCTGGACACAGCCGTGGCACGCATTGCAAAGAACACGCGCGTCTATGCAAAAAAACAGCTCACATGGCTTGCAAAAGACCCGTCCGTACGCCGCCTCAACGCAGATTCGGCCTACGAGCAGGCTATCGCTCTAATCCAACAGAAACTACATACGCCATGACCGACCGCCATCCCGACCTTGTGCTGTGCGCACGCTATTCCGACGCGCCAACCGCATCAATTGCCATAGGCGCACTCTCCGCACATGACATTCCGGCCATCGCCGACAACGAGATAATGAACACGATTCTGCCACCTGCAGGAAGCATACGCCTTATGGTGCGCCGTCACGATCTGGAACAGGCTCAGGCGATACTTGCCGATGGCGGACTGCTTGAGCAGTAACGCCATTCGTAAAAATGGTAGCGTCATCCGCAATTACGTTAATTGACGCCGAAAAACAACACATAACTTTGCGGAAAACATATTCCGCATGAAAAAAGCCGTTTTAATTTTCGTAATCACCATTTTTACACAAAACATCATGGCTCAAAAAAAAATAGTACAGACAGCAGGGCGAGAACAGCTCGGTGAATTCGCACCCGAATTTGCACGCCTGAACGACGACATTCTGTTCGGCGAGGTATGGAGCCGCAACGACCTGTTGTCGCTCCGCGACAGGAGCCTTGTCACCATAACATCACTTATCAGTCAGGGAATCACCGACAATTCACTCCTGTTCCATCTGCAATCGGCCAAAAACAACGGAATCACACGCACGAAAATTGCCGAAATAATCACCCACACAGCATTTTACGCAGGATGGCCTAAAGCCTGGGCCGCTTTCAACCTCGCAAAATCCGTATGGGAAGAAGATATAAAGGGAGACAATGCAAAAGCGGCATTCGAGCGCGAGATGATATTTCCCATAGGAGAACCGAATGCCGCGTATGCGCGATATTTTACAGGCAACAGCTATCTTGCACGCATATCCGGCACACAGATTCCTTTTGCCAACGTCACTTTCGAACCGGGATGCCGGAATCACTGGCATATCCACCACGCCGACAATGGCGGAGGACAGATGCTCGTCGGCGTGGCCGGAAAAGGATGGTATCAGGAGGAAGGAAAAGAAGCAGTGAAAATTCTGCCGGGCACAGTGATACACATTCCATCCGGCGTAAAACACTGGCACGGAGCAGCCGCCGACAGCTGGTTTGCACATCTTGCATTCGAAATACCCGGAGAAAACACCTCGACCGAATGGCTCGAGCCGATAGACAGCAACGAATACGACAGCCTCCGATAAACAAATATACGCAAAATCATGTTTGTATTATATAACTTTAATACAACACGATTTTGGCAAACTTATTTCAACGAATCATGCTGTTTGCGGCAGCATGCACAGCCGCATCAGGCGCAATGGCCCACGAAGCGGAGCAGACAAAAGATTCTCTGGGGCGCGTACAGCTGCATGAAGTGACTGTAGGTGCCCGCCTGCGACACCTCAACGAAGCCGTGAGACTCGATTTGCAGACCAACCCCGTGCAGTCGTCGCAGCAGGTGCTCCGCATAGTGCCGGGTCTGTTCATTGCACAACACGCAGGTGGCGGCAAAGCCGAACAGATATTCCTCCGCGGCTTCGACCTCGACCATGGCACAGACATAAACATAGCTGTCGACGGCATGCCCGTCAACATGCTGTCCCATGCCCACGGCCAAGGCTATGCCGACCTCCATTTCCTCATGCCGGAACTCATCGACATGGTTGACTTCGACAAAGGTCCCTACGATGTGGCGCGCGGCGACCTGGCAACCGCGGGATATGTGGAATTCCGCACCAAAGACCGCATGCCCACCGAAGCCGGAATCGAGATAGGCATGCACAACTATCAGCGCTACAGGGCATCCGCATCGTTTCTGAACAACGACAGGCAATCGTTCTACGCAGCAGCCTCATTCCTTACCGACGACGGCTTCTTCGATGCCGGACAGAACTTCAAGCGTTTCAATGCGATGACAAAATACACAAACTGGAGCGACATGTCGAAGTTCAGCATCATAGCGTCGCACTTCAACAGCACATGGAACGCATCCGGACAGATTCCCGAACGAGCCGTGGACAACGGCCTTATCGGATGGTTCGGCTCGCTCGACCCCAGTGAGGGAGGCAGCACATCCCGCACAAGCCTTCAGGCGGTGCACCATCTGCATCTCGACAACGGCTCGTCGTTCAACACCAACATCTGGGCGTCGTACTATACTTTCAATCTGTTTTCGAATTTCACTTTCTATCTGCACGACCCCGAGAACGGCGATGAAATCCGCCAGCACGAGCGCCGCCTGCTGTCCGGCGCAAACTCTTCCTATACTTTGCCTTTCGAGACGGGCGTCGGCACATGGAAACTGAGCGCAGGCGCAGGCTTCCGCTACGACGCCGTGCGCGATCTCGGCCTTTACCATGCCGTGAAGCGTCACGACATCGGCACCTATTCTTTTGGTGATGTCGACCAGAGTTCCCTGTTCGCTTACGCAGGCCTTGAAATGAACATAGGCGAAAAACTTGTCATCTATCCCGGCGCACGTGTCGACTGGTTCAAAATGTCCTATCGAGACCGCATGAAAGAGGCCGAAGGCACATTCGACAGCCGCGCCAATTCACAGGCAAAAGTGTCGCCGAAACTAAGCGTCGTCTACACACCTGTCGAAAATCTCGAACTTTTGGCTAAATTCGGACGCGGATTCCACAGCAACGACGCGCGCGTAGTAGTGATAGAGGACGGCAAAGAAACCCTGCCAGGAGTCACTGCCGTCGATCTCGGGCTTAAATACAAACCCGTGCCGGGCATGCTGCTGAACCTGACAGGATGGTACATGCACAGCGAACAGGAGTTTGTCTACGTAGGCGACGAAGCCATCGTAGAGCCGTCCGGGCGCTCGCGGCGCTTCGGTATAGACGTGGGCATGCGCTACAATTTCGCCCGCAACTTCTTCTTCCGCACCGACTACACATGGTGTCATGCCCGCAGCATAGACGAGCCCGAAGGACAGGACTACATTCCGCTCGCACCCGTACACACACTCGTGGCAGGACTCACATGGAAGAAAGGCGGCTTCAACGCAGGCATAAACTGCCGATGGCTCTCCGACCGCCCTGCCAACGAGGACTACTCACTCACGGCGCAAGGCTACTTCATCGTCGACCTAAATGCCTCCTACACCTATCGCCGTGTCACTTTCGGCACTGCGATAGACAACCTTTTCAACCGCAAATGGCGCGAGGCACAGTTCGCAACAGAGACTCTTATCCCCGGCGATTCCGAGCCCGTGACCGACGTATGCTTCACTCCCGGCACGCCATTCACCCTCCGCGGCTTCGTAAGTTTCCGCTTCTGATTCCGATAAGACACAGCGCCCCTGCAGGCATGCCTGCAGGGGCGCTGTGTCTTATTTATATGCAACTATTCCTCCGCACTCTCTGCCTCAGCGGCAAGCACGGCATCGGATTTCTTCACATTAGGCTCCTCGAGTCCATAATTGTGGCGGGAGTTGAGCGCTTTGAGCCATATGCCGAAGATAATGGCAAGCACACCGAACGACGCAAAGATAAGCATCGGCACACGGTAGCCTCCCGTAGCATCCAACGTCTCGCCTATCAGCAGAGGCACAAGGCACAGACCGATGTTCTGAATCCAGAAAATCAGGCAATAGGCCGAGCCAAGGATATTTGCATCTATAATTTTAGGCACCGACGGCCACAAAGCGGCCGGCACGAGAGAAAACGACACTCCGAGCACAAGAATCAGAGTGACAGCCAACCACACGGCAGGCACAGCAGGCAGCAGCAGCGCGAAGCCAAGATGGCAGCAGGTCATTATCACAGCGCCTACGATAAGCATCGTGGCCCCGTAGCCTTTGTAGTCGAGGAAAGCGCCGAGGAAAGGCGTCAGCACCATTGCAAGAATCGGGAACACGCTGAACAGACGGGCTGCCGTTTCGGCGCTCACGTCGAGTGTCTCCTGAACATAGTTCGGGGCATAGCGCTGGAACGGGAAAATGCCGCTGTAATACAGCACGCACAACATGGCCACAAGCCAGAACATCTTGCTGCGAAGAATCTTGCCGAGATCGGAGATATGGAACTCCTCGTCCGAGCCGTCTTCCGCCACTCCATTCGCGCCTGCACCCAGTTCGCGGTCGAGCTTGCGGTCCATAAACACAAACACCGTGTAGCTGAGCAGACCGATTACAAGCAATGCCGTGCAGAACGCCACCGGAGCGAGCACCGACTGGTCAAACCTTCCGGAAATCAGCGGCGAAATCCACATCACAGCAAACACGCCGAGACGCGCGATGGACATTTCCACGCCCATGGCAAGCGCCATTTCCTTTCCTTTAAACCATTTTGCAATGGCTTTCGACACCGTAGTGCCGGCCATTTCGCATCCGCAGCCGAATATCATGAAACCGAGCGAAGCCATCTTCGCACTGCCGGGAAAAGACACCCACCAGCTGTCGAGCCATCCGCACATCGCAGTGGCCTGGAACCATTCGCTGATGCCTACAAGCTTTATCGCCGCACCAATCACCATAAGCGATGCCGACAGCAGACCAGTAAAACGGATTCCGGTCTTGTCCAGAATGATTCCTGCAAAAATCAGGAAGAAAAAGAATACGTTAAGGAAATACTCCGACGCCGCATAGGTGCCGAACGAGGCGCTGTTCCAATGCAACTTGTCTTCAAGAAGCGACTTTAGCGGCGACATCACGTCGACAAACATGTAGGCGAAGAACATCATCGAGGCTATAAGCACAAGGGCCAGCCAGCGTGCCCAAGCCTTGTCGTTGAGCAGTTGTTGAGTTTTTGCTGTCATTACTTATGATTATTATGGTTTATTACGTTCAACTAAACTGCAAAATTAATGATTTATTGCTAACTTTGCCCAACATTTTCAATACAATTTTACACAAATGCCAAACAATACGTCGCAAGAGCAGCGTCCGTACACATTCGACCGGGTGGTGCGGCTGCTCATCTCCGCAGCCGCCCTCATATTGGCCATATGGCTTGTCAACACCCTGCGTGCCGTGCTCCTGCCTTTTCTTGTGGCATGGCTGATAGCTTACATGCTGGAGCCTTTCGTCCAGTACAACCGGCTGCTGCTCAGAGTGAAGACACGCCTTTTGCCTATTTTCGTGACACTTTTCGAGACATTGCTCTTATTAGTCGCGCTCGGAGTGATATTCATGCCTGGCATCGCAGACGAAGCAAGACAGATGGCCGTTCTCATAAACCACTATGCCTCCGGCTCGGCCAGCATACCATTCATTCCCGCCGGCGTGCACGACTTCCTGCGCAGCGAAATCGACTTCCGCGACATAGCCTCACGCCTCACCCGCCAGGACTGGCACGACATAGCCACAGGCTTCACCGAGTTGCTGGCCGGCGGATTCAGTCTCGTCATGGCCGTGTTCAACTGGTTTTTAGTAGTGCTGTACGTAGTGTTCATAATGCTCGACTACGAACGTCTGCTCCGCGGCTTCCGCCGTATGGTGCCCCCGAAGCGCCGCGCCATAGTGTTTGCCGTGGCAAGCGACGTCAAAGACAGCATGAACCACTATTTCCGCGGTCAGGCTCTCGTGGCGCTCTGCGTCGGCATCCTGTTCAGCATCGGATTTGCCATAATCGGCATGCCGCTGGCCATCGTGCTCGGAATGTTCATCGGGCTGTTGAACATGGTGCCCTATCTGCAACTCATATCTATAATACCCACCACACTGCTCTGCGTTGTCTACTCCATGGACTCCAACGTGGAATTCTGGAACATATGGGGACAATGCATTGTTGTATACATAGTGGTGCAATGCATCCAGGACTTCATTCTCACGCCGAAAATAATGGGCAAAGCCATGGGGCTCAATCCGGCCATCATACTGTTGTCCATCTCGGTCTGGGGCACACTGCTCGGCTTCGTGGGCTTCATCATAGCCCTGCCGCTGACCACGCTGCTGCTCGCCTACTACGACCAGTACATAAGCCGGCGGGAAGACGGCGAGAGCGATGAAGAACATGATAGGGACATCAAAGCACTGCACGAAATGACAGAATTTCCAAACGAATAAATGCAGCAGAACAACAGAGCACAATTCGCCACCCGTCTGGGAGTAGTGGCCGTAACGGTAGGCTCGGCCGTAGGGCTGGGCAACATCTGGCGTTTTCCTTATGAGGCCGGAGTCAACGGCGGAGGAGCCTTCCTGCTGCTCAACCTGTTTTTTGTATTCGTAATCGGCGTGCCGGTGATGTGCGCAGAGTTCGTAATCGGAAGGCACACCGGCTCCAACGTGCGCTCCGCATTCCGCCGCCTTGCCCCGGGAAGCGCATGGAGTCTTGTGGGCTACATAGGCATCACGGCCTCCATCCTGATTCTGAGTTTCTATTCCGTAGTGGCCGGATGGACCATGGAATACATCTACCGATCCCTGACCGACTTCTGCGGCATCCGGTCGGCCACCGCGCTCCACGACAGATTCGACACCTTCGCCTCAAGCAACTGGCGCCCCGTCATGTGGACGCTCCTGTTCCTGCTGTGCAACTACGCCATCCTCGCCCGCGGCGTGGAAAAAGGCATAGAAAAAGTCAGCAACATACTGATGCCGCTGCTGTTCATAATCCTCATAGCATTCTGCATCAACTCTCTGTTCATGCCTGATGCAGGAAAAGGACTTTCCTTCCTTTTCCGACCGGATTTTTCGCAACTCACCCCGAAATCCGTACTCAGCGCCATGGGACAGGCCTTTTTCTCGCTAAGTCTCGGGCTGGGATGCCTCATCACCTACGCAAGCTATTTCTCGCGCCGCACGCCACTGATGAAGACCGCTTTCCTTACTGCGTCGCTCGACAGCTTCGTAGCCATCATGGCCGGCGTCATAATATTCCCCGCAGTTTTCACCTACGGAAAGGAGCCCGCAGCCGGTCCGAAGCTCGTGTTTGAAGTGCTGCCGGCCATTTTCGCCGAAATGCCCCTCGGAGCCTTGTGGAGCACACTTTTTTTCCTGTTGCTGTTTCTTGCATCGCTCACAAGCACAATTTCAATGAGCGAAATTTCCATAGCCTGCATGTGCGACGACCTCGGAATGAAGCGCCGCAATGCAACACGTCTCAACATTGGCATCGCCATGGCGTTCGGAACCCTGTGCGCGCTGTCGTTCGGCTGCCTCGGAGGAGTGCGCGTGTTCGGCATGACGCTTTTCAACCTTTTCGACTACGTGTCGTCCAACGTGCTTCTGCCCTTAGGCGGCATGCTCATATCCATCTTCGCAGGGTGGCGCCTCAACCATGCGGTGCTCAAAGGCGAACTCGACGCCACCTCCCGCGGCGGCCGCATATTCCTTCGGATACTCATCTTCTGCATGCGCTACGTCGCCCCACCCTGCATCCTCATCGTCTTCCTCGCCGGCATCGGCGTGCTTTGACAAAAATGGCTTAAGTCCGCACCCGTTTGCGAGATTTTCACTACCTTTGTAAAAATCTCATCACACAAATGACACATAACCATATTACACAGAATCCCCTGCCAGGCTTATGCACTTGACAGGGGATTACTTACAGGTATCTAAGATTCGGATTCTTACTTCACAAGGCCGCGGTTTCGGAGCAATGCGTCGACGCTGGGCTTATGGCCGCGGAAGCGCACGTACAGTTCCATGGGATCGGCGCTGCCGCCGGCTTCAAGGATATTCGTCTTGAAAGAGCGGGCGGTTTCGGGATCGAAGATGCCCTTTTCTTTGAACAATTCAAAGCCGTCGGAATCAAGCACCTCAGCCCAAAGGTAGGTGTAATAGCCCGATGCGTAGCCATCGCTTCCGAATATGTGCTTGAAATAAGGCGAACGATAGCGGAAGGTGAGTTCGGCAGGCATGCCGAGTTTGTCTGCAACCTGCTTTTCAAATTCGAGCACGTCGATATCTGCATCGGGGTTAAGTTTGCCGTACTGGAGGTCGAGCAGGGCAGCACCGGCCAGCTCGGCAGTGGCAAAGCCCTGATTGTGTGTGGATGCAGCCTGGAGCTTCTCTATCAGTTCGTCAGGTATCACCTCGCCGGTCTTATAGTGACGGGCATATGTGCGCAGGAGTTCCGGCTCCATGGCCCAATGCTCGTGAATCTGCGAGGGAAGCTCTACGAAGTCGCGGTCCACGTTCGTGCCGGCCTGCATCTTATAGCGTGCGCGAGTGAGCATGCCGTGCAGACCATGGCCGAATTCATGGAACATGGTTTCCACTTCGTCAAGAGTGAGCAGCGAAGGCAGTTCGGCGGTGGGACGCGTGAAATTGCCGACATTGAACACCACAGGGCGCGACGACGTGCCGTCAGGTTCGGTCCACGAACCCTTGAACTCGCTCATCCACGCACCCTGGCGCTTGCTCGCGCGGGTAAAGTAGTCGGTCATGAACACGGCTACGTGTTCGCCGGTTTCGGCGTCGGTAACGTCGTATACGTTCACTTCATCGTAATATTTGGGAGCATCGGTCATCTCCGTGAACTTGATACCGTAGAGGCGCTCAGCCATGGCGAAAATACCGTTGCGCACGCTGTCGGCCGCGAAATACGCGCTCACCTGCGATTCGTCGAAATCATATTTCTTCTGACGCACCTTTTCGGCATAGTAGTAATAGTCGTAAGGCTCAATTTTCACTCCGGCTCCTTCCTCATCGGCCACAGCCTGCATTTCTGCCACTTCTTCCTTGACTTTTGCAACGGCAGGAGTCCATATCTGCATTAGCAGCGACTCAGCGGCATCTACGCTGCCGGCCATCACATTGTCGGTCATATAAGAACCGTAATCCTTGAAGCCGAGAAGTTTGGCTTTTTTGGCACGGGCCTGGAGGATTTTGTTGATTACGGGCAGGTTGTTGTTCTCGCCGTCGGTGGCCTGCGTCGTATAGCCTTCATAGATGCGGCGGCGCAGATCGCGGTTTTGGGCGAACTGCAGCACGGGCAAGCGGCTGGGAGCGTGGAGTGTGAACACCCATTTTCCCTTTTCGCCGCGCTTTTCCGCTTCCTCGGCCGCTACGGCTATGGTGCTCTCGGGCAGTCCGGCCAGGTCTTCTTCCTTGTCTATGACTACAGAGAAGGCATTGGTGGCATTCAGCAGGTTTTTGTTGAATTTCAGATACAGGTCTGCAAGCTCCGAATTTATAGCTTTGAGCTGTTCTTTATCGGCATCGGCAAGCAGAGCGCCGTTGCGGGTGAAATCCTTATACATTTTCTCCACGGCGAGAAGCTGGTCGGAAGCAAGGCCGAGGCTGTCGCGATGGTCGTAAAGATATTTCACGCGGCCGAAAAGCTTGTCGTTCATCATCATCTCGTCGGAATGCGCCTGGTAAAGGGGATAGAACTGTTCGGCGATTTCCATCATCTCGGGCGATGAATTGCTTTCTTCAAGCGCCGCGAATACCGGCACCACACGCTCCAGTATGGCACCGGTGCGGTCAAGGGCAAGGATAGTGTTGTCGAACGTAGGCGTGGAGTCATTTTCGGTTATGGCTTTGATTTCCTCGTTCTGCTGTTCGATTCCGGCCTGCAATGCAGGCAGATAGTCCTCATAAGCGATTTGGTCGAACGGAGGGATGCCGTAAGGCGTGTCGTACTCCGCAAGGAACGGATTATCGTGCATTTTCTGTTGTGTACAGCTTGTGCCCACGGCGAGTGCCGTAGCCAACAAGGCGGTTGTGAGACTGTGTTTCATTGGCAACTATATTATTAATGTGTTGTTATTGGTTCTTAACGTCATCCTCGTCCCACACGAAAGTTGTGAGCAACGGATAATGGTCGGAGCCCTTAAGGTCGCCGCGCTTTATGCCGGCCGGGCGGAAAGCGCCCTTCCAAAGCACATGGTCGATACGGAAAAAGAAACGGTTGTCGTTGTAGGTGTGCGTAGGACCGAAAGCCACTTCGGGCCACACCTCTTTCAGCCCCTGGTCGGCAAGCATATGGAGAGTATAGCACCCGGGCACATCGTTGAAATCGCCGCACACCACCACATTCTCGCCGCCATAATACTCGATGTAGCGGCAAAGGTCCGACGCCTGCACGGCACGGCGCATGGCCGCGAGTTCGAGTTTGTAGAGCAGCGTATTGCGCAAATCGTCTATGCTTTCGTCGGAGCGCAGACGTGTGAGGTCTCTGTATGCGGCTTTGTCCTCGCGCGTGAGACGGAACGACTGCATGTGCACGCTGAATATGGCAAGCCTGTGTCCCTCCACTTCGGCCACATAGCCGCTGATGTCGGCAAAATTATCGCGCTCGCGCTTAGGTTTTTCAAGATGGAGCGGCGTGACGGGATATTTTGAAAATATGGCCATGGCATGGCCATTGAGGGTCACGAAAGGATAGCGCGCATGCAAACTGTCTATCTGCGCCTGCGTGATAGCAAAATCCCGGTTGCATTCCAATATCTTAAGTTCCTGCACGCAGGCAATGTCGGCATCGATGCGCAGTATTTCGCTTAATATTGGATTTACGCCGCCGGGGTAGTTGTCTTTGACATCTCGCAGGTTGTTGACATTGTATGTAAGCAGCGTGAACACGCGCTCGGACGGAGTACCGTGAGGTATTCCGCCGCCTATATTCAGCGGGCACGAAGCCCACACCGTAGGCCACGAAGCTAATATAGCTGCCACCGGAACCAATGCCGTCTTGTGCCACCATATCATGTCCGCCACAAGCAGAAACACCGAAAGAGCCAGCCACGCGGGAAAAGACAGGATAATCACTCCCATAATGGGGGTATCCACAGGGGATTCGTATCCCGAATAGGCCGTAACCACCAGTGCCGTCCCCACGATTACATTGAGCAACAGCACCATTGCGTTGGCATACCTACGCCACACGGAAATAGATGTGCCACTCATTGCTTTATCTTGTGTGAAAGTTCAAAAAGACGTCGTTTGTCATGCCCGGAAAGAGCATCGTAGCCCGACTGCTTCACTTTGTCGAGAAGTTCGTCAAGTTCTGCACGTAAATCGGCCGGGGCAGAGCCACGGTTGCTACGCCAATGCCACGCTCGCCGCCTTGCAAATCCAAGAACGGCGCCACACACGGCGCCGCCCGTATGCGCCATGGTGCTTGAAACACTGCCCGTGAATCCCACGCAGAACAGCAGCACCATTGCAGCCACTATCCACTTAATTTTGACCGGACCGACCGGCCACAGATTCAGTTTCATATCGGGCGCATCAAAAGCCACCGCCACCGCCACGGCAAGAACCGACGCCGACGACCCCATGAGCGAGGCCGCCCCCATGGCCGGATAAACAGCATGGGAAACGGCAAACACTGCCGCTCCCGCCACTCCTCCTGCCACATAGACACGGACAAGCGCACGGCCGCCATTGACATGCAGAAGTATGCTTCCGAAGCAATAAAGCCAAAGCATGTTGAACAGCAGATGCAGCACGTCCGTCTGCACGAACATGTAGCTCAAAACGCTCCATGGCTGCCTGAGCATCGACGGCAGCCACGACGGCAACACAAGCCATGCAAGCATACGGCCGCCGTCGAATATCCCGAAAACAGCCACGGCAACAAACACAGACACATTGGCTGCTATAAGCGCATACAGCGTATTGGAACGCAGCGCCGCCGGGATAGAACGCATGTCAAAAGAACCAATGGCCATTGAATGTCCCCTTTTTCTTCCAATAAAGAATCATGATGAATCCTACGAGCATGCCTCCGAGATGGGCAAAATGCGCCACATTGTCGGCTATTCCTCCAAGGCCATAGAAAAGTTCCAGCACCACATAGCCCACAACAAGCCATTTGGCCTTGACAGGCACGGGTATGAACCATATGTATACCGGCTGGTTGGGGAACAGCATGCCGAAAGCAAGCAATATGCCATAAATTGCTCCCGACGCTCCCACAAGCGGGGTGTTTACAAGCGCATTGAGCGTGGCTGACGTAGGGTCGGCAAAAGTAAGCCCCTGATGCATCAGCGTCCATCCTGTGCGGCAAATCTCCGCATAAGCGTCGGCGGGCAACATAGACGCATATTTATATACGAATACCGCACTTACACCTTCCTGGATGAGACCCGCACCTATGCCGCAGGCAAGATAATAGAAAAGAAAACGGTACGAGCCCAATGCGCGCTCTATCACCTCGCCGAACATAAGCAGGGCGAACATATTGAAAAACAGATGGGTAAAACCGCTATGCAGAAACATATAAGAAAACAACTGCATAGGTTCATAACCCGGCGAAGAAAAAAAGTACATCGCGCACCAGCGGGTAAGAGCGCGGTCCACACCGGGGAACAGTGCCATCACAGCCCACACGAGGATGCACACGCCTGCAAGGTTCTTTGTCACAGGCGGCAACCTCTGTATAAATCCCGAAAAGAAACTCATAATTATAAATATAATACTTACTTCAATACGCAAAATTACTAAAAAAACAGGCTAACGGGGGTATAAAAGCCGCACAAGCAGAAAAAAAATAATTTTTTTGTGATTTTTTTAACAAAAATATACTCGATGTAGAGTTTTATGAGTATATTTGCGCAATAAAAACACCAATAACTAATTTCCTTATGAACAAGACTGAGCTCATCAACGCTATCGCCGAGAAAGCCAACCTGACCAAGGCCGACGCCAAGGCAGCCCTCGACGCAACCACCGCAGCCATCGCCGAGGCCCTCGCCGCTAACGACAAAGTAGCCCTCGTAGGATTCGGCACTTTCTCTGTAAGCGAGAAAGGCGAACGCACAGGCATCAACCCCCGCACAAAAGAAACCATCACTATCGCCGCACGCAAAGCCGTCAAATTCAAAGCCGGCAGCGAGCTCAACGATGCCGTGAAATAAATTTCCGGCTTCAGACATTGAACCAGGCGACATCTTCCGATGCCGCCTGGTTTTCTTTTTTACAATGTACGGCCATAATATTTCCATGGATATTTTTTCCAACATTGTAGACATTGCGGACAACATACTACCATATTATATTAAAATATGTTAGAATATATTGCACCGCAGTGTTTTAAGACATTTTTTTTGCAATTTTGCACTGCAAAGAGTCAAAGCGGAACATTCCGCATGGCTGCATTTCATTACACATTATCGCTATTCATAAACATGTTCCGTAAGATTTTTCTTGCTGCCGCCCTCAGTCTGGCTTTTTCAGCCGGCGCACAGACGGCACTGACACTCGACCAGTGTATAGCCATAGCACTGAGCGAGAACCCGACAATACAAGTGGCCGACATGGAAATCAAACGCGTCGACTATTCCCGTGGCGAAACATTGTCGCAATTGCTGCCTCAGGTGAATCTGGGAGCCAACTATTCGCGCATGCTTGCAAAACAAGTCATGTATATGAATATGGACGGCTTCGGTGGTGGCGCCGGAGGCTCCGATGACGAAGACAGCAATTCCGAGACACAGACCCGCAAAGGCGCAGGCAACGAAAACGGCATAAAAATGGGCCTTGACAACAGCTATCAGATAGGATTCTCGGCAGCCGTGCCTTTAATCGCCCCACAGCTGTGGAAATCCATGAAACTTAGCGACAGCCAGATACTGCAGTCTGTCGAACAGGCACGCGCCTCGCGTCTCGACCTCGTAAACCAGGTGAAAGATGCTTACTACACGCTAATGCTTGCCACCGACTCCCGCGCGGTAGTACAGGAAAGCTACGACATGGCCGCACTTACGCATGAGACATATCGAAAGCAATTCGAAGCCGGAGCCGCATCGGACTACGACGTGCTGCGCACATCCGTAGCGATGAAAAACATCGAGCCGGAACTCATGCAGGCCGACATAGCCATCAAGCAGGCGCGCCTGCAACTTCTTGTCCTCATGGGACTCGACGCCTCCACTCCCATAGAAGTATCGGGCCGCCTTTCCGATTACGAGAAAAACATGTTTGACGAAGCAATGCTGCTCGAACGCGATTATTCACAGAACAGCACACTCGTCCAAAACACATTGCAGACACGGATGCTTCGCGACGCTCTTGACGTGCAGCGCATGGCATGGTTCCCCACCATTTCGGCAAGTATCAATTACTACTGGAACTCCAACAGCAACGGCTCGCCGTTCAAAAATTTCCGATGGAGCAACTCCTCTACTTTCGGCCTGTCACTTTCGATGCCGATTTTCACCGGAGGCGCGCGCCTGAGCAGGCAGCGCCAGGCGAAGGTACAGCTGCTGGAGTCGGAGCTCCAGCGGGAGAACATCGAGCGCAGCGTGTCGATGCAGGTCGACCTTGCTATCGACAACATACGCCAGAACGTGCGACAGATCACATCGACATCCGAAAGCGTGGCAGAAGCCGAGCGCGCCCACGACATCATGGAGCGCTCCTTTGCCATCGGCGCCGCAAGCTATCTCGACCTGCGCGACAGCGAACTCGCCCTCACACGCTCACGCCTCGCCTATTACCAAAGCATCTACAACTATCTCGTGGCCAACAGCCAGCTCGAATTGCTGCGTGGCACCGCTCCGCTCGAGTCTTACACACTTACCGAAAATAAATAAACAAAGCATATGTTCCGTTCATCCATCCACTTTTGCCTGCTTGCAGGCGCATGCGTGGCATTCAGTGCCTGTAGCGGCGCCGACAAAAATGCCGCCGTTGCAGAAACAGAAGAACTGCCACGCGTAGAAGTCTCCCTCGCACAAATGCGCGAAGTGCCGCAGACAAAAGAGTACACTGCCAATGTAGAAGCCTACAATGTCAACAACATCTCGCCCGCAACGGCAAACCGCATCAAGACAATAGCCGTAGAAGTCGGCGACGCCGTGCGCCGCGGGCAGACACTTGTGACCCTTGACCACGCCAACCTTGACCAGCTAAAGATAAACCTCGACCAGATCGAACGCGAATACAAGCGCGCCGTGACGCTGCTTGAAATAGGCGCCGGCACACAGCAGGCCGTAGACCAGCTGAAGGCGCAGTTCGACGCCGCCCGTACACAATACGACAACGCGCGGGAGAACACCATGCTGGTATCGCCCGTAAGCGGCGTAGTGACCGCACGAAACTATGACCCCGGCGACATGAGCGGCGCGCAGCCCATTCTTACCATAGGACAACTTTCGCCGGTAGTGAAAGTGATAATCAACGCCTCCGAAAGCGACCTCACAAAAATACACAAAGGCATGAACGTGGCGATTCGTTTCGACGCCCTCCCCGGAGAATCGTTTGAAGGTACAGTCGCACGTGTATACCCTTCCATCGACCCCACGACGCGCACGTTCGAGGCAGAGATTCAAATAAAGAATCCCGGAGAACGTCTTCGTCCGGGAATGTTTGCCCGCGTGGAAATTGACCATGGTTCCATAAGCCGCGTCGTAGTGCCCGACCGCGCGGTAGTGAAGCAGACCGGCAGTGGCAACCGCTATGTGTACGTTCTGCACGGCAACACCGTCAGCTACAACCGCGTGGAACTCGGACGACGCCTTGACGACGCCTACGAGCTTATCGACGGTATCGCCGACGGAGACACCGTGGTGATTTCAGGCCAATCGCGACTTGCCGACGGAGCCGCTGTGGAAGTGATGCAATAAGCCGGAACCCGGTATTTAAAATATATGACATTAAAGTATAAACATATAACGATATGAGTCTATACGGCAACGCCGTGAAGCGTCCGATTATGACCACGCTGTGTTTCGTGGCGGTAGTCATCCTCGGCATCTTCTCGCTCAATACACTCCCCATCGACCTTTATCCGGATGTGGAGACCAACACGCTGATGGTAATGACAAGCTATCAGGGCGCAAGCGCGCAGGACATAGAACAGAATGTCACACGCCCGCTTGAAAACGTGCTCAACTCCGTCAACGACCTGAAGCACATCACATCCAAAAGCCGCGAGGGCATCTCGGTGATAACGCTGGAATTCGAATACGGCAAAGACATCGACGTGCTCACCAACGACGTGCGCGACAAACTTGACCTCGTATCCTCAGCGCTACCCGACGATGCAGAAAATCCCACTATTTTCAAATTCTCGTCGGACATGATTCCCATAGTTATGCTCTCCGTGCGGGCTTCTGAAAGCATGCCTGGCCTGTACAAAATCCTTGACGAGGCCGTGGCAAACCCTCTCGCACGCATCAACGGCGTGGGTTCCGTGAGCATATCCGGAGCGCCCAAGCGCGAGATTCATATCTACGCCGACCCAGCACGCCTTGAGGCTTACGGACTCACCATAGAGCAGATTTCGCAGGTAGTGGCTGCCGAAAACCGCAACATCCCCGGCGGATCGTTCGACATAGGCTCTGACACATATTCATTGCGTGTACAAGGAGAGTTCACATCTTCCGACCAGATGGCCGGGATAGTCGTGGGCTCGCGCGACGGGCGGAACATATACCTGCGCGACGTCGCACGCATCGACGACTCGCTTGAAGAACGCGCCCAACAGACCTACAACGACGGCGAGAAAGGCGCCATGATAATCATTCAGAAACAAAGCGGCGCCAATTCCGTAGAAATTTCCAACAAAGTGTTGGAAATGCTGCCGTCGATTCAGAAGCGTCTGCCGTCCGATGTAAAACTCGGCATAATAGTAGACACGTCCGACAACATCCGCAACACCATCGCTTCGCTGGTGGAAACCGTGATGTACGCCCTGCTGTTTGTCATCATTGTGGTGTTTTTCTTCCTCGGCCGATGGAGAGCCACGCTCATCATCACCATCACCATACCCATATCGCTCATAGCCTCATTCATATACCTCGCTGTCACGGGCAACTCGCTCAACATCGTTTCGCTATCGGCTCTGTCCATTTCGATAGGCATGGTGGTGGACGACGCCATTGTGGTGCTTGAGAATGTGACTACCCATATCGAACGTGGTTCCGATCCGAAACAGGCAGCCGTGCACGGCACCAATGAGGTGGCCATAAGCGTAGTGGCGTCGACCCTTACGCTCATCGCCGTGTTCTTCCCGCTCACGCTTGTGACGGGCATGACCGGCGTGCTGTTCCGCCAGCTCGGATGGATGGTGACCATCATGATGATTATATCCACCGTGTGCGCACTGTCGCTCACCCCCATGCTGTGCAGCCTTCTGCTCCGCCGCGACACAAAGCACGGCCGCGTATACAAACTGCTGTTCACACCCGTCAACCGCGGGCTCGACGCTTTCGACCGAGGCTACGGACGCCTGCTCACATGGGTGGTTTCGCACAAACTCATAACCGCTGTTGTCAGCCTCGCCGTATTTTTCAGCTCCCTCGTCCTGCTTAAACATGTAGGCACCGAGTTCTTCCCCACAGCCGACGACGGACGTCTCAGCGTGAACCTCGAACTGCCCATCGGCACACGGGTGGAAATAGCACAGGAGCTGACATCCAAGCTCGTAAAAGAATGGCGCGAAAAATATCCGGAAATCTCCGTGATAAACTACACCACAGGCTCAGCCGACAGCGACAACACGTTCGCCTCCCTGCGCGACAACGGCCCGCACATCATTTCCATGAACATTCGCCTCTCCGACCCGGGAGAGCGCGAACGCGGCATCATTGAGATAGCGGGCGAGATGCGACGCGACCTCCGCGACTACCCGCAGTACAAGAAAGCGCAGGTGCAGGTGGGCGGCGGCGCAGGCATGGGCGGCCAGTCGACCATCGACTACGAAATCTACGGCTACGACTTCGCCCTCACCGACACCATGGCACAGCGTCTCAAGACGGTGCTTGAGAACATACCCGGCACAGCCGACGTATTCATATCGCGCTCTGACTATCAGCCGGAATACCAAGTCGACTTCGACCGCGAGAAACTGGCCATTTACGGTCTCAACCTCCAGACAGCAGCCACATATCTGCGCAACCGCATCAACGGCTCCACCGCTTCGCGTTTCCGCGAAGACGGCGAAGAATATGACATCAAGGTGATGTACGACCCGGCACACCGCCAGTCCATCGAAGACATCGAGAACATACTCATCTACAACTCCGCCGGCAAGGGCGTGCGCCTGAGCGACGTGGGCACGGTAGTGGAACGCGCCACACCGCCCACTATCGAGCGAAAAGACCGCGAGCGCATCGTCACCGTGAAAACCACCGTGCAAGGTGTGCCGATGAGCCGGATCGTAGAAGCATCCCAGCGCGAACTCGACAAGATGGACATACCACAGGGAGTGTCCATCTCGCTGAGCGGAAGCTATGAAGACCAGCAGGACTCGTTCCGCGACCTGCTTACGCTGGCAATACTTATCGTGATTCTTGTCTACATCGTCATGGCCGCACAGTTCGAAAGCTACACCTACCCCGCCATCATCATGACATCGCTGCTGTTCGCATTCTCCGGAGTGTTCATCATACTTTGGATTACGGGGCACAACCTCAACGTCATGAGTATGATTGGAGCCATCATGCTTATAGGCATCGTGGTGAAGAACGGTATCGTGCTCATAGACTACATCACGCTCAACCGCGAGCGTGGAATGAGCATTCGACGTGCGGTAATCCTCGGCGGCGAATCCCGTCTGCGTCCTGTGGTGATGACGACACTGACCACCATACTCGGTATGGTGCCCATGGCCATCGGAACAGGACAGGGAGCCGAAATGTGGCGCCCCATGGGCACTGCGGTTATCGGCGGCCTCACAGTGTCCACCATCCTCACGCTACTGTTCGTGCCCATGCTCTATTGTGTATTCGCTTACAACGGCGTGCGCAACAAGCGAAAGAAACTGCGTTCACAAAAATCCTAACTGCAAAAAATGAAAACCGTATTCATAGCATTCGACCAGGCTCACCGCGAGCGCATAATCGACATACTCGACCGCAGCAGTTGTCGCGGTTTCACATCGTGGAACACTGTAGAGGGACGCGGAAGCGTCGACGGCGAGCCGCACTACGGCTCGCATGCGTGGCCCTCTATGGCGTCGGCCATACTCACCGTAGTGCCCGACGAGCGCGTGGCTCCGCTGCTTGAACGCCTGCGTGCGCTTGATGCAGAACGTCCCAAACTGGGGCTGCGTGCCTTCGTGTGGAACGTGGAACAATCCATGTAGCCCGTGGAACATATAAAACCTTGGCGCCCGACACATTTTATTGTATGTGTCGGGCGCCTAAACTTTATCGTGCGTCGAAACTACCGCTCGGCACGCATGGGGTTGGATAGAAAATCGTCGTAGGCAAGACGTATGCCTTCCGGAAGTTCGGTGCTGTAAGTCCACCCCAAAGCCGTTGCCTTGGACACATCCAGCAATTTGCGAGGCGTACCGTTAGGCCGTGAGGTATCCCACAGGATTCGGCCATGATAGCCCACGATGCCGGCCACCATCTCCGTAAGCTCACGTATGCTGAGTTCCTTACCCGTACCAGCATTCACAGTTTCATTGCCTGAATAGTTGTTCATCAGGAAAACGCAGAGGTTCGCAAGGTCGTCGACGTAAAGGAATTCACGGAGCGGACTGCCGTCGCCCCAGCATGTCACTTCATCAAGTCCCGATTCCTTGGCCTCATGAAAGCGCCGGATCAAAGCGGGAAGTACATGCGAATGCTCGGGATGATAATTGTCGTTAGGGCCGTAAAGATTCGTCGGCATCACCGATATATAATCCGTCCCATACTGCCGGTTGAGATATTCGCAGTACTTCAGGCCGGATATTTTGGCAAGCGCATAAGCCTCGTTGGTGGCTTCAAGCGACGATGTGAGCAGGCACGATTCCGGCATGGGCTGAGGCGCCATGCGCGGATAGATGCACGACGAGCCGAGAAACTCAAGTTTCTTCACCCCATGTTTCCATGCAGCATGGATTACGTTCATTTCGAGCATCATGTTGTCGTACATGAAATCGGCAAGAGCCGACTGGTTGGCCACAATGCCGCCCACCTTTGCTGCAGCGAGAAACACATACTCGGGCTTCTCGTCGGCAAAAAATCCGTTCACAGCCTCCTGGCTTATAAGATCCAGTTCCTTATGGGTACGGGTCACGATGTTGCCATAGCCCTGCCTGCGCAACTCACGCACGATGGCAGAGCCAACCATTCCGCGATGGCCGGCCACATATATCTTAGCATCCTTATCCATCATTTCACTATGCCTTTTTCAAGATATTCGGCAAGATTGGTGCGCACGCTTTCCCCTGCCCTCTCTACAGCCACTTTTGCCATATCGGCGTCTGTCATTATCTTTACAAGCTGCTCGAACGTGGTTTTCTGCGGATTCCAATGCAGCTCGGCACGCGCTTTGGTGGGGTCGCCCCACAAGTTCACGACATCGGTCGGCCTGTAGAAATCGGGCGATACTTCCACAAGGACGCTCCCCGTGGCTTTGTCTATGCCTTTTTCGTCGGCACCGCTGCCCTGCCATTCTATGTCGATGCCAACATTGCGGAAAGCGAGCGTGGCGAATTCACGCACGGAGTGTTGCTCTCCTGTGGCGATTACAAAATCCTCGGGTCGCTCATGCTGGAGTATGAGCCACATGCATTCCACATAGTCTTTGGCATATCCCCAGTCACGCATGCTCGAAAGATTGCCGAGATACAATTTGTCCTGCTTGCCTTGGGCTATACGTGCTGCGGCAAGGGTGATTTTGCGGGTGACGAACGTCTCGCCACGTCGCTCGGACTCGTGGTTGAACAAAATTCCCGAGCAGCAGAACATGCCGTATGCTTCACGATACTCTTTCACTATCCAAAAGCCATACAGCTTGGCCACAGCATACGGGCTGTAGGGGTGGAATGGCGTGTTTTCATTCTGCGGCACTTCTTCCACCTTTCCATACAGTTCGGATGTGGAAGCCTGATATATGCGGCATGTCTCTCCGAGGCCGCAGAGGCGGACGGCCTCAAGGATACGCAACACTCCGATAGCGTCGACATCCGCTGTGAACTCCGGACTGTCGAACGATACCTGCACATGGCTCTGCGCCGCGAGGTTGTAAATCTCGTCGGGACGAACCTTGTTCACCACCTGCATCACCGACATCGAGTCGCCGAGGTCCGCATAATGCAGATGGAAATTCCTGTGCCCCTCAAGATGGGTTATTCGTTCGCGGAAATCTACCGACGAACGGCGTATAGTGCCGTGCACATCGTAGCCTTTATCAATTAGAAACTCGGCAAGATAGGAACCATCCTGGCCGGTAACTCCTGTTATAAGCGCTGTTTTCATTTCTTCGTTTGCTGAGTGCCACAAAAGTAACAAAAAATCATGAAATTTTCAGCTACTTTTGCCGAATCATTCACTGACACTTTTTAAACAGATATGTCTACCGATAGTTTCCCATCAGCGTCAGGACAAACTGTATTTCTTTGCCGAATATTTCCACCGCATCAACAAAGTGACCATGACGGCAGGGCTCGGCACCCAATACACCTCGTTCCATTTCAAAGAAACAGACCGCGGCAACGACTCCTGGAACCTGCGTCCGCAGGCCACTGTCACTTACGGCATAAACAGCAACCACTCTCTGCGCATGAGTTTCCAGTCCTGGCAGTTCGGAGCCGGAATGATAATGCCGTTCGGAAAATACAACCAAGGCTCGAAAATGCTGAGCAAGTGGAACACCAACGAACAGCACATGCGTATCGACATGCGCATGCCATACATCCAGCTTAGCTACAACATACAATGGGGACGACAGAAGCGCGGGACTGAAAAACTCGTGAACACCGACGCAAGTGCCGACCAGTCATCAGCCGGCGGCAGATAGCCTGAATCCTTTAGGCGTCTTGCCTGTGTGCCGCTTGAAAAAGCGGTTGAAATGCTGCGGATAATCAAATCCGAGCTTCATTGCCACCTGCGAGACAGAGAGCGACATATCGCTCAGCAGTTCACACGCAAAGGCAAGAACCTTATCCGATATGAAATCCTTAGCAGTGCGCCCGGTTTCCGTCTTCACAAGTTCGCCGAAATAGCCCGGCGAAAGGCTGAATTTATCGGCAAAATAAGCCACCGTAGGCAGACCCTTGATTTCCGCGTCTTTTTCAAGATAGGAATGAAGTGCAGCCTCAAATCTTCCTACTACGGCATGGTTTATCTCCTCCCGTGTTATGAACTGACGCCCATAAAAACGCTGACAGTAGCCCAACAGCACCTCAATGTTGGATATTATGATAGCACGCGAATGCCTGTCGATGGCATGGTTTATCTCTTGACTTATAATGGCCAGCACTGACTTTATGATTTCGACTTCGGAGGCCGAAAGATGCAATGCCTCATTGGAGGTATAACCGAAAAAACCATATTTCGACATTTTGCTCCCCAACGATGTGCGCGAGAGGAACTCGGGATGGAACACAAGCGCAGTCCATTTCGGCACCACATCCGACTGTACGGCCACAGATGTGACCTTTTGCCCAGGAGCAACGGCAGTGATAGTCATTTCGTCGAAATCATACTCCGTGAGGCCATAAAGCATCCTGCACCCTTTCGTTTCTTTAAGAAACACGGCATAAATGCCGAAATACGTCTCTACGCCGCCGTCTTCGGGCGGACCTTCATAGCAACCTATGGAAACAAGGGGATGCAAAGTCTCAAAGCTGAAATGCTCGTTGAAATCCCGGACAGATTTATATTCGATTTTAGAAGCCATGGTTCATAACAAAGATTTCACAAAGATAAGCCATATTTCATAGCAATTCAAATAATTTGAGGTATTTGAAGCATTACATCCGCACTGTTTCAATTTCGACAATGCGAAGTATGCGTCAAAAAAAAGCCTGAGAACGTACCTGCACCTCCGGAGACTGCGGTATCTTGCCGAACCGGTCGTACGATATTATCATGCAACCGTAGTCGTTAGTCTTGATATGCCACTCGATTTTCCATCTTGAGATTTATGTTGTAAAACATGCCATAAAACATTGATTTTCTATTAATTTCAGCTAATTTCGCAAATATGAAAAAAGCATGGCTATATATTCTATTTTTGCCATTACTTCAGCCAGTCCTTACATAGTCAATGATTGCTGAGGATTACTATGTATCTGCTTTTAATGAGATGTCGGATATGCTTGCCGGTAGAGATACGCTATCAATAAAACGAGCAGTTTTTGCAGAATGGGCATATTACGAGAGTGATTTGGACTACAAAACCGATTTTTGCGATGAAATCGACAGGATAACGAAGTATCTTCGCTTATTTTACGATGTAAATAAACTCAGTTCATTCAAGACAGGAAAGCAGATGGCACTAAATGCTTACTTTTTCAGTCCATACTCAGGGAATGGATATACACCATATACATACGACTTTGAAACTTTTTCAATGGACGATGAGCCATGGGAAAGTCAGTTTGTGTCAAAACTCATAAAAACTCATAAAGGTCAATGCCGTTCGCTTCCTTGGTTGTATAAAATTCTTGCTAAAGAAATAGATGCGGATGTTTCATTAGCTCATGCACCTCGGCATTATTATATCATGTATAAAGACGAAGATAATCTGACCCCAGAAGAATGGATAAATCTTGAAGTGACTACAAATCAAATGCAGCCGGCATGGTGGATTCAGCAGGATTTTGAAATATGCGATTCGGCTGTTCAAGTCGGAACCTATATGACTCCGTTGAATGATATTGAGACAGTTGCTTGTCAGATGGCTGAATTAGCATTAGGTTACAAAGAGAAATTCCAACGCTATGACGAGTTTACCTACTATTGTGCAAGTCGCTCCCTGGAATATTATCCTGTAAATCCGAATGCATGGATAATCCGTGGCAAATCACTTGAGCGAATAATTATGGATTATCTCATGAGAACTGGAAATATCGTTGATGATTATGCCACATATCTGATACATTTGATGGATGAAACAAAACGGTGTTTTAACAAAACTTATATGACCGAAGAAACTGAAGAAATCAGAGAACGAAGAAAACAGCAAGCCATAGAAGCTCAAAAATATATACAAGAAAAAATATTGTCCAAATGAAATATTTCTATCTATTATTAATCGCGCTACTGTCTTATCCGCTTAGCAGCTATGCGTATTCCCATCTGTCGCCATATTCATACAGTAGCGGAAATCCTGTGAACTGTATTGACCCAACCGGTAAAGACATAGTTGTCTTGAATCATGGAAACGACATGAAGAGTCAACATCTTGCCATGTTAATTCAGAATGAGGAAGGTAAATGGCAATACTATTCTGTAAATGGAAATAATGTTTATGTGTCCGGAAAACATTCAGGAGGACGAGAATTCAATGATGTTGCTGTCGGCTCATGGGATTCACCTCAAGAATTTTTAGATTCATCATATAATGTTAGAAATAATGATAGCCAGGATGATAAATCTATGAATCATTTTGGCTTTTCAGAGGGCTATCACATACCTACAACACCCAAACAAGACGAAACAATGAGAAATAGATTTACTAAAACAGCAAAAACAGAATACAATCTTTTTAACAACAACTGCGCTACAGCTGTCCAAAAAGCAATGGTTGAAGCAGGCATCCCTGTTTCCGAGCCCATGATGGTGCCATCTTATATTCCAATGCCGACACCATTTGGTGTTATTGATGTACTCAATGGCTATCAAATGAAATGCAGTTTTTATATTGTGCCAAGTTTTGCATTCAAATCCATAATGCATTGGAATCCGAACGGGCAATATCTCCATAAATGAATTGGAATAAGAGCTTGTTTAAAAACAAATGCGAATAAAAAAGAACATCGGCCGAAAAATCAGGCATTTAAATTTTGATATTTTTTTCAAATAAGAGAAAAGCGACAAACAAACTCAAAAAAATATGTATCTGACAGATTTGACCGATGCTCAAAAGAATAATATAAAAGGAACGGTCCTCATGGAGAATTGGCGCAGCAAATATGATTTCTTTCTCATACTCGATGTGATTGTGTATGTAGATGCCAGCGGTTGCCTGTGGGGGCTGTTGCCCGAAAAATATCCCAAATGGCAGTTGGTCTCCGCTTTTCCTTGGATAATTCGTATTTATACCGGCAGGGGCTATCGCGGGGATTTCGTTGAGAAAGCCAGACATAATTTTGGTATTGACGTTTATATCACTCATTCGAATTATTCGGGAAAGTTCGTTCCCGCAAAGAAGCGATGGGTTGCGGAAAAGGCTTTAGCATGGCTTGAATGTTTCCGACGGCTGTGCAGGAATTACGAGGATACAACTTATTCAGCAATAAAATACTTATGGCCACAGCCGTTGTAATAACACTCCGAAAACTATCTTCTGTTAACAATCATTTTTAAATAACTTCTTTAAATTATATTTCAAACATGGAAAAGAAACCACATAAGTATCTCCTTTATATACTCTCCTATTTATACATCTTCATTGGCTATTCCTACATATTATATCTCATATTCTATTCGTATAGCAAACAAGCCTGAAGGGTGGGCATTAATGCTGTTCTTCGCGTCACTTTGCTTCATCGCGTATTCGACTATAAATCATATTCTTATAAGAAAAATAATATCAAATAAATTGCTGATAATTATTGAAGCATTACTATTTGTCGCTATGTTAACTCTGGTAATCAGCGACTTTAAGTATGAAGATTACCGACACCTCGAATACCTCCAAAGAACTAAGTCTGTTACAGTCACACCCTGAGATGCCATAAACGCCCTCGCGCACTTGGTCAAGGACTTTGAGGAAGAAATAGTCATGTATCGACTTGGTAGCCTGACGATATGCAAATTCATTGCTCACGGCATACGTCGGAGCGTTTGCAAATTCACATAACCATCAACATTTCAGCCACATAAAAACGCCTATCCATCTTAACAATGAATAGGCGTTTATTACTTGTTGTCTTGGAAGGACTCGAACCCTCACAGGCGGAACCAGAATCCGACGTGCTACCATTACACCACAAGACAATGATGTGTTGCAATCTCGATTGCGAGTGCAAAGTTACCACCTTTTTTTGAAACAACAAAATATTTCGGGATTTTTTTATCGAAAAAATAACGAAAAAGTTTTTTTGGAAATATCACCTACGATTTTTCGGTATATCGGATAATTCTGATTAAATTTGTGTATTGTTACTATAAATATCCGAAATACCATATAACGGGTTCGATTCCGGATATTTTCAGGCAAACACCAAAATACGATGAACGAGAAGGCTCTCAGCCAAATGTACCTTAAAGACACGGCGTTTCAGAATCTGATGCAGCGCCGCATTTTTAATGTGTTGCTGATAGCATCGCCCTACGACGCCTTCATGATGGAGGAGGACGGCCGCGTAGAAGAACAGCTTTACTTCGAATATGTCAAGCTTAATCTAAGCTCTCCGCCGCGTGTCGTGCGCGTGTCCAACGCATCCGAAGCCTCCGACGCAATGACCGCCAAGGCTTTCGATATAGTTGTAGTGATGCCTGCCAACGACATAAGCGAGAGCCTCGCCGGCGCAAGAGCCATAAAGGAAGCACACCCCCATGTCCCGATGGTTGTGCTCACGCCTTTCAGCAAAGAGGTGAGCGCACGGCTTGAGCGTGAGGATCTGTCGGGCATAGATTATGTGTTCAGTTGGTTGGGCAACATGGATTTGCTCCTTGCCATAATAAAACTGCTTGAAGACAAGATGAACGCCGACCTTGACATAAACGAGGTGGGCGTGCGCATGATTCTGCTTGTCGAGGATTCCGTGCGGTTTTATTCTTCAATACTTCCGAGACTATACAAATTCCTGCTCAAACAATCGCAATTATTTTCCACAGAGGCCCTCAACGAGCACGAACAGATGCTGCGCATGCGCGGACGCCCCAAAGTGATGCTTGCGAGGGATTACGAGGAAGCTATGGCGCTATACGAACGATACGGCAGCCGCATGCTCGGCCTTATCACCGACGTGTCCTTCAGCCGCGGAGGCGTGAAGACACAGGATGCCGGGCTGCAACTTGCGCGCGAACTGCGCAGGCGCGAACCCGACATGCCAATAATAGTGGAGAGCAGCGAGACTGCCAACGCCACTAAACTGGACGATTTCGGAGGCGTGTTCATCGACAAGAATTCAAAGAAACTATCGGTAGACCTCGGCAAAGCCATAATGGCCAACTTCGGATTCGGCGATTTTATAATACGCGACCCCGGCACGGGAGAAGAAATCATGCGGATACAAGACCTTAAGGACATGCAGCGCTCGGTGTTCAGCATTCCGGCCGAGGCATTGTTCCATCACGCCCGCAACAATGATATTTCGCGTTGGCTTTATTCGCGCGCCCTTTTCCCCATAGCCGATGTGGTGCGAAAGCATCATTTCGAGAGCATAGACGAGGCTCCTGCCGTAAGGCAGTTGTTTTTCGACCTGATAGTGAAATACCGCAGAATGAAAAACAGGGGTGTTGTGGCAGTTTTCAGAAAAGACCGTTTCGACCATTACAGCAATTTTGCCCGTATCGGAGAAGGCAGTCTTGGCGGAAAAGGCCGCGGCCTCGCATTCGTGGATTCCATAATAAAACACAACCCTCAGTTTGACGACATAGATGGCGTGTGCGTGACCATACCCAGGACCGTGGTTCTGTGCACCGACGTGTTCGACCGGTTCATGTCCGACAACGAACTGTACCCCATCGCCCTCGGCGCCGCATCCTCGGACGACGAGATATTGCGCGCCTTCATCGCTGCCAGACTTCCGGAGGATATAGTCGACAACCTCGACGCACTGCTCGACGTGGTGGGCCGCCCGCTTGCCGTACGCTCATCAAGCCTTCTCGAAGATTCTCACTACCAGCCTTTTGCCGGGGTGTATTCCACCTACATGGTGCCATTGGGCACATCGCGTGAAGAACGCCTGCGCATGCTTGTCTCCGCCATAAAGGGCGTATATGCTTCCGTATTCTATCGCGCGAGCAAAACCTACATGACTGCCACGAGCAATGTCATAGACGAGGAAAAAATGGCTGTAATAATACAGGAAGTAGTGGGAGAAGACCACGGCGACTATTATTTTCCGGCTTTCAGCGGCGTAGGACGCTCGCTGAACTACTATCCGCTCGGCGACGAAAAGCCAGAGGACGGAGTGGCACAAGTCGCCGTAGGGCTCGGCAAATATATCGTGGATGGCGGCAAAGGCCTGCGCTTTTCGCCACGGCATCCCGGACACGTTTTGCAGACATCCACCCTCGACCTTGCTTTGCGCGACACACAAAGCCGCCTTTTCGCCTTGCGCAGCGCCACCGTGTCGGCCGACGATTTTGCAACAGACGACGGCTTCAACATCGTGTCGCTGCCCGTGCAGCAGTTCGCCGGCACAGGCGCATTGCGCTTGACAGCCAGCACTTACGACGCCACAGACGGAATGCTGCGCGACAGTGACAATGGACGTGGCCGCAGAGTGATTACGTTCGCCAACATGCTCCGCGACGGCGCGTTTCCATTGGCAGAGGCCGTGGAGGTGATGCTTGCCAAAGGACAGGAAGCCATGCAGCGTCCGGTGGAGATAGAGTTTGCCGGCTCGCTCAAAGCCGCATCCGCCGACCGCGGACGACGCGGACAGATGTACTGGCTGCAGATACGCCCTATTATCGACCAACGCGAATCCGTGGACGATTCATCAACGGACGCACCGGCATCGCAACTGATACTCCGCAGCGGCACAGCCTTAGGCAACGGAATTACCGATAACGTGCGTGCCATTGTCTATGTGCGCCACGACACATTCGATTCAGCCCATAACCCGGAGCTCGCACGATCCCTGCGCGAACTCAACGACCGGTTTGCCGAGAAAGGAGAGCACTATATACTCATCGGCCCCGGACGTTGGGGCTCAAGCGATTCGGCACTCGGCATCCCGGTAGCGTGGACCGACATAGCCTCCGCGCGCCTTATCGTGGAGACATCCCTCGCCGGCTACCGCATAGAGCCGAGCCAAGGCACCCATTTTTTCCAAAACCTCACAAGCCTCGGAGTGGGATATTTCACAATTGATTCTTCCGGCGACGACATTTACGACTACCGCCTGCTTGAATCCATGCCGGCGGCTTACGACGACGGACGCATCCGCGTAGTGCGTTTCGACTCTCCTACAACTATATGTATTAACGGCCGCACCGGCAAAGGCGTGGTTTTCAAACCCGGCTACGGGCCTTGTTCAAAAGACGATAATTCATCATTGCAATGACATTCTTTCGCAAATTGCGTCATGCCTTAGGCTTCAACGACGACTCCATATTCGAAACGGACTCCGACACTGCATATGACAGCATTCCGGAACACTCTGAAGACACAAGCGCAACACCTTTGGGCAAATCCGATGTATACGTCACACAAGATATGCGCGAAGCCATCTTCAGCCACGTCATCAAAGTATTCAATGATGCGCTGCCTGAATTTCTTGCCCGCAGCGTAGACGCGGACACACAGCAGAAACTAATTTTCGAAGGGCTCGACCAAGGGATAAAGGATTACCTTGCCCGCATAGGAGCCGACGCCGACAACCGCTGCGAGCAGCGATGGAGCTCGGAACAGGCCGGCATGAGAGCCGAAATGGACGATTTACGGCGAAAATCGGAGCAAGTAGCACAGGAACGCGCCGACCTGAAGCAGAAACAACTCAGTGCCGACAGGCAAAAACGGGCGTTAAGCGACCGGCTGAAGGACCTCGAAAACCAGGTGCGGCGCCTTGAGGCCGAACGCGAACAGTTCGACCTCGAAAACAAAAGTCTGCTCAACAAACTTAAAGCAATAGCCGTAAGGCATCCGGAACTCGCCGAAGAAACCGGGGCTCAAAACGTGCCCAGCCAAGAAGATTTCGACAGAATAAGTGCCGAAAACCGCAACCTGCAGGAAGCATTGGAGCAGGCATCCGAACGCAACCGCATAGCCGACGAAATGACAGCAGATTTGCGTCGGCGCCTTAAAGTGTCGCAAAAGGAAGTCGAAGATTTACAAGCCATCACAGAGCAGGTCGAACGCGTGCACCAAGCCATAGCCAACCGCGACGCAAAAATCGAAAACCAACGGGACACCATCGCAAAGCTACGCACACAGGTGGACACCCTGAAGGCTGCCGCAATTGAAGCCGAACAGAAATTTGCCAGACGCGAGGAACAACTTACTGCGCAACTCAACACCATACATATCAAGACAGACACCGGCGGCGCCGATACAGAAAAGCGAAATGAGCCAGCCCCGAAAAAAAGCAGAAAACGCCGTGCGCGCGTCGAACTGCAAACAGAGGACACAGCCCCAAAAATCACAGATGCCGATTTAGTCGACGTAGAAGCCGGATTCGCCGGCCACGACTGGTTCGGAGCGCCAAGCCCGGAGGAACTTGCATCGCAGGCATCCGAACCGTCAATTGACGATTTCGGCTACCATGCGCCAGAGCCCAAGCCCCGACCCTATGACGACGGGATGCAGATGAGCCTGTTCGATTAAGAGGTTGTTTAATAATCATTGTTAACGACAGGGTGGTGTATTTTATGTTAAGGTGCAGTTTATGAGGAGGGAGCAATGTGGTTCCATTGTGACCGACGAGTAAATGTGCGTTAACATAAAAGACGCCATGCAGAAGTAATTTTAAATTTTTGTCAAGGTTGTCGACAATGGAATTGGCAACCCCTCCGAAATTTTTGAGTGTCTTTATCCCTTTGCTTCAGTCGCATAGCCCGCTATGCTCCTTCGCCTCAGGAATAAATACGTCTGAAAAATTTCGGTCCTGTCATTAACAAGCATTATTAAACAACCTCTAAGCGATTACCAAGAACTGGATGTTTATTCCTCCGCGTTCTGCACGGACGGATCGCCACCCTCATTTTCTTCGCTATCGGAAGCTGCTTCGGATTGACTTCCTGCAAGCGAATCTTGAGAGTCGTCTTCCAAACCGGGCTCTACCGCCGCCTCATCGCGATTTGCGGTTGACAGCACCTCGGCAGACGGAGACGGAATCGCATTAGGCCGCGACTGCATTTTGTTTTGCGGCTTTTCAGGAACCGGCCTCGGAGCCGCACTCATTATCGCTTCCATTTCTTCCGGCACGACAAAAATATCGAAACGGTCAAGAGGCCTTATACTTTCATACCATTTGAATTTAGGTAGGAAATACAGGCTTTTCTTAGCAATGAACAGAGGCGTTACAGTGCCGGAAGTCTCCGGCCACATGTGTATGCGTTCTACAGCGCGGCCTTTAAAATCTGCCGAGAGGAAACTGCTTTCCGCATTTACGATTTTATTGATAGTCGAATCCTGCTCCTCTGGATACATTATAATCTCCACGTTGCCGTTTATGTCAAGATGCCGCATCTCTCCGTTTTCGAAAAGAGCTATCATCTCTTTGCCGCTTATCTGGCTGTAATGGACATCCTCTATATGCTCGGCCGAAAAAGCGTTCTGGGGCAGACGCGCACGGTCCATGGTAGAGTCGTTCATATGCAGCTCTATCACATCGCCGAATATCTGACGGCTGCCGCTCCATATCACTGGATTGACATACATCCGCAACATGGAATCGCGCTGCGTGAACCTTATGGAATCCGCAACGCCTTGTAAATCCACACGCCAAAAACGTACGCGCGGATACACTACAGCCACATGGCTGGTATCGGCAATATTATAGGCCGGACGGCCTATAGCTGTATCTTCAGGCACCTCCGTAATGCGGATGTCGCGGAAACTTTCTATGCAGCGGCCATGCATATACAGAGTATCGCCCTGATTGTATTGCCGCATCTCCGCATGCCCGGTGATGAACGCGCTGTCCTGAAGTTGGTTATAATAGCCGTAATCGCCAAGGACTATCGAGCAGTTGGCGGTGTCGGTGAGTTCGACTGCTCCGAATCCTTCGCCGTAGCCTGCTGCTTTATCATAGAATATAGTATCGGCAGTCAGCTGCTGGCCGCCTTCCGTGCCCACCACCGTAGAGCGGTCGTACAGACGGCTTATATTGGTTTCGGTATTGTATTCACCCTCGCGTGTATATATCGTCGCTCTCGCATTCACCACCCGGCTGGGCGAATATAATTCAGCCACATGCGTGAATGTGTTGTAATACAGGGTGTCGGTGTATATGTCAAGCGTATCGCCTTCCGATCGCGAGTTCAGATGCACTCTGCCATAGAAATTAGCTTCTTTTGTCGACGGCATGTATTCGCCTTCTATACTCGTCAGCCTGTTCCGGCTGTCGGTAAGTTCGCCTCCTGATGCATAATATCCCAAATCGGAACGGAGGTCGTAGGTGAACTCCGGAGTCTCCAACATCACGTCACGGTTGATGAGCCGGACATTTTTCCCCGCATCGGAATAAAGATACGCCACCTCGGTTGCGCCGTCGTAGTTCAGTTCGTCGGCATATACGAACAGCGTGTCGCCCTGCTCCATGCTCACATTGCCGAAAGCGTCCATCGACTCCGTGTCAGGATAGAAATGGGCGCTGTCGCAGCGCATGAACATAGGCCCTTTTGTGAACACAACCTTGCCCTGCACTACCATATAGTCGTTGTTCTGCGACTTCCGGAGCACATCGGCATGTTCGAGAAACACTTTGTTGCCGGCGGAACGGTCGGCAGTAGGCACCTGCGGTCGAATCAACGGCTTGTTGTCATGCGCAGCGAATGCAGGCGCTCCGAGACTCACCGCAGCCAACAATGACACTGCGGCCAAAGGCACGATACGCAAGCAATGTTTCATTGCTTATTTCGACTTTATCCACCCTTTGTGACGGAAGTCGCAACCGCGCCATCCGTCTTCTATGCGCACGTATGTGTCTGCAATTTTCTTTTCAAGCCATTTGTCGATTATGGCCTGTTTGGTGAAGTCTTCATACATTCCTTTCAGCAACTGATAATCGTCGCCCAAATTTGCCTGATGCGCGTCGATTCGGTTGGTAAGCTTTACTATAGCCACAATTTCGCGGTCGCGCCGAGGGTCTTTCATCACAAAAGGCATCGAAATCTCGCCAGGCTTCATTCCGGCCACCACACGCGCCACCTCCTGCGGCAGCTGCGACATCTGGAATTGAGTGGTACCTGTTTCGGGATTGGTCATCACGCCGTTGCTGTAGCGGGTGTCCTTATCCTGAGAAATATAGCGCGCGGCTGTTTCGAAATCGAGTTTCTTGCTGTCCACTATGTCGGAGCGTACGCTGTCGAGTCGCGCTATGGCCTTAGTCAGGTCTTCCTCGCTCACTTTCGGGCGCAGAAGTATGTGGCGGCAGTTTATACGGTCGCCACGTTTTTCTATCAGCTGTATTATATGGAAGCCGAATTCCGTCTCAACTATTTTCGACACTTTTTTCGGGTCGTTGAGATTAAACGCTACGGCGGCAAACTCAGGCACAAGGGTGGAGCGGCCAACAAAGCCGAGCTCTCCTCCGCGCACCCCTTCGGGAGCTTCACTGTAGAGAATCGCCAATGTGGAGAACTCGCTTTCGCCGCGGTTGACGCGGTCGGTGTAGTCGCGCAGACGCGCTTTCACATTCTCAATTTCTTCTCGCGGCACAGGAGGATTTATTGTCACTATCTGAACCTCCACCTGCAAGGGCACAAAAGGAATGCTGTCCTGCGGAAGGTTGTTGAAATAGCGGCGCACATCGCTGGGAGTCACCTTCACGTTTTTCGTGAGCGATTGTTTCACCTGCTGCACGCGGTAGCGGTTGCTCATGTTTGTAGCATAGTACTCGCGTATTTCGGCAAACGGCTTGCGGAAATACTGCTCCACCTTTTCGCGCGAGCCAAGGTTGGAAATCAGAAAATTCATCTGAGCGTCGGCTTGCTGCTGCACCATGGCTTCCTGCACCTCAACCGTGTCGAGTTCGGCCTGATGCAAAAAAAGCCGCTCTATGGCGATTTCTTCCGGGATGAAGCAATACGGATCGCCGTCTATGGTCTGGCGGTCCTGCTGCATTTCCTGATATGTGCGTTCGATGTCGGATTTATAAATAGGGTCATCTCCGATTACCCATGCCACTTCTTCGGCAATATTGTTCTGAGCCGCCGCGTAAATGGCAATGCCGCAACCGACGATGCATAATGCTATATGTTTCAGCTTCATAGAGTGCTATGGTGCGCCTGAGACGCAATTTGGTTTGATATATCGTTGCAAAGATACGGAAATTTTACCATCCTAACCGTTATTTTATATTTTTTATGACAAAGCGCCCCCTCCGGCACAATGGCGGAGAAGGCGCGTTGAATAGCACTCACACTGCTGTTTAGAGGTTTAATAATCATTGTTAACGACAGGGTGGTGTATTTTATGTTAAGGTGCAGTTTATGAGGAGGGAGCAATGGGGTTCCATTGTGACCGACGAGTAAATGTGCGTTAACATAAAAGACGCCATGCAGAAGTAATTTTAAATTTTTGTCAAGGTTGTCAACAATGGAATTAGCGACGCCTCCCTGTCATTAACAAGCATTATTAAACAACCTCTTAAGAACCGAATGTGACGTTGAAGCCGAGGTTTATGTTGGCAGTGGCATTGCATACCGGAACAAACTGCGGAGTCACCTTGAACAGCATATGGTCGGAGCCTATGAAGAAATTGAACCCTTTAGGATGGAAATTGAGCATCCACCCGAAAGACGAGCCGTACGTCGACGCTCCGTAGTTCACAGTGGCATCAAACCATTTCACGGGCTTCACATTTGCATAAAAGCGGCCTTCCGTCCACGATGCACAACCTGCGATATGCGAACTGAACAGGAATGAGCCTGTGAGATTCTTGTAGAACGGCATTTTGTATTCGGCTCCCAAATGTATGGTGGCAGCCAGCGCCTTCGTATAGGAGCTTTCCGTGGCTTCACGATGGAAGCTTACAGCATCCTGCAGGTCGTACCACATGTTGTCGAACTGTGTCTCTATCTTGTTGTCTTCATAATCTGGCTGATCGTCGTTGACACCTATGTTCTGAAAACCGTCAAATTCCCATTCACCGGTACCGGTACGTGCCTTTATCGCATGGTTCCAGCTCATGAAGCCGAGGTCGTTGACGGCCGCAGAGAGTTCGAGGTCCGGCAGCAGGCGATACGTAGCTCCGAGGTCTACGCCCATTCCGAATCCGGAAAGACCGAAGCTGTCATAGTCTATTTTGCCCCAGTCTATGAGATTTTCCATTCCGGGTTTCTCTATTTCCGCTCCGCTTTCAAGGCGCGTGGGCATGTAAAGGCCTTTACCAGCTGCCACGTTCATGTAGCCGTCGGCCTTTATTATCCATTTGTCGCCACCAAAACGTACGTCCATGTTATCAATATGCGCATTGGCGCCGCCTGCACCGAGCAGCACTTTGAGTTTAGCGCCCACCGCGAGTTTCTTATCGATTTGGCGCTGATGCCCTAAGGCTATTTCCGCCATAGCATTGGCCCGCACGTCTATGTTGCTGAAATTGTAACGTGTGTCCGGACCCTGCTGACCGAGTTTCATGAACGCAAAAAGGTCTTTAGGAAGGTTGACACCCACATCCGTATGAGCGCCTATGGTTATGGTGTTGAAACCTCCGAAAGCCTTAAATCCGGCCGAGAGCAGAGTTATGTCGATATTGGCATTTATATGGTTGTTTTCCGACAGCTTCGACATAAATTCCGCACCACTCACGGTAGGACTCATGAATGTGGTCAGATCGTACTGTCCTCCATCAGTCTTATAAAGAAAAGTCTTTACGCCGACATTGGAATAGAATGACGGATTCACATTGGCTAAAGCCGGGACAGACACATAGTTGCGCTCGCCGGCAAATGCCGGATTCAGTTCGTGACGGAAAGTGTATCCGTCTAAAAAATAAGCCGAACGTGGAGCGCTCTGCGCAGCGGCAGCAAACGAGCAGGACAAAACGGAGCCTGCAACAAGTGCTTTTATATATTTCATTGTAATTGCGATGATTAGTTAAGGTCTATGGTCACGCCGCCGTAAACGGTCAGCCTTATGTCGGAAAATACTATCGATTGCTCTTTATTGAGATTTACGCCCAAATGCTGCGCAGACGAGGCTCCGTCGAATGTGAGAAGTACGCCATCAAGACGTCCGATATTGGAACTGTTGCTTTGAATCTTGATAAGAAGCTCCGAGTTGGAGGGCGAAGCAAGCGTTCCTGCGGCCACTACGCCTTCCACTTCCGCTTGAACATCGTTTATTATTTCGCCTTTATTGTCAAGGGCCTGCACTGTAGGCTTCAAATCCATGGGAATAGTGCTTATGGCCACTACGCGTGCTTCGACGCGCTTGAAGCTGTATTGCGAAAGGTCCTCACCCCAGTCCGCCTCAGTTTCTGTATAATGCAGCGTCATGTCAGGACCGAATGCAAGCGGGATTATCGCCTTGTAATCCGTACCGAAATCATAAGAACGGCCAAGTTCGATGACGGCAGGCTGCTGCACTGCTTTCGCATCAATGTCGCCGAACACTATTTCTTCAGGTATGGTAAGGAGCAGTTCGCCGAGCTTGGGCTGAACAATATTGACATATCCATCGGTGGGTGTGGCAATGCGCGACACCATGATGCGGGTTGTGGCGTTCGGTGCCACAACCACTTCATCCGTGCCGTAAACGGAACCGACCCCGGCGCTATGGGTTGTGCCGTCCGATTCACGTGCGGTCAGCAATCCGTTTATATTTATAGCCACACCGGAAGTGTTTGTTATCTCAAGAACTATGCGCGGATTCTCGATGTCAAGACAGTTGCCCGGCTCTTTCAGGAAGTCCGGAATCCCGTTTATTGCAAAACTGATGCTCTCGATGTTTATTTCAGGGTTGACAATACCCGTCACGGCATCAATTGACGCAGCACGAACAACGGACGTCGTGCCGAGCGTCACATTTGCAGTCGTACCCGACGTTATGCCAGACGACTCGATGGAAACATCGCCATAGCTTTTGATTTTACTTTCAAGACGGAATTTACCGGGTTCGTAGATTCCCTGCCCTTCCGGCATAAGGCTGAAGTCTATGTGCTTTATGCGAAAGTTCACTTCCAACGGATGCGCGGACGACACCTCGCAGTCTTTTTTAAAACGCAACGTATGGGCATCGGCGAGTTCAAGTACGTCCGACGATGCACCCGGAACGATTTCCACTTCCAGTTCCGGACCGAACTCTATGGTATAGCCGCGGTTTATGTATAAATTTCCATTGTAATTGACGCTTTGGAAACCCAACCGATATAGAATCTCCATATCGGTAACGGCTTCGTCGAGGCGTACAATGTCAGTAGTCACATTGTTGTCTGAAATCTTGACAGAGTTAACCGACGGGGGAGCTGCCACCGTTATACGTCCTGAGCCACCGCCCACAAAGGTCGGCAATTCCAGCACACACTCGCTGGTGTTAATATCCGAAAGCGTGACCGGCTCGATTTCGAACGACGACGGGGCGCTGCTGCCATCCTGTACCAGCACATAATCTCCCACGCTCAAGCCGTACTGCCCTTCGGCCTCTACGGGTTTAATAGAACTTGATTCATCAAGATTCAGAATCTGCGACAGCAACAGACGGTCGGTGCTGCTCGACGGGATGGTAAACTCCTCGCCTCCTACCTGAATAGTCATGTCGATGTCCTTGCCGAGATCATAGTCGTGGTCGACACATGAACTCACCACAATAAGCAATACAGCGACGCCGGCTTTTGCCGCCAGCGACACTTTTTTCTCCTTGTAAAGCATGAATTTGGTTTATTATATGTTTCGTATTCTATTTCGGAATAAGGATAAAAAAACAGGCATAGCACAAGCCTGCAACACATTAAGGATGTCTTAGAATTCTAATGCGCCGCAAAGTTAATAAATTTTACGCAACCTTAAAAACTTTTCTTAATAGTTTGTATGAAATTCAATTGAGTTTATGCACACCGCCCTCCACACCGAGGCCGAAAAGAGCAAAATCGTAGAACACAGGGTCGTCTGGACGCAGCGACCGCAATGCTTCCGTAAGCTGTTCGGCCGCACGACGGTCGTTGCCACGGCGCGAAAGCAGACCAAGGTCGCGTGCGGTATTGCCAACATGCACGTCGAGAGGAATGTAGAGTTGTGCAGGCGACAATGCGGCCCATATGCCCATGTCGACTATGCCATCGCGCCTCACAAGCCAGCGCAGAGCCATATTCAGCCGTTTCAACGCTGTCTGTTCCAGATTCTGAGGCAGACAGCGTGAATCGTGGCATCCATTCGCCGCAGCGAGCTCGATGTTTATCTCTTTGGCCAAAGCCCACGCCGGAGCCGGCTCCGCAGACACACCACGTTCGCGCGCAAGACCCTCAACGGTGCCGTAGCGCTTGAAAATGCGCCGCAGCCCGCGCAACCAATGCTGAAGATTGGCATTAAAAAAAGTACGATGCACATTATCCTCCGGACGAAGCTCCTCATATGCGGCATCCATAATGTATGCTGCCGGCCGGCCGTCCATCAAAGCGAGCATCCGCTCGCAATTACGGCATATCATGCTGCGTTTGCCCCATGCTATAGTAGCACACAACAAAGCCGCCGCTTCCACATCGCGCTGTTCCGTGTAGCGTCGGGGAAACTGCACAGGGTCGGCTGCTATGAAATCCGGAGAATTGAGTCGCTCTGCCTCAACATTGAGAAGTTCTGCTATATCTGAAGGTATATGTGCCATAAACAATTACAATAAAACGATTATAAAAAAACAATGCCCGACTCACGTCGTGCATTGAATTCAGTTTTGCAAAGTTACGTTTTCTGTGTCTTGGGTGAACAGTGGGGGTCGAACCCACGACCTTCGGAACCACAATCCGACGCTCTAACCAACTGAGCTATGCTCACCA
>VSPG01000060.1 GCA_009775265.1 Muribaculaceae bacterium
CGTCGGCTGCGATGTTGCGCGCTATCGACTCTGAAAAGATGACGCCATCCTGCATTACGACGCCGCATTGTCGCCGCCACCACTTCAGGCTGTATCGGCTCAGGTCACAGCCTGCCACCGAAACAGACCCTCCGCCCGGCGGGTAATATCCCAACAGGATCTTTATAAGCGTGGATTTTCCGCAGCCCGAGGCTCCGACTATCGCCGTGACTTTGCCCTGCGGTATGGTCAGGTTGATGTCGCGCAGCACGTGTTTCAGGGCGTGGGGGTCGTATTTGAAGTCAAGGTGCTTGATTTCTATGGATTTTTCCGATTCGAAGCGGGTGAGTTTTCCGGTGTCGGTCTCCTCGTCGCGTCCGAGGTGCACTTCGTTTATGCGTTCGAGGGATATTTTCACGTCCTGGAGCGAATATACGAATGCCATCAGCTGTTCCACGGGCGAATTGAGCTGGCCTATTATGTACTGCACGGCAAGCATGGCGCCGAGTGTGATTTCGCCGTTGATTACGGCTGCGGCCGCCATGACGGTGATGAGTATGTTCTTGACTTCGTTGATGAATATCGCGCCAGCCTCTTCGGACTGCCCCAATTTGAGGATTTTCATCTGCACGGCGAAAAGGTCGGCCTGCACGTCCTCCCATTCCCATCGACGGCGGCGTTCGCAGTCCTGAAGCTTTATTTCCTGCATCGAGGTGAGGAACTGGAAGGTTTTGTTCTGATTCTCCGACTGTCTCTCGAACAGTTCGTAGTCGAGCACTTTGCGGCGTCGCAGGAAAAACGTAATCCACAGACCGTACACCGCGCTTCCTGCCATGAACACCCCGAATATAGCCGCGTCGTAAAACGCGAGCACGATGCCGAAAATCAAGAAATTCAGCACGGAAAACGACACGCCGAGAACCTGCGTGGTAAGGAATGTCTGCACACGGGCGTGATCGGCTATGCGCTGCATGAGGTCGCCCGTGAGTTTGCGGTCGAAGTACGACATGGGCAGCCTTAGCAGTTTTATGAAAAAATCGCTCACGAGCGAGATGTTGACGCGCATGGAAATGTGCAGTAGCAGCCAGCGGCGAATGAAGTCGGTGGCGGTGCGTCCCAATACTATCATCAGTTCTCCTGCGAGTATCAGCCATATTATGCCGATGTCCTGCTTCTTGATTCCTACATCGACAATGGCTTGTGTGAGAAACGGCATTATGAGCTGCAATACCGAGCCTACGGCAAGGCCGAGCAGAATGTTGGTGAAATGCCGCTTGTATTTGGCCATGTAGCCGAGTATAAAGCGCAGGGTGCGTTTTTTTGCCGCCGCTTTTCCCTGTTTTTGAAAAAATCGGGGGTGGGCTGCAGGAGCATCGCAATGCCTTTGCCGCTTTCGTTTCCGGCCCATCGGGATGCAAATTCGCTGCGGGAATATCTGACGTGTCCTACTCCCGGGTCGGCTACAAAGAAGTGTTTTCCGTTTTTCGACACCTTGCAGAGCACCACAAAATGGTTCTGATTCCAGTGCAGTATGCAGGGTAGAGGCATTTCCGACAGTCTGTCCACGGACATCTTGGCCGTAGCGTTTTCCAGCCCCAGCCCGGTGGCGGTTTCCGATATGGCCAACAGCGACACACCGTCGCGGCTCGACGGACACAGGCGCTCGATTTCGTCGATTCCGATGTCATAGCCGTAGTGCCGGCACATCATGGCGAGGCATGCCGTGCCGCACTGCATTGCGTCCTTCTGTCGCACGAAGGCGTTTTTCATCTGGGCTTATTTGAGAATTTGCGATTGTGCGCCTGTCGGGATGTCCGTGTCGATATTCGTACTTACTTTTTTCTTGCCATAGGAGAAGGAATACGTGGCCGAGAATATGAAGCGGCTGTGTAGCGAAGGAGATAGTTCTGTCGATGTGCTCTGAAAATAGCGAGTTTCAACCTCTGTGCGGAATGATTTGTAAGAGCGGCTAAAAATGTTGATTGCCGTTGCCGACAGGTTGAGATTGCCGTTGCCCCAGCCTATTTGCAGATAGTAAAATTCGGGTCTACGGGTTCTCCCGAATGTATAAATGGATTTTTGCGGACTTTGGTAATAAACTGCGGCGTAAAATCCCTTAATTGTATAGCGCGCGTTAAGGTTGAAATTGAAATAAGTGCCGGAGGCAGAAAACGGTCCGTGGATGCTCTTGCTTGTACCTTGTGCCGAGGCGTTGAGGCTAAGCGAATTCTCAAAGAGCTGCGAATTGAGGTACGCTCCATAAGTCCATGCATTTGAGTTGCCACCGTTGACGAAACGGCGCACCATTATGTCGCGCCCCTGATACACTTCGGGCATGTAGTCATAACTCAAGGTTTTTGCGGAATAGTCGTAGCGGCAGAATGCTGAGGCTGAAAATTGTCTGAGTGGCATGAAATTATATACAACATGTGAAGTAAGCATTTTTGCCGGTTTTAAGTCGGGATTTCCGGAAATTGCGTTTATCTGGTCACTGATTTGCATGTATGGGGTCTTGAATGATTGAGATGTAACCATTTGGTAGAATTCACTTGAGAATTGCAGTCTGTTCTTGGAGTTGAACAGATAGCTGCCGTTTATGTAGTATTTCGGTGAATGGAGCGTTTCTCCTACCCCATTTATAATCTGGTGGTTAATATAATAAGTAAAAGAAGGGTAGAACGAGAATTTGCCGAACTCCAGATTGGCCTGGGCTCTTATGCCGGCATTATATTCGCGCCCCGTTTGGCGTGACGGAATGGTGCCGCCATAGTCTATGTCGTTGCTTGCGGCCTCGCCGAACACGCCGGTAGAGAAAGAGTGAGGGCCGAACGATTTGCGCAGGCTTGCGTTTAGCGTCCCGTACCATGCTTTTTCTTCCACGAGATTTATAATATCTGTTGAGTTCTCTATAATATACCTATTGTCTCCTTTGTTCCGTGCATAGGAGAGCAACGGAGTCACGGAGAGCGACAGGTTGTCGGGGAAGAAAAAACTATAGTCGCCGCTCCACACGAAAGAAGTGCCGGAGGTGTTTTCTTTGGACGTGCTGAGTCCGGATTGGTAGAGCGGAGTATTGAATTTTTCGGAAATTGTGGATAGGCAATCAGGGCGTTTGTCGTATTCTATTTTTACGGTGTTCGAAATCACGTTTTTTTTCGATTCGTACGTGGCGCGTAGGAATGCCATGGTATTACGTTTTTTTGCCAGCGAACTTTCTGTCGTGCGCTCTGCTTCTACGTTTTGGCCGGGGAAGCGGTAGGTGGAGCGCTCCTCGATCCCGTCATGGATGTTGTGGACATAGCCGAAATCAACACCGACATCGTAAACCATCCGCTTGTATGCAAATTTGGTAAAAGCATTGTACTCGCCTTGGTTGTAGATGGTGTATTGGTTGCCGTTGATTTTTGTGTAGCCACCGAATTCGTATTTCTCCATCACGAAGTTCACCACATGCTTTGCGCCGCCGAAGCGCGGGTCGGAGGGGAAATCGTAAACCTCGACGCGCTTTACGTCCTCGGCCCGTATGTTGCGCACATCGGTGCGCGATGCGGGCCTGAAGTCGATGAAAGTCGACACGGCTTCGCCGCCGATTGTGCTTATTGTGCCTTCGAGAGCCGATATGTTCAGAGTGGTTATGCCTATATTCTGAAGCAGCGATGTGCCGTCGGCCGATATTTTTTTGTTCTGACCGGTGGGGATATATGTTTCTTTTTCGGTGGACATGAACCTGTTGTCGGCGGTGACGGTTATGTTTTTAAGCATCGTGGCGTCTCTGACGTAAAATGCCGGAATGTAGATAGTGGTGGTGTCGGGTTGTCCTTTCACTCTTTCGCCGTAAATGTCGCCCTGAAGGTCGTATATTACCATTATCTCACTATTGGCCGGCAGTTCTTTGAACAGGAATGTGCTGTCGGCCTCGTTAAGTATGGGCGAGGCAATTGTAGAGTGGTCGGAAGCGTCTATGATAGTTGGTGCGAACTTTATTGTTTTAGCTCCTGTTTCGTCCACGCGGAAAACTACCGCCATGTCGTAGGCCGAAGCGTGCGATACGCAGCCGGCAGCAACAGCTGCAAGAAATAAGCGTTTCATAGTAATAATCATGATTGTTGTGGTAGTTTGCCCGACAGAAGGGCGTTTACAAGTTTGTTTTTGTCTTTATATGGACTGCACAGGTCGAAATGGCAGTTCTCAAACATGTTGCGGTATCGATAATAGGAGCATCCTCCGTCGCATATCGGAAATGCGTGGCATTGCCGGCATTCGTCGTTGAAGGGCGCAGCCTGTATGGAATATTTTAGGTATCGTGATATATTGGAGAAATCTTTACTTTTTATATTGCCCACTACGGCGTCGAGATTTCCTATGTCGTTCCAGCATTTGTAAATTTCGCCCTCAGGACCTATAAGATATGACATAGTGTTCTGCATCATACATCCGCGCATGCTTTTATTGGGAAAATCGGAGATGTCGAAGCCGTGCGTTCTTAAAAGTTCGTTCAATTCAAGTTTTTCGCTTGTGCCGAATGAAGATGAGCAAAGAGTGCGGCGGTTCTCGTCTTCTTCGCGAATCAAGCTCGGGTATACTGAAAGCATCTTGTTGCCGGGATATTTGGCTTTGAAGAAATTTGCAACGTCTATGAAATCGGTGTAATTGTTTTTGTTTATATTTACTCGAATATTTAAACGGGTTTCAGGTAGCTGTGTGATTATTTTGTCGATATTTGCAACGATGGTTTCAAACGTGCCGTCGGGACTGTCCTTCAAGCATCTCGTGGCATTGTGTCTTTCGTGCAGGCCATCGATTGTGATTTGAATGTTTGCGCAGCCTTTTTCTTTGAAAAAATCAATGACTTCATCGGTGAAGCAATAGCCGTTTGTCGTGATGGCCTGTGATGAAATTTCAGGCATTCCTTCTGCGGAAAGTTTTTGGTAGATGGCTTCCATCTTGTAGAAAGCCAAAAGGGGCTCGCCGCCATACCAATGGATGTGGACTTTATTTGCATCTTGATGACTTTTTACAAATTCGGCAAGTGCATCGATTGTTTCTTCATCTATTGTTTTAGGGTTCTTTTTTGACTCAAAGCAATAAGGGCATGCGAAGTTGCAGGCCGTGGTGGGTGCTAATACGAGGTTGAGCGTCGTTCGGTCGTTGTTCCGGGCATTGAAACTGATTAATTGTGAATAATAGAAATCAAATTTGCTGTTTGATTCGCAGATTAACTCTTTGGATTTTAATTCTTCAATTACGAAATCGGGTAGCGAATCCCAGTTTTGCGACTTGAACGCATCATATAATTCTTTTGAAATCTCCGAAAAGAAATTGGAACGGGAGTTGTATACATAATAATGGCTCTTATTACAAAACTGCAAAGTATAAATGGATAATTCCAGCATGGCGATAATATATTGATTTTTTTGGAGGGTGTTGCAGAACTCCCCACAAAAAATTAAGCAAAAGCCTCAACTTTCACAAGCTGAGGCTTTTTTATATCCAT
>VSPG01000061.1 GCA_009775265.1 Muribaculaceae bacterium
ACACGCTTTCCAGGCGTGCCTCTTCAGCCACTCGAGCATCGCTCCATGCTGTTTAATGTGCGGGGATATGTATAATTCCCAAATGCGTTTAGCGGTGCAAAGTTAGTGATATTTTTTGAAAATAAGGCATGTTTTGTGTATATTTGCAGAAATTTTTTGAAAAAAAGCCATAATCATGATTACTCAGGAACAATTAAAAGAGACTTTTGAGCGCAAGCTTGCGCTGAGGAGGTATCTTTGACATCGACAGCAAGAAAATACAGGTAGAAGAAGAAGAGCTGCGCACGCATGTGCCGGATTTCTGGGAGCATCCCAAGGAGGCGCAGGCCCAGATGAAGAAAATCAAGGATCTGCAGCAGTGGATTGACGGCTACCGCGATGTGGACAATGCCTGCGGCGAACTGGAAGTGGGCTGGGAGATGGTGAAGGAAGGCTTGATGGAAGAAGCCGAACTTGACGCTCTCTATGCATCGGCGATAGGTCTTATCGAGAATCTCGAGCTGCGCAATATGCTCCGTCGCGAGGAGGACAAACTCGGCGTGGTGCTTAAAATAAATTCCGGAGCCGGCGGCACGGAGAGTCAGGACTGGGCATCGATGCTTATGCGCATGTATCTCCGCTGGTGCGAGAAGAACGGCTACAAGACGAGCATTGCCAACTTGCTTGACGGCGACGAGGCTGGGATAAAGTCGTGCACCATCAATGTGGAGGGCGATTTTGCCTACGGCTATCTAAAGAGCGAGAACGGCGTGCACCGTCTGGTGCGCGTGTCGCCGTATAATGCGCAGGGCAAGCGTATGACGTCGTTTGCTTCGGTGTTCGTGACTCCATTGGTGGACGACACTATCGAGGTGCGCGTGGATCCGGCGCTGCTTTCGTGGGACACTTTCCGCTCGGGAGGCGCCGGCGGACAGAATGTGAACAAGGTGGAGTCGGGCGTGCGCCTGCGCTATCAGTTCACGGACCCGTACACAGGCGAGAAAGAGGAAATCCTCATTGAGAACACCGAAACCCGCGACCAGCCGAAGAATAAGGAGAACGCGATGCGGCAGCTGCGCTCTATCCTATACGACAAGGAACTGCAACACCGCCTTCAGGAGCAGGCGAAAGTCGAGGCCGGAAAGATGAAAATAGAGTGGGGCTCGCAGATTCGCAGCTATGTGTTTGACGACCGGCGTGTGAAGGACCACCGCACGGGTTGGCAGACAAGTGATGTGGGCGGCGTGATGGACGGCGAAATCGACGATTTCATCAAGGCGTACCTCATGGAGTTTGCAGGCTCCGAGGAGGAGAAATAGCACATTTTTTGCAAGGATTAAAGAGGGTGTGTCAGAATGGACTATTTGGAACCATTCTGACACACCCTCACTACCTTATTTCTGTACATGATATTTCCATGAACACATGGATTTATACCCGCTTTTTTGTAAATTTGCAATTACAATCATGTAATTTTAATCACAGACATCTCACCCTATCCTTTAATATACCATAATGCACTATGAATAAGGTGGTTACCCTCCTCATGTTTAAGCGAATCTTCTTTGCGATACTAAGTGTCACACCCTTCCTGGCCGTACCTTTATCTGCCGCCAATGCCGGGAACACCGATTCCTACGCATCCGCTCAATGGAGCGCCGATATGGCTTCCGGCACGCTTCCTATAATGCACATCAACACAGAGAATTCACAACCTATCGTAGACAAAGAGAATTATGTTTCCGCAGGATTATGGATTGAAATCCCGGATAAATGCGATGACAAGCAATTAGGGCTTTCATCGGCAGACAATCCTGTGAAACTCGGCATAAGAGGCAGGGGCAATTCATCATGGGACAACAATGACAAAAAGCCATACAAAATCAAATTTGACAGTAAAACAGAGCTCTTAGGCTTGCCTAAGCACAAACACTTCGTGTTGCTCGCATGTGGCAACTTATATACCGATGACTGGCTCGGACAAGCCGTAGGGAAAGAACTCGCAAACATGGTTGGGCTCGGATGGAATCCACGATACTATCCTGTAGAGCTGGTTCTTAACGGACGCTATGACGGCATATATTTCCTATATGAAAGCATTAAAATAGACTCTAACCGTCTTGATATATTCGAACAGCCGGAAGAGAATACAGACCCCACAACAATCCCATACGGATGGCTTGTGGAAATAGACAATTATGCCGATGAATTCCAGGTAATGATTCCTGATGGTGAGACCTGGATGCGCGTAACCCACAAGTCTCCTGAAATTTTATCCGACATGCAGCGTCAATGGCTCATTGATGATTTTACAGCCATTACAGAGACAATACATGGCGATAATCGTGAAAACTGGACCGAACATATAGATCCGGCATCACTTGCAAAATATTTTATTGTCATAGAGGTGATGGTCGATTATGATGGTTTCAACGGCAGTGTGTACATGCACAAGGACATGGGCGACAGCCGGTGGAAATTAGGTCCGATGTGGGACAACAATTCCGCCGCAAGGTCTGAACCCTCCGACTGGACAATGAACATACTTCCTGAATGGAGCAGATGGAAAATAATACCACAAATTTTCAATACCAAAAATTTCAAAGACGCCTTCAACAAGGAATGGAAAGCATTTTATCCTAAACTTGGCGCACTTAAGACGTTTATCCTTGATCTGGCAAAAAAATGCGAAGCCGCAGAGCTCGCCAACCAGAAAAGATGGGATGCGGACTACGTAATCAATGAAAACTTTGCATTGAGATTTTATGAATATATAGAGCGCCGCGCAAAATGGATCAATGACAACCGCGAAAACGCCGGTATTGAATCCACGGAAATACCTGATGCGGAAGTCATGGCCCACGAATACATAACCCTCGCCGGCACCAAAGTATCCGGTCGCCCTATTCCCGGAATGTATCTGCTACGCACCACTTACTCCGACGGAAGCACCACCACAAAAAAAGTGGCCATCAAATGACGCTGTGCCGTTGTGTGTTATTAAACAGCCCCTTAAGGCCGGTGTCATGGCTCAGGAGTCGTAGTCGTTGCGGCAGGGGTTGCGGGGAAACCATCCTTTGCGCACTCGTTCGCGCTGCTCGAATATTTCCAGGATAGTCCAGAAGGAGGAGAATGCGGTGACGCCGAGGACGGCGCTCCAGAACACGTCGGCGATGAGTATGGAGGCGGCAAGCGCCACGATGCCGAGCAGGAGGAAGACCCACCAGCACCGTGTGCCGAAGTGGTATTCGCTTTTGATTACGACCGGATGGAACAGTCCAATTATAAGAAATGTGCAAAGCCCGATGGCGAGGCCGAGCATGTGGCAGGATTGCAGGAATTGTGTCATGGACGATATTTTGCTTTTTGACTTAGAAATCTGTGGCCGAGGCGGCAGTAGAGGCATTTGCGGGGTTCGCAGTAGGCGCGGCGCAGCTGTATGAGTGCCTGGGAGGTGAACGCGTCGCGGCATTCCACGCCTGCTTCGGCAAAAAGGCGTGTGATGCTGTTGCGTTCGGCGGGCAATTGTTCGAGCAGTGCCGTGGCGGTGTCCTGCATGGCGTGGTTGCCGAAACGGGAGCCATAGGCGTAGAGCAGCGGCACCACGAGGTTTATGACCAGTATGTCGGTGCTGGAGCGGCTGAATGCCTGTGTGGAGGCGGGGCCTGAGGGCTCGCCGAAGTTGTAGCGCCGCTGCCAGTAGTAGGGCAGGCTGGTGTGGAAAAGCGCACGGGCGTCGTCGAGATTTCGCACGCTGTAGACCCGCGATGCCACGGAGAACCCTTCCGAAACCATTGTGGCAAGCGCTGCTATGCGACGGTGTGGAAAGTTCTGCGGGCGTGTGCGTGCCATGCGCCACATCATCCCGCAGGGAGGCGCGAGGCCGAATTTGCCGCACATGAAGGCGTATTCACGCCGCAACAGCGTCAGGTGCATGTCTTCGCCGGCTTGTTCCGGGGGTAGAAGGCCGGCCTGGCCGAATAGGAGTCCTTCTATGGCTTCGGGCGTGTCGCGGTGTTTGAGCAGCGTGCGCAGCGGCACGGCGAGTGCGAGCTGCTCGAAGGGCTGGCTGTTGAGGCCGAATCCGAGCGCGCGTGCGAGAGTCACGTACACGACTTCGGGCCAGTTGCCGTCCAGGCGGTCGAGCATTGCGAGCATGCGTTCCACTTTTTCGTAAAGTCTTTCAAAAGCCATTGCGGTGAGGCAGTCGGTGACGTAGACCGAGGGTGCGCCGGCGAGTTCGTCGAAGCATGCGAGGCGGTCGGCGGGAGAGTCGACCATGCGGCGGTAGCGTTCGTTGAAATCATGGGCGCACCGCATCACCATCTGCGGCAGTCGGCGCCCGTCGGGGAGCTCTATGCGGCAGTCGTCAGCGGCGACTACGTGGAGTATCACCGAGTCGTAGGCCCGGTCGCTATCGTGTCCGTGGCGGTGCCAGTCGGAAGCCCGTACGTGCATCTCTACGTTGCCGCACCACAGGCGGTTGCCTATACGCACTTTTGCGTTGAAAAAGTCGGGTCCGGCATCGCGGTTGAGCATGCCGGGGTCTATGACCTCCACCCGTTCGCCGTCGGTGGTGACCATGTCGGGCTGCATCACAAGCCTGTGCTGCCATACGTAGTGCATCAGACGCTCCATGTTGTGCCAAAATTAAAGTATTTTGCTGTGTTTCGCAAATTTATTTTACGAAATCGGTTTTTATTTTTGGCTTGGCAAGAGCCGCCGCTATGCGGCTCGGCTTTGTTGGCGACAGCATTGATACCACGGGCTGCGACCGCTATGCGGCCATTGCCCGTGGCTAAAAGCGGACTTGCCGCTGACGCGGCTGCCTGGCGCTATGCGCCTACACCTCAAAAACATTCCGTATAATTTCTCGACTTATCCGTATTTTGATGTAGTCTTGAGCTAATATTTTGACTACAAGGTTGTTCTTGAGAATTCGCGTGAGGATGGGCAATGGATAAGAAATTGGCAGTGTGTTTGGTTTCGCTATATTTCTCACGCTTTCAAAAAACTCTTTTACTTTGATGCAATGTTAGCATTTATTTTTGGATTACGCCTCATTCCGGGGCGTAATTCTCTTTTATATTGCCTTTTCCATGTCGCGGAAGCGACTATGCTTCAATAAGAAAAATACGAAATAAGTATACCATCATATAGAGGCGGAGTTTCCATAACCACAGGCAAAGGTAGCCAAATGGGAATACATTGCTCCCGACCCCCTTTATGGAGATTTCACTACCGAAACATGGCGCAAACTCTATGTCCGCATTACTACTGGTGCGATAAAAATCGCGTTAGTTTAGAAATCATCAAATAAAGAGAGTTCTTTGACATTTTGGTCT
>VSPG01000062.1 GCA_009775265.1 Muribaculaceae bacterium
TGCCATAGCTGCCGACGAATATAAAACTGTAAAAAACTAAAAACCGAAAAAGTATAAAAAAAAGAGCTGCAACCACGAAATAGAAGTCGTTTATTTCTACGATGTAAACTTCAATTGCTCCTCGGATATGTTCACCGTGAACATAGAGAACAATGACGAAGGCAATGCGTGGAACTGGAACACCACCAGTCCCACTGCACCCGTACTCGAGGATGTGAACGATGGCAGCGTGATTCGTTTCTCTATCGGAATGGGCACACAAAACAACGACATCACCGCCAAAGTGAAGGTGGGTGAGCAAGTGCTCGAAGCCGACGAAACAGGCACCTACGCCATAGCTATTGATAACGCCAGCGTCAACGTCGACATCTATGCCGTACCGTCCAACGGTGCAAGCCTTACTCAGGAAGAATTCCTCTCCTTAAACCCGGCGGAAGCCTCCGATGTAAACTCGATAGCTCTCACCGGCGACATTGATGCAGAGACCCTCGAAGCCGTAGTAGAAAACCTGCCGGCACTTGAGGAACTTGACCTTTCCGACATGAACGGCGACATTCCTGCCGGAACATTCGAAGGACAAACCAGCCTGGCAGTGGTAGCATTGCCGGAATCTGCCACTTCCATTGAGGAGAACACCTTCAGCGGCTGCACAAGTCTCACCACTGTGTCCATACCCGAGTCCGTAAGTTCTATCGGCGCCGGCGCATTCAACGGATGTTCGTCGCTTGAATCCCTTACACTCACAGGCGTGGAATCGATAGGCGAAGGTGCATTCAGCGGATGCGACAACATGACATCCCTCAACCTCAACCCCGCCAACTCCGACACTTCCCGACGGAACTCTCGCAACGCACGTGTTGCAGGGTTTGACAAAAACGCGTTCAGCGGTCTTAACCCCAACTGCCTCATCATAGTCGGCGAAGGAGTGGCCATACCCGCTACCGAAGCCAACTATATCACCACCCGCACCGGTGAAATCGATGATTTCGACGCAGAAGGCAATCCTATTGTTCGCGTAGGACGCATCTACGAATCCGGCAGCGACATCACCCTTAAGCCGGGCTACCCGTTTGCATCAGCCAATCCGTTCTCCGTGCTCGATGGATATGAAATCAGCTATACAGGCGAATTCCAGGCCTCAGGCAAAAAAGGCGGATGGACTTCACTCGTACTGCCTTTCAATGCACAAAAAATCGAGGATACGAACGGCAAAAAACTCATTTGCGACTCTGACGCAGAAAACCACAACCCCGACGCAGACTATATGGTAGCTACCATCGATGAAGACAAGGGAGAGTTGGATCTGCAACCCTCAATTGCGGCAAACACACCGTACATCATGAGACTCTGTCCCGAACGTAGCGCATGCAGCATCAAGTTCTCCGCCACAGGAGTAAAGGTTAATGCCACAAATGATGAAATCAAGAAAGAAGGTACCGATTACACCCTTTTCGCATCGTTCGGCACCACTGACGCTCCTGCATCCACATCCTACGTTCTCGACGAAGACGGAGCTCGCTTTGTCAAGAATACGGAAGCCGAGGCCGTAGCGGAAGGAAGCGATGAAAACGCTTCCGCGACAATATCCATCGCACCCTTTAGCGTATACGCAGTCAGCGAAAGCGGCGTTTCGTACTTCGACATCAACGTGGGCGATATTCAGGTCGGCATCGAAGACATCGCAGCCGAAGGCTCCGACATGACATTCGCACGCGAAGGCGACACTCTTGTGATTTTCGCAGCCAATGCCATAGACACCGCTATCTACAGCATTGACGGACGTCTTATTGGACGAATCTCATTGTGCGCCGGCAGAAATGCCATCAACGGCCTGCAGCATGGCATATATCTGGTAGGAAACCACAAAGTGGTGTTCTAATCATACCATCCGCAGACAATCAAGATGAGAGCCGGCCTAAGTGGCCGGCTCTCATTGTTGATTATAAAGCATGATACAAGATTTCATCATAGCCTGAGCATTCTTTCTCTTTTTTTTGTAATTTTGCGGCATGCGTATTCTTCCGTTCACAATTATACTGCTGATAGTTACCGCTTGCGGTATTTCTACTACCAAACCAACAGCTTTTGAAGAAGCGCGGCGTCTCATGCACAGCGACCCGGCCTCCGCTTTGTCAAAGTTGAACGACGTTGACGTCTCGGAACTCGAGGATTCCGCAACAATAGCACAATGGGCTTTGCTTTACAGCGAGGCATTGGCCGTAAACAGAATGTCGACGCCTAACGATACCATCATAAACATAGCCATAGACTATTACAGACGACATAACCACACCGATGAGTTACGGAAAGCATCGCGCCTGAAAGCGTTGAGTCAGTCTTCAGACGAAACCGATGCTCTTGCAACAGCTCTTTACCTTCAGAAAGAAAAGGAATTCTTTCTATATAAAGAGCGGACAAAACGCGAACTGTATATGTTTTGCGGATGTGTCATTCTGCTTATCGCAGCCGAAATTATAGTGTGGATGCGCCAGCGTATGAAATTGCAGTCGTTGCAGAACGAGGCCTTGATAGCTGAGGCCTCAGGGCTCAAAAGCAGAATTGATGCCAGCCGGTGCGATGTCGGCCGTTTGGAAACAAAACTCCGTCAATTGCTCGATAACCGCTTTACCCTCATCGACTCCCTATGCCAGACCTACTACGAATCGCAGGGCACGAAAACAGAGCGAAAAGCAATAGTCGACAAAGTAAAAAGCGAAATAGAATCAGTACGCACCGATTCTTTCGACAAAATGGAACAGACCATAAACGACTGCTACGACAACATTCTTGTAAAAGTCAAAGAGAATTATCCCGGTATCAAGAAAGAGGATTATCAACTCCTGCTGTATCTCACATGCCGACTTTCGACACGCACGATAAGCCTGCTTCTCGGCGAGTCGGTCGGCGTAATCTACAAGCGTAAATCGAGGCTTAAATTTCGGTTGAAAGAATCTGTGGAGATGCTCTGTCCCGACATTATGACATTTTTCTGACTTCACGCCCAACCGAGTCAGACTTTTCTCAGCATACAAATCATAACCATCTGGGTACTACCATTTCACAAAAAACGCCGTCAGACTATATTTTTGGAACAACCATGGCTGTGTGAGTAATTTTGCAGCAAAACATCACTCACATGAACGCTAAAATATCCATCACATTTCTGACTGCAATTTTTTCCATCGGAACAGGACTGTCACGGAATCAAGAGGTATCCGACAGCCTCACTCGCGAACTGCAGGAAATCATAGTCACAGCAAAGCAGCCTGCCACAAAACTTGTCGGTTCAACACTTGTTTCAACCATCTCCGGCTCAAATCTTGCCAATCTCGGCAATGCCCTCGACGTGCTTGCACAGCTACCCATGTTAAGGGTGCAGGACAAGGACGTGAGCATCATAGGCAAAAATAATATAGAAATCTATATAGACGGCCGACCGATGCGCGATGAAGGGGAACTACAGCAGATACTTTCTTCCAATTTAAAGAAAGTAGAACTGCTCATGGCGCCCGGAGCTGCTTACGAAAGCACCACCGATGCCGTACTTAAAATCACTACCAGGAAAAGCTTCATGAACGGGTTGTCGTTCTCCGAGCAATTCCAACTTCAACGTCGCCGTAAGTGGTCGATGATGGAGCACTTCGGCCTCAACCATAGAACCGACTGCTGGGATTTCTTCTTCAATGGCGCAATAAACTGCAATAATTCTCTCATCAAAGGCAGCACCACAAACACTCTCCTATACGAAGACAAGAAAACCATTGTGGGGAGCAGCCAATACAATTCCAGCCCCACTGCTATCGGTAGTGCCAAAGCAGGATTCAATTACACTAAAGGCATGCAGTCATTCGGAGCATATTACCTCTATAGCCCGGAGCATGTAGATTTCAACAATTCCGGCACCGAGTGGCTTGACAATAATCCGGCACTGAAACGTGAGATAGACAAACGGATTCGGTCGCACAGCCACCTTGCATCTCTCTATTATGAAAACACCTTCGCCGACAAGTTTCTGCTTCACTTTGACGGCGACTTCCGCCTGTCAATCACGAATAACAGTGTCGCCACTACATATCCGGAATCAACAAATCCCGATGTCAACTCGACAGATGAGCGAAATTCCACCCTTTTGGCAGGAAAACTTTATCTTAATTTTCCTCTATGGAGCGGAGATTTTACTGTGGGGACACAAGACAGCCATACTCAAACATCGCTTGACTACCGCATGCTTAACGCCCATGTGGGGCAATATATCCCAACCTCGATAACGGATGCAAAGCAGATATCTGCCGCGCTCTACGCTTCATGGTCGCGTATATTCAACAAGCTGTCTCTCTCTGCCGGAGCAAGATATGAATATGTCGATTATGATTTCAAAATTGACGGCAAACGCGATGAAGACATCAGCCGGCGCACCCATATGCTTACACCTGACATCTCGCTCGGCTATTCCTTCTGCGAAGAGTCACAAATAAGCCTAAGTTATAAAATGGCGACTGTCAAGCCCCCATACTCACGGCTTACCGGTTCTCTAAGCTATGTCGGACTGCACGAAATCGAGGGCGGAAATCCCGCATTGCGCGACGAAAAAATGCATGACATACAATTGTTCGGGATGTGGAAAGGGTTAATGCTTCAGGCCGACTTCACCCGTGCGCTCGACACATATGCCTACGTCAAACAATTATATCCCGCCGACAATTTACAGCTTCTCATGCATCCTGTCAACATCAACGTTTCGGCATTAAACATCTATCTTGCCTGGAGTAGACCTTTGCGTCGGTGGACTCCGAATGTCACACTCGGCATGTATCGCCAGTGGCTTAATCTTGACAGCAACCGATATGACAAACCGATATTCTCATACTATTTCGACAATACATTTTCATTGCCTCACGGGTGGATGATTACAGCCAACATAAACGGCAGCTCACAAGGCGATATGCACACCAACCGTTTCTGCCACTCATGGTTCACCATGGACGCATCGGTTGGCAAAACTTTTCTTGACAAGTCGTTGACCGTAAAGCTGTCGGCAACCGACATATTCAATACCGCCAACAACGACTGGACTATGAACACTTATGGTGTATTTGTCGAAAAACATCAAAGCTATGATAGCCGCGGCGTCTCACTCAACATCATTTATAACTTCCAGCCACGGAAAAGCAAATTATTACTGTCCGCTAAACTTTTTTAGTAGCGGTTTAAAATTAGGGCTGGCACCTATTGCAGGAGTCAGCCCTAAATGGTTATTTTGATGTCGCCAAACTATCTTAAATAACC
>VSPG01000063.1 GCA_009775265.1 Muribaculaceae bacterium
ATACAAAAAGTAAGCCCAACTTCTGCTGTTCAAGAAGTTGGACTCACCCTTTTATGGTTTAGCGGACAGTAATAAAAAAAAGTGCATGACAATTGTCATGCACCCGTATTATTTTTGCCTTGTAGGCCCGAAAAGCTTGTTAATCAGGTCCGGTCGGTGGAGACGTTGCAGGCTGCGTGTGATTTCGAGGCGGTACGTGCGGTCGTACCAGAAAAAATAGCGTCGTTGTGCAAGTTTCTCTTGTGACGAGCGTGCGGTGTACACCTTCTCAAGGGTGTAAGGGTGGTATCCGGTGTAGTATATTTCCGTGGCCACGGTCATTGGGGTGGGAGTGAAGTCCTGCACCTGCTCGAGATGGAAGTTGAGTTCCTTGGTTTCGGCGGCGAGCATGGCCATGTCCGTCTCGCGGCATCCGGGATGGCTGGAGATGAAGTAGGGGATGAGTTGCTGTTTCAGGCCGTGCGAGTGGTTCACGTTGTCGAAAAGGCGCTTGAAGTCGTGGAATAGGGCGAAAGACGGCTTGCGCATTATGTCGAGCACGGCGTCGGAGGTATGTTCCGGAGCCACTTTCAGGCGTCCGCTCACGTGGTCGGCAATGAGTTCGCGGCAGTACCGGCGGTTTGTAGAGTCCACGGTACGGTCGCCGGTAGGGTGCATGGCGAGGTCGTAGCGCACACCGCTGCCCACAAAACTTTTACGAACGCCCGGAACCGCGTCGGCGCAGTGGTACACGTTGAGCAGGGCACTATGGTCGGTGTCAAGATTGGGGCATACTTTAGGATGCAGGCACGACGGACGGCGGCATTTCGCGCAGATGTCTTTGTCGCGTCCGCCCATGGCATACATGTTGGCCGACGGCCCTCCGAGGTCGCTGATATATCCTTTGAAATCTGGCATTGCCGCCACCTGCTTTACTTCCTGCATTATTGATTCTTTGCTGCGTGAGGCAATGAACTTGCCCTGATGAGCCGATATGGTGCAGAACGCGCAGCCGCCGAAGCATCCGCGGTGAAGATTCACGCTGTGCCGTATCATTTCGTAGGCCGGAATCCGTTTGCCGCGATAGCGGGGATGCGGCAGGCGGGTGAACGGCAGATCGAATGCTGCATCTATTTCTCCATGTTTCATCGCGGGCCACATCGGGTTTACTTTTATGGCTCTGCTGCCGGTGGCCTGCCATATGGCAAGTCCTCCGTCCATCGCATTGCTCTGCTGCTCGATATGGCGGAAGTTGGCAGCCTGGCTTTTGGGGTGCCGCAGGCATTCCTCGTATGAAGCGAGTACGATGCATGTTTCGTCGCTGTTCTGCGGCATTTCGTCGAGCGGCCGCATTATGGCAGTCTGCCTCAGGTCTGTGATTTCCGCGATTTTTTCTCCGGCGTCGAGGCGTCGTGCTATTTCCAGCACGGTGTGTTCGCCCATGCCGTAGCTCAGGATGTCGGCATCGCATTCTGCAAGGATGCCCGGGCGCAGGCGGTCCTGCCAGTAATCGTAGTGGCTTAGGCGACGCAGCGATGCTTCTATGCCTCCCGCCACAATTGGTGTGTCGGGAAACAGACGCCGCAGAATCTGCGAATACACGATGGTGGGATAGTCGGGACGCATGCCGGCACGGCCGTCGGGAGTGTATGCGTCGTCGCTGCGTTTGCGCCGTGCGGCCGTGTAGTGGTTCACCATAGAGTCCATCGCTCCCGGCGATATGCCGAAAAACAGTCTTGGTGCCCCGAATTTACGGAAGTCGCGCAGGTCGTCCCTCCAGTTGGGCTGCGGCACAATGGCCACTTTATAGCCCGCAGCCTGCAGAGTGCGGCCTATGACGGCTGCGCCGAATGCCGGGTGGTCAACATAGGCGTCGCCCGAAAAAATGACAACGTCCACGCTGTCCCATCCCAAGGCCTGCATTTCCTTTACGGATGTCGGCAGCCAGTCGGTGGGGCGCAAAGAAGCATATTGAGCCGGTGTCTGCGGTCGGTTGGGTTTCTTATCCATGTTGTTTCATGTTTTCGAGGCGTTGCTCCATTTTGATTACGGCGTCGCGCAGGCGTGCGGCTTCGATAAAGTCCATGTCTTTGGCTGCGCGCAACATTTCGCTGCGGGTGTGGTTGATGTGGCGCTCGAGTTCGTCGTGGCTCATGTAGGCTACTACGGGGTCGGCGGCCACGTTCCCGCTGCCGGTGCCGTATTCGCTTTCGTATGGCAGCGGTGCATTTTCTTTGCGCTTTGCGCGCTCTTTGGCGCTGCCTTTCGCCTGCGTGCGTGCAGTGCGTGCTGGTGCGGTTTCCTCATCGATGCGTTTGTCGAGCCCGACGATGGTCTGCCGTGCTTTCACGATGGCTTGCGGCGTTATGCCGTTGGCTTCGTTGTAGGCAAGCTGGCGGGTGCGTCGGCTTGCCGTTGCGTCGATGGTGCGCTGCATTGACTGCGTTATGCGGTCGGCATACATTATCACTTCGCCGTTGAGGTTTCGTGCCGCGCGTCCCACGGTCTGCGTGAGCGAGCGGTCGCTGCGCAGAAATCCCTCCTTGTCGGCGTCGAGAATGGCCACGAGGCTCACTTCCGGCAGGTCGAGTCCCTCACGCAGGAGGTTGACACCTATGAGCACGTCGTAGACGCCTGCGCGCAGGTCGTCGAGTATTTTTATGCGGTCGATGGTGTCAACGTCGCTGTGTATATAGGCGGTCTTTACCCCGAGTTTCAGGAAATAGTCGTTGAGTTCTTCGGCCATGCGCTTGGTGAGTGTGGTGACAAGTGTGCGCTCGTCGCGCTCAACACGCAGCTGTATTTCCTCCAGCAGGTTGTCGACTTGCCCGGTGGTGGGGCGCACGCGAATCAGTGGGTCAAGCAGGCCGGTAGGACGTATCACCTGTTCCACTACTATGCCCTCGCAGCGCTGGAGTTCGTAGTCGGCCGGAGTCGCGCTCACATATAGCACCTGCGGTGTCATGGATTCGAATTCCTCGAATTTCAACGGGCGATTGTCAAGCGCCGCTGGCAGGCGGAAGCCGTATTGCACCAGATTCTCCTTTCGCGAGCGGTCGCCGCCGTACATGGCCCGAATCTGAGGCACCGTCACGTGGCTTTCATCTATGATGGTGAGGAAGTCTTTCGGGAAATAGTCGAGGATGCAGAACGGACGTTCGCCTGGTTGGCGTCCGTCAAAGTAACGCGAATAATTTTCTATGCCCGTGCAGTATCCAAGCTCCTTTATCATTTCCACGTCGTAGGTGGTGCGCTCGTAAAGGCGCTGTGCTTCCAGTTCCTGGCATTCGCGGCGGAAAAATTCCACGCGTTCGCCAAGGTCGAGCTGAATCTGCGCTATGGCCGAAGCCTGGCGTGCGGGCGAAGTCACGAATATATTGGCGGGATAGATTTTGAACCGGTCATGGCTGCCGAGCGATATGTTGTCGAGGGGATGGTAGGTCTGTATGCTTTCTATCTCATCGCCCCAGAACACTATGCGCAGCACTATGTCCTCGTAGGCCAGGAAAATGTCTACGGTATCGCCTTTGACACGGAAACATCCGCGCTTAAGCTCCACCTCGTTGCGGGAGTACAGCGCCCCAACGAGTTTGCGCAGAAAGGCATTCCGTGCCACCTTCTGTCCCACGTATATGTCGATTACATTCTCATGAAAATCGTCAGGGTTGCCGATGCCGTACAGGCACGACACGCTCGACACCACCACCACGTCGCGGCGTCCGCTGAGCAGGGCCGATGTGGTGGCAAGGCGCAGGCGGTCGAGCTCCTCGTTTATAGCAAGGTCTTTTTCGATGTATTTGTCGGCCGACGGGATGTATGCCTCAGGCTGGTAGTAATCGTAGTAGCTGACGAAATACTGCACGGAATTCTCGGGAAAGAACTGCTTGAACTCGGCATACAGCTGTGCGGCGAGAGTCTTGTTGTGGCTGAGTATGAGCGTGGGTTTCTGAACGCGCTCTATTACGTTGGCCATAGTAAAAGTCTTGCCTGAGCCGGTGACGCCGAGCAGAGTCTGCGCTTCTGCTCCTGCATCGATGGCGCGTGCCAGCTGTTCTATGGCCTGAGGCTGGTCGCCTGTGGGTTTGTATTTGGAATGAAGTTTGAAATCCATAGTATTTATCAACCTACAAAAATACGCAAAAAAGCGCATTCCGGGAATAAGGCGCAGAACTATTTTGCAAATCTTATGTTTACATAGTATAAAAACAACAATTACATCGAAAACAATATGAAAAAGAAATTCTTCTATTTCCTGCTGCTGGCTTTGCCGGCTCTGTGCTTTGTTTCATGCTCGGACGACGGCGAAGATTTGCCCGATGTGGATTTCAGCCTCGAATTCGAAGGAGGAGTGGATGTCGACGGCGCAATATATGTGGTGCGCGGTGAAACTCTTGAGATTAAATCCATCACTGTGACTAACAACGATAAAGACAAATCGGCGCTCATCACATCGGCCACATATTACTGGGACGCATTCCGTATAGGTATTTCTGCGGTTCCTCCCTACGGGTTCAATATCGTGGTTTCTGAAGACGCACCTCTCGGCCGTCATGAGCTGGCTATAGAATGTCCGGTATATGCAGTGGACAAGAGCCCTGCGGTGGCGAATCTGTTCTATAAAGTGATGGTAGTGGAATCTGCCGATGATATTCCCGGCGGTATTGCGGGCGGCGGCTCGGTGGAACCCGAAGTGCGCTTTGCGGATTAAGAGGTTGTTTAATAATCATTGTTAACGACAGGGTGGTGTATTTTATGTTAAGGTGCAGTTTATGAGGAGGG
>VSPG01000064.1 GCA_009775265.1 Muribaculaceae bacterium
AAAAGGACTGACTCCTGCAATAGGTGCCAGTCCTAATTTTGTTTTGCCTCAAAAAGTTTTATCGGACAGCAATAATTGCTAAATAGTCCTACGACTTCAATAAAAAGTATAATTTGCTTATAATTCAAAAATTATTGCTAACTTTGCAACTCTAATAGACAATTTGATGGCTACTAAGAATCAAGAGATTGACCTTATCTTTGAAACCAGCTGGGAAGTTTGCAATAAAATAGGCGGTATTTACACCGTGTTGTCTACTAAGGCGAAAACTATGCAAGCCCGCCACAAGGACAAGGTAATATTTTTAGGCCCCGATGTATGGACGGCGGAAAACCCCTCCCCATGGTTCACTGAAGTAAGGACTCCGTTGTCGGCCTGGGCAAAACAAGCTACGTTGCCATATGGGGTGACAGTTCGTACTGGACGCTGGGATGTCCCTGGACGTCCTTTGGCTGTACTTATAAAATTTGAAGGACTGTACGAATCCAAAGACGACTTTTATGCTCATATGTGGAGTCGTTTTGGTGTGGATTCACTCCATGCATATGGCGACTATGATGAAGGTTGCGCATTTGCACGTGCGGCCGGAATCGTTATAGAAAGCATAGTAAACTTTTTCGGTTCAGAAGCAAAAAATATCATTGCGCATTTCGATGAATGGACTACTGGTATGGGATTGCTTTATATTGCCGACAAACTGCCCTCTGTTGCCACGGTGTTTACAACCCACGCCACAAGCATCGGACGTAGCATTTGTGGAAACGGGAAGCCTCTTTACGACTATCTGAAAGCATACGACGGCGACCAGATGGCTCGCGAGCTCAACATGGAGGCAAAGCATAGCCTTGAAAAAACAGCCGCACATGTAGCTGACGCATTCACTACCGTCAGCGACGTTACTGCCGACGAGTGCGCACAACTTCTGCAACGACGTCCGGATGTTGTTACGCCAAATGGGTTCGAAGCAGATTTCGTGCCGGCGCACAACCGTCGCAAAAACGCTCGTAAAGCAGCAAGAGAAAGTCTGCTCACTGTTGCACGAGCACTGACAGGCGATCCCTTACATGATGAGGATACTTTTATTGTCATCACCTCCGGTCGTTGCGAATACCGCAATAAAGGACTTGACGTATTTCTTGACGCCATGGCTACTCTTGATGCCGGAGAGGTTTCCAAACAAATAGTCGCATATGTAATGGTACCGGCATGGGCACAAGGCGCCCGTCCCGACCTGCGCGATGCCCTTGATTCTGACCGTATGTGCGGCATGCCGGATCCGGTGCTGACGCATTGGCTCAACAACTATAATGAAGATCCTGTCAACTCCCGCGTGCATCAGCTCGGCTTTGCTTTTGGGCGTCATCATGTACGCGTAATATATGTACCTTGCTATTTAAATGGCAGCGATGGTATATTCAATAAAACATATTACCAGCTCCTGCCTGGAGCAGATGCCACGGTATTCGCTTCATATTATGAACCATGGGGATACACACCGCTTGAAAGTATAGCTTTCGGTGTGCCCACTGTGACAACCTGTCTCAGCGGTTTTGGGCAATGGACAGTGGAATCAGGAGAAACAGGATTTGAAATCTCAGGAGTAGAGGTTGTACGGCGCACCGATTCCAATTACTCCGATGCGGAACAGGGAATAGCCAGCGCAATACGCTTACTTGCGGATTCCGAGTCTTGCGAACAGGCATCACGTGCGGCTGAAGCTACAGCTGCAAAGGCACAATGGAAGAACTTCTACAACTACTACGAAACAGCATATGGCACTGCCCTCAAAAAAGCCAGTGCACGTACTCAAAGATTAAGAAATAACTAAAAACTACAATAAGACATGAAACTTCCGGTTAGTGACACTAATGCACCCGTATGGCGCGACATTATTGTCAAATCCGAGCTTCCTTCACAGCTCAAACCCCTCGAAGAACTTGCCAAAAACCTATGGTGGGTATGGAACAGCGAAGCCAAAGCCCTGTTCCGAGACATTAATCCTGAAGCATGGCGCAATACCGGTGAAAATCCGGTCATAGTCCTGCAGCAGATGAGTTTCGAACGCATTCAGGAACTTATCGCCGATTCCAACTTCATGGCACGTCTGAAAGACGTGTATGCCATGTTCAAAGATTATATGAAGCAGCCTATGCGCACCGATGTGCCTTCCGTAAGCTACTTCTCTATGGAATACGGCCTGTGCAATTGCCTTAAAATATATTCCGGAGGCCTTGGTGTCCTTGCCGGCGACTACATAAAAGAAGCATCCGACAGCCGCGTAGACATGACAGCCGTCGGTTTCCTATACCGATACGGCTATTTCACACAAAGTCTCAGTGTCGACGGACAGCAGATAGCCAACTACGAACCCCAGAACTTCAATCAGTTGCCCATCGAGCCTATGCTTGACAAGGATGGCCATCCGATGATTCTTGAGGTTCCCTACCCTGGCCGTAATATTTATTGTCATATATGGCGCGTCAACGTAGGCCGTATGAAGCTCTACCTGCTTGACACAGATTTTGACATGAATAGTGAGTTTGACCGCAGCATCACCCACCAGCTTTATGGCGGAGATTGGGAGAACCGTATCAAACAGGAATATCTGCTTGGCATCGGCGGTGTGCTGATGCTCAAAAAACTTGGCATAAAGAATCAGCTTTACCACTGCAACGAAGGCCATGCAGCTCTGTTAAATCTGCAGCGCCTTGTTGATCATGTTCAGGAAGACAAACTCGATTTCAACGTGGCGCTTGAACTCGTGCGTGCATCATCGCTATATACAGTGCACACACCCGTTCCTGCCGGACACGACTATTTCGACGAAGGCCTTTTCGGCAAATATATGGGAGAATTCCCTTCCCGTCTTGGCATTAGCTGGAACGACCTCATGAACATGGGCCGTGAGAATCCCGACACAAACGAACGTTTCTCCATGAGCGTGTTCGCTTTGAACACCTGTCAGGAGGCCAACGGCGTGTCATACCTCCACGGCGAAGTTAGCAAACGTATGTTTGCCGGCATCTGGAAAGGATACAGCTGGGAGGAAAGCCATGTGGGTTACGTCACCAATGGTGTGCATATGCCTACATGGGCTGCTTCTGAATGGAAAGAGTTCTATGCCGAACATCTTGGCCAACAGGTTTTCTCCCACCAAAGCAATCCGGAAGCCTGGAAAGGTATTTTCAAAATTGGCGACGAGGCCATCTGGAAAATGCGCTGCACACTTAAAAACAAGTTTATCAACTTTGTTAAGCGCGATTTCAAAGCTAAATGGCTTGCCAACCAAGGCGACCCTTCCGCAGTGGTACAAGTACTTGAACGCATAAATCCCGATGCCCTTATCATCGGATTCGCACGCCGATTCGCAACTTATAAGCGTGCCCATCTGTTGTTTACCGATCTGGATCGTCTTGCCAAAATTGTAAACAATGAGAAGTTCCCCGTACAATTCGTGTTCTCCGGTAAGGCCCACCCCGCCGACGGAGCCGGACAGGGACTTATCAAGCGCATAATGGAAATCTCACGCATGCCGCAGTTCCTTGGAAAAATCATATTCCTGGAAGACTACAATATGGTTGTGGCAAAACGTCTTGTTACGGGTGTAGACATTTGGCTCAACACACCTACACGCCCGCTTGAAGCATCCGGCACTTCGGGTGAAAAAGCAGAAATGAATGGTGTACTCAACTTCTCGGTGCTTGACGGCTGGTGGTACGAAGGATACCGCTTTGACGAAAAAGCCGGTTGGGCACTTACCGACAAGCGCACATACACCGATCAGGCACAGCAGGACAAACTCGATGCCGCCACTATTTATTCCATGCTCGAAAACGAGATTATTCCTTTGTATTTTGCAAAGAACTCCAAAGGTTATTCGCCCGAGTGGGTACAATACATCAAGGGTTCTATCGGCCACATTGCACCGCACTTTACAATGCAGCGCATGATAGAGGACTATATCGAGCGTTTCTACAATCCCGAAGCAAAACGCTCCGAAAGCCTTTCAGCCAACGATTATGCCATTGCAAAAGAAATTGCAGCATGGAAAGAAAAAGTTGTAGCTGCATGGCCTGGTATAAAAGTGCTTGAAATCAAACGCATGGGTAATGAAAGCAGTTTGACTGGACAGCCCTACCAGGTGCAAATCACACTCGATACGAATGGTCTTGGTTCCGGCCTCGGAATTGAGCAGGTCATATATAGAGTGGAGAACGGCGAAGAAAAACTCGCATTCACTCCGCAGTTCAAAATCATCAAACAGGATGGCGACATCGTCACATTTGAGCTCAACGAACATGTTAGGGATGCAGGTGTGTTCCGTTACGGATACCGCATATATCCAAGCAGTCCCCTATTGCCCCACCGCATGGATTTTGCTCTCACACGCTGGATTTAAGAATCCCATATAAACAAAAACAGTCCGCATTTAAAAAATGCGGACTGTTTTTGTTTTATAATTATTACTGTCCGCTAAACCATAAAAGGGTGAGTCCAACTTCTTGAACAGCAGAAGTTGGGCTTACTTTTTGT
>VSPG01000065.1 GCA_009775265.1 Muribaculaceae bacterium
CGACCTTGACAGGCCGCCCAATACTCTATGTCTTTTGCTTGGTTGAAAAAAATAAAATTCTTATCCCGAACTCACGTAAGTTTATAATACGCCGGACATCGACAGCGAGAAAGAATCGTGGAACGGGAATTTTTTACAACCGATGCAGAGGGTATCGAAGGCATCGGTGCCGTCTGTGCGATTGTATCTAACATTTGAAAAGGGACCCAGGTATAGCATTTGAAAAGGGACCCGCCCCATGGGTAAGTTTAACCGGATATCGTTGATTAGGAAGAACGACATCAACGATTCTACAAAATGTTACACATGGAGGATAAAACATCCATTATTCTGTCTCATCGCTGTGAGGGGATGAGCACCCGCGAGATAGCACGCCGCAACGGCATGAGCCGCAAGACCGTGCGCAAGTATCTGCGCGAGTTCGAGAGAGAGGCAGGCCCGTCTCCGACAGACCGTGAGGCTGACGATTATCTGCTGACCAAGCCGAAGTATGACAGTAGCGAGCGCCTCAGGCGTGTTATGACCGAAGAAGTCCGGCAGCGGATGCGCAAGCTCGACATGTGACGGCGTCTTCAGGACGAGGCGTGCTAACCCTGTGGATCGGCGCTCAGCTATGCCTTTGAAAGTCTTGTGGATAAGTATGCGCTGGTGTTTGCAGACCATCAACGGTGTTGAATCGACATACGCAATGCCGGTGCAAGTCCCCGACAACGCGTACTTGGTAAATATTCAGGGACACTTGTAGTAATCAGCCATGATTCATATTTTGTTAAAAAGCTGGTGCTGACTACTCAAATTAACCTTATACTATAGGCGTTGTTAAGAAATCAAGCCCAATAAGGATTCTATTTGAGGAAGCAGTGGACGCATGCCGTCATTTATCACAATAGAGCGATCTATGCGTCCTAACGCATCCGCCTCGTCTCTTTGAGCCTTTATGCGTGCCAAAACTTGTGCAGGTGCAAGTGAGTTGCGCCTGCACACCCGTTTCACCCGTAACTGCTCAGGGGCCACAACTTCCCATACGGCATCTACTTCGCCATCCAATCCGCTTTCGCACAAAACTGCGCATTCTATGAACAATGTGTTTTGATCATGCCGCATGTTGCTCCATTTACGAAAATCTTCACGTACTGCCTTGTGCACGGCTCCGTTCAGAAGTTTTAGCCTGTATTCATCAGAAAAGACAACGGAAGCCACTATCTCGCGATTTATTTTTCCAATGGCGTCCACTGACTGCGGATGTATTTTTTTGACAAGGAAATCTTTGACGACAGGACTGTTGTCCATTATGGATTTTGCCGCTGAGTCGCTGTCGTAAACGCAATATCCCATGTTGCGCAGCATTCGGCTGACAACACTTTTGCCTACACCTATACCTCCGGCAAGCGCAATCACGTACGGCGATTTATGACAAGTATTCATTTTTCTATTATGTATTCCGCGCTATCGGTCGAGAGATACACGTTCTGCAGATTTTCGTCTACGTCCACAAGACGCAGCCGCATGTTATGCGTAGGCGCAGAGCGGTCAATCTGCCTATAATCCGCCACTACGCGGAACTGCGGAGAGCTATGTTTGTATATGCTTGCAGGAAGCATGTAACTCACATTTACCTGTGCGGGAAATGTGATAAGTTTTATGCCTGCAGGTACGTTGACTGGTTCAATGACCACACGGCGCGTTTTCACAATAAGAGGCTCGACACGGAATGTGACATCCACACTGTCTGGTATGGCTCGCGTTCTCGGCGGCGTCACGAGGCGCACCCTCACAGTGGTGGTGGCATTAAGGCCCGAAAGGCGGATGGGCTCAGTAGCGATGGCGTTAAGTCCGCTACCGGCCGAACCTACAGAATATATCGTAACAGAGTCGGGAGAGAACACCGGTCTGCCCATAAGGGCCACCTGGGGCCCGGGAGTAACCTTATAGTCAAGCACCACTGGTCTCCGACGGCCTCGGGATGAGGTGTAGAGAAGATTAAGCGAATCGGGGTTAGCCGACAGCACAGTAGCCCCGGCAACTGTACTCCTCGCAAGCGTTTTCAGTTCCGACGAACTAAGTGCCAACACTCCGCGCGAGCGGTATGCGCGCCAGTCAACCCGCAATTCCGGAGAATGGGTCAGTGTGCTTTTCAACAAATCGGTACGGCGAGCACGCATACTTACATTGACAAACTCCGGAGGGGTGGATACTATTATTACCGAATCCGGCACATGCTCGATTTTCAACCGCATGTGCATATCCACCTGATCTTCCTCATTGAGAGACAATACCACCCACAATATTGCAGATATGGCAAGAAACACCCCGAATGTCAGGATGTTCTTGCCACGTTGAGTACGGGCGGCACGGCTTAATACAGCCATGCGCCTTTTTATGTCGAACCTCACGGCGCCGTGCTTGTTGCGGCAGATTACTTTTTATCGGACTGCTCGGCAGCCTGAGACGCTTCTGCGGCAGAGGGATAAACCGAGCCTTTGTCTATGCGGATGCGTACGCCGCTGGCAATCTCGAGAAGGAAATAATTGTCGTTGTCGTTCACGTCGACAATTTTACCATGGATTCCGCCGGCCGTAACCACATTGTCGCCTTTAGTAAGGCTTTCGCGGAATTTACGTATTTCTTTTTGGCGTTTCTGCTGCGGACGAATCATGAAGAAATAAAATACCACAAAGAGGATAATGATAAGTCCCCAGCTGGTAAAGAAGTTGCCTTGTTGTGCGGCTTGAAGAAGGATGTAGTTCGAAGTCATGTTTGGTATTGGTTGATAGCGTTATAACAATTTATAGTTCTATTTGTTCAGCACGCCTTCCGAGCGCAGGTATTCACTTACGGCATATAGCAGTCCGTTCACAAACTGGCCACTGCGTGCCGTGCTGTAGCTGTTGGCAATCTCTACGTACTCGTTCATCGTGACGGGTACTGGTATTGCCGGATAGTTTAGAAGTTCGGCTATGGCGCAGGTCATAATGACAATGTCCATGAATGCGAGGCGTTCGGGATCCCAATGCTCGGCGTTTATGAATTTGTCGATATAGCTGCGGTACTCGTCGCGGTGCTCCACCGCCAATGAGAACAATTCCGGGCCGAAAGCCTCGTCCTCGTCATCCTTGTACTGAGGGAGGAAAGGCAATGACGCATCCTGCGGGGCAGAAGCCATCTGACGCAAACTTTTAAGAACGAATGTGCCCATTACCTGCATGTCATCGTTCCAAAACAGCGAACGGCTCTCCATGGCGTCTGCGAGCACCTCGCTCGGAAGAATTATAGTCTTGCACACTTCACGCCAAAATTCGCAATCGGCTGCATAATCCACCATCGGCGCCGCCATATAGTTCCGATATACATCGGAAGAAATAATCTCGTCAAGCAGACGCGGCACGAGCACCGGATCGTCGCTCCACATGGAGGGACGCTTTTCAAGTCGTTCAGAGAAGTTCTCATCGGCAAGCAGACGCTCTATGAATGAATTTTCCACAAAACGCATTTCCGGATTCAAATCCTCAGCTGTGGGCACATATTTCTCTTTTGCAGCATCAATGCGCGAGCGCTGTTCGCGCGTCAGTTCGACCAGCAACTCAAATATACCATAATATAAGTCGTAGGCTTTGTCAAGGGAACGTTGCAGGTCGGATTTGGCATTCATATATCCAAGACGCGAGTCGCCGAATGCGGCAAGCGACGACTTTGCTGCATCAAGTCCCATCTGCAGCCCTTTGCCGGTAAACCCGGGCAGGCTGCGCATGGCTGCGGCGACACCGCCGTCTTTAAGCAACACGCTTTCAAGAACTACGCTCCAGAACCGTGCTTCGTCGGCCGGAGTGCGAGTTCTAATTTTCTTATAGTCGCGGAAAAGTTCCGATGCAGCTACTGCATCAGCAACACGCTGAAGGTGCGGACGAAGAATGTCGATGTCGGAATTGCCGCGGGTCAATACGGTTTTCAGTTCGTCGGTCTGTGCGAGAGCGGCACCTAAACGTCCTTCACGCAGCAACTTCTCAACTGCCGGAGCCTGAACGCCGCGCCCTCTCGCTGTAGTTATGCCTGACAGCTCCATTACGGCCAACAGCATATCGAGATACACCGCGTAAGCGAAACGACGGTCGGCGGAAGGAGCCTCGGGAGCTGCGTCGATATGGAACTCGCTTTGTGTCAGCAGATATGAATACAGCATCTGCACCACTTTCACACGGATTAATATTCGATTTATCATCTCTATGAATGTTCTTTATTTGGGGTTTTGCAGTGCAAATTTAAGCATTTTTTTTCGAACTCGGACATTGTTTGCGAAACGAAATGTATCTCACTATATTTTTGATTAAGGGCGCAGGTTCAACTGGCAAGTGCAAAATTAGCGATTTGTTTGAAGAACTCGGTTTTCGGGTTTGAAAAACCGAGT
>VSPG01000066.1 GCA_009775265.1 Muribaculaceae bacterium
TTAGGGCTGACTCCTGCAATAGGTGCCAGCCCTAATTTTCAACCGCTACTAAAAAAGTTTAGCGGACAGTAATAATTGATAATTTCCCGTCGTTGAATGCGGCATAACTGTCGTGGTTTATCCAGTCGCCGAGAATTACGAGGCGGCATTCGGCGGACACCGGTTCGTTTACCACTACATGGTGATGTCCGAGCACAATGTAGTCGGTACCTGGATGAGACAGCGCATAGTCGTGGGCCCAGTTTTCCACAGATGTGCGCATGGCGCCGCTCCACTCGCTGCTGTGGCCTGGGGTATAGCCGCGGCTGCCGGAACTCCACCGGTAGGCAAACGGCACCGTCCAGCGCGGGTGAATGGATGAGTACAGGCGTTGGCATATATGGTTCCGGAACATAGCGCGAATAAAACGGAACGATGGTTTAAGCAGCCCTACGCCGTCGCCGTGGGCTATGAAGAAACGTTTTCCTGCAATATCACGGATAATCGAGCCGTCTACCACTTCGATGCCTATTTCGTCGCGCAGATAGTCGAAAAGCCAAATATCGTGGTTGCCCGTAAGCCATGTTATTCGCACTCCGGAATCGGCCAATGCAGCCAATGCCCCGAAAAACCTTACATAGCCGCGTGGCACGACTGTGCGGTATTCATACCAGTAGTCGAGCACATCTCCGACGAGGTAAATAGCTTCGGCCGTATCGCGGATAGAGTGCAGGAAGCTGACAATTTTTGCCTCATGGAGGCGTCTGTCAGGCAGGTAGCGGGCTCCCAGATGCAGGTCGCTGATGAAATATGTGGTATGGCGGCTCACGCTGTTACAGGAATCCGAGTTCGAGTTTGGCTTCCTCGCTCATCATGTCCTTGTTCCATTCGGGTTCGAACACAAGGTTGATGGTGACAGAACTTATGCCGTCGATGCTTTCAAGCTTTATGCGTGCGTCTTCTATTATGAAGTCGGCGGCAGGGCAATTCGGTGCGGTAAGGGTCATCTCCACTGTCAAGGCTCCATCCTCATCTATGTCTATGCCATAGATTAGCCCAAGGCTGTAAATGTCTACAGGAATCTCAGGGTCAAAGACCGTACGCAGCATCTTTACCACGTTCTCTTCAAGTTGTAGTCGCTGTTCTGATGTCATAATGTGCAAAATTACTTCATTTTTTTCACGAAAAGCACAAATAAGCGAAAAAAAGTATTTAAATTTGTGCAGTAAATCATTAATAACCTATAGAATATGAATATTATCAGACGTGGCGCTATTGCAGTTGCGCTTCTTTTGGCAGTTGCGGGCACAGCTTCCGCCCAGTTGCGTTTCGGTTTGCGTGCAGGTGTTCAGACAAATGCTTTGCACTTCGACAAATCGACTTTCGACAGTGAAAACCGTGCCGGCTTTACCGGCGGTGTTATGGTGGAATTTCTGGCGCCTGTGCTTGGCGTAGGTGTAGACCTTTCTGCCATGTACGTGCATCGCAATGTTGCCGTTCCTGATGCCGAGGGCGATTTCTCGGGCCACACAAAAGGCTTGGATTACATAGAATTGCCTCTGAATCTGAAATGGCGCATAGGTATTCCTCTTATTGAGAAAATAGTGAGTCCTTACATTTTCACCGGCCCGAGTTTCGCATTCCTTACTTCGAAGCGCGCCATCAACGAGGCGTTTAAGAATAAAAGCTGCGATGTGGCATGGAATGTGGGTGCAGGAGTGGAACTTCTGAAGCACCTTCAGGTGGGAGCTTCCTACGGCTTCGGAATGACAAAGGCTTTTGATGCTGTAGGCGTCGTGAACAAAGACGGCATTCTCGACGGCCGTACACGCTGCTGGACTATAACCGCCGCTTATCTTTTCTGATTAGAACCAAGCGCATAAAGACACAATCGGGGCGCGACTTTGCAAAGTCGCGCCCCGATTGTGTCTTAGGATTTTGTTATTTTAGAGCATCGGAGAGTTCTTTAGCGCTATAGTCGATGCTGAATGTCTTGGATGTGTCGGAAGCGCATCGGATAACTATGCTGAATCCTTTGCCTTGTGCTGAGGCAAGGCTGAGAACGTCTCTCACTTCCTTGTCCGACAGCAGGCCTTGCAGCATAGTCGGGCGCAGCATGTTGGCGCTTTGTTCAAACATGGAGAACTGTTCGGCCGGGACCGGAAAGCTCATATCCAGTACGATGTTGCTTTCGTTGACGCTTAAAGCATTTATGGAGCTGCCGTCTTCGCTTTTGATAGGAAGCTCTTCACTGGCTTTTTTTACAGCATCTTCCAGGGAAAGCGTGCTTTGGGCACTGGCTGTCGTAATTGCCATTATTGCAGCTATGGCAATAAATAATCTGCGTAGCATATTTGTTCTTGTTATTCGTTGTCTATGTTTTGATTTTCTGAACGGAGCAGAGTCATAACCTGCTTACCGTTTTTGTCGAGCAGGATAACTTGGTTGCCGTTGCCGCGTATGGCGGATGCTGTTTCTTCGAGTGCCACAAGCATGGATGTTTCCTGTGCGGTTTTTGGACAAGCCATCCGTGTTACTCCCATGTTGCTAAGTTCGAGAGCGTTTGAACGGTCCGGGCTTATGTAAAGTTTGCCGTTGAAGTAGTTGCATCCGGTATTTCCGTGCACCTTTCCTTCTGCAACATCAAAGAAAATGTTGCATTCCTCATCGTCGATAGGGCGTCCGTTTATTCCGGTCACCAGCCATTGTCCGTTGAGGAATCCCATGTTGTGGCGGCGTGCTGTGAGCAGTTTTCGCCCGTTTTCTCCCATAAGGTAGAGGTAGCTTTCGTGTCCGAGGTTTTCTGTTTTTACGTTATACCCTGTGCCATCGGCAATGACAACGTTTATATCATGCTCGAATGGGACGTCCGGGCAATAACGCATGGTAGATGCCATGTGGGAGAATGACAGACGTCCGTCGGCAAGATTATAAGAGCCGTTTAAGACATTACATCCGTTGGAGGCGTAAAGTCGTCCGTTGTCGAAATTGATATACGGCATTTCTTCTCTGTCGGAAATGGCGGTTTTGCCGACGGCTACTATCGTCCATTCGCCGGCAATGGCGTTTTCGTCAATTACGGGTGTTTTTGCCGTGGGCGCAGTAGTTGTGTTGCTTGCCGTAGTAGGAGTGGATTTGCCGGACGAGCCGTTGACGCGTGTAATGCCTTTGTTTATTATGTTGCAGGAGCCGAGTGTTACCATGGCAACAGCTGCGGCATAGATGGTGATTTTCTTCATGTTTTCTTTTTATATATTATTTAGAGTCTCTGGGTAGTGAAAAGTTTAAATAGATACCTCATGCACCTCTAAAACGCACAGGCTGTCCGATTTGTTGTGCTATTAAAAAGCAAGAAGGCCGACGCACACATCTTGGTGTGGAGGGCCTTCTGTGGTTTTGGAATCTTTAAGTGAAGCTTAGTGGCTTACTTGCGGATGCCGAGCTCTTTTTTTGCAATGATGGCGCGGTAGCGGCTGATGTCTTTGCGCATCAGATAGTCGAGCAGACGACGACGCTTACCTACCAGCATCTTAAGAGCGCGCTCAGTAGTATGATCTTTGTGATTTGACTTGAGGTGCTCAGTCAAATGACGAATACGGACCGAGAATAATGCAATCTGGGCTTCAGGAGAGCCAGTGTCAGTCTTGCCCTTACCGTATTCCTCGAAGATCTTCACTTTTTCTTCAGAATTTAAGTGCATTCTTTCAGAGTTTTGGTGGTTAATAATATAGTTTTCGCATTAAGCGACTGCAAAGTTAACAATTATTTCTGTAATATGCAAAACACATTGTCGCAGGTTCAACTGGCAAGTGCAAAATTAGCGATTTGTTTGAAGAACTCGGTTTTCGGGTTTGAAAAACCGAGTTT
>VSPG01000067.1 GCA_009775265.1 Muribaculaceae bacterium
AAAGAATCGGCAACTTTTTCAAGCTGCCGATTCAATTGTTTCATGGCGTTCCTTATCCCGAACTCGCGTTATTAATAAACAAAAGAACTTCCATAGGTTAAGCATAGATTCTTAAGTAATACGAAACAGACAGCTGTGCGGCAGGGTTGTGAAACTCTGCCGCACGGCGTTTTGGCTGTTAAGCCGATATGTGTTATTTTTGCAGAAAATACCCATCTGTTATGAATGATGCCGCAAAACGCGTAGAGCGGCTCCGTCGTGAGCTGAACGAACACAACTACCGATATTATGTGGAGAACTCGCCAGTAGTCAGCGACCGGGAGTTCGACGATATGATGCATGAACTTGAGGCGCTCGAGCGTGAGCATCCCGAACTTGACGACGAACTTTCGCCTACACATCGCGTTGGCTCCGACCTCGGCAAGGGCTTCCTGCAGGCCGGGCATATATACCCGATGCTTTCTCTGGGCAACACCTACAGCCCCGAGGAGGTGGAGCAGTGGCTCGACCGCACGCGCAAGGCGATTCCGGGCGAGGCGCCCGATGTGGTGGGCGAATTGAAATTCGACGGCACAGGCATTTCTCTCATCTATGAACAAGGGCGTCTGGTGCGTGCCGTGACACGCGGCGACGGCTCCCGCGGCGATGTAGTCACGGACAATGTGAAGACAATCCGAAGCATTCCTCTGCAATTGCGGGGCGGAGGCTGGCCGGACTTTTTCGAGATACGCGGCGAGATAGTGATGCCGTGGAAGGAATTCGAGCGCCTGAATGCCGAGCGCGAGTTCAACGAGGAGCCGCTGTTCGCCAATCCGCGCAACGCCGCCGCCGGAACTCTCAAACTGCTGAACCCTGCCGAAGTGGCGCGCCGGGGGCTTGACGCATATTTCTATTATATGCTGGGCGAGGACCTGCCGCATGCCACGCACTACGACAACATGCAGGCCGCCCGCGCGTGGGGCTTCAAGGTGAGCGACCACATGGTGCGCCTGCGCTCGGAGGCCGACGTGGATGCCTACATATCGCGCATGGACGCCGAACGCAGGCAGCTGCCTGTGGCCACGGACGGCCTTGTGTTCAAGGTCGATTCGCTGCGTCAGCAGCTTAATCTCGGTTTTACGGCCAAGAGTCCGCGCTGGGCCATTGCGTATAAATTCGCGGCGGAGCGGGCACGCACGCGGCTGTTGTCAGTTTCGTTCGACGTTGGCCGCATGGGTACTGTCACCCCTGTGGCCAACCTTGAGCCGGTGCAGCTCAGCGGCACCGTGGTGCGGCGCGCGTCTATGCACAACGAGGACATAATGCGCCAGCTCGACGTGCACGAAGGCGACATGCTGTATGTGGAGAAAGGTGGCGAGATAATCCCCAAGATAGTGGATGTGGACGTGGACGCGCGCCGCCCCGGCGCCGCCCCGGTGCGCTTCGTGAGCCATTGTCCGGCGTGTGGCACCCCGCTTGTGCGCGTGGAAGGAGAAGCGGCATGGGTATGTCCCGACAAATGGGGCTGCGTGCCGCAGATAACCGGGCGCGTTGAGCACTTCGTGGGCCGCCGCATGATGAATATCGACGGAATAGGGGCAGAGACGGTCTCGGCTCTGTTCGCATCGGGCCTTGTGCGCGGCATAGCCGATCTCTACGACCTCAGCGTGGATTCGCTGATGTCGCTCGACGGCATAGCTCGGAAAGGCGCCGTGCGCATCGTCGACGGGGTGCGCGCCAGCTGCGACGTGCCTTTCGAGCGCGTGGTGTATGCGCTGTCCATCCCGTATGTGGGCGAAACCACCGCGAAAAAAGTGGCGCGGGCGGCAGGTAACATCGACAGGCTCATGGCGATGAGCGAAGCCGAATTGACGGCCATCGAAGATGTGGGGCCGCGCATAGCGGCAGGCATTGTGGAATATTTTTCCGTGCCTGCCAACCGCGAGACGGTGGAGCGCCTGCGTGCCGCAGGTGTGTGCATGGCCGTGCCCGAGGCGGACACGGCCGAGACGAGCGACAGCCTCGGAGGCAAGTCGTTCGTAATAAGCGGAGTGTTCGAGCACCACAGCCGCGACGAATATAAAGAACTTATAGAGCGCAACGGCGGCCGCAACGTAGGCTCCATTTCCAAGAAGACCGACTATGTGCTGGCCGGAGCAAATATGGGACCCGCCAAACTCGAAAAGGCGCAGAAACTCGGCATACCCGTCATTGGCGAGGACGAATTCCTCGCCATGATAGAATGAGCACCAGCAGCGAGGCTGCCATAAGCATCCACGCTATGCTGCGCGGCAGGCTCTGCGGCTCGGCCTTGCTTTGCATCCGTGTGTGTTCGGCGCGTTCTGTTTCCGCGAGCCGGACAGTTTCGGCCGAGGATGCCGATGTGTGGCTGTCGCGGACGACGGCTGCACGGATTCTACGGGCTTTTACGACTGCGGAGGCAGAGGAAGTGTCGGCCGTCAGTATTATTGTCGGCGAATCCAGTTCCGCCACCGCCACTATGGTGCAAGAATCGATGCGCAGCGTGCGCAGGCTGCGTGTCAGCCCCGTTTCGGTGTCGTAGGCCGTGCTTTGCCGCGATGTGCTGCACGCCGCCGTGGCCGTCAGGGCTGCGATGGTTATGAATGCGCGTGTCATAGGTCGGCGTATTCGCGTGTGGCGTCGAAGCACGGGCAGGCCTTGGCGGCAAAGTCGCGGTGTGAGCGGATGGTCGCGTCCGGATGGCGGCTGCGCAGCCGTGCGAGCAGAGTGCGAAGTGCCTGCCGCTGGGCCGGAGTGCGTGTGTCGTCCGGTAGGCCGTGTGAGTCGAGCCCGCCGACATATACTACTCCGATACTTGCAGCATTGTGGCCGGTGCAGTGCGCGCCGACGGTGTTTTCGTCGCGTCCTTGTTCTATGCTGCCGTCGAGGCGGACTACATAGTGGTAGCCGATGCAACGGAAGCCGCGGCGGCGGTGCCACAGGTCGATGTCGGCGGCGCTTACGTCGCGTCCTGCGGGAGTGGCCGTGCAGTGCACGATGATTTCATTGATTTTTCTCATGATTGCAGATTGTTTTGAATACCCTGCAAAGATAGCGGAGGCTCCCGAGGGGTTTTACCACATTTGCGCCCGGCGCAAAAAAAAATTATTACTGTCCGCTAAACCATAAAAGGGTGAGTCCAACTTCTTGAACAGCAGAAGTTGGGCTTACTTTTTGTAT
>VSPG01000068.1 GCA_009775265.1 Muribaculaceae bacterium
TCTTTATGAAATGTATAAATGCACGTGGGGCTGCGCTGGTGTCGGTGATTCAGTGACGAATTTGCGGCGCATGGTATCCCGTCGGAGAAGGCGCGTAGCGCCTGTGCTTTTCGTGGCGTATTTGAGGGGGAACAAAGCTCTGCCTTTTAGGTGGGATTTATGTTATTAAACATTTTTGAACCGCGGTTGGGATTTATTCGTTAAATTTCGGGCGGAAACAGCAATGAGTATGGGAATGAAGCTCCCTCCACGCAGGGGCGCGCAGGCGCCAGAACTGCCGCAGGAGATGCGGCGGCTGATAATTGTGGGCGCCAACGGCGCCGGCAAGACGCGCTTTGCGGCGCGACTGGCTTCCGACCATGGGCCGAAGGCGTACTGCCTGTCGGCTCTGCGGGCGCTCTACGACCGCGACTATGACGACCCCTCGCCGTCGAGCCTCGACTCGCTGTACGGACGCGAATGCGCGTCGGGGCTGTTCCGCTCCGACATCCGCGGCGCTTTCGAACGCCTTATCGCCCTGCTGATGCACGAGGAGATGCTGGCGCTGATGAAACGCAAATTCACGGCCGGAGGCGACGGCACGGAGGGCGAGAGCAGACCGACGCGGCTCGACCGCACGATAGCTGTATGGCAGGAGCTGTTTCCTGACAACAGGATACTGGTGGAAGGCGGCCGGATGCTGATAGAGCGCCGGAACAGCCCCGGGACCTACGCTGCGTCGCGCCTTTCGGCGGGCGAAAGCGCCGTGCTGTTCTACATAGGCGCGCTGCTGTATGCGCCCCGCAAGGCCATGGTGATGGTGGACTCGCCGGAGATGTTCATGCACCCGGCGTCGATGGGCGCGCTGTGGAACCGACTGGAACAGCTGCGGCCGGACTGCACGATGGTGTACACGACTCACGACCTGGATTTCGCGGCCTCGCGGGGCGATGCGACGGTGGTGTGGGTGCGCGGATGCGAGCCTGAGGCGGGTGTGTGGGACTATGAGGTGCTTCCGCCGGACAGCGGTTTCGGCCCGGAGATATATTCGGCTGTAATAGGGGCGCGCAAGCCTGTGCTTTTCATCGAGGGCGACGGGCTGCACAGCATCGACTCGCGGCTGTACCCGCTTGTGTTCCGCGACTTCACGGTGCGCTCATTGGGGAGCTGCAACAAGGTGATAGAGGCTGTGCGCAGTTTCAACGACCTTACGGATTTCCACCATCTTGCGGCCTGCGGCATCGTGGACCGCGACCGGCGCGACGAACGCGAAGTGGGCTATCTGCGCTCGCGCCGCATCATGGTGCCTGAGGTGGCGGAGGTGGAGAATCTGCTGATGATAGAAGATGTGGTGCGCGCGGTGGCCGAAGCGCACGGGCAGTCGGCCGACCATGCTTTCGGGGCTGTGAGGCGCTCGCTGCTGCGGCTGTTCGGCGCAGAACTTGAAAAACAGGCTCTGGAGCACACACGCCACCGCGTGAAGGGCATAGTGGAACACCGCGTGGACTGCCGCTGCTCGACCATAGGCGAACTGGACGCTCACATCGGGCGGCTGCGCTCGATAGCGTCGGCGCGCGGCATATACGACGGCCTGTGCGGTGAGTTCCGGCGCTATCTGAAGACGGGCGACTATGCCTCGGTGCTGCGTGTGTTCAACCACAAGAGCATGCTGCTCGAATGCCGTGTGCCGGAACGCTGCGGACTGCGGCGCAACGACCGCCGCGCGCTGCCCGACGCGGTGCTCGGACTCCTCGCGGCGGGAGGCCCCTACGCCGAACGCATCCGCACGGCCATACGCGCTGCTTTCAATTTTTCCGATTTCACCAACCAAAACCTTTATAACCATGAAAATCGGCATTCCAAAAGAAATCAAGAACAATGAAAACCGCGTGGGCGCCACGCCTGCGGGAGTGAAGGAACTTTCAGGCCACGGCCATGAGCTGTATGTGCAGCAGGGTGCCGGCCTCGGCAGCGGATTCGACGATGATGCCTACCGGGCGGCCGGGGCTACGATACTGCCGACGATAGAGGACGTGTATGCCACGGCCGAGATGATAATAAAGGTGAAGGAGCCTATAAAGCCGGAATACGCGCTGGTGCGCAAGGGGCAGCTCGTGTTCACTTACTTCCACTTCGCCTGCGACCGCGGGCTCACCGAGGCGATGGCGTCCTCGGGGGCGACGTGTGTGGCCTACGAGACCGTGACCGACCGCACGCACACGCTTCCGCTGCTCACGCCGATGAGCGAGGTGGCGGGGCGCATGAGCGTGCAGCAGGGTGCGCGCTTTCTTGAAAAGCCGCAAGGCGGCAAGGGGATGCTGCTCGGCGGTGTGCCGGGCGTGCGTCCTGCGCGCGTGCTTGTGCTCGGCGGGGGCGTGGTGGGCCGCAATGCGGCGCTGATGGCCGCTGGGCTGGGCGCCGAGGTGACCATAACCGACATTTCGCTGCACACGCTGCGCCACCTGGCGGAGGTGATGCCGGCGAACGTGCACACGCTGTTCTCGTCGCGCCACAACATAGAGCAGGAGCTTCCGCGCACCGATCTCGTGATAGGCTCGGTGCTGATTCCGGGGGCAAAGGCTCCGAAGCTTGTGACTGCCGACATGCTGCACCTGCTCGAACCGGGTAGCGTGATGGTGGATGTGGCCATAGACCAGGGCGGATGCTTCGAGACGTCGCACGCCACGACGCACGCCGAGCCTGTGTACACGGTGGACGGCATAGTGCATTACGCGGTGGCGAACATTCCGGGAGCTGTGCCGCGCACGTCGACGATGGCTCTGACGAACGCTACGCTGCCTTATGCGCTGCGTCTCGCCGACATGGGCTGGCGCGATGCGTGTCGCGCGGACGCGGGGCTGGCCGAGGGCGTGAACATTGTGGACGGGCAGATTACATACCGCGCTGTGGCTGAGGCGTGGGACATGCCTTACACGCCGCTTGAACGGTTTTTATGATGGCATGATGTAGAGTCGCCGCTATGCGGCTCTACGTTTTCGTTACATGCTTGATACCCCGGGCTGTGACCGCTACGCGGCCGTTGCCCGGGGCTAACATTCAGACTTGCCGCTACGCGGCTGC
>VSPG01000069.1 GCA_009775265.1 Muribaculaceae bacterium
AAATTGCTAACACTTGCACATCAGTCACTTACGGACACGAAAAAAGGGCCACTGAAAAGTGACCCTTTAGTGATCCGGATGCGACTCGAACGCATGACCGTCTGCTTAGAAGGCAGATGCTCTATCCAGCTGAGCTACCGGACCATTTTAGGTTTTGCGATGCAAAGGTATGCTTTTTTTGCGACTTGTGCAACCGGCGTCTGAACTTTTGGCATCGCGCCGCGGTTGTAAATGTGAAAACTCACGATTTATAACTTAACAAATATAATTATGAATGATTTCAACGACTTAATCAACAGCGGCAAGCCTACTCTCGTCGACTTTTTTGCCACATGGTGCGGACCTTGCAAGATGCAGAGCCCTATCCTCGAACAGGTGAAGAACCGTGTGGGCGACGAGGCCAATGTGGTGAAGGTGGATATAGACCAGTACAGGGACATCGCCCACCGCTACCATGTGCAATCGGTGCCGACACTTATTGTATTCCTTAATGGCGAGCCTGTGTGGCGCGGCGTGGGCCTACATCAAGCCGATGTGCTGGAAGCGAAGCTTCGCGAACACATCGGCCCTGTCATTAACAAGCATTATTAAACAACCTCTTAGTCCGCTTCTATGCCAGGCATAGCACCAGGGCCTGGGCGGCAACAACGCGCAGGAACATGGTGAGCGGATACACGGTACTATATGCCACGGCGGGCGCATCGTTCGCCGTGGAATTGTTTGCATAGGCGAGAGCCGGCGGGTCGGTGTAGCCTCCGGAGAACAGTCCCATGATAGTTAGGTAGTTAGTCTTGTATTTAGCACGTGCGATGGCTCCGACTACTACGAGCGGGACGAAAGTGATGACAAATCCCCAGATGACCCACCACATGCCGGTGGTGTTGAATACGGCGTCGGCGAATCCGGCGCCGGCCGATATGCCTACCGACGCGAGGAACATGCATATTCCGAGTTCGCGCAGAAGCAGCGAGGCGGATGATGATGTGTAGGTGACGAGTTTCATTTTGTAGCCGAAACGGCTGAGCAGGATAGCCATTACAAGCGGGCCGCCGGCGAGGCCGAGTTTCATGCCTAAACCGACGTTGATGGAACCGAGGATTATACCGAGGATTATGCCCACGAATATTGTGATGAGATTCGGCTGGTTGAGGCGCTTCATTGAGTTGCCGAGGCGCGATGCGAGGCGGTCGATGTCTTCAAGGTTGCCCACTACGGTGAGGCGGTCTCCCATCTGCAGGCGCAGGTTGGGGGCGGCGAGCAGGTCGACTCCGGCGCGATTGACGCGCGTGGCGTTCAGTTTGTAACCGTTGTGCAGGCGCAGAGAGCCGATGGGCACGCCGTTGTATTCGCTTTTTGTGATGACGATGCGGCGTGAATACACGGGCTGCGGGACTGCTGCCCAGTCCATCTCTACTTCTGGGCCGAGGACGGCGCGGAAGCGGTCGGCGTCGTGTGCCGAGCACACAATAAGCAGTTTGTCGCCTGTGTGTATCTGTGTCGACGATTTAGGTATGGACACGTGTCCGTCGGTGCGCATGATGCGCGACACCACAAAATTGCATTGTATTACGTCGTGCAGCTGAAGGAGTGTGCGTTCGCCAATCAGTTTGTTTGTGACCTCTATGGAGAGCAGGAATGGTTTGAGCTGGGAGTTTTCCTGTTCGGCCTCTATTTCTTTGATTTCGTCGGAGGTGTTGATTCGGAACATACCTTTTATGACGAACATGGCCATTATGATACCCACTACTCCGAGGGGGTAGGCCGCTGCATATCCCGAGGCCATCATGTTGGCCGCTTCGGCTCCGGCGGGAGTCTGGGATATGGCCTGCTGTGCGGCTGCGAGTCCGGGGGTGTTGGTGACGGCTCCGCTCATTATGCCCACAAGGACGCTCACATCTTTGATGTTGCCCCAGAAGTATACGCCCAAGGCAATGGCGACGTTGAGCATCACGCCTAACACTGCGAGACCGTTGAGGGTCATACCTCCTTTCTTGAAGGACGAGAAGAAGCCGGGACCCACCTGCAGGCCGATGGAGAATATGAACAGGATAAGGCCGAATTCGCGCACGAATTTAAGGATGTTGTTGTCTACTACATAGCCGAAGTGTCCCATCACTATGCCCACAAACAGCACGAAAGTGACGCCGAGCGATACCCCGCCCACGCGGAGCTTGCCGATGTAGATGCCGGCAGCAATCACGAAGCTGTATAGTACGAGTGTACTTGCTATCGACGTGTTGCCGGGGAAAATCAAATCAGTAATCCATTCCATAGAAAAATTGTATGATGCTATTGGAGTCCGGCTTGTGATAAGGCCGGAGTTTCGGGCTGCAAAGTTAGATATTTTTCCGGTAATAGGCAATAGTGCAGTTCTATATATAATATAGATGTGTAGGGCTTTTTTGTTGATTTTTGATGCTGCAGTTTTCTGTTTGATTTCAATAGTCTGCATTACAGCGTTTTATTTATCTCTCTGCTATTTTTCTTTGATTTTCCTGTTATTTTTCGTTCAAAACATTTGGATATATCGTATAAAGGTTGTAACTTTGCACTCGCTTTTCGGAGGAAGGGCGCGGGCA
>VSPG01000007.1 GCA_009775265.1 Muribaculaceae bacterium
TCCTTCGCCGCAGGAATAAATCCATCTGAAAAATTTCGGCCCTGTCATTAACAAGCATTATTAAACAACCTCTTATTCAAACCTCGGAATAAGGCTTATTCGGCAGTTTCAGGAGCCTTGTAGCGGGCATTAAGTCCGGCGATTACCTCCTGAGTGATGTCAAGGGCGGGATTGAACAGCACGCCGCTCTCACGGAGCAGAATAGCATCGTAGCCATGCTTTGCATTATAATCGCGCAGGAAACTGTCAAGGCTGTCCTGAAGCACCTTATGGCGTTCGGCCATTTTTTCGCTGATGCTGTTCTGGCGGGCACCGAGCACATTGGCGGCCTCGCTCTGCTTTTTGTTGAAATTGTTCACATCGGCGTCAAAAGACTCCTGGCTGAGATAGCCGTTGCTGTTGCGCTTCTGCTCTATGCTGCTTCCGAGACGCTGAAGCTCGTTCTGCTTCTGACGCTCGAGGTTCTGATAGTCGAGCATGAGTTTCTGACCCTCTTTGCTCACTTCCTGAGCCAACTTATAGTTGTTGAACACGGTGTCGAGATTCAGGTAGCGGATGTTGCATGCAGATGCCGCTGCTTTTTCCGCTGCGGAGGCTTCAGGAGCTGCCGCTGCGTCTTCAGACTTGTCTCCGGCCTGTGAGCAGGCTGTAGCCCCGATAGCGAGCGCTACAGCAAAAAGGCGTACTGCGATAGCTAATTTTTTCATTTAGCTGTTGTGGTTTTGAATGGTTTATTTTTTTGTTTGTTTTATATCGTTGTCATTTGCCGAGGCACAGGTGATGCCGCGGCGGCGTAAAGCCGGAGAAGAGTGCACATGCCCCGACGGAAAACTCGCACCCCGGACGAAGAACACTTTTACGCCCAATAGGAGCACGCACAGGGCCACAATGATTATGCAGAGAAAAAACACTTTCATCGGCTAATTCGCGCTTTTGATGTGCAAATATAGGAAAGGAATGTGAAATAATCGCCATCTATGAATTTTTTTTTGTAATTTAGAGCGCCAAAAAAAAGCATTTTAACATTATTTTCCAAACCGCTTCCTCTCTCCAAAGCGTTTTGCACAGAATTCAACCCCAACATAAACTGTCACCGACTATGACTATCAAAGACCTCAAACCGGCTGCCGTGTTCGCCATCTTCGACGAAATCACAAAAGTGCCGCGTCCCTCCAAAAAAGAGGGAAAAATACGCCAATATCTCCTCGACTTCGCCGAAAAGCACAACCTCGCTGTAAAGACCGACGCCGTGGGCAACGTGGTGATGAGCCTGCCTGCCACTCCCGGACATGAGGACGCCCCCACCGTAATCCTGCAGGCGCACATGGACATGGTGTGCGAAAGCAACGACAAGAACTTCGATTTCGAGAACAGCCCCATCACCACCGTAGTTGACGGCGAATGGCTGCGCGCAGAAGGCACCACCCTCGGAGCCGACAACGGCATAGGAATGGCTGCAGCACTTGCCGCTCTCACCGACAAGGAGCTCGTGCACGGACCGCTCGAAGCCCTTTTCACCGTAGATGAGGAAACCGGCCTCACAGGAGCCAACAACCTCGGCGAAGGCATGATTTCAGGCAGCATTCTGCTCAACCTCGACAGCGAGGACGACGCCGAAATCTTCGTTGGCTGCGCCGGCGGAGTCGACACCACATGCACATTCCGCTACGAACGCATGATGGCCCCTACGGATTTCTTCTATTTCAAAGTCGAAATCAGCAAAGGACTCGGCGGACACAGCGGCGGCGACATACACCTCGGACGCGCCAACGCCAACCGACTGCTCGCCCGCTTCCTCTACACGCTGCTGAGCGGAAAACACGAACTCGCACTGGCCGAAATCGACGGCGGCAACCTGCGCAATGCAATCCCGCGTGCGGCGCATGCCATAGTGGGCGTGCATGCGGCAAGCAAAGAAAGCGTGCGCGTGGCATTCAACGAATTCGTGGCTGAAGTCAAAGCCGAATTCGACGGCATCGAACCCACTCTCGCACTTGAACTCTCCAGCATAGAACGTCCGGAATACTGCGTTGACACCGAAACTACCACACGCCTTGTGGAATCGCTCTACGCAGCACCGCACGGAGTCATAAGCATGAGCCGCGACCTCGAAGGCCTCGTGGAAACATCCACCAACCTCGCCTCCGTGAAAATGCAGCCCGACAGCACCATCCTCGTCACCACCTCGCAGCGCTCCAGCGTGGAATCACGCAAATGGGACATAGCACGCCGCGTGGAAGCTCTGTTCACACTCGCCGGCGCCACCGTGACCCACGGCGACGGCTATCCCGGATGGGCACCCAACATGAACTCCCCCATCATGCGCCTTTCGGCCGACGCTTATGAAGAACTTTACGGAATCCGTCCTGCCATAAAAGCCATACATGCCGGCCTCGAATGCGGTCTGTTCCTGGAAAAATACCCGCATCTCGACATGGTGTCGTTCGGCCCCACGCTGCAGGGCGTGCACTCTCCTTCGGAACGCATGTACATCCCCGCAGTAGAGCGTTTCTGGGGACAGCTCACCCGTACACTCGAAAAAGTGGCCGAACTTAAGAAATAACGTGTGAACCGCACGCTCATCGACATAGCCGTTGCCATGGCCGCAGGACTGCTCTTGCAGTCCTGCGGTTCGGCACGCGCTTCCGAACCGCACTTTTTCGCCCCCGACCCCATCGGCCAAAACTTCGTGGTGGTGGACGGCGACACCATACAGGTCTGCCTGCTTCCTTCCGACGAAAGCCTGCGGCGAGGACGCCTTACCGAACGCGATTTTGAGGAAGTGGCCGCAGAACTCGGAGTGGAAGTGGCCGCAATAAAGGCCGTCACAGAAATCGAGGCGGGGCCGTCGCACAACGGATTCTGGAGCGAAGGCAAGCCAATCATCAATTTCGACCTCAACGTCTACCGCACCCGGGCGGCAAAACGCAAAATCAACCTGAAAAAATACGCAAAGTCGCACTCTGTGATTTTCAACCGCCCCAACACCGCCCGATACGGCTCGCAACAGGCCGCCCAGCAGGCACGCCTCGATGCCGCAATGAAAATCGACAGCATATCTGCCATAGAAGGCACATTCTGGGGGATGTTTCAAATCGGGGGCTTCAACTACCAGCGATGCGGCACAAAATCCCACGCCGACTTTGTGCACCGGATGAGCCGCTCCGAACGCGACCAGCTGGAACTTTTCGCGCGCTTCATACGCAACGCCGGCCTGCTTCCCGCATTACAGAAAAAAGACTGGCGCACTTTCGCACGAGGCTACAACGGCCCGAGATATGCCGCACGCGCCTACCACACACGCCTTGCCAAAAGCTACGCCAAATTCAAAAAGAAAAAATAACAGCAAAGGCACTACACCAAATCATATTACCGTTTGAGACAACTGTATTGGTTGAATTAAGAGCAAGCAGGAGGATGTGTCATCATTCATTTTACTTTGGAGATGTGTGAAAATATGTGCCTACAGCCAAATCTCCGGCAAAAGCTACTACACATTCGGCCTTTCCATAGGTTTAAACATCGGAGGACACTCCTAAGCTAAACTCCACTTCCCGCCACAAGCAGGCCGAGGCTCAGAAGAAGCACAAGCAGATCTGCGGCTTTGGCCCGAACGTGGCTTTCGCGCAGCACCACTACTCCATAGCAGAAACTCACAAGAACACTTCCGCGACGTATCATCGACACCACTGAAATCATGGCTCCGGGCTGCGACAGAGAATAGAAATAGGCTATGTCAGCAGCAGTCAGGAACAGGGATATGCACGGTATGCTCCACCGCCACGAAAACTTCGATGCGGCGCCGGCTGCATGCGGCGCAAAACGGCGCATGAGCAAAATAACAGCGCTCATTATCGCACACTGATAAAGCGAATACCACGCCTGCACTTCCAACGGGCGGTACATGCCCAGCAGATATTTATCATACAGTGCGCTCACGGCTCCCAGCATCGTGGCTCCGACAGCCATCCAAAGCCAGCGCGAGCCACGCAGCGAAAACCCCTCGGCAGCCCCTATCCGTGAAATAAGGAAAAGCGAAGCAAAGCCCAAAAGAATGCCTGCCCATTGAAGCGCATTCAACCGCTCGCCGAACACCACGAGCGCCCCGACAAGCACCAGCACGGGACGAGAGGCATTCACGGGTCCCTGAATGGTGAGCGGCAGATGCTTTATGGCAAAATAGCCAAGAAGCCACGACCCCAGCACAATAAACGCCTTAAGCAATATACGGAAGTGTCCCGCAAGCGTATCTCCCAAACCCCAATGGCCGGCGGCCACGCACCCTACAATCACGGGCGACATCAGAATCGTGCCGAACAGAGTGTTGAGCATCAGCACAAGCAGCACATTGTTGCCCTTGACTGAAAGCTTTTTGAACACATCATAAAACCCGAGCCCGAGAGCCGAGCACACGGCAAGTAATATCCACATTTTCGCCAAGCTCTTATTAATTAGACAAGTTTTCGCTCTGCAAATTTACGTATTTTCACCTAATTATGTCTTTTTTAAATCCGCCTATTCCAATTATAACCAATTTATTGGAAATTCAAGCGGTCTTTGTATTAATAATTATGAGTAATTTTGCAACGTTTTTATGCACGCCATGTGCTATATAACATATATTTATTCATTCACTTCCGGTTATTAAAATACATATACACAATAATTATTCTATGAAGGTAAAAATGTTCAAGTCTATGAGCGTAGGTCTCGCCGCAGCCGGCGCCGCCATAGCTCTCGGTTCGTGCGGCGGAGAACAGCAAGCCCCCGCCAAGCAGGCTCCGCAAGTCGCTGTAATGACGGTGCAGACCGGCAGCAGCGACCTCAGCACCTCCTACCCCGCAATCATAAAGGGCAAAACCGATATTGACATCCGTCCGCAGGTGACGGGATTCATCACCAAAGTACATGTGGACGAAGGCCAGCACGTGCGCAAAGGCCAGACTCTTTTCACCCTCGACCAAGTTCAGTACCAGGCAGCGGTAGAACAAGCACAGGCCGCACTCAACTCTGCCGCGACAGCTGTCAACACCGCTGCCATCACAGCATCAAACAAGCGCAAGCTATTCGATAAAAACATAATAAGCGAAACAGAGTGGCAACTCGCCGCCAACACTCTCGCACAAGCCAAGGCCGCACAGGCGCAGGCGCAGGCCGCTCTCACGACCGCCCGCAAGAATCTGGCCTACACCGTAGTCACCGCTCCGAGCGACGGTGTGGTGGGGACCATCCCCAACCGCGAAGGCTCGCTGGCATCGCCATCTTCGGCGCAGCCCCTCACCACAGTCAGTGACAACTCGCAGGTATATGCCTACTTCTCCCTCAACGAGAAAGACCTGCTCGACCTCACTGACGGCGGCCGCCACAGCGTAGACGCACGCATCGCCGGTATGCCCGCCGTGCAGCTCCAGCTCGCCGACGGCTCCGTCTACCCCATGGAGGGCAAAGTGAGCACCGTCAGCGGTGTCATCAACAACTCCACCGGAGCAGCAAGCGTGCGCGCGCTGTTCCCCAACCCGTCGGGCATGCTGCGCAGCGGCAACACCGGCAACGTGATAATTCCCCAGCACAACGACAGCGTGATAGTGATTCCGCAGAAAGCATCTTTCGAAATCCAGGGTCTGCGCTACGTCTACGTGCTCAACGACAGCAACATGACACAGTCGCGACCCGTGCAGGTGCTTGACATAAGCAACGGCAAGGATTTCGTAGTGCTCGGCGGACTCACACCCGGCGAACGCATCGTCACGGAAGGCGTAGGCACACTCGTGCGCGACGGCATGCCCGTCACACCCAAGACCGCAGAAGCCGCGCAGCAGGCTCCCGTGCAGCAGTAAACCACATCTCCACATCAGATTTCGCTTACAATGAAATTAGATACTTTTATTAACAGACCGGTACTGTCCACGGTGATTTCGATATTCATCGTGCTGCTCGGTATCATCGGTCTCGCATCGCTGCCCATAACGCAGTTCCCGGACATCGCTCCGCCCACAATATCCGTGACCACGACCTATACCGGAGCCAACGCCCAGGCCGTGCTAAACTCCGTGATTTCCCCGCTTGAGGAATCAATCAACGGAGCCGAAGGCATGACCTACATGGAATCGACGGCCACCAACACCGGCTCCGCCACCATCAACGTCTACTTCCGCCAGGGCTTCAACCCCGACATGGCGGCCGTCGACGTGCAGAACCGTGTGGCAAAGGCCGCCAACCTGCTCCCTTCGGAAGTAAACCAGGTGGGTGTGCTCACGCAGAAACGACAGACATCGATGCTCGTGGGCGTATCGCTGGTGGACACCACCAACACCTACACCTCGGAGTTCCTCGACAACTACATGAAAATCAACATCATCCCCGAGCTCCAGCGTGTGAGCGGCGTGGGTGACGTGATGAGTTTCGGTGCCGACTACTCCATGCGCATATGGCTCAAGCCCGACGTGATGGCGCAATACGGCCTCGTGCCCACCGACATCAGCGCGGCTCTTGCCGAGCAGAACGTGGAAGCCGCTCCCGGCGCGTTCGGCGAGCAGGGCGAGCAGAGCTTCCAGTACACCATGCGCTACCGCGGCCGCAAAGTCACACCCGAGGAGTTCGGCGAAATCGTGGTGCGCGCAAGCAGCAACGGCGAAGTGCTCCGCCTCAAAGACGTGGCCGAAATCGAACTCGGCCGTGTGACATACGGATTCGCCAACCGTGGCAATGGCTATCCCGCCACCATGGCCATCGTGTTCCAAAGCCCGGGCTCGAATGCGACACAGATTATCGAAGACTGCCTCCAGGTAGTCGATAAAATCAAGACCGATCTGCCCAAAGGCCTGACCATGGAAGTGCCGATGAACAACAACGAGTTCCTCTACGCGTCCATCGACAACGTAATCCACACACTCATCGAGGCCTTCGTGCTCGTGTTCGTCGTGGTGTACATATTCCTTCAGGACTTCCGCTCCACCATCATTCCCGCCATCGCCATCCCCGTGGCGCTCATCGGCACATTCTTTGTGCTCAAGATTATCGGCTTCTCGCTCAACCTCATCACCCTATCGGCTCTTGTGCTTGCCATCGCCATCGTAGTCGACGACGCGATAGTCGTCGTCGAGGCCGTGCACGCCAAGCTCGACCAGGGCTACCGCAGCGCACGACGCGCCTCCATCGACGCGATGAACGAAATTGCCGGCGCGCTTATATCCATCACCCTCGTGATGATGCTCGTGTTCATTCCGGTGTCGTTCATGCCTGGCACAAGCGGCGTGTTCTACCAGCAGTTCGGCATCACAATGGCCGTGGCCATCGGTTTCTCGGCCGTGAACGCCCTTACGCTCTCCCCCGCCCTGTGCGCGTTGTTCCTCAAGCCACACAACTCCGACAAGCCACTTAAAGAGCGCGTGGGAGAGGCGGTAAAAGAAGCCGCCGCCACCGTAGGACACAGCTATCGCCGCCGCTTTACACTCAACATACATCCCGCCATCACATCGGTGTTCGTCGTGGCCACCATCCTGCTGATGATTCTCAAAGCGTTCTCCACGGAGCATCCGCTTATGCTCATGATAGCGATATTCTGCGCCATAGTGAGCCTTATGGGCATATTCAGCCCGCGCTTCCACGCCGGATTCGAAAAAGGCTACGGAAAACTGCTCGACAAATACCGCGCGATGGTGAAATTCGTGTGCGCTCACAAAGTGACAGCATTCCTAAGCGTAATCGCCAGCACACTCGTGCTCGTATGGCTCATGGCCATAACACCCACGGCCATGGTGCCCAACGAGGACACGGGCACAGTGTTCGTAATGGTCGACATGCCTGCCGGAACGTCGCAGGAACGCACCATCGAGGTGCTCGAGCAGGTCGACAGCCTAATGGCCGGAATCCACGCCATACAGACCCGTGAAATGATTGCCGGATACAGCTTCCTCGCCGGCCAGGGTGCCACTTACGGCACATTCATCGTGAAGCTGCGAAACTGGAGCGAACGCTCGGCCGAAGAAAGCTCCGACAACATCATCCGCCAGCTCTACGGCCTCACAGGCCAGGCCATCAAGGACGGACGCGTAATGATTTTCGCCCCGCCGATGATTACCGGTTATTCCACCACCAACGGCTTCGAAATAAAGATGCAGGACAAGACCGGCGGCGACATCAACCAGTTCTTCTCCGTGGTGCAGGGATTCCTCGCACAGCTCAACGCACAGCCCGAAATACAGACAGCCTACACCACCTTCAACCCCACTTTCCCGCAATACATGATAGACATCGACGCGGCAAAGTGCAAGCAGGCAGGCATCAGTCCGTCGTCCATTCTCAGCACCCTGCAAGGCTACTACGGCGGCATGTACGTGTCAAACTTCAACCGTTTCGGAAAAATCTACCGCGTGATGATGCAGGCAGCGCCTGAAGCGCGCGTAAGCCCCGAGACGCTCAACCGCATAAAAGTGCGCAGCGGCGCAGAAATGGCTCCGGTGGCCAACTTCGTCAAGCTCACCCGCATCTACGGCCCCGACCTTCTCAACCGCTTCAACATGTTCACAAGCATATCCGTGACAGGTCAGCCCTCTCCCGGCTACTCCTCCGGCGACGCCATCGCCGCCATCGAGCGCGTAGCCGCAGAGACTCTGCCACAGGGCTACGGCTACGAATATGCCGGCATGACACGAGAAGAAGCCGGCAACAGCGGCGGCAACGCCACGGCCATGATTTTCGGCCTCTGCCTGCTGTTCGTCTACCTGCTGCTTTCCGCCCAGTATGAAAGCTACCTGCTTCCGTTTGCCGTCATATTCTCGATTCCGTTCGGCCTCATGGGCGCGTTCATCTTCGCCGACATCTTCAGCATCTCCAACAACATCTATCTGCAGATTGCTCTGATTATGCTCATAGGCCTGCTGGCAAAGAACGCCATCCTCATTGTAGAGTTCGCGCTCGAACGCCGCATGACAGGCATGAGCATCGTCAACGCAGCCATAGCCGGCGCCGCAGCCCGTCTGCGACCCATCCTCATGACATCGCTCGCCATGGTCATCGGCCTTCTGCCCATGATGTTCGCATCAGGCGTAGGTGCCAACGGCAACCGCGCGCTCGGCACGGGTTCCGTAGGCGGCATGCTCATAGGCATGGTGCTTCAGGTGCTCGTTGTCCCCGCCCTGTTCGTGGTGTTCCAGAAGATTCAGGAGAAAGCCAAGCCCATCGAATGGCACAACGAAGAACGCGGAGGCAACATCGAGAACGAAATCGAACAATACGCCCGCTAAACACATCCACAATGAACAAGATAAAAACACTGATAGCTGCAGCCCTGGCCGTATCGGCCCTGTCGGGCTGCGGCATCTACAAAAAATACGAAACTCCGCAGGACACGCCCATCACACGCGCCTACGCCGAAGCCCGCGAACTCACGCCCGACAGCACTTCGTTCGGCAACTACATATGGGAAGACGTATTCACCGACCCCCTGCTTGCCGACTACATAAACCGCGCGCTCACAGCCAACAGCAGCCTGCGCAACGCCATGCTCAACGTGGACATAGCACGCGCGCAGCTGAAAGGCGCACGCCTCAGTTACCTCCCTTCCGTGGCACTGGCGCCCAACGGGGCCGGAGCAAGCTATGCCGGAAGCGACATCAACTGGACCTACCAGTTGCCCGTGCAGGTGAGCTGGGAAATCGACGTGTTCGGCAAACTGCTCAACAGCAAGCGCGGAGCCAAGGAAAGTTTCTACCTCAGCGAAGCCTATGCCCGCGCGGCACGCTCGCAAATAATAGCTGCCGTGGCCAACACCTATTACGGACTTTCGGCCACACGCGCGCAGCTCGAACTCTCGCGCCGCACGGCAGAAGTGTGGAAACAGACCGTAAGCACCATGGAGGATTTCAAACTCGTCGGCAATGTCACCGAAGCCGCCGTGGTGCAGAGTCGTGCCCAATACTACGGCATACTCGCCACCATCACCGACCTCGAGCAGGCGGTAGACAACCTCAACAACACACTCGCACTGCTCGTCAACGAAATGCCGGGAGCGGAATACGCCACCACTCCTGAAATGGCCATAAACATAGGCTTCAATCCCACCGAGGGCATACCTATGCGCCAGCTCGCGTGGCGTCCCGACGTAGAGGCCGCCGAGCACAAACTCGCCGTAGCGTATTACGCCACGTCTTCAGCCCGTGCCGCATTCTACCCCGGACTCACCATCACCGCTGCCGGCGGCTTCACCAACCTTCTCGGCAGTTTCGTGCAAAATCCGGGCGACTGGTTCTACCAGCTTGCCGGCTCACTTGTGGCACCGCTTTTTTCACGCGGCCAGAACATAGCGCGCCTCGAAGCAGCCAAAGCCCAGCAGAAGCAGGCCATGAACGACTTCGAATACAGCCTCATGAATGCCGCGGCCGAAGTAAGCGACGCACTCGTGGTGTATGCGAAAAGCACCGAAAAAGAGAACTACCTGAGAGAGCAGGTCGACAACCTCGCCAAAGCCGCCGAATACAGCATGGACCTCCTGCGCTACAACCAGCCGGGCACCACCTATCTCGACGTGCTCACAGCGCAAAGCAACCTCCTGCAGGCCGAGATGAACGGCATATCAAGCCGTCTGGCACAGGCGCAGGCCGTAGTGAACCTCTATCAGGCTCTCGGAGGCGGACGTTAACCTAAACCTTAACCATCTAATATGATAAGCAAACTTGCCCACGTCGACCCGTCGGCCAAAATAGCCGAGGACGTAACCATCCATGCTTTCGCCTACATCGACAAAGACGTAGAAATCGGCCCCGGATGCGAAATCATGCCCTACGCCAGCATTGTGCGCGGCACCAGAATGGGAGCGAACAACAAGGTGTACCAGGGTGCCATCGTCGGCGCCGACCCGCAGGACTTCCGCTGGAAAGGCGAACGCACATTCTGCTATATCGGAGACAACAACATCATCCGAGAGCAGGTCATAATCAACCGCGGCATCACCGGCGAAGGAGGCACACGCATCGGCGACAACTGCTTCATTATGGCTGAAAGCCATGTCGGACACGACACCCACATCAAAGGTTCGTGCGTGCTCGGCAACGGAGTGACAGTGGCCGGCGACGCCGTCATCGACGAGTTCGTAATCCTTTCGAGCAACGCCATCGTGCACGAGCGTTGCCGCATAGGCCGCTACGCCCTCATCAAAGGCGGATGCCGCATAGGCTCCAACGTGCCGCCGTATGTGATAATAGCCCACAACCCGGCTGCCTACTACGGCATCAACGCCTACATCATGCGCCGCGAAAACCGCTTCAGCGAGAACCTTGTCGACGATGCCGCGAAAGCCTACCGCCACATATACCAGTGCGGCACATCGGTCTACAACGCTCTCAAACGCATCGAAGCCGACATCGACCCCTCGCCTTTGCGCGACGAAATCGTGGGATTCATCCGCGACAACAACCTTCGCATCGTGGGCGACACCTTCAACGAATACTGATTTCCCCGCTTCTGGGCATATAAAAAATGTTCGTCATGCACAGGCCTGTGCATGACGAACATTTTTTATACAGAACTTGTTCCTAAATAAGAATACCTTTTTAACACCACCAATGCTATGCATCTGACACCTAAAGAGCAAGACAAGCTCACACTTCTCACTCTCGGAATGATAGCTGAGCGCCGCCTACAGAAAGGCCTGAAGCTCAACCACCCCGAATCCGTAGCCTACATCACCAGCTGCGCCCTCGAAGGCGCGCGTGCAGGCAAAACCGTGGAGGAGGTAATGCACGACGCCTCCAATGTGCTCACAAAGGACGATGTGATGGAAGGTGTGGCCGACATGATCGACCTCCTTCAGGTCGAAGCCGTGTTCACCGACGGCTCCCGCCTCGTTTCCATCCACCACCCCATCAAGTAATCAACAACATCAATCTCTCCAAGACATGAGCGACAACACTAAAATCACCCCCGGATTCACACCCGCGTCATACGTGCCAGTCGGAGGTGTCATACTCAAGGAAGGCAATGTCAACTACAACGTAGGCCGTCCGGCTTATAAACTTAAAGTGCGCAACACCGGCGACCGTCCCGTCCAGGTGGGCAGCCATCTGCATTTCTTCGAGGCGAACCGCTATCTCGAATTCGACCGCGACACCGCATTCGGATGCCATCTCAACATCCCCGCCACCACAGCCATACGTTTCGAACCGGGCGAGGAAAAAGAAGTGGAAGTAGTGCCTTTCGGCGGAAAGAGACGCATCATCGGTTTCAACAACCTCACCGACGGCTACGCCGGCCCGGAAGACACTCCGAGCTACTATCCAGTGCGCAACCGCGCTTACCGGCGACTCGAAAAGTACGGATTCAAAAGCGTGCCGGCCGACGAAGCCGACGCCGAGTTCACCACTACGGCCACACCCGCAACACCATCTCCAGCTAACGACAAAAAGTAAACAACACCATGGCAACTATATCCAGACAGGAAAACAACATGCTCTTCGGCCCGACCACGGGCGATAAAATACGCCTGGGCAACACCAACCTCTACGTCGAGATAGAGAAAGACCTGCGCGTAATGGGCGACGAAGTGGTGTACGGCGGCGGAAAAACCCTGCGCGACGGCATGGGCACAGCCAATACCATCACAAGCAAGGGCGGCTCGCTGGACCTCGTAATCACAAACGTGACCATCATCGACCCCGTGCTCGGAGTCGTAAAAGCCGACGTAGGCATAAAAGACGGTAAAATCGCCGGAATAGGCAAGGCCGGCAACCCCAACGTGATGGAAGGCGTCACCCCCACTCTGTGCACGGGACCGTCCACCGACGCCATATCCGGAGAACATCTCATACTCACCGCAGCAGGCATCGACGGCCACGTGCACATGATTGCCCCGCAGCAGGCCTACCACTGCCTGAGCAACGGCATCACCACGCTTATCGGCGGCGGCATAGGCCCCACCGACGGCACCAACGGCACCACCATCACATCCGGTCCGTGGAACATTCGTAAAATGATTGAATCGGCAGAAGGGCTCCCCATCAACATGGGCTTCCTCGGCAAAGGAAACAGCAGCGTCGACGACACCCTCGAAGAACAGATCCAGGCAGGATGCATGGGCTTCAAGGTGCACGAAGACTGGGGTTCCACACCGGCAGCCATACGGGCATGCCTCGACAATGCCGACCGCAACGACGTGCAGGTGGCCATACACTCCGACACGCTCAACGAAAGCGGCTATGTCGAAGACACCATAGCAGCCATTGACGGACGCGCCATACACACTTACCACACCGAAGGCGCAGGCGGCGGCCACGCGCCCGACCTTCTGAAAGTGGCTTCAATGGCCAACGTGCTCCCGTCGTCGACCAACCCCACGCTGCCGTTCGGCATCAATTCGCAGGCCGAGCTGTTCGACATGATTATGGTGTGCCACAACCTAAACCCCAACATCCCGTCCGACGTGGCTTTCGCCGAAAGCCGCGTACGTCCCGAAACACAGAGCGCCGAGAACATCCTCCACGACATGGGCGTCCTTTCCATGGTAAGCTCCGATTCACAGGCCATGGGACGCGTCGGCGAATCATTCATGCGCACATTCCAGATGGCCTCCACTATGAAATCGGCCCGAGGCAAACTGCCTGAGGACTCCGACAGCAACGACAACTTCCGTGTGCTCCGCTATCTCGCCAAAATCACCCTCAACCCGGCCATCACCTACGGCATCAACGACATTCTCGGCTCGATAGAGGTAGGCAAAATGGCCGACCTCGTGCTCTGGGAGCCTGCATTCTTCGCAGCAAAGCCTAAAATGGTGATAAAAGGCGGACTCATCAACTGGGCCGAAATGGGCGACCCCAATGCTTCGCTCCCCACTCCGCAGCCCATCATATACCGCCCCATGTACGGCGCTTTCGGCAAGGCCATGCCGCGCACCTGTGTGCGGTTCGTCTCGCAGGCATCGGTCGACAACGGAGTTGCGGCAAGCTACGGCGTGGACAACATCATCTACGGCGTGCACGGCACTCGCCAGCTCGGCAAAGCCAACATGCTGCGCAACTCAGCCACTCCGCACATTGAAGTGGACCCCGAAACATTCAATGTCTACGTCGACGGCGTACTGGCGTATGTAGACCCCGCCAAAGATGTGCCTCTCGCACAGCTATACTGGTTCAGCTAACAACACTCCAACGCTGCGGAGCGCATCCGCGCCCCGCGGCGTTGTCCATAACACAAAATATCATCATGGAAGTCATCACATCCGTAATAGGCAATACCCATGACCCCGAATGGGCCGACAAACTCAAAGACGCCCACGTCCACAGCATATTCCTCGACCAGTGGACCGCACAGAAAAGCCGCTTTCTTGCAATAGACGAGCACGGTCATGAATACCCCGTCGCCCTGGCATCGCGCAAACATGTGGCCGACGGCGACATCATAGCCTACGACCCCGAAAAGAAATTCGCCGCCGTACTGCGCCTCAACCTCAGCCCCGTGCTGGTGGTGGACCTGGCAAAACTTAAAGATCAGCCACAGGAGGAAATCATACGCATATCGCTCGAACTCGGCCATGCCATCGGCAACCAGCACTGGCCGGCCGTGGTTAAAGGCACGAAAGTATATGTGCCCATGACAGTCGACCGAAAAGTCATGCTCAGCGTAATGGACACACACCACATCGAGGACATCACCTACGAATTCGTGGAAGGAAGCGAAGTGATTCCCTACATGGCCCCGCACGAGGTACGCCGCCTTTTCGGAGGTGCCGGCCACGAAAGCCACAGCCACGTGCACTGAACTTTTATCCGTAACGCCACGTTTCACAAACCCGCTCCCCTGACATGAATCCCATCCTGCCCCTGCTGCAATTTTCCGACGCCACTTTCCCCGTCGGCACATTCTCTTTCTCCAACGGACTGGAGACAGCATCCTACGAGCACCTCGTGCATGACGCAGACACTCTTGAGCAATACACACGCAGCGCTGCCCTTCAGGCTGCGTTCAGCGACGGGGTGGCGGCTCTCACGGCCTACCGCGGCGCACTCACGGGCGACTACGACGTCATACTCGATGCCGACAGCGCCCTGCTACAGTTCAAAATGAACGACGAAGCGCGCCTTATGCTCTGCCGCATGGGCAAAAAACTCGCCGAACTCGGCGTGCATCTATGGGGCGAAGACACACTCATGGGACGCTGGCTTTCCGACATAAAGGACGAGAAGACTCCCGGATGCTACCCTGTGGCACAAGGCATAGCCTTCGCGGCCGCAGGTATCGGAGAGCGGGAGCTATACGCATCACACCAATACGGCGTGGCCAATATGGTCGTGAGCGCCGCCCTGCGGTGTGTCCGCGTCTCGCACTACGACACTCAAAGAATACTATACCGGCTCGCCGGCGAGACCGACAGCCTTTACGAACAGGCACGCAGCATGACCCTTGACCGGATGCACGCTTTCGTGCCGGAAATGGACATCCTCGCATCAATGCACGAAAAGGGCAAAATGCGCATGTTCATGAACTAACCCCCACATACACCAAAATCATCACCCGTTATGTCAACATGCAGAATCGGCGTCGGAGGCCCCGTAGGCTCCGGCAAGACAGCACTCATCGAAGCCATCACACCCCGCCTGATGGATAAAGGCATGAGTGTGCTCATAATCACCAACGACATCGTAACCACGGAAGACGCCAAACACGTGCGCAAAACCCTCAAGGGCGTCCTGCTCGAGGAGCGCATCATAGGCGTAGAGACCGGTGCCTGCCCGCACACGGCAGTGCGCGAAGACCCGTCGATGAACATCGCCGCCGTAGAGGAAATGGAAGCACGCTTCCCCGATGCCGATGTAGTGCTCATAGAAAGCGGGGGCGACAACCTTACGCTCACATTCAGCCCCGCGCTCGTCGACTTCTTCATCTATGTAATCGACGTGGCCGCCGGCGACAAAATACCGCGCAAGGACGGCCCCGGCATATCGCAGAGCGACATCCTCGTCATCAACAAGACCGACCTCGCCCCCTACGTGCACGCAAGCCTCGAAGTGATGGACCACGATTCGCGGCTTATGCGCCCCGGCAAGCCTTTCGTGTTCACCAACAGCCTGACAGGCGAAGGCATCGACGAACTCGTCGACCTGCTTTTCAAAATGGCGCTTTTCGACAAAGTAAAATAACTATATCCACCCACCGCCATGACGCAGCAACGACACTACTCCGACGCGCCGCAGGTCGACTTCGACTCCGCACCCGAAATGCGTCCCTATCTGGCACAGCCCGATGCCATGTACGTAGGATGCCCAGGCAAACACGGCTATCTCAACCTCGGCTTCGAACTTGACAGGAACGGACGCAGCTTCCTGCGCGAACTCGACCGCCGCGCGCCGCTCATCGTGCAGCAGGAGCTCTATTTCGACGAGCAACTCCCCGACATGCCCTGCGTCTACATCCTGTCCAGCGGCGGCCCCAACGTCGACGGAGACCGCTACGTGCAGCGGTTCACCATGCACCGCGGCACCATGGCTTTCATTAGCACGGGCGCAGCAACCAAACTCGCCGAAATGCGCCGCAACTATTCGGGCATGACACAAGAGTTTACCCTCGAGGAAGACAGCTATCTCGAATACCTGCCAGAACCGATAATCCCGTGCAGGCACACGCGTTTCATCTGCGACACACGCATAACGGCACACCCCACCGCCACCCTTTTCTATTCGGAAATATACATGGGCGGACGCAAATACTACAGCGACGGGGAGCTGTTTGCCTACGACCTTCTTTCCGTGTGCAGCCACGGCGAGCGCCCGGACGGCACCCCGCTTTTCCGAGAGAAGTTCATCATAGACCCCGCGCACATGCCTCTGCGCGACACAGGCATGATGGGAGACTACGACGTGTTTGCCAACGTTCTTGTGCTCACACCTCCCGACAAAGCCGCAGCCGTATACGACGCCACCGATGCATTCATCGACCCCGCACGGCATCTTGCCGCCGGCATCACCCACCTTCCGTCCGGCGCAGGCCTGCTGTACAAAGTGCTCGGCATGGAACCCGGTCCCGTCAAAGCCGCAGTACGCGATTTCTGCTCGAAAGTAAGGCTTGCCGTGAAACATCGCTCTATGCCCGATGAATTCCCCTGGCGGTAAAGCAAATCGCGCATTTTGCGAAAAAAACGTCAGTCATATTTGCATTTGAAACAATTTATGCCTAATTTAGGGGCGTATGATTGATGAGTTTCTGAAATATCTCGAATGCGAGGCCGGAATGTCGGCACATACCCTCCGCGCCTATGGTTCCGACCTGCGTATGTGGTGTGATTTCGCCGCACGCGGCGAGCAGCCCGACCTTGCGTCGGTCACGCTCGACGACCTGCGCGCATGGGTCATGCACATGGCTGCGGGCGGAGCTTCGGCACGCACATTGCGCCGGCGCATACAATCCTTGCGCGCGCTCTATGCATGGGCGATGCGCCGCAAGGGGCTGCGCGTGAATCCGGCAGCGGAACTCACCCTCGCGCGCCTTCCTCAGGCGCTGCCATCTTTCATTCGACCAGACGAGACAGCTGCCGTGCTCGACACCGATGTCGACGGCTCCGATTTCGAGGCCGTGCGCAACCACACAATAGTGCTGCTGCTGTATGCCACCGGCATGCGCGCGTCGGAACTCATAGGCATGCGCGACGCCGACGTCGACACCGTCCGCCGCGAACTAAAAGTACTCGGAAAGCGTAATAAGGAAAGAATAATACCCTTTGCAACGGAAGTGCGACAACACATCGAATCATACCGTGCTTTGCGCGACCGCCTTCTCGGCTACACTCCGGAGTTTTTCGCCGTGCGGCCGTCAGGCGCCCCACTTTACTATGGCCTGCTCAACCGCATCGTGCACGCCGCTCTCGACGGCTCGGTGCATGCGGCACGCCGCTCTCCCCATGTGCTGCGCCACTCATTCGCCACCGACATGCTCAACAACGGCGCCGACATCAATGCCGTGCAGAAATTGCTCGGCCATGCTTCACTCGCAACCACACAGGTGTACACACACCTTTCATACAGAGATTTACAAAACAATTACGAATTCGCACATCCACGTGCACAAAGAAAAGGAGGATAACATGGACATCCGTATTCAAGCCATCCACTTCGACATTGCCGATGCTCTGACGGCATTCATCAACAAAAAAGTAGAGCGCCTCGTGCGGCGCTACCCCGAAATAAGCGTTGCCGACGCCACCCTGAAAGTCGTGAAACCCGAAACAGCAATGAACAAGGAGGTTGTACTGAAAATCACCCTTCCGGGACATGAGGACCTCGTAGCAACCAAAGTGGCCGACACTTTCGAAGAAGCCGTCGACCTCGCGCTCGAAGCCCTCGACCGTCAGCTCGAGAAGCGCAAAGGCAAATAAATCCGTTTAAAAAGAATCATAATCTGAGCCGGTGCCCCAAAAGGAGCGCCGGCTTCTTTTTATCGCCAGCGACATTAACGCCAAAAACACATAGGCCGCTACGACACCCCACACATCCAGACCCACAGCGGCAGGTGCGGAAAGCATGGAAGCTCCCCCGGCCATAAGCGCGTACAATGCATCCGCAACGGCACCCAACAGGGACACATGCAGTCCCATGCACGACAGCCCGGCAAGCAGCAACGCAAGCACGTAAAACGGAACGAAGACAAAAGCCACAAGCACATTGGCCGGCAGAAAAAGCAGAGGCACCGCCCCGAAAACGGCCGCGACCACAGGAGCCGTGGCCAAAGTGGCTCCGACAGGCACAGCGGCAAGCGAGGCTGCATAATGCATGCGCGGCCATTCGCGTCTGTCGAACGGATTAAGCGGGCCGGCAAACGCAAGAATGCCGGCCACAGCAGCAAAAGAAAGCTGAAACCCTACGTCGTACAGAGCCGACGGACGCCACAGCAGAATCACTATGGCCGCCACAGCCAGAGAGTTGACAGGAGACGAATACCTCCCGATACAACGCGACACAAGCAGCAATGAAATCATGACAGACGCACGCATGAGCGACGCCGACATACCCCCGAGCCACGCAAATCCCCACACCGCACATAGCACAACAACCACACGCAAGCGGCGGCCGCTCCGGCCCAAAAGCATAGGGCGCGTAAGCCACATGGCAAGCAGAGCCACTACACCGGCATGGAAACCGCTAAGCGCAAGCACATGCGCCATCCCCGCCCCACGGAAATCGTCGCGGATGTTTTGTGGAAGATACCGGCCGTCGGCCACCAGAGTGGTAACAGCAAAGGCAGCCGCCGGACCGCTCAACGGAGATGCATATATACTTTCGGCAAGCGGAGTGCGGGCATCGGGATAACATACAGCAGGCGTTTCGTCAGCGGCAGCACCGAGCAGAATACCGAAACAGAACGCCGCAGCCGCCGATGCGAAAAAACGCCCCGGACGCCACACCCAAAGCACTACAGCCGACACTGCTCCGGCAGCGACTGAAAACAGCACCGCCGCCCCGGCTCCCGCAACGGCGATGCCGGCGGCAAGCCCGATAGCGGCGGGAAGTGCCGGGATGCGGCTGTAGGGAGCGCGCATCACTCAATGGTGTTGAGCACCACAAACAGCGAACTTACGCTGATGAGCACCCACAGCGCGACAGCCAGCAACAAAGGCTTCACACCCACCTGACGCACGGTCGAAGGCGACAGCGAAGCGCCTATGAGGAAAAGCGTCACAACCATGCCGCGGCGTGCCACCCATGTAAGCGCACCGGTGAGCCACTGCGGCAACGGCAGGTAAGTGTTGGCCACCATGGCCAATATGAAAATGAATATGAACCACGGAATCGACACCTTGCCGGAGCCGTCGCGGAATATAAACATCGTGGCCACGGCAAGCGGGATAATCCACAGCGCACGCGTAAGCTTGATAAGCGTTGCCACCTGGAGTGCCTGCTCGCCGTACACCTCGCCGGCACCCACCACGCTCGATGTGTCATGTATGGCAATAGCGGCCCATGTGCCGAACTGAGCCTGACTCATGTCAAGCATATGGCCCAAAGGCGGGAATATGAACAGAGCCACCGCATTCAGAATAAATATCACACCGAGGCTCACCGCCATCTCTTTCTCATCGGCGCGGAGCACCGGTCCGACAGCAGCGATGGCACTTCCGCCGCATATAGCCGTGCCGCTGCTTATAAGATAGGCCGTCTTACGGTTGATACGCAGCGAATAGCCGAGCAGAATGCCCAATGCCATGACTCCGACAACACTCACCACCGTGAACAGCATGCCGTCGGCGCCGCTGCGCAGCGATTCCTGAAGATTCATACCGAACCCGAGGCACACCACTGCCACCTGCAGCAGATATTTGGAACATTTTTTATTGAACGCAGGATAAGGATTCTTGCACGCGAATGCAAACACAAGACCTGCAAGCAGCGCCACAGGAGCCGTGACCACAGGCAGCCCCGTCATGTCAAGAGGCAACAATATCACAGCTATTATGGCGATGTAGATAATTTTATTCATATGATTGATTATTACTATATTTACCTGTTTTCCTGCCAGATGCGCCACGACGCATCGGCCTGCAGACGGAGCATTTCAAGGCCGCCGCGCACAGCCGCGCCTCGCGATGCGGCAAGACGCATGAAAAGCGTCGGTTCAGGGTTGTACACGAGGTCGAAACAGACATGGGACGGACCGACGGCGTCGTACGGAATCGCAGGTGCGTCTTCCGTGTTCGGCCACATTCCCAATGGCGTAGTGTTGACTATTATTCCGCAGCGGGCGACAATGTCATTCGTCAGCCGGCTGTAGCACACACGTCCTTCGCCCTCGTTCCTGCTCACAAACTGCGTGTGCACGCCCATCTCGTCCAAAGCCGCCTTTACGGCCAGTGAAGCTCCTCCTGTGCCGAGCACTAATGCCTGCTCCGGAACGGGGCGGTCGCCAATGAGCCTTCGCAACGATTCTCCAAAAGCGGCAGCATCGGTGTTGTACCCTTTAAGCCTGCCGCCTGGCAGCACCGACACTAAGTTCACCGCTCCAACCATGAGCGCCGAGGCGTCAAGCTCGTCGAGCAGAGGAATTATTTCCTGCTTATATGGAATAGTCACGTTGAAGCCGCACAACCCGGGACTGGAGGCAACAAGTCCCGGAAGATCTTCTATTTCAGGCAGCTCAAAGTTGATATAATCCGCTTTTATAGCTTCGCGCTCGAATTTTTCAGTGAAGTAAGAGCGTGAAAAAGAGTGGCCAAGCGTGCGGCCCACAAGCCCGTATAACTGTCGGTTTGTCATTTCGGCTGCAAAGGTAGTCGTTTTTCCTTATGTGAGAAAAACTGAGCAGTTAAATTCTTGCAATATCTTCTAAGTAATAAAAATCCAGGTAATAAGAAATGTCCCCCAAAAGTTTTGCAGCTGACTTTCGGGGGACATTACATATAATCTACTTCAATTATTTATTCCTGCGCTTGCTCCAGAATGCCGTCATGTCTTCCAGAGTCTTGCCCTTGGTTTCAGGCACAAGCTTGTAGACGAAGACTGCGGCCAGCACGCAAATGACACCATACAGGGCATATACGAACATATGGCCGAAACGCACTCCCATCGCACCGAGTTCTATGTTGTACATAGGCACGAATGTAGAGCTGACGATGAAATTGAAAATCCACTGGAAAGCCACGGCCACGGCCACGGCGGCGCCACGGATGCTGTTCGGGAATATCTCCGCGATGAGCACCCAGCAGATCGGGCCCCACGAGAACATGAAGCATGCGCTATACACCATGATGCTGACAACAGGCACTACAGGCGGCACGGCCACAAGATTGCTCAGAGCCACACCGGCCGCACCCACGGCCATACCTATCGAACCCCATATGAGCAGAGGCTTACGGCCGAGACGGTCGACGGTGAACACTGCCACAAGCGTGAACGAGATGTTGACTATGCCCATTATCACTGTCTGCATCATCGGGTCGCCCATGTTCATGGATTCGAAAATACGCGGAGCATAATAAAGCACAGCATTGATGCCCACAGCCTGCTGGAACACGCTCAGCATCACGCCGACGAATATCACCATCATGCCGAAGCTGAACAGACGTTCGGAACGCACCTCCACCGTGCTGCGTATCTCGGCAAGAATAGTCTGCGCGACCTTGCTGCCGTTGATGCGAGAAAGCACCTTCAGCGCCTGCGAGTCCTTGCCCACAATGGCAAGATAGCGCGGCGACTCAGGCACGAAACAAACAAGGATGGTGAACAGGCCGGCAACGAATGCCTCAGAGCCGAACATGTAGCGCCATCCGGTGGCGATAGTCCAGGGATCGGAAGATGCCGAAACGGCATACAGTCCCTCACCTATCTTCTCAATGACGGGATTGGTGTGCTCGCCAAGAATCAGGAAATTGACGAAATAAACCACCAGCTGACCGAAGATTATGGCAAATTGGTTCCACGACACGAGTGTTCCACGCATGTTGCTCGGCGCCACCTCGGCGATATACATCGGACAGATGGCCGAAGCCAGACCTACGCCTATGCCGCCAAGCACACGGTAGGCGTTGAAAGCCCACAACAGCGAAACGCCGGGCTTGCCGTATTCAAAGAACAGAAACTCGGGATAGTATGAACCGAGCGCGCTCAGAAAAAACATGACGCCCGCAAGGAAAAGCGAGCGTTTTCTACCGAAACGGGTAGCAAAAAAGCCGGATATTGCGCTGCCTATGATACAACCTATCAAGGCGCTCGAGCAGGTCACGCCGTGCATGCCGTCGGTGTAAACAAAGTCGGCGGCATTGAGGAAGAACGCCTGCAGGCCTTTCTCAGCTCCGGAAATGACCGCTGTGTCATAGCCGAAGAGCAGACCTCCCAGCACAGCTACAAGCACAATGGAAAAAAGATATAGCTTACTGCCTTTTTCTTGATTTTTCATGGATTTATAACATAAAAATAGCGGAAGCCTAAGTCCCTTAAGTCCTTAAGGACATTAGGCTTCCGCCGATGGGTTAATCGCTTATGCGTACATGTTCACGATGGCCTCGTAAAGCTCCTGCTTGCCGGATGTCACGGCAGGCTCGCCTACGGTGCGGGCGTGCGACACGAGGTCCGTAAGGCTCAGGCGGCCTTCTTCGAAATCCTTACCCAGACCGGAGTCGAAGCTCGAGTAGCGGGCGGAAAGCATCGACTTGTAAGGCGATTTCTCAAGTACGTCGGCTGCGCTCAGCAATGCGCGGGCCATGGCGTCCATGCCGGCGATGTGGGCGATGAAGATGTCCTCCGCGTCGGTGCTGTTGCGGCGTGTCTTGGCGTCGAAGTTCGTGCCGCCGGTCGTGAAGCCGCCACCGCGGATGATCTGCATCATGGCCTGGGTAAGCTCGTAGTTGTCGATCGGGAACTGGTCCGTGTCCCAGCCGTTCTGGTAGTCGCCGCGGTTGGCGTCGATGCTGCCGAGCATGCCGTTGTCTACGGCCACGGCGAGCTCGTGCTCGAATGTGTGGCCCGCGAGAGTGGCGTGGTTAACCTCGATGTTGACCTTGAAGTCGTTCTCAAGGCCGTGGGCCTTCAGGAAGCCGATAACCGTCTCCGTGTCCACGTCGTACTGGTGCTTGCTCGGCTCCATCGGCTTGGGCTCGATCAGGAACGTGCCCTTGAAGCCCTGCGAGCGGGCGTAGTCGCGCGCCATCGTCAGGAAGCGGGCAAGGTGCTCCTTCTCGCGCTTCTGGTCGGTGTTCAACAGGCTCATGTAGCCTTCGCGGCCGCCCCAGAACACGTAGTTCTCGCCCCCAAGGGCGATGGTGGCGTCTATCGCAGTCTTAACCTGTACGGCTGCGCGCGACAGAACGTCGAAGTCGGGGTTCGTGGCTGCGCCGTTCATGTAGCGGGCGTTGCTGAACACGTTGGCCGTGCCCCAAAGGTTTTTGATGCCGGTGGCGGCCATCTTCTCCTTAAGGTACGACACGATGGCGTGCATGCGGGCCTCGTACTCCTCGATGGTCGAACCTTCGTCTACAAGGTCCACGTCGTGGAAGCAGAAATACTCGATGCCGAGCTTCTCCATGATTTCGAAACCGGCGTCGGCCTTGGCCTTCGCACGTTCCACGGCGTCGGACGATGCGTTCCACGGGAACGTCTTCGTGCCGCCGCCGAACTGGTCGGCGCCTTCGGCGCAAAGGGTGTGCCACCACGCCATCGCGAAGCGGAGCCAGTCCTTCATCTTCTTGCCCAGTACCACGCGTTCCGCGTCGTAGTAGCGGTAGGCCATCGGGTTGTAGCTCGACGGACCTTCATACTTAATCTTGCCTATCTCAGGAAAATATTCTTTTGACATTGGTATAATGTGTTAAATAATTTTAGATTTTCAACGGTGTGATTTGGTCGAGAAGCGGAATCGGCAATTCAGCAACCATGCGAATTTCAGCATATTACACTAAACTCCGCCAAATGTCTCTTTCGTTTGCAAATATAGCACCTTTTTCCGAGAGTACGAACTATCGGCAGCGATTTTATAAAACAGACCGGCAAAAAATATTCATCCGTGGGTTCGACCGCAACACCCGGTTGCGGATTTTGTACTTCTTACAGTCGTACCTGTGCGACAAGGCGGTCGGGTAATACCTTGCAGATGGCACTCCATGCGCGTAAGTAGCAGATGGTCCTCCGCTCAGAACGGCATCAAAAACAATTGATGAGAGTATGAAAAGTTCAAAGACAAACACAAAACAATAAAAGACAAAGGCGCAACGAGACTGCAGAAACAGTGCTCGTTACGCTTTTATCTGTCTTGCTGTTCGGCGATGCGTTTATTTTAGGTTAATTGCTATTTTTGCCGGAACATTGTCGGAACTGCCGCCAATGTAAAGCGTGAAACGTCCGGGTTCGCTGCGCCACGCATGCGCGTCAGCATCGAAGAACGCCAGCATGTCGGGAGTGACAGTGAATGTGACATCGCGTGTCTCGCCGGGAGCGAGCGCTATTTTCTCAAAGCCTTTGAGTTCCTTGACAGGACGCAGCACGGAGGCCTTGTCGTCGCCAACATAAAGCTGTACCACTTCAGCACCGGCACGCTTGCCAGTGTTGGTCACGGGCACCGTCACGGTAAGGCTGCCGCTGTCGGCATTCATTTCTTTTGCGGAAAGCACGGGTTTGCCGTAGGCGAATGTGGTGTAACTGAGGCCGTGGCCGAAAGCATAGCGGGCAGGAATCTTTTTGGTGTCGTGCCAGCGGTAGCCCACAAGAATATCTTCCTCGTAGCGCTGCTGCGGAGCGCACGCACCGAACAGCACATCGCCGCTCTCGCTTTCCACGCCTGGATAGCATTCCACGCCGAAAGCGTGGGCACCGTTGTCCTGCAGACGGACAGGGATGGAATAAGGCAGTTTGCCCGAAGGATTGACACGTCCGCTCACAGCATCGGCAAGCGAAGCACCGCCCATTGTCCCGAGATAGGAAGCATGCAGGATGGCCGGAACATGGTCGGCCCACGGCATGGCATAGGCATTGCCCGTGATATTGGCGATAATGATATTGGGGTTGGCCTTTACGAGAGCCTCGATGAGTTCGTTCTGTCCGAAAGGCAGGTCATAGTCGCGACGGTCGGTGCTTTCGCAGTCCTGATAAGCATTCTTATTCAGACCTCCGAAATACACCACTACATCAGCCTGTGCAGCCTTTGCCAGCGCTTCGGCGCGCAGAGAATCCTGCACGGATTCCGGTATCACTTCCTCATGGGCATACATCGGACGGCCGGCAGCATAGCCACGGGCAAAGTCAACACAATCGGCGCCGAACACTTCGCGCATGGCGTCGAGAGGCGACACATAGTCCTTTACCTTGAGTTCCGACGAGCCGCCGCCGTCGCTGAGACGGCGTGTGGCATTGTCGCCCACTACAAGCACGCGCTTTCCGGCCGAGGGGTCGAGAGGCAGTATGCCGTTGTTTTTGAGCAGCACTATGCTTTCGTCGCCGATAGCCTTCGCCGCAGCATAGTGCTCGGGGCTGTGCAGCGAGCCGAAAGGCTTGTCGGTGTTCATGGCCGTGCGGAAGATAAGGCGCAGGATGCGGCGGGCTTTGTCATCGGCCAACGATGCCGGCACCTCGCCTTTGCGGATGAGTTCGAGGAAAGGCTTGGCAAGGAAATAGTCGTTGTAGGTGAACTCGCTCTCGGAGGTGAGTCCGTTGGTGAACGAACCCATCTCTATGTCAAGGCCGTTGAGCGCGGCCTCGCGGGTGTCGTGGGCGCCGCCCCAGTCGGTCACCACCACGCCGTCGAAGCCCCATTCGCCACGCAGGATGTCCTCAAGCAGGCGCTTGTTGTGGCAGCAGTGCTGATTCCATATCTTATTGTACGCACCCATTATAGTCCATGCGCCACCCTGCTGCACGGCAGCCTTGAATGCGGGCAGATAGATTTCGTACAGCGCTCGGTCGCTCACGTCAACGTTGATGTTTCCGCGCCACTGCTCCTGGTTGTTCAGCGCAAAGTGTTTCACGCTGGCAGCGACGCCGTTTTTCTGAAGTTCCTGAACATAAGGCACTACCATGACCGACGCAAGATACGGGTCTTCGCCCATATACTCGAAATTGCGGCCATTGAGCGGTGTGCGGTAGATATTCACTCCCGGGCCGAGCAGCACGTCCTTCTCGCGGTAGCGCGCTTCTTCGCCCACGTTTTTGCCGTATATGGCAGACATTTCCGGATTCCACGTCGCAGCCAGGGCTGTGAGCGCCGGAAAGGCCGTCACAGAGTCGTTTGTCCAGCGGGCGTGCCCCCAGTCGTTCCAGTTTATCTCGGCACGCACGCCATGGGGGCCGTCGCTCATCCATATCTCCGGGATTCCGAGACGCGGCACACCGGACGAAGAAAATTTGCTCTGTGCGTGGCACAGCGCCACTTTCTCCTCAAGGGTCATGCGCGAAAGTGCGTCTTCGACACGCGCCTCAATAGGAGCTTTAGGGTCGAGATAGACAGGAGTCTCTGCCATCACGCTGCCTGCACAGGCAGCAAAAACGATTGAAAGGATATGTCGGTTCATTTTATTGAATTTATAATTGTCTTGGCTGTAGCGAGGCCGGGAGAGGCTGCCGTAAGCGTGGCTGCGCCGTCCGCGCCGTTGTTCTGTAAAATTATCAATGCTTTGCCATAGAATGCCTTGCGTCGGTCGGCCTTAAAGCGTTCGAGCGATACGGGACTGCCGTTGTCCACTCCCACATTCACAGCAGAACCGTCCACGGCAAAATTTATCTCATTATCGGCCCAGGGGCACAGGTTTCCGTCGGCGTCCACCACTTCCACCGTGACGTAGCAGAGGTCGCCGCCGTCGGACGCTATCTCGCTGCGGTCGGGTGTGAGACGTATGGCTGCTGGCTCGCCTGCGGTGCGGCGCTCGGCACGGGCCACTTCGCGGCCGCCGCGGCGGCTTATGGCCGTGATGGTGCCCGGCTCGAACGGAACGCGCCAGCTCACATGGAAATCGTCACTCCCTTTGCTGCGCTTTCCGAGGCTGCGGCCGTTGAGCAGCAGCTCCACTTCGTCAGCATTGTTGTAGTATGCCCACACGTCCACTTCCTGCCCTTCTTTCCAGTTCCAGTGGGGATACAGGTGCAGCACATTGATGTCGGGACGCCATTCGCTCTGATACATATAATAACTGTCTTTCGGAAAGCCTGCAAGGTCAACGATGCCGAAATAGCTGCTACGCGCAGGCCATCCGTATGGCGTGGGCTCGCCGAGATAGTCGAATCCCGTCCACACGAACTGACCGGCGATGAAATCGTTGTCGCGCACATGCCTCATGGTGCCTTCGTGGGTATTTCCCCAAGGCACATGACAATTGTCATAGCTCGAGCATGAGAACGATTCGTTGTAGAAAGGCTTGTCCCAGCGTTCCGGCCATATGTGCATGCTGTCGGACGGCATGTCGTAGTAACCACGTGTGGCAAGGGCCGATACGCTTTCCGTCACGATGAAAGGCTTGCCGGGAAATTTCTCCGGAACACCCGCAAACCAGTCGTCATGGTAGTTAAAGCCTATTATGTCGAGCGCACCGCTGCGGAACAGATGGTTGCCGGGGTCGGGTTCGTTGCAGCCTGCCGTCACGGGACGCGTGGGGTCGAGCGCGCGCACCCGGTCGGCAAGTTTGCGCGTCAGCAACGAATTCACGCTCATTTCTCCTTCCGAGGCGAGCATGTCGCTGCTGTGGCCGAAATTCAGTATCAGGTTGGCTTCTTCGAGACTCAGCGTGTCGGCTTTGGCATCGGTCCACTGCTCAAGCACCTCATTGCCTATGCTCCATATGATAATGGAAGGATGGTTGCGGTCGCGGCGCAGAAGGTCGTCCATGTCCCGTTCGTGCCATTCGTTGAAGTAGCGCGAATAGTCGTGGGCGGTCTTTTTCTTGCGCCACATGTCGAAAGTCTCGTCCATGACCATAAGCCCCATCTCGTCGCAAAGGTCGAGCAGCTCGGGAGCGGGCGGGTTGTGCGACGAGCGTATGGCGTTGACGCCCATCTCTTTCATTATCTGCAACTGACGCTCTATGGCCCGCCGGTTCACGACTGCGCCGAGAGCGCCGGCATCGTGGTGCAGGCACACTCCGTTTATTTTCATGCGTTCGCCGTTGAGCGAGAAGCCTTTCGAGGCATCGAATTTAAAACTGCGCAGTCCGGTGCGCGTGAGATACTCGTCAAGAGGCCGCCCTTTTTCGTCGGCCACGGAGCTGCGCACCGTGTAAAGGTCAGGCGTGCGTGTGCTCCAAAGCTCAGGCGAGGCTACTTCAAGCAGCTGCGATGCCGCAGCCGACGCCCCGGCCGCGATATTCAGCATGGTGTCCTTCGAGGCCACGCAGACACCGCCGGGAGAAAGAACCGATGTGGTGAGCCGCACTTTGCGTGCGCGAGACGAGGTGTTTTCCACGTCTGTGTCCACCTTTACAAGTGCGCGGGCGGCATCAACTTCAGGTGTGCTCACGAAAGTGCCCCACTGCGCCACATGCACGGGAGCGAGCTTGCGCAACCACACATTGCGGTAAATCCCGCAACCGCTGTACCAGCGCGAGTTGGGCTGCTCGGCATTGTCGACACGCACGGCAATGACATTCCTGCCTTTATGCAGCCACGGAGTGAGGTCGTAGCTGAACGACGCGTAGCCATAGGGGCGCGTGCCGAGACGATGACCGTTGATATAGACCGTGGCATTCATGTAGGCTCCGTCGAAGTCCACATAAATACGCTTTTCAAGGTCGGCGGATGTGACGTCAAAGCTTTTACGATACCAGCCTATGCCTCCGGGGAGTGCACCTCCGCCTGTGCCGCTGGGGTTGTCGATGCTGAAATCGCCCTCGACGGCCCAGTCGTGCGGCAGCGAGAGCGCGCGCCACTGCGAATCGTCGAATGCTACCAGCTCCGCCCCGGCCACTTCGCCGAGATGGAAGCGCCAGCCTGCGTTGAAGCCCTCGGCACGGCTGTCGGCACCGCGCAACGGCACCGCTACGGCCAGGACAGCCAACAGCAGAATGCATATCCTGATGGAAAATTTTCTATGAGTGTATATTCTCTTTTCCATGTGATAATTTTTTAAGAGGAAGTCTAAGTGAGGCGGCGCATTTGCGCCGCCTCACCATTTATAATCCGACGATTAGAGACTGACAGTGACAGCCTTGCCGTCGTATTCCACGAGTTTGCCCTTGGCATCGCGGTCGAAGCCTTGCGGCGAGTCGGGGCTGACCTTCACGACATTAAACTTGCGCTGCTGGAGCATTCCGGGGAATTCTCCCGTACGGTCGCCTATCGTGAGCGTGCCTTCCGCATCGTTCCACGTCATGGAGATGTTGGCATACGCACCCTTCTCGTAATTGTAGTTCAGGTCTTCATCCTCATAGAGAGAGAAGGAGCCGTCAGCACCGGTGTAGACATAAAGGTTGATAAGTTCCGCAGGCTTTTCAGCACTCCACTGCATGTCGGGGCCGAAAGGCACTATCGAACCGGCAGCAACAAAAAGAGGCATGCGTCCGTAGGGTGCGGCCACGCTTACAGATTCGCCGCCGTGGCGCGAAGCGCCGGTGTAGAAGTCGTACCACACGGTGCCGGCTGGGAAGTAGACGCTGCGCTCGCGGGCGCCGTACTCTGTCACGGGAGCAGCCATGAAGGCGGGACCGAACATGAACTGGTCCTTGATGTTGCGCACGGCCTTGTCGGCGGCAAAATCCATCACAAGCGGACGCATGATGGTATAGTCGTCGAAATAGGTCTTGCCTGCAAGCGAGTAGATGTACGGCATCAGGTTGTAGCGCAGACGGGTGTAGTACAGCATGCTCTCGTAGGCGGGATGGCCTTCGGGGGCTATGTTGAAGATTTCGCGGAAAGGCCACTGGCCGTGAGCGCGGTAGAGAGGAGCGAAGGCTCCGAACTGGAACCAGCGACTATTGAGTTCGCGCCATTCCTTGAGGTCGTCGTTCTCGATACCTTTCTCATCGAAAAGTTTCTGGGCTGCCACATAGCGGTCCTCCACGCAGAAGCCGCCGATATCCATAGTCCAGTAGGGCACACCGCTGACGGCAAAGTTCAGGCCGGCGGCAATCTGGGCGGCCATGTCCTCCCATCGTGTGGCTATGTCGCCGCTCCATGTGGCGGTGCTGTAGCGCTGCTGGCCGGCAAATCCCGAGCGGGTGAGCAGGAACACGCGTTTGTCGGGGTCGACTCCGCGCTGGCCGTCGTAGATGGCTTCGGCGTTCATCAGCGCATAGGCATTGAAATACTTGGCCGACGGACCCATATGGGTGGGACCGCAGAGGTCTTTGCGGTACTGGATGTCCACACAGTCGCGCACGTTAGGCTCGCTGGCATCCATCCACCACGCATCTATGCCGAGGGGATAGTAGTGCTCCTCCATCTGATGCCAGAACAGTTTGCGCGCGTCAGGGCTGTATGCGTCGTAGAACGAGCCGAGATAGCCGGGGCCCACCCAGTCGCGGATGCTGTCTTTCACGGCCTGCTGGTACATCCAGCCGTTTTCGTCAAATTCCTTATAATGTTCGGTCGTGACATAGAATTTCGGCCATACGGAAATCATGACACGTCCGTTCATGGCGTGGATGCTGTCGACCATGCCTTTGGGATCAGGGAAGCGGTTGCGGTCGAACTCATGGCTGCCCCATGAGTCCTGGTTCCAGTGCAGCCAGTCGATAACGATGTTGTCGATGGGTATGTTGCGCCTGCGGTATTCTGCAAGGGTTGAAAGCACTTCTTCCTGCGAGTTATACTTCTCGCGGCTCTGCCAGTAGCCCATGGCCCATTTGGGCATTACGGGGGCTTTGCCGGTGAGCGTGCGGTAGCCGTGGATAACGTCGTCCATCGAGTCGCCGCCGATGAAGTAATAATCCACCATATCCTGCATTTCGCCCCACCAGCTCATGTCGTTTTTATCAATGTTCTCGCCGGGGGTGTATACACGCAGTCCGCAGTAGGCCACGCCGCCGTTGGGTTCCCATTCAATACGCACAGGCGTGCGTTTGCCGGCAGTCAGAGGCACGGTGAATTTGTAGCTGTTGGGATTCCATGCCGTGCGCCAGCGTTCGGACACCACTTTTTTGCCGTCGATATAGATAGTCTGATAGCCCGAATAATACATGATGAAGTTGTAGTCGCCGGTAGTCTCGGGCACTATATCGCCTTCATACACCACTTTTCCGCCGAAGAAGCGGAAATCCTCGGGCGCATTCACCACATGGTTGAGATCGCCGCGTTTCAGATGCTCGAAATAAATCTGCGGCTCGCGGCGGGTCATCACCTTGCCGTCGGCCTGCGTGTATGTCCCGGTCAGTGCGCCTTCATTGCCGTCCTTGTCGTAAAGCCTGAATGCTTCTCCGAGCTGCTTGTAGTCGTCGGAGCGACCGAAACGGAGCAACGAATAGCTGTCCCACAGCACGCCATAGTTGCCTGTCGACACCACGAACGGCACCGACACTTTAGTGTTATATTGGAACAATTCTTCGTTCAGACCTTTGTAGTTGAATTCGTTGCTCTGATGCTGGCCGAGACCGTAGAGCCCCTCGCTGTCATCGGGCGACGCGAATGTCTGCTGCACCGAGAAAGACTCCGTTCCCTCCACTTCTATAGGCGTGAAACTGCGTCCGCCGGAGTTTTCGGCAAGAATCAGGCGTCCGGACTTGTCGTAGAAAGCCACGGCTCCGTCGGTCGTGCTTACGGTGGCGCTGATTTCGGGGGTGGCCACACGCACAAGTGTGTCGTTCTCCTGCTTTACCGTAAAGTCGGAATAAGGCTGCTGGTGCAGCACCACGAGGCTCGTGTCCTCGGAAAATGCGCCTGAGGGAGTGGCGCTCACCCGGATTATTTTAGGTCCGAGCACCTGAAGGCGCACCTTGGATGCGCCGCCTGCCTTGTCTGGATCGACCTTCACGGTCACACCCTGCGAGTCGGAGGCATAAGCTCCGCTGCAACTGCTGCCGATAATCGCAGGAAGGGACAATGCGGCAAACATGAGCGAAAATGTGCTTAATTTCATGTATGTTGATTTAACGGTTAAACTCTATTGCAAAGGTACTACATCCTGAAGCAACCCGACGAATTATATGTTAATTATGTGTTGACATAAGGTAGCCTGCGGCACGGCGCCGATGCCCATAATGTTATCATAAAGGTGCGGAAATGTTATTTTCCTTCATTTTCCTGATATACTGACGGCAGCACCCCGAACTCGTCCTTGAAATAACGGCTGAAATACTTAGGGTTGTTAAAGCCGCAACGATAGGCAATCTCGCTTATATTCAGCTGACTCTCGCGCAGCAGCTGGGCCGCTCGCTTCAGACGCAGAAGACGGATGAATTCTATGGGCGTTTTGCCCGTAATCTGCTTCAGGCGTTTATAGAGGTGCACGCGGCTCATGCCCATTTCGGCGGCCAGTTCTTCCACGGAAAGGTCGGCGCGCGACATGTTTTCCTCCACATAGCCCACGGCGCGTTCTATGAGTTTTTCGTCAAGCGAAGTGATGGCTATGCTCTGCGGTTCCGGTTCGATAAGGGCACGTCCCGCGCCACGGCGTCGCAGGCGGAGCAGTTTCGTAACACGCAGGCGGAGTTCGTCCACATTGAACGGCTTAGTCATATAATCGTCGGCTCCGAGGGTGAGTCCTTCTATCTTTGCCGACACCTCATGCTTGACCGTGAGTATGAGAAGCGGTATCGACGCAGTGGCAGCATCGCTTTTAAGACGCCGGCAGAGCTCTATGCCGTCCATGCCGGGCATCATCAGGTCGCTAACTATTATATCGGGCTGGTGTCTCTGCACTTCTTCAAGCGCCTCCGCGCCACCGGTCACCGCAACCACTGAAAATTCGCCTCCGAGCTCGGATGTGAAGAATTTCAGCAAATCGGCATTGTCATCGACCACCAGAAGCCTTGGCCTGCGGACGGCTGCCCCTTCCGAGGGCGCCGCAGCGCCCTCGGAAGGGCGCCGTTGCCTGTCCGTGGCACTTTCAGCGCCACGGACAGGCAACGCTACCGTGAACACCGCCCCGCGCACAGCATTGTCGGCCACGGCCACCGTGCCGCCGTGCAAACGCACGAATTCCGCCACAAGACTGAGCCCTATGCCCGTGCCGCCACCGGCCGACGACTGGTTGGCACCTTGATAGAAGCGCTCGAATATGCGGTCTTTTTCTGCGTCGGGTATGCCGCACCCGCTGTCGGCTATCGTAAGTTCGAGCACATCGCCTGCAAGCGACAGCGACACATCCACACGACCATCTACGGGAGTGTATTTAAAGGCGTTGCTCAGAAGGTTCATCACTATTTTCCCCATCTTGTCCTCGTCGAAATCCACGAACAGCCTGCTGACGGAACTGAAAAACGTCAGATGTATCCCTTTCTTTTCGGAAAGCATCAGAAACGAATCGCAGATGGAACGGACAAAAGAAACGATGTCGCCACGCGAAGCATTGAGCGCCAGCCCTGCCACTTCGTTCTTACGGAAGTCGAGCAACTGGTTCACCATGGCCAACAGCTTCGTGGCGTTGCCATGAATCATTTCGAGTTTGCCGCGAGTATCGCCGTCAAGTTCCTTTTTAAGAAGCGATTCGAGCGGCGCGGTAATCAGCGTGAGCGGCGTGCGCAGTTCGTGGCTCACATTTGCAAAAAAGCGGAATTTAAGCTGGTCAAGCTCCTCCTGCTTGCGCGCAGCTTCCACGCTCTCCCGCCTTTTCGACAAGCGCCTCTCATGGGCACGCACCACACGGAACGCCCAGAATACGAAAGCAAAAGCTGCCAACACATAGAGCAGTTTTGCCCATGCGGTGGCATAGAACGGAGGATGGATGAGAATGCCCAGCGAGGCTTCGTTCTCAGACGGCAACCCGTCGCCGCTCTGCGCCTTCACGCGCAGGGTATAGCGCCCTGGGGCAAGATTGGTGTAGCTGACGCTGTTTCCATGCGCGGGGACGGCACGCCACTCGTCGCTAAAACCTTCAAGAAGATAGTAATACGTGGTTTTGTCGGGCTTGACATAGCCGTCGGTCGCAAACGACACCGAAAACTCGTTGTCATCATAATCAAGCTCGATTCCGTCGAGCACGGAAAGCCGCTTCGGAAGAATCACACGCCCATCGACATCTTCCCCGACTCCGACCGGAATGTTGAAAAGCGAAAGGTCCGTAAAGAAAACCCTCGGAGCCGATTCGCTGCATTTCAAACTTTCAGGGCGGAAACTATTGATGCCGAAAAAACCGCCTACCATCATTTCTCCGTCGGGCATGGCACACAGAGAACGCTGGTTGAAATCACACGCCTGCAAGCCGTCCGAGCCATCGTACACGCGCACCGCGAACGAAAGTCCGCTGTCGCCGCGCGCCACCGCTATACTTACAAGTTCGCTGCCAACACTGGCCCATAGCTTCCCGCTCTTGTCCTCGGCAATGCCGAGGACGAAGCGGGAGTGGGTGCCGAGGCGTACGCTGCACAAACTGTCAGAATCCGCGTCATACGCGACAAGGCCGTCGCGCGTGGCCACCCACAGAAGTCCGCGGCTGTCGCACATCACCTGGTTTATATTGGCATCGGTAAACCTTTGTGTCCCTGCCGCATTGCCCACACGGCCGCCCACAGTCCCGGCCTCGGGGTCATACACGCCGAGGCCGGCGGCAGTCCCTACATATATCGTCCCGTCCTCCGCCTCGCACAAAGAGCTGACAAAGTCGGAAGGCAACCCGGAATTTGATTCGTCAAAGACTTCAGAGCGCCGCGTGTGCGGGTCGAATCGCTGCAGTCCCTCTCCGAGCGTGCCTAAAAGCAATGTGCCGTCGGACATTGGATGCACACCCCACACATTGTCCGACACAAGACCGTCGGAAAGGGTGAACCGCCGCTGTGCACCCGAAGCGCCGACATGAAGCAGACCGCCCCCGAAAGTGCCGCACCACACACCCCCGGAGCCGTCGCCGGCAACAGACACTATAGATTCAGGAAACTGTCCGCCTCTCCCGGTGGCAATAATGCGGCTTGCCCCGGTATTCCTGTCGAGGCTCAGCAGGCCGCGGCTGTCGGTTCCAGCCCACACGCGGCCATCGCTGTCGCCGGATATGCAGTTTATGTCTGGATAAGGCGTAAAGTCGAACTTGAAAGCGCTGTCGTCGTAGACAGAGACGCCGTTTTTCCGCGACCCCACCCAGATGCTCCCCGTGCGGTCCTCCATCAGCACAGTTACTATATTGCTGCTCAGCGTCCTGTTGTTGTCGGGATCGCTCACCACGCGCTGCATGTGCCCGTTCTTTTCAAACACGACGATACCGTCATGGTCGTAGCCTATCCACACGCGCCCGTCCCGGTCCTGCAGCACGGATATCACATAGCCCTGCGGGAGCGGCGTGCCTCCGAGGCTATCGTGCCATGTGTTCGTGGCGTCGCTGTACAGCCATAGTCCGCCGACAGAATACACCCACAGCAGCCCCTCACGATCGGCATAAGCCATGAACCCCTGATCGTAAGGAGGATGCCAGGGCACGCGCGCGCTTTCGCACACCCTGGCCGACTCCATATCCACGAACGCCATACCTCCCTGCGTGTTTATAGCCATAATCCGCCCGGGAGACGATTCCACGATATCGCATACGTCTGCCTGCAACAGCAGGCCGTCGGCATCCGACACCTGCACCGTGCCGCCGTCTTTGTATCTGAACAGACCGCATCCGTCCACATACATCCAGCATGAGCCGTCCGAGGCGAACTGCACATGCGACGGCACCGTGTCCAGCCCCATCGACGCATACGCCCGCGTCATATCTTTATAGAAACGCTCTTTATCGGGGTCGAAAATGGAGTAAGTGCCGCCGGCCCGCACCCACAGACGCCCGTCAGGAGCCCGCTGGATGTCCTGCACGTATCCGTCGTGCAAGGCCGTACTGTCGCCGTCGTCCCGAGTGAAGCTGCGCACCGAATATCCGTCATAGCGGTCAAGCCCTGAAGCAGTGCCGAAATATATGAAACCTTTGTCGTCCTGGTATATGGCATTTATAAGCTTGCTCGAAAGTTTTAATTCGTCGGACAAATGCCTGAACTGGTAGCTCCTGGCCCCATAGGCGCCCGCTGCCGGGAAGAATACACAAATAATATATATAAGAACGTGTGTTTTCATTGGCATGCTACATAAACATGGATTTTTGTTGCAAAAATAAGCATTTCAGCCCCCTGCCGCTTTGTTAAATTCTATGTTGTACAGCATAGTTTACATATGATGCAACATTTAATACCTGCTAATATAACATTCGATACACAGAGTAAAACCATTTATACATCGCTGGGCAACAGCCACGAGTCACCGCAAATTTATATTGACGTAATTTTGCATTTGAAAACTCAACCATGGAAAAACCCAACAATATTTAACCTGGATTAGCGCGGCTTAACCTTATTTCAGCAATCAATATTTATCTATATATTCACAAACCTAAAATCATTTATCAATGGGACAAACACACTGCACACGATGCCAGCGGCTTAGCTCTGTAAGGGCTCTGCTTTTGGCATTCTGCCTATTGATGGGCAGCGTGGCCGCAAGCGCACAGACGCTGACAGTCACCGGCACAGTAACCTCCGCCTCCGACGGCGAGCCCCTTATCGGAGCTTCCGTCACAGTGAAGGGAGCCAACGAAGGCGCCACCACCGACATTGATGGCAACTACTCCATCAAGGTGAACCCTGGCACCACGCTCACATTCTCCTATGTGGGATTCTCGCCGCGCGACATCAAAGTGACAGGCAACCGCCTCGACGTCGCCCTTCAGGAGAACGCCGAATCGCTCAACGAACTCGTAGTTGTTGGTTACGGCACAATGAAGAAAAAACTCGTCACCGGCGCAACCGCGCAGATTAAAGGCGACGAAATTGCGAAACTCAACACCACATCGCCCCTGCAGGCAATGCAAGGCCAGCTCCCCGGCGTCGCCATCTCGTCCAACTCCGGACAGCCCGGCGAAGGCATGAAGGTGCAGATTCGCGGTCTCGGCACCGTGGGCAACGCATCGCCCCTCTACCTCATAGACGGCGTAGGCGGCGACATCTCCACCCTCAACCCCAACGATATCGAAAGCATCGACGTGCTCAAGGACGCAGCATCCGCCGCCATCTACGGCGCACAGGCTGCCAACGGCGTAGTGCTCATCACCACCAAGCAAGGACGTGAAGGACGCTCCACCGTCACTTTCGACGGCTACTTCGGATGGCAGAGCGCAGCTAAAAAGACACAGATGCTCAATGCCGAGCAGTACATGACCATCATGGACGAACAGAACGTGGCCGAAGGCTCCGCACCCTACAACTGGGAAGGCTACAACAGCATATGGCGCTACGATGCCGATGGCAACCGCCTCGGTGTCATCGACACTGACTGGGTAGACCAGATGTTCAAAGACAACGCCACCACGCAGAGCTACAACATCGGCATCAGCGGCGGCAACGCCACCAGCACATACGCCATCAGCCTCGGCTACCTCAACCAGGAGGGCATCGGCGGCGGAAAAGCTGTGTCCGACTATTCCCGCTACAACTTCCGTATCAACTCCGACCATAAAGTGTTCAACGGTCTCCTCACCATCGGCGAGCAGGCAAGCTTCGTATACACCAAGAAGAAAGGCATCGGCGTAGGTAACCAGTACAACAACTCCCTGCGCGGCGCGTTCGGCACATCGCCCCTCTCGCCCGTCTATGACGCCGAAGGCAACTACAACTCCACAAGCAACAGCGACTGGCTCAACACCGACGGAAACCCCTACGGAAGCATGATGCTGAACAACCAGAACATGAACAAGGGCGCCACCTTCTCCGGCAACGTATACGCTCAGCTCGAGCCCATCAAGAACCTTAAGATACGCACCGTGTTCGGCGCCGTCTACGGCTCCAGCGAATACCGCAGCTTTAAGCCAATCTACAACCTGTCGTTCTACGACTACAACGAGCACACGAGTGTGAACCAGAACATGAACCAGAGCATCGGCCTGACGTGGACCAACACGGCAAGCTACGACTGGGACATCAAAGACCACCACTTCAACGCCCTCGTCGGCATGGAAGCATACCGTTATGAAGGCACATACGTGGGCGCCGGCAACCGCGACCTCAAGGAAGGTTTCGACTCATGGCCATTTGCATGGGTGAACAACGGCACCGCCGCAAACACCGCCGACGGACTCAGCGCCAGCGGCAACCCCCACGACAACGCCCGATCCGTCAGCTACTTCGGACGTATCGGCTGGAACTGGCAGGAGAAATACATGATTAATGTGACCCTCCGTTCCGACGGTTCCTCGAAGTTCGCTTCCGGCCACCGCTTCGGCACATTCCCCTCTGTTTCCGCAGGCTGGAACCTCAGCAACGAAAAATTCATGGAAAGCAGCCGCACCTGGCTCGACTTCCTGAAAATACGCGGCAGCTGGGGCCGTGTGGGCAACCAAAACATCAACAACTACCAGTACCTCGCTCCCATCAAGGTGACCAACACCCACTATTTCTTCGGCCAGTACTTCGGTCCCAACGGCAGCTACAGCGACTACTCCACCATCCTCAGCAACAACTGGGGCGCATTCCCGAGCCGCCTGGGCAACCTCGACATCACCTGGGAGACCTCCGAGCAGCTTGACTTCGGCTTCGACGCCACACTTCTCAAGAACCGTCTGCGCATCAACTTCGACTGGTACCAGAAGACTACCAAGGACTGGCTCGTAGTGGCACCGATTCTCGCTACCGCCGGCACAGACGCACCTTTCATCAACGGCGGCGACGTGAAGAACACCGGTGTCGAACTCGGCATCACATGGAACGACGTCATCGGCAACGACTTCTCTTACAGCATCAGCGTCAACGGAGCATACAACCGGAACAAAGTAGGCTCCATCCCCACCGAGGACGGAATTATCCATGGTCCTACAAACCAGCTGTACGACAACTCGCCTGAATTCTACCGCGCCGAAAACGGCCAGCCCATAGGCTACTTCTGGGGCTACCAGACCGACGGCATATTCCAGAACCAGGCGCAGATTGACGAATGGCGCGAAGCAGGCCTCGGCATCCTGCAGGCCGACGTCAAGCCCGGCGACGTAATCTTCGTGGACCGCAACCGCGACGGTGTCATCAACGACCTCGACAAAACCAATATCGGCAGCGGCGTGCCCAAGTTCACTTACGGCCTTAACATCAACCTGTTCTACAAAAACTTCGACCTCGGCATCACAGCCAACGGCGCAGCCGGATTCCAAATCGCACAGAGCTACCGCAACCAGACCAGCATGTACTCCAACTACACCACGGAAATACTCGACCGCTGGACCGGCGAAGGAACAAGCAACCGCATCCCCCGCGTCACCAACCAGAACGTAAACTGGCAGTTCAGCGAGCTATATCTCCACGACGGCGACTACCTGCGCATCAGCAACCTCACTTTAGGATATGATTTCGCTCCCCTGATGAAACAGAAATGGTGCTCCAAGGCCCGTCTCTACTTCCAGGCACAGAACCTCGCCACGTTCACCAAGTACAACGGCATGGATCCCGACCTCGGCTACGGCCCCGACGGATGGGTAAGCGGTGTAGACCTGGGCTTCTATCCCCGTCCCCGCACGTTCCTCTTCGGTGTAAACCTCGCGTTTTAATCCCATTACCAGTAAAACACATTATTTGAATAGGAAATGAAAAAATTCAAATTCAGCATACTTGCCGGCATCGCAACGCTCGGTCTCATGACAGGCTCCTGCGCCGACAGCTTCCTGGACGTCTCGTCGAAGACCGAGCCGAACAGTGGCAACTTCTACAAAACCGAAGGCGACGCATGGCGAGCCCTGCTCGGCTGCTACGACGGATGGCGTCAGATCAGCTCCAACCCCGGAATTGGCTTTTACATCGCCTCCACCATCATGAGCGATGAATGCTACGGAGCAACCGGCAAAGGCGACGGTTTCGGCTATCAGGCCATCGACGGTTTCAACCAGGCCATGTCACCTTCCGACCAGAACCTTTACGAACAGGACTGGAAGGTGTACTACGCCGGCGTATACCGCTGCAACGAACTCATCAGCAAAGAGACACAGATTGCATGGGAGCCGGAAAGCGGCAACCGCGCCCTATATATGGCCGAATGCCGTGCTCTCCGCGCGCTGCTCTATTTCGACATGGTACGCCTGTGGGGCAACATCCCCCTCTTCCTCGAACCGGTCAATGAAAACCGCGAACAGGCAGATCCCGCCGACGTGTACAACGCCATCGTAGAAGACCTCAAATTTGCCGCTGAAAATATACCCGCCGACGCCAACCTCGGCGTCAGCAACAACGGCCGCATCACCAGATATGCCGCCGAAGCCATGCTTGCACGTGTATACCTTTTCTACACCGGCTACTACGGCAAAGAACTCGAAGGCCTCACAAAGGAAAATGTAATCGGCTACCTCGACGACGTCGTGAAAGCCGGCCACTACAACCTCGTGCCAGACTTCAAGACCCTGTGGCCCGCCGCATCGCTCGTGCCCAAAGGCGAAGACGCATGGGACCCCGAACTCTCCACCTATGCAGGCGAAGCCAACTGCGAGTTCATTCTCCAGCAGAAATTCACTCCCAGCCAGGACTATAACGGCAACAACGACTCCAACCGCTGGCAAGTGATGGTGGGCATGCGCACACTCTCATACTCTCCCTACCTCAAAGGATGGGGTGCAGCCACCGTGTGTCCTTCCTTCAAGCAGAAGTATGCTGCCGGCGACACCCGCCTCACAGCAAGCATAATCGACATCGTAGGCGAAGGTGTGAACTCGTCGTCCGACTACGCTAATTCCGTAAAAGACTGGCGTGAATACACCGGCTACTGCGTGAAGAAATATTCTCCCATCGGTTTCCGCAACGGCAACAGCGCATCCAAAGAAGACGGCAGCGCCGACTTCCAGATCGCCAACTCGCAGAACTGGGTAATCATGCGCTATGCCGACGTGCTCCTCATGGTTGCCGAACTCGGCGGCGTTCCCTCCAAGACCGCACAGGCAGCCCTCGACGATGTGCGCTCACGTGCTGGCCTGCCCTCCGTACCCGCCACGCTCGACAACGTGCTCAACGAACGCGCCCTCGAGCTCGCATTCGAAGGCATCCGCTACTGGGACCTCCTGCGTCAGGGCATCGACAAGACCGCGGCTGCTATCAGCGCAAGCGCAGGCCCCGTCAAGACAGCAGGCATAGACGCCACCGTCACCTACGACCCGGCCAAAATCATCGCCACCAAAGGTCTCTGCCAGATACCTCTCAACCAGATCACTCTCTCCAACGGCGTGCTCAAGCAGAACGCCGGCTGGGAAAAGTAATAATCCATACATTACTATCTCCTAAATCAATTTTCTCACAATGAAAAAAGCATTCAAATATCTGAGCTGCCTGGCCTGCGGAATCCTCTCCGTGGCGGCGGTGTCCTGCTCGGAAGAAGATTACACGTTGCCCGCGCCCAACCTCACCACGGCAGAACTCGTGGAAGGCGTGGCATTCGAAGTGGAACACGACGCCACCAACCCCAATATCATCTACGTCAAGAGCCTTCTGCCTGCAAACTACCAGGTGGCATGGGTTACGCCCCAGGGGCGGCGCACCGGCGCAGAAACCACCCTCAAGATTCCGTTCGACGGGACATATGAGGTGCAGATGGGTGTGGACACCCGCGGCGGCTACGTGTGGAGCGAACCCTATACATTCACCATCGATGAATTCTGCGCCGAATTCGTGGACCACTACATGTGGAAGCGCGTCAGCGGTGGCGTGGGCCAAAGCAAGACATGGCAGCTCGACCTCGCCCTGCTCGAGGACGGCAGCAGCAAGACCACCAAGTGGACGGGACCGAAATGGTTCTGGAACACCAACTACACATGGGACCACCTCCACGCAGCCAACGAAAACGAAACCACCTACAACAACTTCGTCGACGCCGACCCGTGGGACAAGGCCAACGCCATCGACCCATCCGACGTTCCCGCCGACAATGAAGCAGGCGACAACGCCAACTGGTACTGGACTGCGGACTACGCCGGCAACAGCTGGATGTGCGACCTCAAGAACTACGGCTACATGACCCTCGACCTCATAGGTGGCGCCAACGTGACCATCACCGACGCCGACGGCAATGTGACAGGCAAAGGCTCCTACATGCTTGACGTGGACGCACACACCATCACCTTCTCCGGCGTATATCCACTGAATACCACTACCGACGCTCCCTCGACACGCGTGTTCAAACTGCTCTACCTCTCGGACGACGCCATGATGATTCTTCCCAACGGCACCACCGCTGAGAACTACTCCCTCAACTATGTGACCAAAGATTTCTTCGAGAACTACGTGCCTGACGCCCCTAAAGAACCAGAACTTCCCGATGGCTGGCGCGACGACATCTCGCAGACCGTCATCACGTCCGTGAAGTGGACGCTCTCCGACAAGAATCCTATCGACTGGTGCAAACCGGACGGTAGCCGCATGAACGGTTGGAATGACCTTTCCGAATATCCCGACTGGCTCGGCACTCCCGACCCCGCCACCTACGCCGGATTCTCCATGACTCTCGACTGCAACGACAACACAGCATTGTTCAGCTATCCCGACGGAAGCAGCGTATCATGCGGCTACACACTCGACGACAAAGGCATATACACCTTTGACGCGGCAATTCCTTCCTGCACCATCGTAGGCTGGGCAAATTTCGCAACCGATGCCGAAAACGCACTGCGCATCATGAGCATCGAGAAAAACTCTCAGGGTTCTGTAATAGGCCTGTGGCTCGGAGCATTAGCGGCAGACAAGCCCGAATATACAGCCTACCACTTCGTGCCAAACGCAGGCAACAGTTCAACCACGCCTACGCCTATCACCTACGCAGCCACACTCTCATTCAACGACACATCGACATGGAACCAAATCAATGGCGAGACTATCAAGGTAATGGAAGGACAAGAGTACACCGCCACCGTTGAAGCCACATGGACCAATGGCGACCCGCTGCTGTGGCTCGATGTTGCCGGAATACAGATTGACCACCCGAACGCCGACATCACGTTGCTTGACATAAAGGTGGACGGAGAGTCTATAGCGTTCGACGACACTGCAATATCACGCGGATTTGACGACGACAAAGAACCAAAAGCCCTGCGCCGCTACATATGTGATGCATGGGGTCTGGCATCCTGCTTCCCATCTCTGGACATCTTCAAAATGAAGGCTGGAGCGGAAGTGACATTCAAAGTCACATACAACGATTAACATAACAGCGAAATCCTGACACAACACACGGAGACGGGGAGAGTGCATTGACTCTCCCCGTCTTTTGAAGGTTCCAAGCATCTTTGCATTACGGATAATTCCTGTTTTTTCAATTTTTAAAAACTTTTAATCTTATCACAATATGAAACTACGGAACATGCTAGTCGCTACCGCTATAATGCTCGGCATAGCCGCCTGCGGCGACAAGGACGAACCCACGCCCGGACTACCCGGCGACGGCATCATCGTGAAAAGCGAAGTATCGCTCAGCTCCACAACCCCGCAGACACTGAACATAAAAGCCCCCGCCACACCCACAGTCTCCGCCGAAGCGACATGGCTGCACATCGGCACAGTGAACTCCGGCGCGGCAGGCATCTATAGCGTGGAACTGCAGGCTGAGCCCAACCCCGAGGCCTCCTCGCGCACCACCGACCTCACCATCACGGCCGGCGCACACAAAGCCACCGTAAAGGTGACACAGAATCCCGGCGAAACCATCAGTATAACATCCGTGGAGCCCTCCGAGACTCTGTTGCCCAACGGAGGCGAACTCACGATAAAGTACACCTCGTCGTCCAAACCAAAAGCCGAAACCCCGGAATGGATGACCGTCAAAGAGCAGGCCGACGGCAGCATGACTCTGCGCTACGGCGCCAATTTCGGCGAAAAGCGTGAAGGCACCGTAATCCTCACAGTCACCCCGTCGGTGAAAGCCGAAGTGAAGGTGTCGCAGGAAAAAATACAGCTGCCTCAGGAAATGGGCAGCACCGCCAAAGAGCTCGCGGCAAAAATGTATGCCGGCATAAACATAGGCAACACACTCGAAGCGCCCGACGGCGAAGGTTCATGGTCGCCGCGTGTGAAAGAGGAATACATCGCAGGCCTGAAAGCCATCGGATTCAACGCAGTGCGCATCCCCTGCGCGTGGGACAGCCACGTGAGCAACCCCGCCGACAACACCATCGACGCCGCATGGCTCGACCGCGTGGATGAAGTAGTGGGCTACGTTGTGGCCAACGGCATGTATGCCATCCTCAACATACACTGGGACGGCGGATGGCTTGAAAACACCTGCAAAGACGGATGGGACGCCAATGTCGACAAAAAACAGCGCGACTACTGGACTCAAATCGCCACACGCCTCAACCACTACGACGAGCATCTGCTGCTCGCCGCCATGAACGAGCCCAACCACACAGACGACAACTCCACCCGCGCCATCATGCGCTATCAGCAGACAATGCTCGACGCAGTGCGCGCTACCGGCGGCAACAACGCCACACGCGTGCTTGTCATGCAGGCTCCGAACACCAACAACGACATAGCCGTGCAGGGCGTCTACGGCATGCCCGACGACGTTGTGGCCGACCGCCTCATGGTGGAAACTCATTTCTACAGTCCCTACCAGTTCAACATGATGGAGAAAGACGAGTCATGGGGCAAGCAGCACTACTACTGGGGCGCCGGAAACCATGTGGAAGGAAGCGACCGCAACAGCAACCACGAATGGGAGGAAGACTACGTGCGCGCGCAGATGCAGCAGATGAAGGAATACTTCGTGGACAAAGGCGTGCCCGGAATCATCGGCGAATACGCCGTGTGCACCAACCGCGAGAACACCCCCGGAATCGACAAAGATAAATGGCGTGCATCCGTCACTCTGTGGAACCGCGTAGTGACCCGCGAATCCAAAAACGCCGGCCTCGTTCCGTTCTTCTGGGAAACAGGCAACGACATCAGCCGCTCCGACGGCAGCATCAAGAACAGCCTGCAGCTCGACGGCGTGTTCCAAGGTGCAGAAGAAGGCAAATATCCTTTCTGAACAATTGCTCTTATATAGATTGTAACTAACTTTGCAGATGGGTGCCACGAATCAGCCGCGACACCCATCTGCATCATTTCCTACCATCATAAAGAGTTGTCTCCAAATCTAATCCAATGAAAAAAACAACAGCACTCTGCCTTTTGCTTGCCGGCGCTGCCTGCGCGCAAGCAAAGAGCTATACCGTAGCCTCGCCGGACGGAGCCCTGAGCATAAACGTCGACACCGGCAAAGAACTCACGTGGAGCGTGAACGTCGACGGCGACGCAGCCGTACTTCCGTCTCCCATCAGCCTCACACTCTCCGACGGGCGCTCGCTCGGCCGCGACCCGAAAGTGACCAAATCACGCCTCCAAAGCGTAGACACCGAGTTCGCGACACCGCTCTACCACAAGACATCCGTGACCGACCGCTACAACGAACTCACGCTTGACATGCGGGGAGGCTACGCCTTGCAACTGCGTGCCTACGACGATGCCGCCGCCTACCGTTTCATCCTCCGACAGAGCGCCGACAGCGTGACTATAACCGACGAGCAGGCCACATTCGCCTTCGGCGGCGACCGCAAGGCGTGGCTGCCTTTCAACAACGACCTACGCGACCCGTCCTACCCCTACAGTTTCGCGTTCGAAAGTTACTACGATGAAATACCTCTGGCTCAGATGCCTGCCGACACTCTGTCCATCACCCCCGCGCTCATCGAACTGCCCCAAGGACGCAAAGCGCTCGTGATGGAAGGCCTGCTGGACAACTATCCGGGCATGTTCCTCCGCCGCTCCGCCGACGGAAACGCCCTGTGCGGCGCATTCGCGCCCGTCCCAGCCTCCGTACGCGTCGGCGGTTTCAACCGCCTGAACCTCGTACCCGTTTCGTCCGCAGGCCACATAGCCCGCACTTCCGGGCGCGCAGTGCTGCCGTGGCGCGTAGTGGCCGTAGTAGACAACGACACACAGTTGCCCGACCTCGACCTCGCCATGCGCCTTTCAGAGCCGTCGCGCATAGCCGACACGTCGTGGATACGCCCCGGAAAAGTGGCATGGGACTGGTGGAACGACTGGGGAATCACCGGTGTCGACTTCGAGGCAGGCATCAACACCCGCACCTACATGCACTACATCGACTTCGCCGCACGCAAAGGTCTTGAATACGTGATTCTCGACGAAGGATGGGCAAAAGACAACGGCGACATTCTCGACATCAACCCCGCCATCGACCTTGACGCCATCATAAAATATGCCGAAAGCAAAGGCGTAAGCATAATCCTGTGGGCCACATGGCGCCAGCTCAAAGACGACTGCCCAGCCCTGATGAAGCGCTTCGCCGACATGGGCGTGAAAGGTTTCAAAGTGGACTTCTTCGACCGTGCCGACCAGACGATTATCGCCTCCGTGGCACACATCGCACAGACCGCCGCCGACAACCGCATGCTGCTCGACCTGCACGGATTCCGCCCCACCGGCCTGCACCGCCCCTACCCAAACATTGTGAACTACGAGGGCGTGAAAGGCCTTGAGAACTACAAGTGGACCCCGTTCGGCCACGGCGCCCCCGACCAGCTGCGCTACGATGTCAGCATCCCGTTCATCCGCATGGTTGCCGGCCCGCTCGACTACACCCCCGGCGCTATGACAAACGCCACAGCCGCCTCCTACCGCGCCAGCAACGACGCGCCTATGAGCCTCGGCACACGCGCACACCAGGTGGCAATGTACGTAATCTACGACGGCGCCCTGCAGATGCTGGCCGACTCTCCCTCTGCCTACGACCTCGAGCCTGCGTGCGCCGACTTCATGGCCTCGATTCCGACCGTCTACGACGAAACACGCGTGCTCACAGGCAGCGTGGGCGAATACGTGGCTATCGCACGACGCAAAGGCGACACATGGTATGTCGGCGCCATGACCAACACCAAGCCGCGCACGCTGTCGCTCGACACCTCGTTCCTTGCACCCGGCACAGAATGGGAAGCCACCATACTCTCCGACGGCATCAACGCCGCCAAGCATCCCACAGACCACCGCATCACCGCATCACGCATAAAAGGCGGCACTGCCATAGAGACCGCCCTCGCACCCGGAGGCGGCTGGACGGCCATTATCCGCCCTGCCGGACGATAATGACAACATAACACGCCGGGGGCTGCGCAATTGAGCGCAGCCCCCGGTTTTCATACAGTCCGGGCCTAATATCCGTTATTCAAAGCTGAGGCAGGTGCCTGAAGGCGACACATCAAGGCTTACTATCGCGGAATTTATGACCGGCACATTATGGTCCACATGTCCTACGGGCACGTTGAAAGCCACAGGGTAGCCGTAAGGCGCCACCATGTCGGCAATCATGCGCTCCATTGTTTCGTAGCTGTCGTTGGGCTTATAGCCCGTGAACTGACCCACTATAAGACCGCCGAGGCGCGGCAGCACCCCGCTGAGGCGCAGCTGGTACATGATGCGCTCTATCTTGTAGATGGGTTCCTCGACATCCTCTATGTACAGTATGGCTCCGGGCTGAATCACGTCGTAGGGAGTGCTGATGAGTTCGGCCACTACCGCAAGGTTGCCGCCGAGCAGACGTCCGCGGGCGCTTCCGCAGCGGTTGAGCGTATCGGCCTCGAAGTTATAGACGGGGCGGTAGCCGCGCAGCATGGCCAGCATCATGGCATTGTCGTCATCGTCGGGGCCAAGGGCCATGTGCTTGCACATATTGCCGTGGATGCTCTCTATTCCGCGCGATGCCAGCAGGGCATGCAGCGCCGAGATGTCGGAAAAGCCTATGAGCCACTTCGGGTCGCGCTGCAACGGCAGTTGCGAAAGGCTGTCGAGCAGGTGTACGGCTCCGTAGCCGCCACGCGAGCAGAGAATGGCACGCACGGTGGTGTCGGAGAACGCGGCGCGCAGGTCGGCGAGGCGGTCGCTGTCGGCAGCGGCGTATTGCCCCACACGGCCTATGGCATACGGCATTATGTCGACAAGGAAGCCTTGAGCGCGCAGCGTGTCGGCTGCGGCGTACACAAGCGTCGAATCCACGGGGCCGGCAGGCGACACTATCGCTATCTTGTCGCCGTCGTGCAGGGGGCGGGGTGTTATGTTCATTGCATATATACCTGTGAGCGAAGCTGCAGCGGCTGCTACAGCCATAAGAATCTTTTTCATCGTATGTGGGGAAGGAATTTAGAGTAGAAGTGCCAGAGAGCCACAGCTGCGCTGACCGACACGTTGAGTGAATGTTTTGTGCCGAGCTGTGGTATTTCGAGACACACGTCGCAGGCGTCGACGACGGCAGGATCCACACCATCCACCTCGTTGCCGACCACTACGGCATATCTGGCCGAGGAATCGACAGGAAACTGCTGCAGCTCCACACTCTCCATCACCTGCTCAAGGCAGCACAGAGTGAATCCGCGCGAGCGCAGCGTGTCGAGCGCTTCAAGAGTCGTGGCGCAATGCCGCCAGTCCACCGAGTTCTCCGCCCCGAGAGCCGTTTTGTGCACTTCCACGCCCGGCTCCACAGCCGATATTCCGCACAGCCACACTTCGGCCACGGCAAAGCCGTCGGAGGTGCGCAGCAGCGAACCTATATTGTTGAGTGAACGCACATTGTCCACCACCAATGCCACAGGCATCTTACGGGCGCTGCGAAAAGTCTCAATGTCGGGCCGCGCCATGTCCAATATGGTTTTCTTCTTCATTGTAAAAGGGCGGCTACCTGTTTGAACTCAAACTCACGCACCTCGCCGCCGGTTGTGCGCAACCGCAGCATACCCGCCGGGGACACGCCCTCTATGGAGGCATCGAAACGCTCGCCCGTGGCCGTATCGCGATATGGGTGCAGACCTTCACGCCGCCACAGCGATGCCATATAGAGCGCATGCAGCTCATCGGCTTCCGGGTCGGACTCGTAGGCGTCCAGCTGCTGCTCCACCTCGTCGGCAAGTTCCTGAAGCAGTTCTTCAAGCCCGAACCCATGTCCGGCGAGCAAGGCCATCGACACGGGGTTGGGCGCATCGCTGACAAACTCTGTCTGATTCACGTTCACGCCCACACCGAGCACCATGTAGTCCAGCGCTGTGCCGCACACGCTGCCCTCGATGAGGATGCCGCCGAGTTTACGGTCGCCGGCGTATATGTCATTGGGCCATTTGACATTCAGTTCCACCCCCGGCATACGGCGGCGAAGCACTCCGAGTATGGCGAGCGACGTGAGCATCGACAGTTCGAACTGGCGAGAGGCATCCATCGCCGTAGGCCGCAGCATCTGGCTGTATGTAAGATTCATGGCAGGCGCCGACTCCCAGCTGTTGCCGCGCTGCCCGCGTCCGGCGGTCTGGGAGCGTGCGGCTATCACATGGCCGTGGGGCATCGCCTCCGCATGGTTTTTCATCAGTGTGTTGGTGGATTCGCATTGCTCCACCCATTCTATGCTTGACGGTTTCATAAGCTATTGTACATATGTATGCGGCAACGGCGGCTTCTGTCGGGCAGCAGCGACAGCTCCACGCGCAGAGTGTGCTCCGGCAGCAGTTCTTCAGCACGGTCAGGCCACTCTATCAGGCAGATATTGTCTCCGTCCAGATAGTCCTCAAAACCGATGTCGAGCGCCTCCGCGGCACTTTCGAGGCGGTAGAGGTCGAAGTGGAACACGTTGCGCCCGTCGGCCGCATGGCCGTAATCGTTGGCTATGGCGAAACTCGGCGAATTGGCATCGGCATGCCCGTCAGCGCCGAGAACTTCTACGAGACTGCGGATGAGCGTCGTTTTTCCGGCGCCCATCTCGCCGTCGAAAGCCACCGTGGAGCATCCGCAGTCTTCCATCGCGGCCTTCACGGAGCGGGCTGCCGCCGGCACATCTTCAAGGCCGGCTATGTGTATGGTTACATCCGTATTCATTTCGGTGTCATTGTGATTAGCGGCACGAGCATTTCCTCCATGGATATGCCTCCGTGCTGGAACGTGCCCGTGTAGTATTGTACGTAGTAATTGTAATTGTTGGGATAGGCCAGGAAGTCGCGGCCGAGCGCGAAAATATAGGCTGTGGACAAGTTAGGCGCAGGCAGCCCGGCGCGCTTCGGGTCGCGTATTTCATAGACCCTGCGCGAATCGTAGTCGAGATTCCGCCCGAGTTTATACCGCAGATTGGTGTTGGTGTTGCGGTCGCCCACCACTTTCACAGGCTGTTCCACACGGATGGTGCCGTGGTCGGTAGTGAGCACCACGCGGTGGCCGCGCGCCGCTATGCGGCGGAACAGTTCGAGCACCGGCGAGTGGCGGAACCACGATTCGGTTATGGAGCGGTAGGCGGCATCTGTCTTTGCAAGTTCGCGTATCATTTTCGACTCCGTGCGGGCGTGCGACAGCATGTCGATGAAGTTCACTACAATCACGTTCAGGTCGTTGTCCTCCAGCGACGCGAAATCACGCAACAGCCGCTCGGCGCCGGCCGAATCGTTGATTTTGTTGTATGAGAAGCGCACGCGGCGCCGGTAGCGCTCGAAAAGTGTGGCTATCAGCGGCGATTCGTTCAGGTTCTTGCCCTCCTCCGATTCCTCGTCCACCCACAGGTCGGGAAACAGTGTCGCTATCTGCAGGGGCATAAGTCCGGAAAATATCGCGTTTCGGGCATACTGCGTGGCTGTGGGCAGAATCGAGGTATACAGACTCTCCTCAAGGTTGAACATCTCTGCAAGCAGAGGCTTTACGGTGGCCCACTGGTCAAGACGGAAGTTGTCGATCAGAATCATGAACACTTTCTGCCCGTCGGCAAGCAGGGGCATGACACACCGGGGCATCACCTCCGGACTCATGAGCGGACGGCCTGGCGCCTGCGGGTCGGCCGCCCAATGTTCATAGCGCCGGCGCATCCATTTGCCGAACTCGGCATTGGCCTCGCGGCGCTGCAGCTCGAGCATCTCGTCCATGCCGGTGGTGGCCGCCGAGGCAAGCTGCATGTCCCAGAACACGAGGCGGCGGTAGAGCACGTACCAGTCGTCGATGGAGTCGGCACGCCCTATCCCGTCGCTCAACGCCGCGAATTCGCGGCGATAGTCCACCGATGTCTGTTCACTCACGAGGCGCCCCGAATCAAGCTGCTTCTTTATGGCAAGCAGAATCTGGTTGGGGTTGACGGGCTTGATGAGATAGTCGGCTATCTTGCTGCCTAATGCCTGGTCCATGATGTTCTCCTCCTCGCTCTTGGTAATCATTATCACAGGCACATGCGGCATGCGCTGCTTGATCGCGGCAAGCGTCTCAAGGCCTGACAGCCCGGGCATGTTCTCGTCGAGGATTATAAGGTCGAATGGTTCGGCGGCGGCCATTTCGAGCGCGTCGGCGCCGCTGCACGCAGTGGCAAGTTCATATCCACGGTTGCGCAGAAACAATATGTGGGGCTTGAGCAGGTCGATTTCATCGTCGGCCCAGAGTATTCGGTAGTTGTTCGGCATGGTCATTCAAATAAGGGGTCGTCGCCTTCGCTGCCTCCGTCGCCTCCGGCAGGCAGAGGCACGGCAGGCCGTACGGGCGTTTTTTCAGGAAGCGGCGGCTGCACTGCCTCCACAGCAGGAGCCGCAGACGGCACATCGGCCGGCGCTTCTGTTTCCATAACAATTGTATCTTCGTCTTCGTCCGGAGAAACATCTGCGGCCTCGTCGGCCTCCTGCAATGTTTCCACTTCCTCCGGCCGAAGCAGGCCTGCCTGAGCGTCCACGTAGTTCTGTTCGTCGAGATAGCGGAAATAGTCGTCGAAGCTGAGCCCCGCACGCTGCAAGGCGTCAAAATTGGCCGCGCTTATGGCCACCGGGCGTACTCCGGCCGGAATGCGGAAATCAGGCGACGCGGCCATTACGCGGCGGTAGTGGTCCAGTTCGTTCATATTGGCGAATCCGCGCACCACTATCATTCCGAGCCTTCCGAAATTCATGGGTTCGAGTTCGAAATCCTTGACTACGAACGATCGGAAATTGTGGCGTGCGATTTCGTAAAGCAACAGATTGGACGACACGCTGTCGGTGGGGAAAAGCATCACCAGCAGTTGCTCGCGGGCCGGGTCGAGGTCGAACTCCGGCGTTCCTTCAGCCGCAGTGGCGGTGCTGTCGTTGCTCAGGCGCACATCCCATATCATGCCGCGCATGTTCGCGCCCGTGCCGGCCTGCAGTTTGCGTCCCTGTGCCATGCCTTTCAGCCATGCCGACGCAATGGGCGTTATGTCCGTGTCGGGATAACGGTCGAGCAGCTCGCGCAACGTGGCGTTGAATTCTTCCGGCCGGTTCTCCGTCACATAGGCCAAAGCATGCAGAAACATAAACTTGGGCATGATGGGGCTGAGCGGATATTTCTTCTGCATCCGCTCGTAAGCGTCGTGCACTTCGGCATTGCGGTCGGCCATATACGCTTCCAGCGTGGCATCGTACAGCTGCTGCTGGCGGTTGTCCATCTGCCGCAGATTCTCTATATAATCGGGGTCCTGCAATGCTACTCCGTAGGTCGATTCCGGGAAGTCGGCCATGAGTTTCCGGCGCCACTGCTCGGCCTCTGCCGGGGTGCCGCGCCGGGCGTGCATGAGATACATGTTGTAGTACACGTCCAGACGGTTCACATTGTCGGGATAGTCATGCAGAAGGCGGTTCCACTGCACGCGCGCCGCCGGGTAATCCTCCAGTTTGTCTTTGAGAATCACGCCCATGTTGTAAAGTCCGTCTATGATGATTTCGTGGCATGTGGCGCGCTCCTCGTCGGTAGACGGAATCTGTTTCAGATAATATTCCGGCTTGTGCGGGTCGTTGGCTGCCGCCTGTTCTTCGGCTTTTTCGTCAGGCAAGCCCTCGCCCTCCGCTATGCTGTCGCTGCTTTCTCCGTCCGATTCGTCGGCCGCGTCGAATTCGGCGTTGCTGAAACTGTTCTTATTGCGCCGGCGCCAGTCATCCTCGAGACGGCGCGACCCCCAGCGCTTCTGGAACTCTGTGCGTCCGGCCTGAACAGCCGTGCGGTTGTAAAAATACCACGAATTGTCGGTGTTGATGTTGAAGCTGTTGGGCGCATTGCTTTGGCCGCCTTGCATTTCGTCGCCGCGCGCGGCCACATCGGCTTCATATTCAGCGCGTCGGGCTTCTTCGGCTTCCTTGCGTTCGCGTTCCACAAGGGCGTCAATAAGCCCCTGCACGGCTTTCATACGGTCTTCATCGCTCATCGCCGACAGGCGCAGCAACGAATCCTGAAGTTCCACGTTCTGGGCGTACACGGCAAGTTCGTCGAGCACATCGCTGCGACGCTTCAGCGAGTCGTAGCCCTGATGGCTGCGCGGAATCTGCGGAATAGCTTCCGAATAGCACGGCTGAGCCTTGGCATACTGGCGGCGGTCGAAATACAAGCCTCCGAGTTTCAAAAGCCCTATAGCCTTGTCCACTCCGTTTCTCGTGCTTTTCTCTGCCGCAAGCGTGTAGTTCTCTATGGCGCGGGCAGTGTCGCGGCGGCTAAGATACAGGTTCCCTATAGCATAATAAATCTGGTCGAGATAGGGTTTGTTGCGGTCGTAGCGGGTCATGCGCCTCAGCGATTTCACTTCGGATTCTATATCGGAACCGTCGAAGACCTCAGTCTGCTTTATGCGTGCGTTGAATTTTGTGCGGTAGCTTGCCGACGATGCCGAGCCGGCCTTGCCGAACGCGTCATAAGCCTCACTGCGGCGGCCGAGACGCGCGAGCACTTGCCCGAGCAGGAAACGCAGACGGGTGCGCTGCGCCCCTTTAGCCGATGATACGGCCTCACGTAGCGGCTCCACAGCCTCCTCGTAATGGCCGCCGCGCAAAAGGCAGTCGGCCTTCACGAATGCATAAAGACCGCGCAATGCAGGATTTGTGAGCTGTTCGGGGCGTATGCGCCCGAGAATCAATTCAGCATCGTACAGCCAGTCCATGGCCACATAGCTGCGGGCCTGCCACAGTTTTGCCTCTGTGACAGTGGAGGGAAGCCACGAGAAATGGCGGCTCACATAGAAAAACGTGGACGCCGCGCCGAGAAAATCGCCGTTGAAATACTGACTGCGCCCCATCATCATCCATGCATTGTGCAAGAACGGGTTGTATTCGTCGCGCTTCATCCATGCCTGATATGCCGCATCGCCGCTTTTGCCGGGCTTGCGGCGCGGACGCTTCTTGATGCTGCGCAGCTGTATGGCTTTCTGTCCCTTTTCTATGCTGCGGTCGAAGTTTCCTGACGGCTGGGGCGCCTGCTCGTCGGCCTTCGCCTCCACGGGGTGCATGAACAACTGGCGCGAATAATCGTCCTCGTAGTTGTCCTCCATGCTGCGCAGAGTCTCCTGAAAATGGGTGTCGCCGTTATAATATATGTTGTACCGCGTGATGAACGCATTGTAGTTGCGGCTCGCGGCAGTGTTCTTGCGGGTGGAGCATCCCATACAGAGCATGCCGAGACACAACATAAGCAGCACCCCGCAGCATAAGCCGGGGCGCATAAGGCCGCAGCGGCGGCCCTGAATGTATGGCACGCTACCGTTCATCGATACTATGAATAGTAAACGTCCGAACACATCCATTATTGCATATAATTGTATTTTTCGCAATTTGTCAAAAAAATCACTAACTTTGCAGCCCAAAATCATAATTTCACTATTTTCCGATTGCTTATGAAAAGATTTACCCTTATTGCATTGTGCGCGGCTGCGGCCGCAGCCGGCATTGATGCCGGTGCCGTACTGAAAGTGCCTTCACGCAACCACACAGCTCCCGCAAAGCGCACCCATGCAGAGCTCAAAGCCCTGTTGCGCGCCGCAAGCGAAAATCCGCTTTGGCGTCCGGCCACCGAAAAAGTTTATTTCTACGAAGAAATCAAAGATGATAACGGTGAGGTAAAAGGCGAATGGAGACTTGAAGACACATACACCCTCACCTACGACCAGCAGGGACGTAGAATCATGGAACTCTGCGAAAATGCCTTCGACGGTTTCTCAAAAAACAATTACACCTACGACGCAAACGGCATGCTTTCAACAGAACTCACAGAAGTTTCAGAAGATGGCCAAAAATTTGAGAACAGCACAAAAACAGAGCGCAGCTATGACAACAAGCTCACATCCGTCATAACCAACAACCGCCAATGGATATGGATAGACAATGACTGGAATATGGCCGGCAACTGCTACCAGCGCATCATCACACGCGACAACGACGGCAATATCACCTCAGCCGTAATCGCAGTATTGCTCGACGGCAAATATGATCCGACAAGACGCCTCGACATAACTTATGCCGATGGCAAAGCCGTAACACTCAAAGAATCCGAACTCACATACGACGGAATAGAGTACAAATGGGTAGACGGCCTGACAATAAGCGACATCGTCTGGAACAAGACCAACGGCCAGATTGTAAGCACGGAAGGACTGTTTGCCGGCGACAACCGCATAGCCTCATGCACCATGACAGACGAAGACGTCAGCTTGCATTACACCGTAACGTACAGCGAGGACGGCGCATATGTGGCCAACGTCACCGGCAATAACGGAACTGACGACCTCACAGCCAAAATAGTTTACGAAAACGACTACGACCCGGAAGCCTACAGCAGCTACCGCGTCACGACAACTTCCGATTTCATGGAAGGCGGTGAAGTTGTGGAAACAACTGTCGAAATCGTAGAAGGCGCATACGACAAATGGGGCAACATTCTCCTCGAGCAGGCGAGCTTCGGCGACGGCGAATTCATGGATATAGAAGACCGCATAAGCGGAAAACCAGTATACGACACCGAATACGGCTATCCCATAGAGCAAACTATCTATGAATACGATTACGAATTGATGGAAGACTATCCTGCCCTTCGCTACACCAGCGAAGGATATTTCGACGCATCTGCCGGAATCGACGACGTGACTGTCGACACCGATGCTCCCGTCGAGTACTTCAACCTTCAGGGCATACGCGTAGCCAACCCCTCCGCCGGCAATATCTACATCCGTCGTCAGGGCGCGAAAACAGACAAGGTGCTGGTAAAATAAACCGCCCGTACCGCGCATTCAGTGCATGCCCCCGGCGGGGGCATGCACTTTTTTTAGTTTTTTTTGCATGCCGTTCGATTTTTATTGCTAATTTTGGCGATGCGCCCACGCGTATCAACATCTTATCAACCACATTATGGAAATGAACGAATCCTCCTTAAGCGCCCGCGGCGCTGAGGAAATCCTCACCCCGGCACCCATAGAGAGTGCCGCAGATTCCGTCCCGGCGGCAGAAGCCACAGACACTACAGATGCCGAAGAAACAGCCGAGATGGAAATGACAGATGCTATTCAGAAAGAAGCAGCCGAACACCGCACACGCCCGGCCACACCGGAAGAAGTGATAGCCGCCGCATGCGAAATCCTCGCCCGAGAAGCCGCCGACATAGCAGGCGACGATGTGCGCCGAATGCGCTCGCTGTGGAATGCCGCACGTCCGTCGGCAGAAAACACCGCCGACGGCGCCGAACCGGACGCTGAAGCCGTGGCTGCGGCCGTGAAGCAGGAAGAAATGTTCGCTGCCATACTCACACAGATACGCGACAAAAAAGCCGCCTGGACGGCCGAGCAGGAAGCGCTGCGCGCAGCCAACCTCGAACGCAAGAATGCCATTATCGACGAAATCACAGCCCTTGCCGACGACACCGACAACGTGAACCGCACCTTCCCCCGCTACCGCGAACTTCAGGACGAATTCAACGCCATCGGCGACGTGGAGCCCACCGAGGAAACAGGTGTGTGGAAACGCTTCCAGGACGCACGCGAACGCTACAGCGACAACCTTAAGATAAACAAGGAACTCCGCGACTACGACTTCAAGAAAAACCTCGACAGCAAGACCCTGCTGCTCGAAGAAGCCGAATCCCTCGCCGCCGAGGAAGACGTAATCACAGCCTACCGCCGCCTACAGGAACTGCACAACAAATGGCGCCGCATCGGCCCGGTGGCAAAGGAACTCCGCGACGAGATATGGGATAAATTCAAAGCCGCAAGCGCCATCGTCAACAAGCGCTATCAGGCTCACTTCGAAGAGCGTAAAGCCCGCGAAGCCGAAGCCGAAGCGGCAAAAGAAGAACTCTGCGCACAGGTAGAGGCCATCGACATCGAAAGCCTCAACGGATTCAGCGCATGGGACAAAGCCACAGCCACTATACAGGAACTCCAGGGACGCTGGCGCGAAATGGGATTCGCCTCACGGCGCGCCAACCGCGACCTGTTCGCCCGGTTCCGTGCCGCATGCGACAGATTCTTCGCTGCAAAAGCCGAATACTTCCGCAACACACGCGAACAACTCGCTGCCAACCTCGCAGCAAAAACCGCCCTTGCCGACGAAGCCGAAGCCCTGAAAGAAAGCGAGGAATGGAGCAAAGCCGGCGCACGCTTCGTGGCCATGCAACAGGAGTGGCGCGCCATCGGGCCGGTGGCAAAACGCCACAGCGACGCCTTGTGGCGCCGGTTCATGGACGCCTGCAACTATTTCTTCGACCGCAAGAAAAAGGCGGGCAGCGGACGCCGCAACGAAGAAAACGCCAATCTCGCCGCCAAACGCGCACTCGTCGACCGCCTGAACGCACTCGACCCCGAAAGCCCCCGCAGCGAACTTCAGGCTGCCATCAAGGAGATTCAGGACGAGTGGCAGACAATCGGCCATGTGCCTTTCCGCGAGAAGGACAAAGTGTACGAACAATACCGCGCACGCATCGACGAACTGCGCGACGGCATCAACAACGGACGCCGCCGCGAGCGCCGCGAACAGTTTGCAGGCGCAGTGGCACGCATGGAAGGCGACAGCGCCGACCGCGAGCGCGACCGCCTCGCGCGTGTGGCCGAAGCCAAACGCGCCGAACTTCGCACTCTCGAAAACAACCTCGGTTTCCTCTCTGCGAAAAGCAAAAGCGGCAACTCCCTCATCCAGGACTTCGAACGCAAAATCGAACGGCTGCGCGAAGACATCGCCGAAATTTCCGACAAAATCAAAATGCTCGCCCGTTAAAGGCGCAACACCCGCATGCCCTGTCCGCACGGAATCGTGCGGACAGGGCATATTGCAACAACAAATCCCATCCATAACGCCGGACGGATTTTTTCGGAATTTTTCAGACTAACCCGATAGACAATATTGATGCCTAAATTCAGCACATCATCACGCGGTCGCTTCATCCCGACACTCTTCGCCATAGCCGACGTAGCCCTGGTCAACATCTTCTTTGGCCTGTTATGCCTGATTTTTCCGTACCTCTCCGCCCAATGCGGCACATGGCCGCTGTGGCTCTTAGTGAATCTGAGCCTGCTGCCGGAGCTGTGGTGGGGACTGCGCAACGCCCCCCACAGAGCCATGCAGCTCGATGCCGTCGCCCGGCAGGCTCTCAGCGACGTAGCGTTGCATGCGCTGTTCTTCCTCGCGGCATTGGCGCTGCTGCGCATCGACTGCATTACATCCGGCGCACTTGCCGTATTCTACGCCATGCTCACGGCAGGCTTTGTGACGATGCGCATAGTCTCGCGCGCCATGCTGAAACTCTACCGCCGGCATGGCCGCGGATATGCCCGTGTGGTCATAGTCGGAGCCAACCCCACCGGCAAAAGACTTGCCGAGGAAATGGCCCGCGATTCCGGGTTCGGCTACCGCCTGCTCGGATTCTTCGACGATGCATGTCCCGAAACTTTCACTGGCCGCTATCTCGGTGACCTCGAGACACTCGCATCTTTCATCCGCCGCGAAAGGGTGCAACAGGTGTTCTATTGCCGTGCCACCGACGGCAGCGGCCGCCACGCGGCCGAAGTGCTGCGCACGGCCGACGACACGGGGGCGGAATTTCTGTTCGTGCCGCAGCTGTCGCGCTATGTACAGCGCGGCATGGAACTCACCACCATCGGCGCCATGACGGCGATGGGTGTGCGTGCGAATCCGCTAAAATCGCTCCTCAACCGCATTGTCAAACGCAGTTTCGACCTTGCTGTGAGCAGTGTTTTCCTGTGCTTTTATCCGCTTGTATATCTGCCCGTAGCCGCAGCCATCAAACTATCCTCGCGAGGCCCCGTATATTTCAAGCAGGAGCGCACCGGCTACCACGGACGCACGTTCAAATGCTTGAAATTCCGCACCATGCGCAGCAGTATCGATGCCGACACGCGTCAGGCCACCGCCGGCGACCCACGTGTCACACGCATCGGGGCTTTCCTTCGCCGCACAAGCATCGACGAGCTGCCGCAGTTTGTCAATGTATGGCGGGGCGACATGTCAATTGTAGGCCCGCGCCCGCATATGCTCAAGCACACCGACGACTACAGCAAGTTAATCGACCGATACATGGCGCGTCATGCCGTCAAGCCCGGAATAACCGGATGGGCGCAGGTCAACGGATGGCGCGGCCCCACCGACGAACTTTGGAAAATGGAACGCCGCGTAGAGGCCGATGTCTGGTATATAGAACACTGGAGCCTGCTGCTCGACATGAAAATAATGTTCCGCACGGTGCTCAACGCAATGCGTGGAGAAAGCAACGCCCTCTAATTACTGCATCAAATCGCGATAGATGTCAAGCGCCGCGCGTATGTCGGTGGCGTTCACTATGCTGTCCACCGCCGGGCTGCCGGGGGCATGCAGCAGACTGAAACTTATGGCATCGGGGCTTGCGTTTTTCTTGTCGTGCGCCATAAGCCCGAGCAGGCGCGGATAATCATCGCAACTCACATCAAGGCCGGCATAATTCTCGCGTACGAAAGCTGCGACAGCATAAAGTGTGGACGACGGGAATCCGTAAATCATCCTGCTAAGCACCAGCTCGGCAACAATGCCCATGGCCACTGCATGGCCGTGCGACACCGGACGCCGTCGTTCCGACGCAAACTCCTCGAAAGCATGACCGAAAGTGTGGCCGAGATTCAGAGCCTTGCGAGGCCCTTTCTCCGTAGGGTCGGACGCGACTATAAGCTCCTTACACGATATGCTTTCGCGCATCATGTCGAGCAGTCCTCCGACATGTACGTCCGGCACTTCCGACAATGCCCGTGCAGTGGCATCCGTGCCGCTCAGCAGTGCGTGTTTGAGCATTTCCGCATAGCCCGACAGCAATTCTTGCTGCGGCAGCGTAGCAAAAAAACAGGTAGATACTATTGTTGACTCAGGACGCGCAAACACTCCCACTTCATTCTTAAGTCCGGCGAAGTTTATGCCGGTCTTGCCTCCCACAGCAGCGTCGACGGCGCCGAGAAGCGTTGTTGGTACGTTTACATAACGCATGCCGCGCTTGAAAGTGGAGGCCACAAAACCGCCAAGATCGCTCACCATTCCGCCTCCGAGGTTGACGAGCATGCTGCTGCGCGTCGCTCCCGCATCGACAAGCCTGTGCCAAAGCGACTCCGCAGCATCAAGCGTCTTGCGCCCGTCGCCGGCAGGCGTCACAAGCAATGTGGCTCCGGCCGCCGACTCCGAGGAGCCGAGCAAAACGGGCATGCAATGCACGGCTGTGTTTTCATCGGCAAGAATGAACAGCGAGGCCGGAGAGGCTTCCGCGATGATTACGTCAAGTAATACACCAGGAGCATCCGCAGTATATAAAATGCGTTCCATCACTCCTTACCCGCCATTGCACGCAACAGTTCAGGCATGGCCGTGGCGCATTCGGGCATAGACGCAAACACGATTTCCGCGCCTGCTTCTTTCAACACCTCGGCCGGCATAGGCCCGGTGACTACCCCAAGCGTGAACACCCCCGCAGCAACTCCGCTACGCACACCCAACGGCGCATTCTCCACCACGACAGCCTGCCATGGCTCCACTCCGGCCATTTCCATGGCCCGCAGATAAGGTTCGGGGTGAGGCTTGCCACGGCTCACATCGCGGGAACACACCTTCAAGGCAAAAGCTCCAGGATAATCCTCCGCCAGACGCTCTATAAGCGAAGTCTGTCCCGAACCGGTCACCAACACGGTGGCCATTCCTGCGTCCATACATGCTTTCACTGCAACGGGCGCTCCGGGCATCACATCCACAGGAGGCAAAGCGCGGAAATTGGCGCTTTTCATGGCATACAGGCGTTCGACGTCGGCAGGAGTGGCAGAATGTCCGTAGCTGCGCATGAAAAGCATCTCGATGGTGTCGGCGCCGGTGCGGCCTTCAGCCATGAAAAAATCCTCGGGCGAGGCTTCAAGGCCGTTGTCGCGGCACATTTTCATCCACGCTCCGGCATGCCCTGGCATGGAATCGTACAGAGTGCCGTCCATATCAAACAATGCGGCACGCGGGTCAAGCGTGTCATATCCCATCCTACGCTTGAAATCGGTGATTATTCTTTGGTAATGGTTCATTGCGGTTGCGGTATCAGTCCTTCACGTATGAGCACGAGCGAATCGGCATGCGAAAGCGTGTCGGTGCCCAAATCTATACTCTGAGCCTCCGGCCTCATAGAGAAATGCAATGGCGACAGACGGGCATTCGCCACTCCGCGGCTGAACACACTCTGAATCTGACGCAGCAGGTTCACGCGCGTGGTGTCGACGATGGCCGGACGCGTCATGGCTGTCCGCTCGTTGAAGCGTGCTTTGCCCAGCCGCACTTTGAATTTGTCGGGATTCCCCTTAAGCGTGATGCCGAACTTGAACGGCAAGGGCGATTTCAGCACCGCCACGTGATAGTCGAAATTCAGCGCCATATCGTTGTAGCCCTGCACGCCGAGGCGGTAGCGGTCGAGATTGAACACAAACGGAAACAGCTCCATCATGCCTTTGTCCACAAGCAGTTCCACGCTCATACTGTCAATGAGATTATGTTTCTTATCCTTGAACATAAGCCACTTGGCCATTGTGCGGTACGTTTCGCCGTCAAGCAGACGAAGCGAGTCGCCCTCGAGCCGCACCGCCGCATTGAGCGTGGACAGGTCGAGATCCATATTGGGCTGCACATCCACCGTAGCCGCTATGTTAGCATCGATGATTCCGCTTATGTCGCGCATCAGCGGCATTATGCTGTCAATGGCAGGCACGAGTTTCAGGAAGCGCTCGATATTGAACCCTTTGAGCACCATTCCGAAGCCGAACTGAAGCTCCTCCGCGCGGGGGGCGGAATACAGAGCGGAAAGATTTACAGAGCCTATGTCGCTCGAAGCGCGCATATCGTGGAAATTCAGCCTGCCGTTGCACATAAGTGCTCGTCCCGAAAAATCGTGGAGAAGCAGGTCGCTGTAAATTATATTGTTGGCGCGGATACGCATTTCGGCGTCTATATTGCCCGGCAGCAACACCGGACCGGCCACACTGTCGGCGGCCGCGCCTCCCACCATACGGTCGAGTTCGTCGGCGTCAGAATCCGCGTCTATAGCGGCAAGGCTTCCGCTGCCGGCCACACCCTCGGCCCTGCGACGGGTATACGCCGCTCCGGCAAATGTGGCAGCCGCAAGCTGGTTCACATCAATTGTGTCGCTTACAAGGTCGAAATTCATGCGCAGCGGCCTGCGTCCGCCCCGCGATGTCAGAGCCCGCCGTATGTCTGTGATTTTGCCCGAAACGGTGAAGTCGCTGCGACCCACTTTATACTGCAGTCCGTCGATGCTCACGCTGTCGGTGCTGAAACGGACATTGAAATTGCGAACACGGTTGCGCAGCGGGAATGCCGGTGTGTACAATGCTGCTCTGTCGGCTGTCACGCGTCCGTCCGCCACCCATCGAGAAAGCATTCTGGCAAGTCCGCGGCTTGTGCCCCAGTCTATGATTTCGCGGTCGGAGGCCGTCATCTCGGCATGCACACGCGGCTTACGGCGTCCATGCGGTCTGTGCATCCGCACAGCAAGCGCATAAACGCTGTCAAGAGACAGCTCAGGATGCACCCTGCGGATGGAATCGGCGCTGTGGCGCACACGTTTCTGCCGTTCGGTGGGCGGCAGCATGTGCGCGTTGGCGTCTATATGCGCGTCTGACAGCAGAAAGCGCATGTCGGGAGTGCCGGTGGCCAGACGGCCGGCCGACATGTTCAGTGCGAATTCCGGCAACCTGCCTTCGCCGTTGAACCGTTTCATGACAACACGTCCGCCGAGATTACGCGCCACCACCCCGATGCTGTCCGATATACTCTGCACACGGAGCGAAGCTATGCTGAGGCCTCCGCCCATCGGTATTATGAGCGTAGTGTCGGCGGCAAGATGACGGTTGGAGGCGCCTACACCGAGGCGAATCCCTGTCGAGCGCACGCTTATGTCATGGTCGAGATAGCTCACGGAATCCATGCTTACCTTCGCCTGCAACAGGCTGTCGGCCTTGTTGCCGCCGGTGGTGTCGCTCTCGTTCGTGCCGAAAGACAGCGAAGCATGGCTTACGTAGGCGGCACGCAACGTATCGTCGGAAAGCCAGTAGAGGTTGTCGCCGGTAAGACTTCCGCGGGCGAGCAGACGGTGGAAACCGTCGCGGCTGAACATCGACGGGCGTCCGCTCACACGCAGGTCGGCACGCAGCGACCCCTGAAGCGAGCCTTCGATAAGGTCGAGCAACTGCGCCGGAAGTTTTCCGAGGTCGGAATATCCCCGCAGAAGTCCGTCGAAATAAGGATCGGCGCCTATATCGCTGAGAGTTCCGCTAAGCGTAAGCTGTGTGGCCGGACCTGCAAGATGCAGACGCTCTATATCGAACACCGCGGCGGCGATGTCGTTGCCGCGCAACGACACATTCACCCGTGCCTCCACATCATGAATCCGAGACCTGCCCAGCTGCAGCGAACACGGTTCTACGGCCAAATGCACATCGGCGTATGGGATAGTATCGGTGAGCGTATTGAACGGGCGCGTCAGAGCGACTGACAACGCTGCCGCAGCATCCGTGCTGAGCTGCGAGAGCATCGGCATGGTTCGGCGCAGACTGTCGGGCAGGCACGACAACAATGTGTCGATGCGCACAGGGTCAATTGCAAAATCCAGATTGCGTATCGTCAATGCTTCGGCAAAATCCAGATCGGCGCTGAAACGCGAACGCAGAAACGCCGCTTCGGCACTGACATTGTCGAGACGTAGGCGGGCAGGCTCTGACGGGTCCCACTTCAGGCCGCCGTCAAGGGCAAACGGCAGTTCCCACAGGTTGAATTCGCCGAGCATCGGCATGTGCAGGTTGCCTCCGAAGTTGAGCCGATAGGCCGGCCGTGGACCCGACGCGAGTCTTGCCGGCAGCAGCTGCACAATAATGCTGTCGGCACCCGAAGGAGCCGAAGCGTCAAAATACCGCACCGGGCGCGGAGCACGGATTTCCATGCGTGTGAGCGATATGGAAGGCAGCTTTAACGCTGCGCTGTCCTGCGGCGTGCTGTCCTGCGGCATTATGAGATAATTGCATGTGCCGTCGGCAGCGGTGACTATATTGACCGATGGGCCGTCGACGGTGATGTCGCTCAAATCTATATCGCCCTTTGCCAAAGAAGTGAGGCTGATGCCCCCGCGCAGCGATTGCAGACACAGAAGCGTGTCGGCATAGGCGGGCAGCGACACCCTCATGTCCGGAGCCAGCGAACGCATGCCGCGGCTTACGATACTCAGGGAGTCCACCTGCAACGTCAAAAACGGGAAAGTGGCCTTCAAACCCAGCTCCACCCGCGAAGCCTTCACATCGGCGTCAAGAACCTTATTGGCCACATTCAGAGCCAACGGCGTCAGGCGCTCCGGGCTGAGCATGCTGACGGCACATATAAGCGTACCGGCCACAAGCAGCACGGCGGCCATAGCTGTCCAAAGAACTATCTTGACTATACGGCGCCATAACGGATAGCGCCCTGAAACACGTGTATCGGTCATTTTGTCGGTGGTCGGGCTGTAATATGGAAACAAGCCTGGCGGCGCTCCATCTTCACATAGCAGCGCCCCTGCTTTTTAAAGTCGAGCAGCACTTCGCCGAGCAGATTTTTAAGGTCTTCGAAAGTACGCCCGACGGTTATGCTGTCGCAAATGAAACGGGAATAGCTTATATCGAAAGTAGTGCCATAGAAATGCGTGGATTCTCCGACGGCGTTGCGGTTGACGCGGCGCAGGCTGTGCACCGTGTATGGAGTGCGCAGCAGACTCGTCACCTTCATGCGGTATGAGCCGCCGCCACGGGCCTCAAGAGAATCGTTGAATGCAGCGCCGATGTCGTGGAGCAGAGCGGCGGCTTCCGGCACAAGATAAGGATAGCTGTGGCGCAGGTCGTCCACATAAAAATCGGCACACGAACGCACCGGCATCAGAGGCCGGGTAGTGTTCCACGCGTCGGCAAAGCCTGCGATAGGCCGTATGCCCAAAGCTTGGGCGGCTGCGAGGTGAAGATAATTGCTGTCGTTGAACAATGGCCTCAAATGGCCGATAGGACGCAGTTTCAGACGTTCGCAGCCCGAATCGGGAGCTTCGTCGATATGGACGTCATAGGGGTTGTCGGCAGACGGCGAGAGTATTTCGGCAAGCGACGCGTCGGGATAGCAGCACCGCTCCCCTACGCTGCCGTCAGAGCTGCCGCTTCCGCAGGCGGAAAGCAGCACGCAGGCCGCAGCAAATGCATATATGCGTGAAAAACAATACATATCCACTACAAAGTTAACGCTTTCGACACATGCACGCAAATTCTTAGACAAACTATAGACTTTGTCTTGTATTTTATCTAAATTTTTGTTCAGCAGTCGTAAAAGGCCGTGAAAGCGCGTATGGTCATGTCGTGGTCGGCCACAGAGGCTGTCTCGCGCGCCGAATGCATTCCCCACACGGCCGCACCCATGTCCACGCCCCGCAACGGCAGTTGCGAAGTGAGTATATTGCCGAGTGTCGAGCCGCCGGCCACATCGCTGTGGTTCACAAAGTACTGCACCGGCACTCCTGCGCTCTCGCACACCGAGGCGAACACGGCAGCGGAATCGGCATCGGTCATGTACTTGCAGCGGGCATTGATTTTTATCACCGGACCGCCTCCGAGCACGGGATGGTTGGTGGGATCGTATTTTTCCGTATAGTTGGGATGGACACCATGGGCATTGTCGGCCGACACCATGAACGAATCCGCCACCGAGCGGTAGAAATCCTCCTCGCCGCCACCCAGAGCAGAACATATGCGCCGTAGAATTTGTGCCAGCACGGGAGAGGCCGCACCTTGCTTGGTGCCGGAGCCGGTCTCCTCATTGTCGAACACAGCCATCACACGCGTGGCACCGCTGCCATGCGAGGCCAGCAGCGACACAAGGGCGGCATGCACCATGCTCAAATCGTCGATACGTCCCGAGCATATGAATTCGTCGTGCAGCCCGACCGTAGCCGCTCCCTCCACGGTATAGAGCGAAAGGTCGAAATCGAGAAGTTCCGACGCCTCGACCCCGAGTTGACGAGCCACAAGCCGGTGCAGCATCCCGCGAGCCTCGTCCTCATTCTCCACACGGCCGAGAACGGGCAGCATGTCTTTTTGTGCGCTGAGGCTGTTGCCTTCGTTCACCGAGCGGTTGAAATGTATGGCAAGGTGCGGTATCACAAGCATCGGACGCTCGAAACGCACCGTGCGCACTGCCGGATGCAGCATGTCGGCTCCGCGCAGCACTGCACGCCCGGCGAGCGACAACGGCCTGTCGAACCATGTGTAGAGTATCGGGCCGCCGTACACTTCGGTGTTAAGTTTCACGATGCCGCCGTCGCACAGCATCTCGCAGTTGGGCTTCACACGGAAACACGGCGAATCGCTGTGGGCGGCTATTATGCGCACGCCCGCATGTGCGGGCGCGTCGCCCACGACAAAAGCGAAAAGCGCCGAACCGTTGACGCACACATAGCGGCAATCGCCAGGCTTCAGCTGCCATGCGTCGCATGCGCGCAATTCTGAGAAGCCTGCCGCATCGAGACGGCGGCGCAATTCATCGACAGCGAGGAAATTAACAGGCGAAGCGTCGAGAAACGCCTTGAGGTCGTTGACGTGTGAGTTCATACGGACGGGTCGTAATATATTTTATTGAGGGCACGGAGCACATTGCACAGCGTCTGGCTCCAATAGTTGGCGAAATCGTCGCGAAGCTCCGGCACAAGTTCGGCAATCAGTTCCGGCGATGCTTCGCGGGCCGTCTGCACGATGTTGTAGAACACCTGGAAAAGGTCGGCAAGACCCTCCGACACGCTTGCGCCTATAGGAGTGTCGCTGTATTTCATGTCGTTCTCGAACACTTCGAGATAGGTGTCGTCCTCGCCGAGGAGTTCTGCCACGCGCATGCGCACGGCTTCGTAATAGTCCTCGTCAAGGGCATTGGCCACATATGCGTCGGACATGGCGCTGTCGTCGCGGCGAAGGTCGGAGGCGGCGATATAAATGCGAGGAAGCATGCGAAGCACGGATGCCACGAACACGTCGCGCTCGGCCTCGCGGGCGCTTTCCATAGTGGCGCAATATTCGTTGGCAAGCGCGAGGAAAGCGAGTTCGTTGGGCTGGAGAGTGCTCATTTTCTATATAATTTATTGTCTACGATATATTTGTAAACGCCTGCCGGGAGAAAATAGGTCATGTCGCGTCCGCGGGCTATGGCATCGCGCACCTGCGTACTGCTGATGTTCACCGTGAGCGGGCTGACGAGTTCCATGCCGTCCACATGCCCCTCGCCCACCGGATAGCCCGGGCGGGGATACACTATCACGCCATACTCGTCGAGAATGCGTTGCGAGTCTTTCCATCGGTCAAAAATACGCCAGTTGTCACTGCCGATGATGAGTTTGAAGCGTCGGTCGGGATAACGCAACGCGAGCAGGTCGAGTGTAGCTATGGTGTAGGAGGGCTGCGGCATCGAAAGCTCTATGTCGCACGTGGCTATGCGCTCCGCTCCTTTGGTAGCTATGCCGAGCATGGCAAGACGCCGGGTGTCGGGCAACAACGCAGCAGGGTCCTTGAGCGGGTTGCGCGGCGAAAGCGACAGCCACACCTGGTCAACGTAGCCCCACTGCGTCAGATACGACGCCAACATCATATGGCCTATGTGCACAGGGTTGAACGACCCGCCGAGCAGTCCTATGGTTTCTTTCGCAGCCATGGCTCAGGCAAGATGACGCTCGATGGCGGCACGGGTGTCGGCCACGGCACTGTCAAGATTGTCGTTCACCACACGTATGTCGAACTGCGGAGCGAATCCCAGTTCATAAGCGGCCTTGCCCACACGCTGGTCTATCACCTCGGGGCTGTCTGTGGCACGCCCTTCGAGGCGGCGACGCAACTCGTCGACACTCGGCGGCTGCACGAAGATGATGAGCGCGCGGTCGCCATAAATGCGTTTCACGTTCAAAGCGCCCTTCACGTCTATGTCGAGAATCACATTGCGTCCCAAAGCCGTCTTCCTGTCTATTTCGCTGCGCAGAGTGCCGTAGAAACGTCCGGGATAGACTTCTTCCCACTCCACGAAACTGCCGTCGGCCACGGCAGCCAGAAAAGCCTCCGTGGACAGGAAATGATAGCTTACGCCGTCGGCTTCGCCCGTGCGGGGGGCACGGTTCGTGGCCGATACGGAAAATTCCAGCGGCAACGCATCGTCGCCTTCAAGCAAATTATGGATTATCGTGCTTTTCCCGCAGCCCGACGGAGCAGAAAGCACCACTATTCTGCCTTCTTTACACATAATCAGAGAGTGTTTAATACCTGTTCTTTTATCTGCTCCAAAATGTCTTTCATCTCCACCACTATGCGCTGCATGGCGGCATGGTTGCTTTTGGAACCGAGCGTGTTTATCTCGCGGCCCATCTCCTGGGCAATGAATCCGAGTTTCTTGCCGTGCGACAGCCCTGGCGCGTCCATTGTCTCGCGGAAATAGCGCAGATGCTGTGCCAGCCGCTGCTTTTCCTCGTTCACATCAAGTTTTTCGATATAGAAAATCATCTCCTGTTCGAGCCTTCCGCGGTCGTAGTCCACATCGGCCAGTTTCGCAAGGCCGTCTTCGATACGTGCGCGTATGCCGGTCACACGCTCCGCCTCACAGGCATCCACCTGTGCCAGCAGCGCGGCAATGCCGTCGATGCGTTCTGAGAAAAAAGCTTCAAGACGCTCACCTTCGGCGCGGCGGTGGGCCATACAGCCCTCGACTGCAGCAGACAGCGCGCGTGTCATGGCATCCCACTCGGCATCGCTGCTGTCCTCAGGCGCGACACTGCGGTACACTTCAGGCATGCGCAGCAGCACTCCGTACCAGTCGTCGGGCACAGCAATCCCGAGCCGTTCGGCCGAACGTTCTATCTGCATTTTATATGCAGCCATGGCATCCACATCAAGCTCCACCGGAGCCGAAGCACCTGTGCGCTCCACCGACGCCACAGCCTCCACCTTGCCCCGTTCAAGCCCTGCGGCTAAAAGTTCGCGCACCGCGCTTTCGCGCGAGCGGAAAGCCGACGGCAAACGCGTCGTAAGGTCAAGCTGTTTGCTGTTCAGCGTCTTAATTTCAAATATTATCTTCACGCCGTCTGTTTCGGCCGCAGCTTTGCCGAAACCCGTCATTGAGTAAAGCATACCTCTGAAAATTTTTTATTTCAGCAAAAGTAGTCATAATTTTTCTAAAATACGTACCTTTGAAGTCAAAATCGCACCGAATCATGGAAGTACTCTACGA
>VSPG01000070.1 GCA_009775265.1 Muribaculaceae bacterium
GCCTAAAAATCTTTTACAACAAATTGAATTTCAATGATTTCAAAGTACTCTTATGATTTTTTAGTGGACACTAATGAATCGAAATCAACAAGTGGGTTACGGATACAACCATGAGGTTCACAAATCATGGTGTTCTCATAGACCCTTGCCTGCAAATCAAATAGATCTGGGCTACTGCTACTCTGATGAGGAAGCTCTTAGAAAAGCCAAACAGCATTATTCGGACGCAGATGGTTGCGCTTACTGCTGCCCCTCAATCCATAAAGGCTGATAACCATGGGAAAGAATCAGCATGTAGTTCCGAATAATGGGAGATGGAGTGTAAGAGGTGCTGGGAACACTCGTGTTACCCAGACATTTGACACTCAGCGTGAAGCAATAGCCCGAGCAAGAGAGATTGCTATTAATCAGCAGTCGGAAATGTTTATCCACAATCGTCAAGGTCAGTTCCGTGACAGGAATAGTTACGGGAATGATCCATATCCACCTAAGGGATAATTGACGATTACCCTCTATACAAATGGGATGCCTTCTCGCAGAAGATTGCATCCCATTTTCTTTGATTCAGTTCGGGCACTATATATATGCCCGCTGAACTGAACCTATGTATAGGGGCTGGGGAAAAGAGAAATCAGTCAAGAAGATTGACAAGTTCCTTCTTCATATCTTCGTCGATGTCTCGGTAGCGGGCGAAGGCTTTGCTGCCTTCCTTGTGGCCGCTGAGTGAGCCGACGAGATTAGGGCCTTTGACTTTCTTGTAGAGGTTCCCGATGAAGGTGCGTCGTGCCAAGTGGCTGCTGGCTATTTCATTCAGCGGGAGTTTCTCTTCTGCTCCGGTTGTAGGATTGAGGACAGTCACCATGCGATTGACTCCGCAGGTCGTGAATATCTTTTTGATGGCCACGTTATATTTCTGCGAACTGATGAAGGGAAACAGTTTGCCGTTCAAGTCATCGCGTCCGGCATACTTGGCGACGAGGGCTTGAGCTCTTGCGTTTAGTGGCACTCTGACAACCTGCGGACGTTCGCCCTTTGTCTTCTGAGGCATATACTCGATGGCTCCATTGATGATACTTGCCGGAGTCATTGCCATGAGGTCAGACACGCGGCATCCGATAAGACATTGAAAGATGAATATGTCGCGCTGTGCCTCTAATGACGGGGTTGCCGAAAGGTCATAGTCTGCTATCCGGTCACGCTCTTTGAGGGTGATGTAATAGGGAGTGCCATACACTTCGGTTGTTTTGCCGTTGTATTTGGCAAATGGGTCGTTTGTTGTCAACTCTTGGTCGCGGCACCAGCGATACATGGATAACGGCCACGTGTTCCGCCACTATTGAGGCTCGACAGCCTTCCAACCTCTCCGGGGTCGGCGAAAGCCGGCCCTTTTTCAGTTGGTCATTTAAGGTAAAAGTGGCGTTTAAGAGCTGTTTAACAAACTTTTTCGCCGATTTTTACGTTTTAATTTTGAAGATAGCAAAAAAGGTATTACCTTTGCATCAGAAAAAATATCCTGTCGTAACTGAACGGCTACGTGAAAAGTGCGTAGCTCACAAGTGTAGGTTGCGCAGGACTATTTTTTTGCCCTTTTGGTTCGTGTCAAGTTGCGTGTATGGTGTTTGGCCTTGAAGCTCCAATGCCTGTAAATTTGGAACCACCTATCGCTATCCTCTTTTATTGGGGTGCTGATGCCAATATTGAAATCCGGGTAAATCTCTCGGATTTTGCTGTTTATATACTTATATAGCTTCAATTTCAATATAGTACGCTTTCCCGGACGTTCTTCTCCGTCAGATTTCAGCTTATCCTTTTCATTAAGTTTGAAGCATATCGCCCCAAGTATTACATCCATAAATTGAAGTGGTAGATGTGATTTTGAATCCACCTCTGATATACCTTTATCTACAAACCTAATACCTTTTGCCTTAAAGTCAGCATCGTTATTCAATCCGTAAAGGTGTTGAACAAAGTTCAGTTTATCTTCTTGACTTAACGGAATTTCATCAAGATATAGGCGTATGCCTTCTTTATCTTCTGCGAATACAAGACCAAAGGCATACTTGATAAATTGGTAATACAATATAGGATATTCCTCTTTGCGTTTCTCTGCCGTAAGCTCCGGCTCATATTGATTATGGCGAAAGAATATCCTGATTTTTAGCAATCCCTCCTTACCCATTTCAAAAAGTTCGTCAACAAGACGAACATATTTATCGTAATGGTAGGCATTTACTTTCTGCCATTTTATTTCATCTACAATATTTAACTCTGTCTTAATAGCCTCCATTCTACGTAGCACTTCCTCCCGGTGCTGTGATTGTACCAGTATGCCCCCGTAAAAATTGGAGTAATATGTGCCGTGCTTATCGCTTTCGTCGAGCCAAATATGTATCATTTCATTTTTATTTCAAAGTACAAAGTTACGAAATTATCGTGAATTTCAGTGTCTTTTACCCCGCTTATTTATAGCGGTACTTTTGTGGCAAAGCAAGATTAAGCTATGCCACAGCCAAAATACAACCTACATCTGAAAGGCTTCGTCGGGGGATACGACTTCGACCGCGATTATGTGGACTACATACTCGCCAAGAACCCCGGCAAGCCTGTGAACGTGCTGATTGACAGCACAGGCGGCTCACTCGCCACCGCGCTCTCCATTTCATCCGCCTTCAAGCGGCACGGCGACGTGTCGGTGCATTTCGTCGGCATGAACGCCTCCGCAGCCACTATCGCCTCGCTCGGTGCCCGGCACGTCAGCATCGACACCGCCGCCTGGTACCTCGTGCATAAATGCTCAAACGAGTTTTTCAAGTGGTCGAGCCTGAATGCCGACCAGATGGCCGACCTCATTTCTGCCCTTGAAAAGCAGAAATCCGACCTCGACAAACTCGATGCCGGAGTTGCCGCCATGTATGCCGCCAAATGTCGCAAAGACCCCAAAGCCTTGCTCGACCTTATGAAAGTGGGCGGCTGGCTCTCGGCGAAAGAAGCCCTCGAATGGGGTTTTGTCGACGAGATCACCGACGAGCCGGAGGACACCGCCCCAAAACTCACCGACGCCACCGCCTCGGCTATGGCCGCCGGTATGCCTATCCCCAATGTGCCGGTGGCCGACCGCGAGAGTGCTATCGGAAAATTCTTCGCCGCTATCGCCGCAATGTTCCGCCCCGGAGCCGCCACGACACCCGAAATTTCAAACCAATCAAATACTCCCCAAATGTCAACAATCATCCTCCCGGCACTTTGCGCCGCGCTCGCTCTCGAATCCGTCGAGCTTTCCGGCGACAAGCCCACCGCAAGCCTCTCCGTGGAGCAGCTTGCCAAAATCGACAAGGCTCTTACAGGCAACGCCGCAGACATCAAGGCCAAAGACACCGAAATAGCCAATCTCAAAGCGCGTGTGGCCGAACTCGAAAAGAAGCCCGCCGAAACCACTTCGGCTATCGTCAGCGACGGCCAACAGCCCGACAAGCCCGAAACGCCGATGGACGCTTTTTCCGCATCGGTGCGCCGCGCCCGCGAGATCTACGACCTTCTGCCGTAAGCTCGCCGCCGCCAATCCTCCCTCATTAACCAAAATTCAAACACATTATGCCCGATTTACTCCACTCAATCCAAATCACCGACCCCGATTATGAAAGGGCGGCTACCACTTGGAAAAGCGACTTCCTTCTCATGCCGCTTTTCGCCTGTGAGGAAGCCCTGAAATATATGCAGGGGATGCCCGGCGTAACCACGCCCACGAAGCTGCCCTCCGTCGAGGGCGCAGGGCAGTTCGCACCGTACCGCCGCGACCGCCGCAGCGCGTCGGCCACTAAGGTAGGCTACCGCGAAATAACCTCGTACCTCGGCAACGTGCGCGAGGACTTCGAGCCTCTGGAAATCATACAAACGCTTTTAGGCCGCGGCACCGCCACTCTGGGCGATGCGCAGATGCAGGCTCCCTCGGCGCGCCTCGTGATCGCCGCCGTCATGCGCTCGCTCGGACACCATCTGCACGAGGTTCTTTTTACCGCCAGACGCAATCCCGACGGCGACTCCACCGCCGACCTGTTCGACGGATGGGGAACAATCCTCGACCGCGAAATGGCTGAGGGCAATATCTCCGTGGCGAAAAACAACCTCATAGAGCTTACTGAGGCCATCGACGGCACAAACGCCGTCGACGTGGCAAAGGAGGTCGAGCGCAGCTGCGACCCCCATCTGCGCAAGCAGCACAAGTTCCTGTTCTGCGACCCCGGCTTTGCGGACAGCTACAACGACGCCTACCTTGTTACGCACAATGCCGTACCCTATAACAAGAAGTACGAGCAGCCCATCGTCGAGGGCAGCTTCAACAAGACCACGATCGTGCCGCTCGACTGCCTCGCCGGAACGGACAAGTATATAGTCACTCCCGGCTCGAATATGCTCTACGCCTACGACAATATGTCAGACCTTACCCGTATGGAGGTGAAGCGTTGGGAGCCGTGGGCCATGACTATTGCCGCCGCTATGTTCTTCGGCACCCAGTTCCGAAGCATCGACCGCCGTTTTCTTAAAGTTGTCAAACTCAAATCCGCTTAACTATGGCTACCGCATCTTCCTCCTGCCTCAATATCCAAAAGAGCCTCGCATGGTGCCAGGGTACCCCCGAATACGCCGGTGTGCGCCGCCGCATCTACTATCTCGCCAAGAGCGAGATAGTGGCGTGGCCGCTGCTGGAGCGCGACGCCAACGGCATACGCGCCATTTCCGCCAAGTACAAGGGCGACTTCACTCTGAAAGCCGATGCAAAGTGGAAATACATCGACATACTGCCCGACAAATCGCAGCTTACTTCCGAACCGCAGGGCGAGCTACCCAGTCAGACGCAGCTGAACAAGCTCGTGGCGGTCCACCCCGGCGTGGGCGCGGAGGCTTCCGCCGCCGCAGCCTATCTCAACAACTCCGACAATGTTTTTATCATTCAGGACATGAACGACAAATACCGCGTTGTCGGTTGCGACAAGTGGCTCACCAAAACCACCGTGAACCAGGACAACGGACAGGGCGCGTCGGGCACCACGTCCACGACTATCAACGTCGAGGCTTCCGACGAGGTACCCGCACCTTTCTACGACGGCGAAATCGTTACCGAGGACGGCATCATCAATCCGTCGAAAGCAGCGTAACCTATGGCCGACCCTTACGACGGCAGCGGCGCGGTCGATTTGAGCGGTGTTCTCTCGGAGATTCAACCGCCCATTTTGGAAACGCCGTCTGCCGCCGTTTTATCTGATTCTCTAAACTCTCGACCCTCAACTCTCGACTTATTTGCTGAAAAGAACCGCCAAAAATGGGCGCACAACGACGGCGCACGTTGCGACTTCCAAAGCCGCCCGATGCTTGCCTACCGCACTGGCTTATTCCTCCTCGCCGTTTGGAAACGCTCGGTCTACGGCAAGACCTTGACCGAGATCAAGGCCGACGATGCCATGATACCGAAAGTTGCCGAGGCCACCGCCGCGCTTGTCGCCGAAGTCCTCGGCAATAACCTCGCCGCCGGAGGCTGGGCGATAATCACCACTCCGAAACGCCGACACCTTCAGCGCAACTTCGCTTCGCTTGTCGCCGACCGCATAGCCTCGATTCTCGGCATACCCTTTTATGAAGATGTCGCGCTCTGCCGCTCGATGCAGCGTGTGAACGCGACCTTTACAATGAATGTCTGCCCCTCGGAGCAGAATATTATAGTTTTCGATGATTTCGTAACAACCGGCCAGACGATGCTCTCGATGAAACGGCTATTTCAGCCGACAGACAAGAACCTCGTCTATATCGCCGGAATCAACAACAAGGCCTAACGGAAATCATCAATATAGAATGTTCCGTTTTGAGGGTGAACATATTCTCCCGTTAAAGAATTATAGATTCCTTTATTTAGAGAATTGTTCTGCTCCCTCTTGTATTTATAAATAGCGGGTCCAAGAAGACGTTTAACCAATTCTTTGGTTTTTTCTTGGATATTTCCTGAATTGACAGAATTATAAGGGTCATCATCAGCTAATTCATATACAAAAATATCTTGGAAATAGCTCAACTGTTTAGCTATACAATCAGCGTAAATTTTGAGAAAGGTTTCCATTTCCTCCAAATCATTATGATTCAGCCATAGAAAGTATTCATTCAAAAGAATATACTCCGCTGATGAGTATGAGTATTCTATTCCGGAAAATCCACGATAGAATTTTGTAATCCTTTGGTATTCTTCGTTAAGGTTGTGTTTCAAAAGCTTATAAACGGTATAGTTACGGCTGCACTTATGGAACACTTGTAACATACCATTATCCTCATACGGGCACTTAACTTCTCTAATATACATAGTCAAGAAATTTATCCGCAAAGATACTCATTTTGCGTCTTTTATCGGCTATGCCGAGCGAAATAATTTTGTATCGGACAAAATTACCGCCGAAATATGAACCACCAATTTACCGAAAGACTGGGCGCGTGGCTCCGGGAGCGGCCCGACAACCGCGACTATGCCGCCGGGTGCAAGATGTTCTTGCAGTTGACAGCCCGTGTCAATATGTATAAGAATCTGCTCGCCGCGCCCGATATGCCGCGCCTCGAAACCGAACTGCAAAAGCATTACGATTTCCGCGTGGCCGAGCTTACACACGCACAGGTCGAGGCTATGGACGCACAAGCCTCCGTGATAGTCGAGAGTTTAGAGTTGAGCGTCGAGAGAACTTCGCCGGACGGCTCTCTAAACTCTCGACCCTCGACTCTCGACTTTAAGCGCGGCAAGCGCGCCGACCACGACACCCTGCCGCCCGAAATACAGGCCTTCTATGTAGAGAACCTTTCCGTGCTGCGCCGTATGCGCGAAGTCCATCTGCGCCTACGCAATCTATCACTCGAAACCGCCTCTTGCCCCGACAGCGAGCGTTACCCTTTTCTCAAAGAGCTTATCGACCTCGATAAGAAATACCGCTCCAACTGGCAGGGCTATGACAACTACGAGGCCACTCCGAAGAAGAAATGAAGCGGACCGCATCAATATCCGAAATCCTCCGGCCATTGAAAGACGCGCCTTTTCAGGCGTATCTATCTTCCGCCCTGCAAGTGGCCGACATACTGGAATGGGTTCTTGAACAGACCGGCACCGCCGAGGTTTGGCAGACCTCCTTCTCCATATCCGAAGAATTTCTGCGCCGACTTTTCTTCCTCAAACGCAAGCGGCCAATCTCGCGCTTCAACCTCGTGCTCGACCACAAGGCCACCAACAAGACCATAAAGCTCTGGAGCTTCATTGTTCAGGTTGTCGACAGAACTTTTCTCGCCGACAACCATTCCAAGATCCTGTTGGTGCGCTCCGACCGTGGCGACACCGTCGCCGTAGTCACCTCGCAGAACCTCACTCGCGGTAACCGCGCCGAGAGCGCGTTTATATCCACGTCGCCGGAGATTTTCGCCAATCTCCACGCCTCAGTCCTCGACATCATCGAGAACCATTCCGTACCACTGAATGATTTGTTCAACCAACGCCTCACCACAACAAATGAACTCCGATAGCATCATATTCACCGAGCAGCAGCTTTCCGACATCGAGAAATACGCGAGCATATATCTCAAAATATCCGACATCGCCGTGATTCTCGACATCGCCCCCGAAGTGCTGCGCAACGCCATCGCACACCGCGACAGCGAAGTGTCGCGCCGCTACCACCGGGGCAAGGCCATTTCCAAAGTCAAGCTGCGCCAACAGGAAATGACCCTCGCGCAAGTCGGCTCGCCTCTCGCACTCGTAAACACAGCCAACAATCTCCTTGACATGGAAGACGATGAGTAAGAAACAACCCGACACCCTCGAAGTATGCCGCCGCTCCCTCTTTGCAACAAAGGACGAACTCGCCTCGCTATATACCGAGGCTATGGTGCTGCGCGTCCTCCGCATACGCGACGAACTATATTAAAATCCAAATAAAATGAGGCAAAAATTACATCCACCTTAGATTATTTGAGAATAGTCATGCCTC
>VSPG01000071.1 GCA_009775265.1 Muribaculaceae bacterium
ACGGTGGTGCCACGCTCGCCGAGGATGCGGGCGATGCGTTCAAGCTGCTCCCAGATGTCGTCCTCGATGTTGACCGGGTGTCGGTTCACCAGCTTTGCAGGTGCAAGGAATGTAGCCTTGAACTCGGCGAAGTCCGATTTGCGCTGCTGCTTGCCGATGCGCTGTTGCTTCGGCGGCTCGGTCGTTTCGATTACGGATGTTGCTTCGGTTGCCGTCTGCTCGTTGCCGAACAGATTTTCATTGGCAACGGCGTTGACAGTGGCGGTGCTGTTAACAGCATTGTCGCTGTTTACTGCGGGATTGGGGTTGGTAGAGTTATCAGGTTGCATAATAATTTGGGGGTTAGAGGTTGATACTTGGGTTTCGGGTGCATCGGTCAACTTGGTTGACTTGGATGCTGTAGTTGAAGGTGTTTTTGTGGTTTTCATTGTTTTGGTGGTGTTGAGGTTTTGTTGATTGCATCAGTATCCGGGTTATACCGTTCAACAGACACGAGGGTGAGTTGCAGGTCATCAATTAATTTCTGCAACATCGGGTTACGGCGTATCATAGTTTGCAGCACGGCTTGGTCAGGCTCGATTTGCAGGAGGTAGTCTGCTATGTCAAGTCCGGCTGTTCGCTCGTCATCGGTGGCAACTTCTTCAAGATAGTTAAAGATGCTTGCCTCAATGCCGAGATTGTGGAGTAAACTCAGTTTCTGCCGCCACTGGTCGGTCGCGCCGATGTCGGGATACAGAATTACCTGACGGCCTCGGAGAACACGGAGAGCATCGGAATTGAAGCAACCGTTTTTACCGCCGGAAGCGAGCCACACATATTCCGGCAGATAATAAGTTGCCACAAGTGCCGTCTTTTCGCTCTCGACAATGGCAACCGGTTTGCCCCTGTTCATCGGCAAGAGATGTTCACCGAAGAAACACTGACGCAGATTGAAGTCGGGCAGTCGGAGCAACGAATGAACCCATGTTACATGGTTGAATGGCTCCTTCACGCGCTTGCCTGTCTCGGCATCGTAGAGCATCACCTTTCCGGTGCGAATACTACCGTTGATATCGGTCTGCCAGAACACGCATGATCCGGGCCAGTGCTTCGATGTGCCGACGCGATAATCTTTCATCAGTCGTAGGGCTTCCTCGGCTCCGAACTTGGAGCGGAGGAACAGATAGAGATTGTTTTTCTCATAGCCGTGCAGAGTCTGTGAAACAGTCTCTGCCGCGATGAAGGATGTTGGCTTTTGCTGCTCGGTCGGCTTGGCTCGCCATGCTGACGGAGCTGTGAAATCGCAGTGCTGTGGCTTTGATTGTGGATTGCGTTCAAAATATTCCTTCGGAGTCATGTGGTAGCCACAGCTCTGCTCATGGTCACATCTTCCGACATCATCAGGAAACGAGATTTGTTTCTCGGTGTCGATGTAGCGGCTGAAACAGCGTTTCTTGTGGCACGAAGGGCAACAGTGACGGCTTCCGACCCCTTTATAGGGCTGGAGAATGAATCGGTGTGCGTTCATAGATTCTCAAAGATTTTGCTTGCATTTTCTGCGTAACCCGCATTTTGTCGGTTCAAAATGTGGAAAATGCAGAAAGCGCAGGTGTCAGAGTTTGGAATAATGCCCATGTTTCTCACGCTGGAAATATGTGCCTAATGAGACTGACCGTTTGAGAAAGTCCTGAAACGTGCGTCCCGGCATACCGTTCTCTTTTGCCACGGCTATTCCTTCCTCGGTCGTGAAACAGTCGGGCAGAGCGGCGATTATGGCTCTCTGCTGCTCGGTCAGCGACATTTCGCTGATAATGCCATGCACTTTTCTGGCGGTTGCCTTGAAATAATCCACGAGCGATATGGCGTTCTCAACCGAAAGGAGATCTATCTCCGTTCTGTCGGCTTCTCCGCAGGCCCACCGTGCCATCTGCAATATCAGGCAGAAACGTATGGCATGGAAATCGAACTTGTTGTAAACGCCTTTGAGTGCGTCACATTCTTCCCGGTTACATTCCTCGGTATTCTGACGCTGCCATTCGTATAGCCTCGCTTTCGCATCTGGCGCAAAGGGCAGGATATTGGCGATGATATTGCCGTCGGAATCCGTTTCGTATGGAAGTTCCACAAGTCTGCCGATAATGTTAGCCC
>VSPG01000072.1 GCA_009775265.1 Muribaculaceae bacterium
GAAGACTCGAACACCGTAAAATCAGCGTTCGAGCCATACTTTATTGCGCTATTTGAGTTTTATCGGACAGCAATAAAAATGAATCATGACACATCCTCCTTGTTCTTAAGAAAGGCAGAGCCACAGTTAAACGATTCCTCTGCCGAACTCTTTATGCATGTTTTCAAATCGAGCGGATGCCTCCGCTCCGAAGCGAGCTATCGACACTCGCACCCTCTCGATGGATTTTGGCGAAGCGCCTACATGTGTTTTACTGAAAAATTTGTCGGCGTAGCATATGAGCCGCTCAAGCGTGTCGCGAGGGCACAGGTCGTGGCCGGGGTCGGGGAGGCCTGCCGCCACTATGTCTGCACGGGTGAGCCCGGCGCCGGTGTGTCGTTCGGCCACGGCTGCCGCCCATTCCGGCGCTCCGCATTCTCTGAGCATTTCTGCGCCTATGACGCCATGCGACAGATAAGGTTCCGCCCCGAAACACAATATGCCCGGAGCATCGGTGCGGCAGATGCCGATGTCGTGCAGCATGGCGGCATCTTCTATATGTTGCGGAGGGATTTCGAGGCTCAGGCGCCGCGCAATAGCGAGGGCCATATCGGCGACCTGCCGGCTATGGCCCTCAAGTATCTTGCGTAGTTCCGAGCCGGCAGGATAGTAAGTGTTGATTATTTCTTGCCGGTCCATTGTTTGCGGGTGCGTTATTCTACGATGGTGTTCCAGCCGTGTACGTCAGGCTCTTCACCGAGGCGTATGGCGTTCAGCTTGTTGTAGAGCGCAGTAGTGACAGGACCCGGTTTTCCGTCCTTGGCTATTATGTATTTTTTCCCGGTGTCGAGGTCGTCTATCTCGCCTACCGGAGAGCATACCGCAGCAGTGCCGCAGGCGGCTGCTTCCGACACGTCCTCGAGCTCGTCGATAGTGATGTGGCGGCATTCCACCTCTATGCCCATGTCGCGGGCAAGTTGTTGCAGGCTCATGTTGGTGATGGAGGGGAGGATGGATTCAGAAGCCGGTGTGATGTATTTGCCGTCTTTAATCGCATAGAAATTGGCCGGCCCGCATTCATCAAGGTATTTTTTCTCTTTAGGGTCGAGGAACAGTACAGCCGAGTAGCCTAATTCATGTGCATGGTGGCCGGCGCGCATGGATGCCGCATAGTTGCCGCCCACTTTGAAGCGTCCGGTGCCTTTCGGAGCCACACGGTCATATTCACGCATGATGCAGATGTTGGTGTTGCGGAATCCGCCTTTGAAGTACGGGCCTACTGGCGTCACGAGTACCATGAACATGTATTCCGATGCCGGAGCTACGCCGACACGTGCCGACATGCCTATTTCCAACGGACGGATGTAGAGCGATGCGCCGCTTCCGTAGGGGGGGATGAAGCGTTCGTTGAGTTTCACTGCCATGCTGCACATTTTGCAGAACAGTTCCTCAGGCACAGGCTCCATCATTATACCTTCTGCCGAAGCGCGCATGCGGCGTGCGTTTTCCTCAAGGCGGAAGATGCGTATCTTACCGTCCTTGCCCCGGAATGCCTTTACGCCTTCAAATATCTCCTGGCCGTAGTGCAATGAGGTTGCGGCCATGTGGATGTTGATTGTTTCCGATTGGCTGACCTCTATTTCGCCCCATTTGCCATCTTTGTAATAGCAACGCAGGTTGTAGTCGGTGGGTACGTATCCGAACGGGAGCGCTCCCCAGTCAATGTCTTCAGTCATTGTCGCGTTTATAAGTTTATACCAATGCAAAAATAACGTTTTTGAGTCATATCCCCCCTACTATTGCACATAATTCGCCATAATATGCAATTGCCTTATGGAACGGTTTTGTTTATTAGTATAATAAGCCCCTCCGAAGCTTCTATGGTATGTTTTTACATAATTCTGTTCTTCACAAACCTGAATGACGAGCCTATGCTTGTACTATCATAAGAACACTGTTCGTTCAACCCAAATTAGTAGAATGCCGATAAAAACAATGCCAGATAGATTAGCATGCATGTATCGATTAAAAACAGGAATGAATGAGGAATATATTTTGGAGAAAATGTATGATTTATGCTACAGAACAAAGAAAATGCTATTGAAGCCCTTATTATATAAATTGATGGATCGGCCGGAACATAAAGGTGTGAGAAATAGTATATTATAAATATATATAATGAAATGATAATTATTGAATGCAAGGATGTTTTAATTATACGAGTCCTGTTTGCTGTATAATATGCGATATATTTATTATTGTACCGTCTGACGTTTCCAATAAAATTTATTATGTTTTTTAATGCTGTATAGCATGAGTAAAACCACAATATTACAATTGCAGCCATTATAAATGGAAGTAAAACCTCAAAAATAGTCAATATTAATAGTTTTATAAAATCCATGGCATTTAATTTATGTACGAAATCGATTTGACGACAATGAATGTTATAAGAGCAAAAG
>VSPG01000008.1:0-29113 GCA_009775265.1 Muribaculaceae bacterium
TCCTTCGCCACAGGAATAAATCCGTCTGAAAAATTTCGGCCCTGTCATTAACAAGCATTATTAAACAACCTCTAAACGGCACCCCGTCCGCAGCGGAGGGCGAATTTTTCCCTTTTATTTTTTATTGTGGAAAAATATGCCTAACTTTGCGGTGTAAAATTCTGACAAACAATGAACCTGCAGGGACTCTGCCTGAAATCGGCCGGGTTTCTCTTTTTTATTGTACCTTATCTCATCACTCTCTAAAATCAAAATCTTTACCGCCATGGCAATCACCTACATGACCAAGGAAGGTTACAAAAAGAAAATGGAAGAAATCGCGTTTCTTGAAAACGTGAAGCGTCCCGAAATATCACGCGCCATCGCTGAAGCCCGCGACAAAGGCGACCTCAGCGAAAACGCCGAATACGATGCCGCAAAGGAAGCCCAGGGCATGCTTGAAATGAAGATAGCGCAGCTCAAGGACCTTGTGGCCCATGCCCGAATCATCGACGACAGCAAACTCAACACCGACGAGGTGCAGATTCTCAACAAGGTCAAAATCAAAAACGTGGCCAACGGGCAGGTGATGGAATACACCATCGTGGCCGACAGCGAGGCCAACCTGCGCGAGAAAAAAATCGCATCTTCGACCCCCATCGCCCAGGGCCTGCTCGGCCACCGCATCGGCGAGGTGGTGGAAATACGTGTGCCCTCCGGCCTCATGAAATTCGAAATCGTAGAAATATCATTCTGATGCCTACCATATTCTCACGCATCGCAGCCGGCGAGATTCCATGCTACAAGATAGCCGCCGACGAGCGTCATTTCGCATTTCTCGACATCAACCCCGTGGCTCCGGGCCATGTGCTCGTGATTCCGCGCCGTGAAGTGCCGTACATCTTCGACCTCAACGACGAGGAAACCGGCGCCCTGCACTGCTTCGCGCGCCGTGTGGCGCGCGCCGTGGAGGCCGCTATGCCCTGCAAGCGCGTGGGCATGACGGTGATAGGCCTTGAGGTGCCCCACGCCCACATCCACCTCATCCCCATCACGGTGGAGAACGACATGAACTTCGCCAAGGGAAAACTCACCCTCCCCGAAGCGGAAATGCAGCATATAGCCGACGCCATACGCGCCGAATACGATAAAACCGCCGAATGATGAAACGCTTGCTCATCCCCGCCCTTGCAGCCCTTGCGGCGGCATGCACAGGAGGCCATAAAGGCTGGACTATAGAAGGAACGGTGTCCGGCTGCGAAGGCCGTAAAATGGCAGTGGAAGGATTCAATGCCGGCCGCTGGTACGTGATAGACAGCGTGGAGATAGGCCGCGGAGGCAGTTTCCGCTACGAGGCCGCCGCTCCGGCCTCCATTGCGGAAGTGCTGCGTCTCAACCTTGACGGACGGGCCGTCTACTTCCCTGTGGACAGCCTCGACCGCCTCACGCTGACGACCGACAGCGCATCTTTCGGCACGCGCTACGAACTCGGCGGCACCCCTGCCGCCGACAAAATTGTGGCCATCGACCGCATGATAGCCGAAAGCGTGGCCGCCCGCGGCGTGGACGGCGCTCTCGCCGACAGCACCCTCAAGGCCGGCCTCAACGACATCGCCATCAACGACTCGACCTGCATCGCCGCCTACTACATCATCAACAAAAACATCGGCGGCAAGCCTCTCTACGACCTTTCGCGCCGCCGCGACCTCGGAATCGTGGGCGCTGTGGCGCAGCGCTTCGCCGACATGCGTCCCGACGACCCGCGCACGAAGTGGCTGACACAGATTTATCTGACCACCCGCCAGCTCAACAACCCCGCCGCCGCGCCTGCCCTGAGCCTGCAGGCAAAGGAAAGCGGGCTGATAGACATCGTGCGCTACGACAACCGCGGCGTGGAGCAGAGCCTTGCCCGTCTGGCCGAAAAAGGCGGAGTCACGCTGCTCAGTTTCACGAGCTACGACGGCGAAGGCTCTCCGGCCTACAACGTGGCTCTCGCCGAGCTGCGCACGCGCTATGGCGCACAGGGTCTTGAAATATATCAGATAGCCTTCGACGCCGACGAGGTGGAGTGGAAGCGCAAGGCCGACAACCTGCCGTGGATCACGGTGTGGAACTCGCCGGTGGACGGCGCCGAGGTGCTGATGCAGTACAACGTGGGCGCGCTGCCCGTCACCTATGTGATAGGCCGCGACGGCACCATCGCCGAACGCGTGACCGACCCCGCCAAGCTCGCGGCAGCCGTGGCACGCGCCATGTGAAAAAATATCTGAGAAACATCCCCTGAACGAAAAGACTGGCAGAAATCCGGACAGATAGAGCAGTTGAAAGGCTATTTGGCCGGTTTGTGGGGCCGCCGCATCGACAAAGGGGCGCGCATGATCTACAGCATTGAGGACGACAGGGTAATCGTCACTGCGGTATCGCTTAAAGGCCACTATGGCGACAAATAGGAAGTGCGGTTCTGTTAACTAATTATAGTTAAAAATAGTTATATTTGATTAATTATGCGGGCGCTGTATGTACAATATGGCGCCTGTATTGTGCTCATACGCAAAAAAATCGCTAACTTTGCAACATCTTCAGAGTGAAGGAGGGGGCGGGGTCGCTTCCTCCTTTTGTATAACCTGTACACAATGATAGACAAGCAACTGCTCACAGACACCGTGCTGCGCGCCATCGACGGCAGCGACAATTTCCTCGTGGACATCCGCGTGAGTCCCTCCAACGAGATAGTGGTGGAGATAGATTCGCCCGAAGGCGTGGACATCGACACATGCGCACGCATCACGCGCCTAATAGAGGACACTTTCGACCGCGACACCGAGGACTACGAACTCGAAGTGGGCTCGGCCGGCCTCACGGCTCCGATGCGCGTGCGCGGCCAGTTCCTCAAAAACATAGGCAAGCCTGTGGAGGTGCTCACCGGCGACGGCCGCAAGCTGCACGCCACCCTCGCCGGCGTGAACGACGACGCCACGCAATTCACCGTCGCCGTGGAGACCAAGGTGAAAGAGCCCGGAGCCAAACGTCCGGTGCTGCGCACCGAGGAAATCACGCTGGACACGGCGGAATGCAAATACGTGCGCTACGAGATAAAATTCTGACAAAAACAAGAACTCAATAAATACCCCTACAGCTATGGCTAAGAAAGAGGCAACCCCCAACATGGTAGAACAGTTCGCCGAGTTCAAGGAACTGAAAAACATCGACAAGACCACGATGATAAGCGTGCTGGAGGAATCCTTCCGCAACGTGCTCGCCAAAATGTTCGGCACCGACGAGAACCTGGACGTGATTCTGAACCCCGACAAGGGCGACGTGCAGATTTTCCAGAACCTCACGGTAGTGCCCGACGGCGAAGTGCAGAACCCCAACCTCGAAATATCCCTGACCGACGCCCGCGCCGACGACGACCCCGATGCGGAAGTGGGCGAGGAGCACACCAAGGAAATATTCTTCGACAAGTTCGGACGCCGCGCCATCCTCAATCTGCGCCAGACACTCCAGAGCAAAATCCTCGACCTGCAGCACGAAGCCATCTTCGAGAAATTCAAAGACCTCGAGGGAGAGCTGGTGAGCGGCGAGGTGTACCAGACATGGAGCCGCGAGACCCTCCTGCTCGACGACGAAAAGAACGAGCTGCTGCTGCCCAAGAGCGAAAGCATCCCCGGCGACTTTTTCCGCAAGGGCGAGACGGTGCGCGCCGTCATTGCCAACGTGGACAACAAGAACAACAACCCCAAAATCACCGTAAGCCGCACCAACGAGCAGTTCATGCGCCGTCTTTTCGAGCTTGAGGTGCCCGAAATACACGACGGACTCATCAACATCCGCGCCGTTGCCCGCATCCCGGGCGAACGCGCCAAGATAGCCGTCGAGAGCTACGACGACCGCATCGACCCCGTGGGAGCGTGCGTGGGCGTGAAAGGCAGCCGCATCCACGGCATCGTGCGCGAACTCCGCAACGAAAACATCGACGTAATCAACTACACGGCCAATCCGTCGCTGTTCATCCAGCGCGCGCTGTCGCCGGCAAAGGTGAGCAGCATACGCCTCGACGAGGAAGAAAAGAAGGCGGAAGTGTTCCTGCGTCCCGAAGAAGTGTCGCTGGCCATCGGTAAGAACGGTCTTAACATCAAGCTCGCCTCCATGCTCACGGGCTACACCATTGACGTATACCGCGACACCGAGGACTCCTACGAGGAAGACATCTACCTCGACGACTTCAAGGACGAAATCGACGAATGGGTGATAGAAGCGCTCAAAAACGTGGGTTTCGTGACGGCCAAGTCGGTGCTCAACGCTCCGCGCGACATGATTATCGAGAAAGCCGACCTCGAAGAAGAGACCGTGGACGGCATCCTCGCTATCCTGCGCGCCGAATTCGAAGACTGAGCCGGCGCAACGGCGCCCAGCGCCTGACCTCTGCAGCTCAAATCCCCTCAATATTCACTGAACGAAGTTTTTAACACAACATATGGCGAAACAAAAGATAAGCAACATCGCAAAGGAACTCAACGTGGGTCTGCCCAACATCTTCGAGTTCCTGCGCAAACACAACATTGAAATCGTCGAAAGCCCCAACTCCCGGGTTGAGGACTCGGTGGTGGCGATGCTGACACATCATTTTCAACCCGACCGGGAGTTAAAAACTCGTTCCGATCAGCAGACCAGCGACCGGCGCCAGCTGCGCGCCGATGCCCGCGCCCAGGCGCCCGCACGCTCCGCCGAGCCCGACCTGGCGCATACACCCTCCGATCTGGCTCAGAAACCCCGCATACTCGGAAAAATAGACCTTGACTCCAAAGGCAATCCCGTAAAGCCCGAACCCAAGCCGCAACCGAAACCCGCGCCCAAGCAGGAGCCCAAGCAGGAACCCAAGCCTGCACCCGCTCCCGCCCCTGAAATAGAAAAAAAACCGGAACCTGCGCCTGTGGAAACACAGAAAGCCGAGCCTACGCCCGCAGCCAAGCCGAAGGCTGAAACTCCGGCCAAGGCCGCAGCGCCTGCACCGGTCAAAAAGGAAGAATCCCCACAACCCAAGCCCCAGACATTGGCAACCAATCAACCCTCGCCCGAAGCCGCAGCCACAGCATCGCCGGCTCCGGCAGCAGAACAGAGCAGTGCCGCTCCGTCAGAACCCGAAGTGTTTACAACCGGCAGCACGCCCCGCGTGCAAGGTCCGGTGATACTCGGAAAAATCGACCTTTCGGCCATCAACTCCAATACGCGCCCCAAAAAGAAAACCAAGGAGGAGCGCCGCAACGAGCGTAAAGCCCAGCAGGGAACAGGCGCCCAGGGAACAGGCGCCGGAGGCGACTCCCGCCGCAAGCGCAACCGCATCGGCGGTTCGCAGAAAGTGGACATTGAAAAGGCAGGCCGTCAGGCGGCCAACGAGCCACGCCCGCAGCGCGAGCGCAGCGGCGCAGGCGGCGGACAGAACCAGCGGCCGCCCAAAAACCAGGGAGGCAAGAACCGCCGTCAGGCACCCGCACCGGCTCCCGAAGTCAAAGACGAAGATGTTTCGAAGCAGGTAAAGGAGACGCTCGCACGCCTCACAAGCAAGGACAAAGGTCTGAAAAAAGGTGCCAAATGGCGCAAAGAGAAGCGCGACGCCAACGCCGCGCGCGCCGAACAGGCCGCGCGCGCCGAACAGGCCGAAAGCCGCACCCTCAAGCTCACCGAGTTTGTGACCGCCAACGACCTTGCCGTCATGATGGACGTGCCCATCAACCAGGTTATAGCCACGTGCATGAACATCGGTGTGATGGTGAGCATCAACCAGCGCCTCGACGCCGAAACCATCAACATCGTGGCCGAAGAATTCGGCTACACGACCGAGTACGTGTCGGCAGAAGTGGCCGATGCCATCCATCAGGAGGAGGACAGCGAGGAAGATCTCAGCTCGCGTCCGCCCATCGTGACGGTGATGGGCCATGTGGACCATGGCAAGACGTCGCTGCTCGACTACATCCGCAAGGCCAACGTCATCGCCGGCGAGGCCGGAGGCATCACGCAGCACATCGGCTCGTACAGCGTCAAACTCGCCGACGGACGCCACATCACCTTCCTCGACACCCCCGGCCACGAAGCGTTCACTGCCATGCGTGCCCGCGGTGCGAAGGTCACGGACATCTGTATCATCATAGTCGCCGCAGACGACAACGTGATGCCGCAGACCGTCGAAGCCATAAACCACGCATCGGCGGCAGGCGTGCCCATCGTGTTTGCCATAAACAAGATAGACAAACCGCATGCCAATCCCGAAAAAATCAAGGAGGAGCTTGCGGCCATGAACTACCTCGTGGAGGAATGGGGCGGCAAATACCAGTCGCAGGATATCTCGGCCAAGAAAGGCATAGGTGTGGAGGAACTCATGGAAAAAGTGCTGCTCGAAGCCGAAATGCTCGAACTGAAAGCCAACCCCGACCGCCGCGCCACCGGTGCCATAATCGAGTCGTCGCTCGACAAGGGCCGCGGCTACGTGGCCAACGTGCTTGTGCAGAACGGCACTCTGCGCGTAGGCGACATCGTGCTGGCCGGCAACCATTTCGGCAAAGTCAAGGCGATGTTCAACGAGCGCAACCAGCGCATAAAGGAGGCAGGTCCGGCCACCCCCGCGCTCATACTCGGCCTCAACGGCGCTCCCACCGCCGGCGACACTTTCAACGTGATGGAAACCGAGCAGGAAGCGCGAGAGATAGCCAACAAGCGCGAGCAGCTGCAGCGCGAGCAGGGTCTGCGCACCACCAAGATACTCACTCTCGAGGACATAGGCCGCCGCCGCGCCATCGGCAACTTCCAGGAACTGAACATCATCGTCAAAGGCGACGTGGACGGATCCATCGAGGCTCTCGGCGACTCGCTCATCAAACTGTCGACGGAGGAAATCCAGGTCAACGTGCTCCACAAGGCCGTCGGCGAGATTTCCGAAAGCGATGTCACGCTTGCCGCCGCTTCCGACGCCATCATCATCGGCTTCCAGGTGCGTCCCTCGCAGGCCGCGCGCCGTGTGGCAGAGCGCGAAGGCGTGCAGATACGTCTCTACTCTGTCATCTACGATGCCATCGAGGAGGTGAAGGACGCCATGCAGGGCATGCTCGCTCCCGAGCTGAAGGAGGAAGTCACCGGCACTGCCGAAGTGCTCGAGACATACCACATCAGCAAGGTGGGCACCATCGCCGGCGCCATCGTGCGCGAGGGCAAAATCAAGCGTACGGCCAAGGCGCGCCTCATCCGCGAGGGCATTGTGCGCTACACCGGCACGTTCGGCTCGCTCAAGCGCTTCAAAGACGATGTGAAGGAAGTGGCTTCGGGCTACGACTGCGGTCTGTCCATAGCCGGATTCAACGACATCAAGGTCGGCGACATCATCGAAAGCTTCGAGGAAGTGGAAGTGGCACGCAGCATCTGATGCGCGTACACATCAACATAGGTTCAAATCAAGGCGACCGCCTTGCCCTTGTCGGGCAGGCGGTCGCCTTGATTGCTGAAGCGTGGCCGGAAGCGGCCATGTGTGAGTCGGCGCCTGTCGAGTCGGCTCCGTGGGGCTATGAATCCGACGCAGCGTTTATAAACCTCGGTATTATGCTCGAACTGCCCGGCCGGCCGGATCCGCACGAAATCCTGCACGCGCTCCAGGCCATCGAACGGAGGATAGCACCCGGGGCGAGCCACCGCAACCCCGACGGCAGCTACCGCGACCGCCCCATCGACATAGACCTCATCGATGCCGGAGGCTTGCGGGTGTGCGATGCCGAACTTACGCTGCCTCACCCGCGTGCCCATCTGCGCCCTTTCGTCATCGGACCGCTGCGCGAACTCGACCCGGCCACGGCCGACGCAATAATTCGCCTCGCCGCGCGTTAGTATTCTGATGAAAAAGCTATTGTACACTCTCCTTATACTGCTGGCCGCCACTGCGGCAGGCTGCATCGAAGACGGTTTCAGCACATCGCCGTCCGACGCTCCGCACATGAGTGTGGACACACTGCACATGGGCACCGTGTTCACGGAAGAAGGCACGCCCACCTACCGCTTCACCGTCCACAACCGGGCGTCCAAATCCATATCCATAAGCTCCGTCACTCTCGGAGGCGACAATCCGGAGTGTTTCCGCCTCAACGTGGACGGGTTCAGCGGACGTGAGTTCTACGATGTAGAGATACGCGCCAAGGATTCCATATATGTGTTCGTTGCCGCCACCCTGCCTGCCAACGGCAAGAATGTCCCTGTCGACATACGCGCCACGGTGGATTTTCTCGCCAACGGCGTGGAGAAAAGCGTAGTGCTCGACGCGCAGGGACGCGACGCTGTGCGCCTTCATGCGGTGACGCTCGATTCCGATACTGATTTTCCGGCAGGACGCCCCTACATAGTGTACGATTCGCTCGTAGTGGCGCCGGGAGCGACCCTGCGCGTGGCGCCCGGTGCAGAGCTGTACTTCCACGACGGCGCCCATATGGCCGTGCGCGGCAGTCTTTATGCCGCAGGCACGCCCGACACTCCCGTGCATATGGCCGGCGACCGTACGGGCAACGTCGTGGCCGACATATCTTTCGACATCATGTCGCGTCAGTGGACGGGGGTGTTTTTCACCTCCACCAGCCGCGACAACGTGATGGTGCAGGTGGACATGCGCAACACGTGGCAGGGGCTCCGTATCGAGGGCACTCCGGGCGACGCGGAGCGGCCGTCGCTTTCGCTGCTCAACTGCCGCCTGCACAACTCGGCCGGTCTGGTGATGGAGGCCGTGCACGCCGATGTGGCCGCATTCGGATGCGAGTTCGCGGAAGGGGGCGAGGGGCTGGTGCGCCTGCAGGGCGGCAGCCACGTGCTCAACCACTGCACTCTCGCCAACTATTATCTGTTCGCCGCCATCAGCGGCCCCGCATTGCAGCTGGCACACACATCGCCGGCCGACGACGACAGCTCGGGCGCGCCCTACACCAGGGCCGACATATCCAACAGCATCATCTACGGCCTGGGCACCGATCTGAGCCACGGCGACCTTTCCGGCACGGACATAACGCTTGACTACTGCCTGCTGAAAAGCGCCGGCAGCGACGACGACAACTTCTCCTACTGCCTCTGGGACACCGACCCGCTGTACCGGAACGACAGGGAGAAATATATCTTCGACTACCGCCTCGGCGAAAACTCTCCCGCGATAGGCGCTGGTTATGTGCATGCCGTCGACCCGCGTGCGGCGGTCGACGCCTATGGCAACGAGCGCGGCTCCGAGCCGGACCTCGGAGCATATGTGTACGTTCCGCAGCAGGCCGGAACAGCCGACTGACGGAGGAGGGGCTACGGTTTTGTAAGGTGGATTATGGGATACGACTTGCCTTCGGAGTCGACGGCATCCCTGCCCGCTGCCGTGAATCCGTGTCTCTTGTAAAAAGCCAGCGCGCCGGTGTTCTGTTCGTTGACGTCCACTTTACGTATGCCTTTTTCCTCTGTTGCGAAGCCAAGCAGCATGGTGCCGTAGCCCATGCGCATAACGTCGGGACGGACGAACAGCATCTCCACCATGTCCTCGCTGAGGCCGATGAAAGCGCACCACGCCCCGCGGCTGTCACGCGCGGCGTACAGCTCGACGCATGGCATGTAGCTGCTCGGGATTCTGTCATGATAAAATTCAATATCTTCTTCGGACAGAAATCCGTGCGTGGCTCTGACCGATTCCAGCCACACTGCTGTCAGTGCCTCATAGTCGAAGCACCTCTCTATTTTTCCGTACATAATATGGCTTTTCAGAGGTTTTGTCCGAAGACAGGATAATTCATACGGATATTATTGATTTCCCGAAGAATGATGACAGCATTGCAAGTGTGGAGACAGTAAAATTATGCTGTCCGCTCAGCCATCGGGTTATCTCGCTCGGACGTTTGCCTATCTGGTCGGCGAATTGTTTCTTTGAAAGACCGCGCTCCTGCATAAGGGCATCTATTTTATTGGATATGGCAAAAGACAGGTTGATTTCCTCCCTTATCTCTTGTGGTACTTGCCCCACCATTTTCTGGTATTTACCTTTTATATCCTTCATAATTCAAAAATTTTGTCGGTTTCGATTGTCTTGGAAGTTACAGTGACTGTTCCGTCGCGTTGTCCCTCTTTCAGCAGTTCTTCAAATTTTTGGAGTGTCAAGACGTATCCGCGCAAAGAGTCATCTTCCTCGTATGTACGCGAATTCTTAATTCCTCCATTGCCGAGAATGAGAATCCGGTCTGAAAGTCGCAGACAATACAGACGAAGTTTTGAACGCAATACAGGTAATGCCACCACTGAATCACGCATCTTTCCCTCGGGACGGAAAAAACGTTCTAATGCTCCTTCGTCGGCAATTTTGTCCACAAGTTGCACGATTCTCAACAAATCTTGATTCAATTGAGCGTCTTCTATGAATTTTGAGTAGAAACGTTCGTATTCAGTCTCGGATTCTTCCGAGAATTGAATAGTGTAAATGGTACACTTGTCTGTCTCATTGACAAAAACCAGTTCAACTTCGCTCATATCAGCAGGCGTTTTTGATTACAACGCAAATTTACTGCATTTATTTCACATATATGTGAAATAAATGCAGTTTTTCTCAAAATCGTTGGGTCTTGAGGGTAATGCTTATGTGTGGTGGTTTCTTATGACAGAATTTTATGGCTTTTACATGCCGCCGAACAGGCCGAGGTCGGCGCTATGGTCGAGGCCGAGGTGGGAGTAGGCGAGGTCGGTGACCTCGCGTCCGCGCGGTGTGCGCTTGATGAAGCCTTCTTTTATCAGGTAAGGCTCGTACACTTCCTCTATCGTACCGGGGTCTTCGCCGAGCGCCGTGGCTATGGTGCTCAGCCCCACTGGGCCTCCTTTGAATTTTGTGATGACGGTGCGCAGCAGCTTGTTGTCTATCTCGTCGAGTCCGTAGCGGTCGATGTTGAGAGCTTCGAGGGCGTAGCGTGCTATGGCTGTGTCTATGTCGCCGCTGCCTTTGACCTGGGCGAAATCGCGCACGCGGCGCAGCAGGGCGTTGGCTATTCGCGGTGTGCCCCGGCTGCGCAGCGCCACTTCCAGCGCCGCTTCCGGCGATATGCGTACTCCGAGCAGGCCGGCCGAGCGCTCCACGATGCCGCGCAGCACTTCGTGGTCGTAATACTCGAGGTGGCAGTTTATGCCGAAGCGCGCGCGCAGCGGCGATGTGAGCAGGCCGCTGCGTGTGGTTGCTCCCACGAGCGTGAAGGGTTCGAGGCTCAGCTGCACGGAACGCGCCCCGGGGCCCTTGTCTATCATGATGTCTATGCGGTAGTCCTCCATGGCCGAGTACAGATACTCTTCCACGACGGGGCTGAGGCGGTGTATCTCGTCGATGAACAGCACGTCGTTGGGCTCGAGCGATGTGAGTATGCCTGCAAGGTCGCCCGGCTTGTCGAGCACGGGTCCGGATGTGATTTTGAGTCCGACGCCGAGTTCGTTGGCCACGATGCCGGCGAGGGTGGTCTTGCCGAGTCCGGGAGGGCCGAACAGCAGGATATGGTCGAGCGCTTCGCGGCGCATGCGTGCCGCGGCCACGAAGACGCGCAGGTTCTCCACTATCTTTTCCTGTCCGCGGAAGGCCTCGAAATGTCCCGGGCGCAGGGCGCGTTCTATATCGCGCTCGCTTCCGGCCGGCGCTCCGCTGTCGCGTATGTCGAATGATTCTTCTTGCATGGTGTCACTTCAGTTTTTGCAGCACCCGGGCCGTTATGCTTTCGGGGCGTATGGCGCGCAGGCACATATAGTCGCCGCGCGCGCACGGCTTGTCGCCGAACACGCTGCAGGGTCGGCACGGCACGGGCAGCTGCACCATATCGGCCTCGGTCTGCCGCCAGCCGGTGAAGCCGCAGTAGGGATGTGTGGCTCCCCACACGCTCACGGCGGGCGCTCCGGCTATTGCGGCCAGGTGCATGTTGCCGGAATCCATGGAGAGCATGCAGTCGAGATGGTTGAACAGCGCGAGTTCGGCCGCGAAGCCATAGCGCTTGCCTGCGAGGCAGTGCACGTTGTGGCCGATGCTGTCGGCCCACGCGGCCAGTGTCTCTGCCTCGTGGCCTCCTCCGCCCAGCAGGAAGATGCGCACGTCGGGTTCGGCGGCGAGCGCCGCCACCACCTGCTCCATCTGCCTCTCGGGATAGATTTTTCCTTTATGGGCCGCAAAAGGTGCGATGCCTATCCACCGTTCGCCGGCGGGTTTCGGGCCGGTGATGGCGGCGAAACTCTCGGCGGGGGCACAGGAGCGGCCGCCGAACAGTCCGTCGAAACACTCCTGCAGCGGCATTCCCGCGCGCTCGAAAGCAAGGGCATAGCGGTCGCGTATGCCTGTGAGGGGCAGCATCAGTTTGTTGTTGGGGCGTGTGAGCGCGCGGCGTTTGCCGCGCGCCTTGTCGAGGCGTGCCGTGCGCACGCCGTGCAGCCGCAGGAAGAATCCGAGCAGACGGGTGCGCAGCACCGAGTGCAGGTCGACGAACACATCAGGGCTGAACTGCCGGCGCATCTCTGCCGCGAGACGGCGCATGCCTGCCACGCCTCGGTAGGCGTCGGCATGCACGTCTATGCCCGCCACCGTAAGGTTGGGCGGGGCGCAGGAGAAGATGGGCACCATCGACTCGCGCGTGAGCATCACGAACCGGGTCTGCGGATAGCAGCGGCACGCGCTGTACACCACAGGCACGGTCATGGCCACGTCGCCTATGGCGGAGAAGCGCGCCAGAAGTACGGAGGAGGGGATGGACGGCATGTTCAGAGATTTTTTAAAAATAAATGTTCCCGCCGTGACGGCCATTTTATTTTTTCGCTGCGTACAGCACAGGGTTCGTGTCCGTGTCGTTGTACATTTTCATCTGCCGGTACACTTTCATGTATTTGCGTCCGGCGGCGATGTCGTCGAGCAGGGTGTCGATGGCCGATGTGAGGTCGGCGCGCTGCTCGTCGAGCACGGCCAGTTTGGCCGCACAGCGCGCGCGGTGTGCGTCGGAAGCATCGGCGCGCAGCGTTTCCGCTTTCATATGGAAAATCTTAAGGGCGAGGATGCTCAGGCGGTCGAGCGCCCATGCCGGGCTTTCCGTGTTTATCGTGGCTTCGGGCAGGGCGTTCACCCCGGCGTAAAGGTCGCGGAAATAGCTGTCGAGTTCTTCCACCATGTCGGTGCGGTGCTGGTTGGATGCGTCGATGCGTCGCTTCAGAGCCAGCGCTTCCACGGGGTCGATGGCCGGGTCGCGGATTATGTCCTCAAGATGCCATTGCACGGCGTCGATGTGGTTTTTGGCAAAGAGCGTGTGCTCGATGCTGCCGGGAGCATATGGGTTCTGCTCGGGTGCGTCGACGTGGTCGGCCACGTGGTAGCGGTCGGTGGCGGCGGCGAATATGCCGTAGGCCTTTTGTGCGAATTTCTCCATGGTGATGTGTTTTTAGAACTTATGGTCAGACAAGCTGTTAACGGCGTTTGCGTGCGTTGGCCTTGGACTGGGCGCGCATGGCTGCTTCCTGCTGTTTCTGCGCGGCTTCGAGGCGTGCCATGAGGCCCGATTTCTTGCGCGGCTTGCGTGCATTGGCTTCCATTTCCGCGCGCACTTTTTTCTCGTCGACGAATGCGCGAGTGAGGGTGGTCTGCACGATAGTGATGAGCAGTGTGAGCAGGTAGTAGTAGCTCAGGCCGGAGGCGTAGTCGTTGAAGAAGAAAAGGAACATGACGGGCATCAGGTACATCATCCATTTCATGCCGGGCATGGTCTGTCCGCCGGGCTGGTTCTGCATGGTGAAGGTGGTGTACACGATGTTGGCCACGGTCATGAGCAGGCAGAACAGGCTCACCTTGTCGCCGTAGAACGGAATCGAGAACGGCAGCGTGCAGATGTAGTCGGGCGCCGACAGGTCGTGGGCCCACAGGAAGCTCTGGCCTCGCAGCTCTATGGCCGACGGGAAGAACGAGAACATGGCTATGAGCACTGGCATCTGCAGCAGCATGGGCAGGCAGCCCGACAGCGGGCTCGCTCCGGCGCGCGAATACAGCGCCATTGTTTCCTGCTGCCGTTTCATGGCGTTCTCCTGTCCGGGGTATTTCTCGTTGATGGCCGTGATTTCAGGCGCGAGCACGCGCATGCGGGCCTGCGATTTGAAGCTCTTGTAGGTGAACGGGAAAAGGATGAGTTTGATGAAAATCGTCAGCAGCAGGATTATGATGCCGTAGTTGCTGATGAATCCGCTCAGAAAGTCGAAAACGGGGATGACGATAATCTGGTTCACCCAGCGGAAGATTCCCCAGCCGAGGGGCACGAGGCGGGTGAGGTCGAGGTCTTCGCCCTCATACACTTTGTCTTCCAGCGAGCTGAGCAGGGGATAGTCGTTGGGGCCGAAATAGAAGCTGAATTCGGCTGCTGTGCCGTCGGCCACGCTGTAGGGGAGCTGTGCGGCCATGTCCATGTCCTTGAGCCAGTCGGCCTGCGAGAGGACGTTGCTGCGGAGGTCGGCGGTGGAGAAATAGTCTTTGGCTATTATCACGCTCGAGAAGAACTGGTTTTTGAAGGCCACCCATTTGACGCGTCCGTTGAGTTCCTCATGATCGTCTTTGTTCGAGTTCAGTTCCTCGGGGCCTTCGCCGGCGTATTTGTACATCACGGCCGAGTTGCGCTCCTCGAAAGTGCGTCCGGTCTCGTTGCGTCCGAGCACCTGGTGCCAGTTGAAGCCCATGGAGGCTGTGCTGGGCGGCAGCACCGAGCCCATGCCCTGCTGCACCACCTGCATGCGCACGAGGTAGCTGTCCTCGGCCATGGTGTAGCGTATGCCCCACCAGGCGCCGTCGGCGAGCTGGAGCTTCATGAGCAGCGAGCTGTCGCTTTCCACTACGGGCGTGAAGTTGAATTCGGCGGTGTTGAGGCGCTGGTCGGCTGTGGTGAGCACGAAGCTGTAGCCGTCTTTTTCGTTGCGGAACAGGTTGACGGGCTGTGCGGGAGTGGTGGTTTCGGTGTTGTATTTTTTAAGTTCCACGCCTGTCACGCGTCCTCCGCGCGATGCGAATGTGACGCGCATGAGGTCGTTTTCCATCACGTTTTCCACGTCGGCGCCGCCGAGGTGGCGTGCGAATCCTTTGTATTTCTGTGCGTCGGCAATGCCTGTGCGCAGTGCCGCGAGTGCGCGGCGGCGGTCGTCGGGACCGAGTTCGCCATTGCCCGGGGCGAGTTCGGAAAGAGTCACCTTTCCGGCGGGGGCTCCGGCTGTGACGGTGGCGCTGAGCACGCCTGCGCTGTCGATTGACGCGTCGAAGGCGGCGGTGTGCAGCTGGCGTGTTCCGGTGGCGAGCACTGCCGCGCGCAGCGCGGCCATGTCGGCTTCGGTGAGGCTGTCGGGCCCGTAGGCAGTGTTGTCTTTTTTCGTGTCGGCGGCAAGCTGCTCCATGGCGGCGTTGTCGGCCTGCATGTTCTGCTCGGCATCGGGCTTGTTGAGGTACATGAATCCGAACAGGATTACTGCCATCAAGGCAAGTCCAGTGAGTGTGTTGCGATCCATTCGCTTATACTATTGATATATAGGTGATGATATTATTTCTGTTCTTTTTCGCGGCGGTAGTCTATGGCGGCCTGCATGAACGAGGCGAACAGCGGGCTCGGCGACAGCACCGTGCTCGAGTACTCGGGATGGTACTGCGTGCCTACGAACCAGCGCAGCGCGGGCACTTCCACCACTTCCACGAGGCCGGTGACGGGGTTGACGCCCACGCAGCGCATGCCGGCAGCCTCGAGAGCCTTGCGGTAGTCGTTGTTGAATTCGAAGCGGTGGCGGTGGCGTTCGCTTATCTCTGTGGCTCCGTAGGCCTTTGCCGCGAGGCTGTCGGGTTCCAGATGGCACTCGTAGGCGCCGAGGCGCATTGTGCCGCCCATGTTGGTGATGCTTTTCTGCTCCTCCATCAGGTCTATGACGTTGTGGCGCGTGGTGCTGTCCATTTCCGTGGAGTTGGCGTCCTCCAGCCCCAGCACGTCGCGGGCGTATTCGATTACCATGCACTGCATGCCGAGGCATATGCCGAACGTGGGGATGTCCTGCGCGCGGCACCAGCGCAAGGCGGCGAATTTGCCGTCGATTCCGCGCTGGCCGAAACCGGGCGCTATCACCACGCCGTCGAGTCCGTCGAGTTGTTCGCCGGCGTTTTCGTCGCGCAGTTTTTCAGAGTGGATGTAGCGCACTTTCACTTTGTAGCCGGCATACGTGGCGGCGTGGAACAGCGATTCGTAGATGCTCTTGTAGGCATCCTGGAGTTCCACGTATTTGCCTACGAGGCCTATGTGCACGGTTTCCTCGGCCTTGTCGAGCTTTTCGAGGAACGACGTCCACGGGGCCATGTCCGGCTCGCCCTCGACGGGCACGCCTGTCTTGCGCATCACGATTTCGTCGAGATGCTGCTCGTGCATCTTCATCGGTACCTTGTAGATGCTGTCCACGTCGATGCTCTGCACCACGGCGTCGGGGGCCACGTTGCAGAAGCGCGCGATTTTGCTGCGCATGTCCTGGCCGATGTGCTTTTCGGTGCGGAGCACGAGCACGTCGGGCTGTATGCCCAGCTCCTGGAGCTGTTTCACGCTGTGCTGTGTCGGCTTTGTCTTGAGTTCCTTCGCCGCGGCGATGTAGGGGACGTAGCTGAGGTGTATGCACAGGGCGTTGCCTCCGAGTTCCCAGCGCATCTGTCGCACGCTTTCGAGGAAGGGCAGCGACTCGATGTCGCCCACGGTGCCGCCGATTTCGGTGATTACGAAGTCGAAGCGGCCTGTGGAGCCGAGCGCGCGCACGCTGCGCTTGATTTCGTCGGTGATGTGCGGCACTATCTGCACGGTCTTGCCGAGATAGTCGCCGTGGCGCTCTTTGTCGATCACGCTCTGGTATATGCGGCCGGTGGTGACGTTGTTGGCGCGTGAGGTGCGTATGTTGGTGAAGCGCTCGTAGTGTCCGAGGTCGAGGTCGGCCTCGTAGCCGTCCTCCGTCACATAGCACTCGCCGTGCTCGTAGGGGTTCAGCGTGCCCGGGTCGATGTTGATGTACGGGTCGAATTTCTGAATCGTCACGCGGAAGCCGCGTGCCTTGAGCAGGCATGCGAGCGATGCCGAAATGATGCCTTTGCCGAGCGACGACACCACGCCGCCCGTGACGAATATGTATTTAGTCTCCATTGTGGAATGCGAATTAACTCGCAAATATAGCAAAAAAAGCCGATATACGTTCAAGCAACAGCCCGTTTCGTCAACTTTGAGGCTGTTGCGCGGCCTGCAGAATCACTTTTGCGCCATGCTATTGGGATATTATCCGTAAAAATCGCTATTTTTGCAGTTTGAAAACAGTATAGTACAGAATTTTTTCCGCTCATAACTCATGGACAATAAATTCAAACGCACTCTCATCACTACAGCTCTCCCCTATGCCAACGGCCCGGTGCACATAGGCCATCTGGCCGGAGTGTACGTGCCTGCCGACATCTACGCACGCTATCTGCGCCTGCAAGGCCGCGAAGTGCTGCTCATCGGCGGCAGCGACGAGCACGGAGTGCCCATCACCATACGCGCCCGCAAGGAGGGCATCACGCCGCAGGATGTGGTGGACCGCTACCATTCGCTCATCAAGGAGTCGTTCGCAGGCCTGGGCATCTCGTTCGACATATATTCGCGCACCACATCCGACGTGCATGCCGAAACGGCGTCGGAGTTTTTCCGCCACATCTATGACAAAGGCGGATTCGTGGAGAAATCGTCCATGCAGTTCTACGACGAAGGCGCCGGCCGCTTCGTGACCGACCGCAACGTGGTGGGCGAATGCCCCGTGTGCCACGCTCCGGGCGCCTATGGCGACCAGTGCGAGAAATGCGGCTCGTCGCTCAGCGCCACCGAACTGATAAACCCGCGCTGCGCCGAAACCGGCAACATCCCCGTTCTGCGCGAGACATTCCACTGGTATCTCCCGCTCGACCGCTGGCAGCCCGAGCTTCAGCGCTGGATTCTCGACGGGCACAAGGAATGGCGCACCAATGTGTACGGCCAGTGCAAGTCGTGGCTCGACCTCGGCCTGCAGCCGCGCGCCGTCACCCGCGACCTCGACTGGGGCATACCCGTGCCCGTGGAAGGGGCTGACGGAAAAGTGCTCTACGTGTGGTTCGACGCCCCCATAGGCTATATCTCCAACACCAAGGAGCTGCTGCCCGACTCGTGGGAGCGCTGGTGGAAAGACCCCGAGACGCGCATCGTCAATTTCATCGGCAAGGACAACATCGTGTTCCACTGCATAATATTCCCCGCCATGCTTCTTGCCTACGGCGACGGCTACCAGCTGCCCGACAACGTGCCGTCCAACGAGTTCCTCAACCTCGAAGGCGACAAAATCAGCACCTCGCGCAACTGGGCGGTGTGGCTGCACGAATATCTCCGCGACTTCCCCGGAAAGCAGGACGTGCTGCGCTATGTGCTCACGGCCAACGCTCCGGAAACCAAGGACAATGATTTCACATGGGCCGATTTCCAGGCGCGCAACAACAACGAACTCGTGGCCGTGCTCGGCAACTTCGTGAACCGCGCGCTCGTGCTCACACACAAATATTTCGACGGACGCGTGCCCGCCGACGGCGAGCCTCAGGATGTCGACCGTCAGCTTGCCGCCGACCTTTCGGCTGCCGTGGCGTCGCTCACCGAGTCGCTTGAAGGATTCCATTTCCGCGAGGCTCTCAGACAGGCCATGGAGATAGCGCGCCTCGGCAACCGCTACCTGCAGGAGACCGAGCCGTGGAAACTCGCCAAGACCGACCTCGCACGCACCGGCGGCATACTGAACACCGCCCTGCAGCTCTGCGCCAACCTGGCCGTGGCCTTCGAGCCTTTCATGCCTTTCATGAGCGCGAAACTCGCCGGCATGCTCGGACTCGGCACCATAAGCTGGGATATGCTCGGCCGCACCGATATAATAGCCGCAGGCACACAGCTCGCCGCTCCCGAACTCCTGTTCGACAAAATCGAGGACGAAGCCGTGGCCGCACAGCTACAGCGCCTCGCCGACACCAAGCAGGCCAACCTCGAGGCAGCCTGGCGTCCGGCAGAGCAGCAGCCCGATGTGGATTTCGACACGTTCTGCCGCTCCGACCTGCGCGTAGGCACCGTGCTCGAATGCGCCCGCGTGCCCAAAGCCGACAAGCTTCTGCGCTTCCTCATCGACGACGGCACAGGCAAGCCCCGCACCATAGTCAGCGGCATAGCCAAAAGCTATCCCGAGCCGGAGGCGCTCGTAGGCCGCCAGGTTCTGTTCATAGCCAATCTTCCCGCCCGCAAGCTGCGCGGCATAGAATCGCAGGGCATGCTGCTCTCGGCGGAAGACAAGGACGGACGCCTCGTGCTCGCCACCGTGAGCGACGCCGTGGCTCCCGGAGCGCAGGTGAAATAAACTTGTCTGACTTTCAAAAACAAGCGAAGTGAAGCCACGCATACTCATAGTCTACACGGGCGGTACAATCGGCATGATCGAAGACCAGGCCACGAAGGCTCTGCGTCCGTTCGACTTCACGCACCTTATGGACAATGTGCCGAAGGTGAAGATGCTCGACTATGTGATAGACGACATCCAGTTCGACCCGCCCATCGACTCCAGCGACATGAGCCCGGCCCACTGGCAGGACATCGTGCGGGTAATTGCCGAAAACTATGAGGCTTACGACGGATTCGTAGTCCTGCACGGCACCGACACTATGGCCTATACGGCCTCGGCCCTGTCGTTCATGCTCGACGGACTGGAAAAACCGGTCATAATCACAGGCTCGCAGCTTCCCATAGGCGAAGTGCGCACCGACGGCGAGGAAAACCTCATCACGGCCCTGCAGATAGCCGCCGAACGCGACACCGACGGCCGGCCTATGGTGCAGGAAGTGGCTATCCTTTTCGAAGACTTCCTGTGGCGCGGCAACCGTGCCAGCAAGCGCTCGGCCGACAATTTCAACGCTTTCCGCAGCAGCAACTATCCCGAGCTCGCACGCATAGGCCTCGGCATACACTACAACCGCGAGAGCCTCCACCGCGACCACGGCCACGGCAGCGGCATGCGCGCGCACTACACGATGGACAACAATGTGATAGCCGTCGACATCTTTCCCGGAATATCGGAAAGAGCGCTGCGCCACATGCTCGGCACGCCGGGCGTGAAAGGCATTGTGCTGCGCACCTACGGCACGGGCAACGCGCCCACGGCCACGTGGTTCACGGAAGCGATAAGAGAAGCCGTGCAGCGGGGCATAGTCATAGTCAACGTCACGCAGTGCGCCAACGGCAGCGTGCGCCCCGGGCGCTATGCCGCAGGCGACATACTCAGTTCCACCGGTGTGGTGAACGGCGCCGACATCACGTTCGAGGCCGCCATGGCCAAGCTGATGTTCCTGTTCGGGCTCGGACTCGCGCCGGAAGCGGTGCGCCGACGCATGGGCCACACCATAGCCGGCGAAATGTCAGTATAACCCAAGCCAATGAAATCGCGCATAGTAACATCACTCATAGCCCTGCTCCTCGCCGCCGCGCCCATGGAGGCCACGGCCTCTCCCGCGAGGGTGTGGGAGCACATGGAACTTACGGCTGCCGACAACGATTCTCCGCTCGGTGTGGAGGTGGCGGTGCGCGACGGCTATGTCTACGTGACCCTTTCGCGCCGGGCGCAGGTGAAACTGTTCACCATACTCGGACAGGCTGTGTCGCAGACGGAGCTCCCGGCCGGAACTTCGCGCCTGCGCATGAACTCCCGGGGGATATACATACTGAAAGCCGGCGACACCACATGCCGCATCACACTCTGACCGACCCAAACAGCCTTTCGGGTTGTTAATACGATATGGACCGACTTAAAGTAAAAATAATCAACCGTTCGGGCCACGGACTGCCCGCCTACGAAACCACAGAATCGGCCGGCATGGACGTGCGTGCGTGCCTCGAGGCGCCCGTCACGCTGCAGCCGCTCGACCGGGCGCTTGTGCCCACCGGCCTGCGCGTGCAGCTCCCTGCGGGCTATGAGATGCAGATGCGTCCCCGCAGCGGCCTGGCGCTGCGCCACGGCATCACACTGGCCAACAGCCCCGGCACGGTGGATGCCGACTACCGCGGCGAAATCAGCGTCATCGTCATAAACCTCGGCCGCGAGCCGTTCACCATACACGACGGCGAGCGCATCTGCCAGATGGTGGTGGCGCCATACTCCCACGTCGCGTGGGAGCCTGTAGGCGAGCTCGACACCACCCGGCGAGGCGACGGAGGCTTCGGACATACCGGTCTTGACTGACACTATACATCATCATCGTAATACATTGAAAATAAAGCCACACCACATACTCCTCGCATGCCTCGGCCTGCTGCTGTCGGCCTCCGCCGCTTCCGGCCGCGGAGGCTCATGGGACGAAGACGCCGCACGCCGCAAGGCTGCCTATATCTTCATCGACGCTATGGCCGACCTGAGCGACGAGGGCTACACGGCCTACAGCGCCAAACTCCGCCGGGCCACGCAGCTCGACCCTTCGGACGTGGACATAGCGGCGGAATACGCCGAACTGCTCCTGCAGACAACCGAACTCGACTCCGCCGAAACCATGCGCGCCTACAACGCCATGTGGCGCCGTTTCAAGGCCGCCCCCGGCGATTACACTACGGCTGCGGCCATGGCAGAGATAGCCGGACGCATGGGCCGTCTGGACGACGTGGCCGAGGTGTGGAAGGCATTGCGCAAGGCGCTTCCGGGGCGCAACGACCCATCGATGAACCTTGCCGACACCTACCTGCTTATGTACATGCGGGGCGACAGCGCGGCCTATGACAGCGCCATGTCCATTTATTCGCGTCTGGAAGAGGGGCTGGGTTTCGACATCGCCCTGTCGAGCCATAAAATACGTGCCCTCGCCCTCCGCCGCGACACATCGGCCGTTGTCGGCGAACTCACCCGAATATCGCGTGCCGCCCCTGCCGACGCCGATGTGGCGCTGTACACCGGACAGATGTTCGAATCCTACAATATGCCCGACAGCGCGCTTTCGCGATACGACCGGGCATGCTCCATCGACAGCACCGACGGCCGTGCGCTGATGCTGCGCGCCCAGCTGCACCTGAGTCAGGGCGACAGCGCGGCATTCGATTCGGAAGTGTTCCGCGCGCTCGAAAGCGCCAACCTCGACTTCCCGAACAAGATGCGCATGCTCTCGTCCTACATACGGGCGCTTTTTGACGACAGCACGCAGCATGCGCGCATAGACACCCTTTTCGACGTGATGCGGCAGGTGAACCCAGGCGAGCCGCAGCTTCATGCGCTCAACGCCCTGTACCTGTCGCAGACGGGACGCGCGGATGCCGCCGCCGAGCAGGCAGGCTATGCAGTGGACCTCGACCCCACGAATCTTGAGCTGAGCACCATGCTGGTGCAGTTCGAGGCGCGCCGCAACGACGACGAGGCCGTGTTGCGCGCAGTGAGGGCCGGAGCACGGCGTTTTCCCGACGCGCTGTACTTCCCCGTGGTGGGCGCGTCGCATCTCGTGAGCCTCAAGCGTTTCGACGAAGCCGCTGCCATGCTCGACTCGTTCGACATCGCCTCGGTGGAGAACCCCGAGGCCGCAGGCGATTACTGGTCGATACGCGCCGATGTGGAATACGGACGCGGCCGTCGCGACAGTTCGGCGGTGCTGTATGAACGGGCCATCACGGTGAACCCGCACAACATCATGGCCATGAACAACTATGCCTACCATCTCGCCGTGGCCGACACGCTGCTCGACAAAGCCGAACATTATTCGGCCCTCGCCGTCAAGAGCGACCCCGAGAACGTGACTTATCTCGACACTTACGCATGGGTGCTTTTCCGCAAAAAGGAATACACGCTGGCGCGGCAATACATCGACGCCGTGCTCAGAATAATGCGCATCGACCCCGAGCGGCCCGAAGAAGCCCCGGAGCCTGCGCCTGAAGGCGACGGCGAGGCCGCGGCGCCCGACCGCGAACCGTCGGCGGAGGTGCTCGACCATGCCGGCGACATATACTTCATGACCGGCGACCGCAAGCAGGCAATAGCCTTTTGGCGCGCGGCGCATGCGCTCGAGCCTGACAACGAGCTGATAGGGCGCAAGGTGGCTCAGAAAACAATATTCTTTGAATGAAAACATCACGCCTTTTACTCATCGCTGCCTGCGCGGCGCTCTTTTTCGCCGCAGCATGCGGCACAGGCAAAGAAGCCTCGCGGACGCCTTCGTCGGCCAGCATCGTCCCGCCTGCCGACGCCACTCCTGCCGTACGATTCGAGGCCATGACCGCCGCCTACGGCATGTGGCACGACCTGCAGGTGCCCATGCGCGCCACATTGCGTTCGCCCATGAACATGAGCGCATCGGGGCGCCTTACAATGGTGCGCGACTCGCTTGTGCACATAAGCATGCGCGTGCTCGGCATCGAAGTGGCCGTGCTGCGTGTGGGCCGTGATTCCGTGCATGTGTTCGACAAGTTCCACCGCTATTACGCCGCCGAAAGCATGGCCGCGCTGAGCCGCCGCACGGGTCTTACGCTTGCCGACGTGCAGTGCGCTCTGCTGGGACGGGCTTTCATGCCCGGGCGTGGCGTGGCCACGGCGTCCATGGCCTCCCGTCTGCGTCTCGGAGGCGATGAGTCGTTGCTGACGATAGCCCCGCTTTCCGCGCCCGAAGGCTACACATGGAGCATGGACGCCGCCCGTCTTGGCGACGGACGCATAGCGCTTTCGGCGCTGAGTGTACGGCCCCAAGGAGCGCCGGCCGCCACATGTGCCTACACCCCGGCCGCATCGCTTACGCCCGTCGGGGCCATGGCGTCGGCTCTTGAGCTGAACGCCGTAGTGGCAAAGAAAAAACTCAGCGCGTCGCTCAGCTATACATTGGCCGACGCGCGATGGAATGCCGGCGCCGTGCCGGCCATGCCGTCGACACGCGGCTACACCCGCATCGACCCCACCGCCATCCTGAAAGCCGGTTTTTAGAGGCTGTTATTATAGCAGAGACGCGGCTTCCGGGCGCTGAAGCGCCATAAAAACACAGCGTCTGCGCCCAAAAACAAATACGGCGCAGACGCTGTGGCGTTGTGGGCGGGACGTGTCCCCTACACTGTAAGGATTTCCTTTTCCTTGGCGGCGAACACGTCGTCGATTTGTTTCAGATATTTGTCGTGAAGTTTCTGCACGGCTGCTTCGCCGTCTTTTTCCACGTCTTCAGACATGCCCTGCTTCACGGCTTTTTTGAGGCCTTCGATGGCATCGCGGCGTGCGTTGCGCACGCTCACCTTGGCCTGCTCGGCTTCGGCCTTGCTCTGCTTCACGAGCGCGCGGCGGCGTTCCTCGGTCAGCGGCGGAATGGACAGGCGTATCACTTCGCCGTTGTTTTCGGGAGTGATGCCGAGTTCGGAGTTGATGATGGCTTTCTCGATTTCCTTGAACATGGGTTTTTCCCATGGTGTGATGGCGATGGTGCGCGCGTCGGGCACGCTTATGTTGGCCACATTGCTCAGGGGCACGAGGCTGCCGTAGTATTCCACGCGGATGCCGTCGAGGATTTTGGCATTGGCCTTGCCGGCGCGGATGTGGGCGAGGGCTTCGTCGAGATAGGCCACTGCCAGTTCCATTTTTTCGCGGGCGGGGTCGAGGTAGGTGTTGACGTCGGTCATGGTTGGTATTGTTTGGTGTTTGTACGAATCTTAGAGCTCTTAATAGACGACGGTGCCTATGTTCTCGCCGTCGAGCACGCGGGCGAGATTGCCGGGGGTGTCCATGTCGAACACCACTATGGGCATGCCGTTTTCCTTGCAGAGGGCTGTGGCCGTGAGGTCCATGACGCGCAGTCCGCGTGCCACCACTTCGTCGTAGCTTATGCGGTCGAATTTCGTGGCCGACGGGTCTTTTTCGGGGTCGGCGGTGTAGATGCCGTCGACGCGTGTGCCTTTGAACATGGCGTCTGCGCCGATTTCCACCGCGCGGAGTGCGGCGCCCGTGTCGGTGGTGAAGAACGGATTGCCCGTGCCGCCGGCTACGATGGCCACCACGCCCCGCTCCATTGCCTCTATGGCCTTGCGGCTGCTGTAGTAGTCGCCTATGGGATACATGTTAAGGGCCGTAAACACCTGCGACGCGCATCCTTCGGCTTCGAGGGCCGAGCTGAGCGCGAGCGAGTTTATCACGGTGGCGAGCATGCCCATCTGGTCGCCTTTCACGCGGTCGAAGCCTTTTGCCGCTCCCTGCACGCCGCGGAAAATATTGCCGCCGCCTATGACTATGGCTACTTGCACGCCGCGGTCGGCCGCTTCTTTTATCTGCCGGGCGTACTCGCCGAGTCGTCCGGGGTCTATGCCGTAGTGCTGTTCACCCATGAGCGATTCTCCGCTCAGTTTCAGCAGCACTCTGCCGTATCGAGTCTCCATCATGGTTTTTTTATGAATTTTGGCAAAGATACGATTTTTTGGACAAATTGTGTAAGAGGATGCCTAAAAACTGCGCGGATGGCAGCGCTCTATTTCTTCGCGCAGGCGTGTGTTGTCGATGTGCAGGTATATTTCGGTGGTGGCTATGCTCTCGTGGCCGAGCATCTGCTGGATGGCGCGGAGGTTGGCGCCCCCTTCCAGCAGGGCTGTTGCGAAAGAGTGGCGCAGGGTGTGCGGCGATATTTCCTTGCGTATGCCGGCGGCCTCGGCGAGGTCGCGCACGATGTAGAAAACCATCACGCGTGTGAGCCGCCGTCCGGAGCGGTTCAGGAACACGTAGCCCTCGTGGCCGGGCTTCACGGGGTAGCTTTCCCGCTCGGCAAGCCAGTCGGATAGTTCGGCCACTGCCGACGCGCTCACGGGCACCATGCGCTCTTTGCTGCCTTTGCCCGTGACGCTGAGATAGCCGGCGGCGAGGTTCAGGCGCGGTATTTCGAGGCTTGTCAGCTCGCTGACGCGCAACCCGCAGCTGAAAAGCACCTCGATGATGGTGCGGTTGCGCTGTGCGTGGGGGCGTGTGGGGTCCACCGCAGCTATCATCGCGTCCACTTCGTCCACGCTGAGCACGTCGGGCAGATGGCGTCCGATGCGCGGGGCTTCTATGAGCAGCGACGGGTTCTCCTCGATCATGCGCTCGAGGCGCATGAAGCGGTAGAGCGATTTTATGCCTGATATGATGCGCGCCTGCGAGCGCGGCGCTATGCCGAGGTCGTGCAGGTCGCAGAGGAAGGCCTGCAGGTCTTCCGCCGTGGCCGTGGCGGGCGAGCGTCCGTGTTCGGCGAGCCATGAGTCGATGCGCAGGGCGTCGGCGGCATAGGCCGCGCGGGTGTTGTCGCTCAGGCCGCGCTCGAGCATGAGCCATGCCGCATAGCGGTCGTGCAGGCTGCGTGCGGCGCTCATCCTATCGTGCCCTCCTCCACACCGCACGCCACGCGCTCCAGGATGGCGTCCTCGCGGTCGCCGGCAGGGTCGTAGCCGGCTTTCAGGCTCACGCCGAAGAGTTTGCCGAAACCTTGCCAGAAGCCTGCGCGGAACGAGCCGAGGAAAGCGCGGATAATGTCGTAGCTCGACTGGTGTGTCTCGCGTTGGATCAGTTTGACGAGCACCCGTGCCTGGCGGCGCGAGAAGCGCTTGAGTATGGGCTTGTATTGCTCGAAAAGCGATTTCTCCATCTGTTTCAGGTAGTCCTCGCGTTCCTTTTTGGTGGGGAAGGTCTCGATGTACTCGTAAGTCTCGATGAGTGTTTCCGCTATCAGTTTGGCGTACGGCAGCGTGAGCTTGACGTCGCGCACGGTGCGCCAGTAGAAATTCTCCTCTTTTTTGTTTTTGAACTTCAGTTCCGGAAACACGGTTATGCCCGTGAGCGCAAACACCGGCACGGTGTCGCCATCCTCGTCTATTTTATAGTAGTAGCCTCTGTAGTAAGGGTTGCGCCCGCTGCCGGGATTGTCGGGGGCGGGTGCGGTGCGCGCCTGTGCCGCAAAGCACAGGGCGAGCGTCATGGGCAATATGAGGCTGCGTACGTTCATGGGCAATGCAAATTTAGCTATTTAATCGGGAGTATGCGGAAGTTTTTGCGAAAAGATTTTTCGGCCATGCTCCCGGGCGCTCCGCCAAATGGGAAAAGTGAAACAGAAATGAACATTCGGCAAAGGCGGCAGGTTTATTGATTAGTAATAATTAGCTGATTTTTGCGTTTACACACTTAATTCCTATATTTGCAGGTGAAAAAACGTTACACCATGAACCTACGCCACATCACAATTGCGCTGGCGGCAGCTGCTGTATGCTGCACGGCCGCGCATGCCGAAGCGCCCGCGGGCTACTACAACAGCCTTGACGGCAAAAAGGAAGGCGAACTCAAGACGGCCATACACAACCGCGTGACCGGATTCCGCCTCGTTTCCAGCTACAGCGCCCTCCCAGACTATTTCCGGGTGACGGACGTCTATCCCGAAAGCAACCGCTGGTGGGACATGTACTCCGACATCCCCCTCTACGCCCCGAGCTTCAAAGGCCTCAACCGCGAGCATTCGTTTCCTAAATCCTGGTGGGGCGGAAGCACCACAGTGTCGGCGTATGTGGATCTGAACCATCTGTATCCGTCGGAAAGCGCGGCCAACATGGCCAAGAGCAACTATCCGCTCGGCGAGGTGGACCGTTCGTCGACAGTCGCTTTCGAAAACGGCGTCTCCACCGTGGGATACCCCGTGCAGGGGCAGGGAGGCGGCGCATCGCGCGTGTTCGAGCCTGCCGACGAGTATAAGGGCGACTTCGCGCGCACGTATTTCTATATGGTGACGTGCTATCAGAACCTTACGTGGAAATGGACCTACATGGTGAACCAGAACGTGTACCCGACGCTCAACAACTGGAGTGTCCAGCTGCTCATGAAGTGGCACCGCGACGACCCTGTGAGCCAGAAGGAAATAGACCGCAACGACGCCGTGTACAGCTTCCAGGACAACCGCAACCCCTTCATCGACCATCCCGAACTTGCCGAATATCTGTGGGGCGACCGCGTGGGCGAGGTGTTCCGTCTCGGCGAAGCTCCCGAACCGGTGGGCGACGCCGAACTCGAAACGCCCGTCAATGGCGCCGTGCTCGAGTTCGGACAAGTGGCCGAAGGCGCCACCGTCACGTCCAAGCTGCTGTTCAAAGGCACGAACATCCGAGGCAACCTCTCGCTGCTCATCTATCGCGGCGACAAGGACATGTTCTCTATCCCCGTGACTACACTCACGGCCTCGCAAGTGAACAGCGAGGAAGGCACATGGCTCACCGTCTCATACAAGCCCACGGCCACAGGCGAGCACTCCGCGCGGCTGCTCATCAACGGCACGGGCGAGGACGGCAACGGCTCGCGAGGCGTGGAACTGCGCGGCGAATGCCTTGCCAAACCTGTGCTTTCGGCTCCGAAAGCCACCGCCGCCACCGACATAACCCCCACGAGCTATGTGGCCAACTGGACTCCCGCCGAAGGCGAGACGGTGGACTACTATATCGTGACCCGCACCCGCTACAACGACGGACTTCCCACCGTAGAGAAACTCCTTGCCGAAGACACTTCGCTGCTCATAGAGGAGTTTGACCTCAGCGACAGCGAGAGCTACACGGTGCGCGCAGTGCGCCTCGGCGTGGAATCGCCGGAAAGCAACGTGGTGTTCGTAAGCCACACCGGCATCACCGACGCCACGGCCGACATGCCGTTCGAGGCGTTCGGCGACGAGGGTTGCATAGTGGTGCGCAGCATAGTGGCCGTGGCTCCCGTACGCATCTACGATGTGGCCGGACGCGAGGTGGCATATATCGCCGAAGTCGACGGAGCGTACGAAATCGAGCTGCCCGCAGGCGTCTACATCGTCTCTGCCGGCCGTGGCACCGCCCCTGTGAAGGTGAGCGTGCGCTGAACCATCTGATATCTCCCGGAAAGAGGACGCTGAGAAAGATTCGCAGCTCCGCCTTTCTGCCGTAACATCTCAGCCCCGGGCTGTGACCGCTGACGCGGCCATTGCCCGGGGCTGACTTTGAGACTTGCCGTTATGCGGCTGCTCGGCGCTACGCGCCCATTTTTATGGAATGTATGAATGCATGTGTGTGAGGCCTCGTTGTTGTCGGCGATTCAGGAGCGGTGCCCGGCCGGG
>VSPG01000008.1:29213-67722 GCA_009775265.1 Muribaculaceae bacterium
GAAGGCGCGTAGCGCCAGGCAGCCGCGTAGCGGCAAGACCCAATGTTAGCCTTAGGCAAAGGCCGCGTAGCGGTCGCGGCCTAAGGTAACCATAGCGCGGCACACCATTCGCAGAGCCGCATCGCGGCGGCTCTGTCCTCATGCTTTTCTTACGGGCTTAAAATTAAATTTCCGCCGTATTGAACGTGAGTACGGATAGAATCGCCGCTACGCGGCTCCGCCTTGCGGGTGGCTGCGTTGATACCCCGGGCTGCGACCGCTGACGCGGCCATTGCCCGGGGCTAACATTAAGACTTGCCGCTATGCGGCTGCCGGGCGCTACGCGCCCATTTTATAGCAATGTATAAATGCGTGTGAGGCAGCGTCAGCGTCGGCGATTCAGGAGCGGTGCCCGGCCGGGGAAGGCGCGTAGCGCCAGGCAGCCGCGTAGCGGCAAGACCCAATGTTAGCCTTAGGCAAAGGCCGCGTAGCGGTCGCAGCCTAAGGTAACCATAGCGTGTCACACCATTCGCAGAGCCGCATCGCGGCGGCTCTTTTGTGTCAAAAGAAAGATGTGGCGATGTTGCGGCCTATCCACCATGCTGCGATGGCGGCGGCTATCGCGAATATGAATGCGGGGCTGCGCAACAGGCGTGCTGCGCCGGCCGGCAGGCGTCCCGCCACGGCATATGCGGCGGCCAAGGGCACGGCGAAGAACATGGCTGCATTGTGGCTCCATGCTTCGGCCACACGTCCGTGCATAAGGGCGTGCAGGGCACGCTGGCTTCCGCACCCCGGGCAGTCGTAGCCGGTGAGCAGCCGGAACATGCAGCGTGGCGACGGCGTGGATTCCGGGTCGACGAAATAGTAATAAACAGCTACGGCGGCCACCGCTGCAAGAGCGATCGCCGCCGTAGATTTGTGTTTGGATGTCATATGCTGCGCTGACGGTCAGAACATCATTGCCATGCTGAGCGGCAGGCTTACGATGCCGAGAGTGATGGCGATGATGACAAGCCATTCGGTAGCCCGCGACATGCGTTCGGCGCCGGCATAATCACCGCGGCCGTAGCGCATGTTGGTGATGGCTCCGCATATCACGGCTGCGAAACTGAACGGAGTGCAGCAGCACAGCGTCAGGATTATGCTCCATGCAAGGAAATTGGCCGGGCGCTCGGGGATTTCGTCCGCTGCCACTGCAGTGGCAGGCGAGGTGCCGTAGGATACCTCGGTGCTCCGGCCGCCGTAGGCGCCGGAGCCGGTTTCTGCGGCTGCGCCGAACAAGTCGGCCAGTTCCGGCGCCTGGCATGCAGGCATCCACTGCGCGAGTCCCTCGTACCACACGGGCGTGGACGCAGGCAGGTGCATGGCTTCGACCTGTTCTTTGCTGTAGGGCCCTTGCTGGACGCCGTTCACATGAATCCAGATTTTCATCTCGGGCGTGTGTTAGAAAAATTTTGTTTCCTCGCCGAGGATGTCGCTCAACAGGCCGTTGGCAAGGCTGCTCGCGCCCAGGCGGAAATACTCGTTGGTGAGCCATTTCTCTCCAAGCACGGCTTTCACGAGGGTGTAGTATTTCACGGCGTCCTCGGTGGTGCGCACGCCTCCGGCGGCCTTGAAGCCGACCATTGTGCCTGTCTTCTCGTAATATTCCTTGATGCACTGGCACATCACGTAGGCAGCTTCGAGCGATGCTCCGGGGTAGCCTTTGCCTGTCGATGTCTTCAGGAAGTCGGCGCCGCAGTAGAGGGCGAGAACGGATGCTTTCTTGATGTCGGCGGCTGTCTTGAGGGCGCCTGTCTCGAGAATTACCTTCATGCGGGCGTCGCGGCAGGCGTGCTTGAGTTCGATCATTTCGTCGCACACCTCCTCATAGTCGCCGTCGAGGAAATTGCCGAGGTTGAGCACTATGTCGATTTCGTCGGCTCCGCCTTCCACGGCGAGAGCTGTTTCGGCCACTTTCACTTCTATGAACGACTGCGAGGACGGGAAGCAGCCGCTCACGCAGCACACGTCGACGTCGCTGACGTCGAGCACCGTGCGCACCACCTGTGCGAAGTTGGGGTAGGTGCAGATGGCTGCCACGTTGCGCAGTTCGGGGTACTGTTCGTCGAATTCGTTCACGCGCTCGACGAATGCGGCAACGCTGCTGGGCGAGTCGGTGGAGTTGAGTGTGGTGAGGTCGACGGTGTTGAGGAGGAACTTGTGCACCTCCATGTTATTGTTTTCTTCGAAGTGGTCTTCAAGAATCTTGGCCACGGCAGCGCTGACTGCCGCATCGTCTTCGACAACCTTGCTGGCTGCGATGGCTTCGTTGTACTTGTCGCTCATAATCGGGTGTATTTTGGTTTTTATTTCAGTTTCATGTTGTTGCGGTGGCGCTGCGCGTCGCGGGCGGTTTTTTTCTCAATGTTGGCTCGCAGGGCGTCGGCAAGGTCGGTGCCCGTCTGGTTGGCAATGGCGGCGAGCACCCAGAGCACGTCGGCGAGTTCGTCGGCAAGCGCCTCGGCCGGCTTTTCGCCGGATTTGAAACTCTGGTCGCCGTAGATGCGCGCCATAAGGCGCGCCACCTCGCCCACCTCCTCGGCCAGCACGGCCATGTTTGTAAGCGGCGAGAAATAGCGTACGCCGGTGGTGCGTATCCAGTTGTCCACCACCGCCTGCGCCTCGCGCAGCCCTATGTCGGCCTTTTGTGTCATATCTGCAAAGATACGGATATTTTGCGCATACGCAAAATATTTCGGCCCGCATTGAATAAACGTCCTCCCCGGCAGGCGTGTTCACCAGCTTCCGGCTTCCTGCGGCCTCCTCATCCCCTTTTCGCCTTACAGCTCCGCAAAATTTGTCTTTATAGAAATCATTTTGCAAAAGTTATCTTTATAAAAATCATTTTATAAAAACGATTATTGTAAAGATTATTTTGTTATATTTGCAGTCTGAGACAAATCCTGAATGAAATCAATAGAAATGGAAACACTGAAACGACAATACAATATGCTCCTGAAGCATACTTCAACCGGCCACGTACGCAGTCTCTACAACGAAGTTTCGTGGGGGGCGCGGCTGGTTGGGATAAAGGGTGCCCGCGGCGTCGGCAAGACAACCATGATGCTACAGCGCATAAAGCTGGCATTCCCTGACACGTCAAAGGCCCTTTATGTTTCGCTTGACGACATATGGTTTGCCGGCCATAGTCTCCTTGACCTTGCAGAACATGCAGTACAGGATGGTATTACCAATCTTTTTATAGACGAGGTTCACCGTCTTCCGGGCTGGGAGAGGCAGATAAAGAATGTATATGACTTTTATCCGACGCTCAGCATTGTGTTCACAGGGTCGTCGCTCCTGGTTCTGGACCATTCTGTCGCAGACCTCTCGCGCAGGTGTCTGATGTATTCGCTTCCCGGTCTGTCGTTCAGGGAGTTTCTGGAATTTCAGGGCATGACATTTCCGAAGCTGACACTTGCCGATATTCTTTATGGCCATGAAAGACTCGCCGGAGAAATATCCGTGGACAAGGACATACTAAAATTGTTCAGGCAATATCTCCGTCACGGGTTCTATCCGTTTTACACCAATGAAAGCGAGGCTGATTATCTGACACGTGTCAATAATATGATAGCAAGTGTCATTGACTATGATATACCGGCGGTGGAGAAAGTAGAGTATGCCACACTTTTGAAAGCAAAGCAGTTGCTGACGATTATGGCCTCGCAAACACCATCTCCCCTTAATGCTAAGGTTACGGCAGAAATGCTTGATGTGGCAAAGAACCATCTTATAAAAATCTTGTCTCTTCTCGAACGTTCGCAGATACTAAGACTGCTTTATTACAGGTCGGAGCGTAATCCCAAATCAATGTCAAAGCCGCAGAAAGTTCTGCTCGACAACCCTTCGCTCCTTTATGCTATGGGATATGCCGACACCGGTAAGGTCAGGGAGTCTTTTTTTGCCTCCATGATGGCGAAAGAGCATGAAGTAGCGTATCCCAAAGACGGTGACCTGCTTGTCGACGGCCGGTATCTTTTTGAGGTGGGGGGAGCGAGAAAGAGTTTCAAACAAATCAAAGACATCCCCGACAGTTTTGTGGCATCAGATGATATAGAGTTTGGACTTGGAAATAAAATTCCGTTGTGGCTGTTCGGATTCTTGTATTGAAATATTCCGTCCGTTATACCTGATTTAAGTATACAAAAACCGCCGTAGCTCGCGCGAGCTATGGCGGTTTCAAGATTATGTCGGGGTGAGAAGACTCGAACTTCCGACCTCCACGTCCCGAACGTGGCGCGCTGCCAACTGTGCTACACCCCGATTGGCAAAAATTGCGACTGCAAAGTTAATGCTTTTTTTCGCAACGGCGAAAATTTTCATGTATTTTTTCAATATTTGCTTTGTTAAATATCTTTTTGGATTCCGTATTGCAGGCTATTTGCCTCCTTGTTAATATTTTTTTAGTTGGCCTTCGCCGCCGATACGGAAAAAAAGCGTACTTTTGTGGGCTATAAACCTCAACATCAGCATATGGACTTGTTTGATACTGTCAGCTCCGACATAAAAGCCGCCATGCTCGCGCGCGACAAAGTGCGCCTTGAAGCGCTCCGCGGCATAAAAAAAGAATTCCTTGAAGCCAAAAGCGCCCCGGGCGCGGCAGGCGGGCTTTCCGACGACGCAGCCATGAAGATTCTCGTGAAGATGGCCAAGCAGCGCCGCGAAAGCGCACGCATCTACGCAGAGCAGAACCGCCCGGAACTGGCCGAAGCCGAACTGGCTGAAATGGCAGTCATAGAGCAGTATCTGCCGAAGGCGCTGACGCCGGAGGAACTCGACGCCGAACTGCGGCGAATCGTGGCTGAAACCGGCGCCAAAGGTCCGGCCGACATGGGCCGTGTCATGGGCGCCGCCACCAAGGCGCTCGCCGGCCGTGCCGACGGCCGTGCCATCTCCGCCGCTGTAAAGGAGATATTAAACAGTCTCTGAATTTGAAATCAAAGGATAACACCTTATAAACCTCATTATGCTTACCCTACAGCAAATAAAAGCCGATTCCGACGATATAGTGCGCCGCCTGGCCGTCAAGGGCTTTGACGGACGCAAGGCCATCGACGACGTGCTCGCTCTCGACGAGCAGCGCCGCACGCTCCAGCAGCACAACGACACCGAAGCCGCCGAACTCAACTCTCTGGCCGCGCAGATAGGCGCCAAGATGAAAGCCGGACAGCGCGACGAGGCCGAGGCGCTCAAGCAGCGCGTGGCCACTCTGAAACAGAGCCAGAAGGAGTATGCCGAAAAGCTCGCCGACACCGAGGCGCGCATCCGCGAAATCCTGCTCGGGGTGCCCAACGTGCCCTGCGACATGGTGCCTGCGGGTCTGACCGCCGCCGACAACATCGTCGACAAGGAAGGCGGCGTCATGCCTAAGCTTCCGGAAGGCGCGCTGCCGCACTGGGATCTGGCGAAAAAATACCGTCTCATAGACTTCGACCTCGGTGTCAAGATCACAGGAGCCGGATTCCCCGTATATCTCGGCAAAGGAGCCAAATTGCAGCGCGCTCTCATCCAGTTTTTCCTCGACGAGGCGTCTGCGGCCGGCTACCTGGAAGTGCAGCCCCCCTACGTCGTCAACGAAGCCAGCGGCATAGGCACCGGCCAGCTCCCCGACAAGGAAGCGCAGATGTACGTCGTCACAGCCGACAACCTCTACCTCATCCCCACGGCGGAAGTGCCCGTGACGAACCTTTACCGCGACGTGATTCTCGCCGACGCCGACCTGCCCGTCAAGAACTGCGCCTACTCGGCCTGTTTCCGCCGCGAGGCCGGCAGCTACGGCAAGGACGTGCGCGGCCTCAACCGCCTGCACCAGTTCGACAAAGTGGAAATCGTGCGCATCGAACGCCCCGAGGACAGCTATGCCGCCCTTGAGGAAATGAAAGACCACGTGCAGGGTCTGCTCGACAAGCTCGGCCTGCCATGGCACATCCTGCGCCTGTGCGGCGGCGACATGAGCTTCACCTCCGCCATAACATTCGACTTCGAGGTGTACTCGGCAGCCCAGGGACGCTGGCTTGAAGTGTCGAGTGTGTCGAACTTCGAGACCTATCAGGCCAACCGTCTCAAGTGCCGCTACCGCGGCGCCGACAAGAAGACGCGCCTGTGCCACACGCTCAACGGCTCCGCACTGGCCCTGCCACGCATCATGGCCGCGCTGCTCGAGAACAACCAGACCCCCGAAGGCATCGTGGTGCCCGAGTGTCTGCGCAAATACACCGGATTCGACATCATCGACTGATGCCGCTCTACGCAAGCATCGACCAGGGCAATACCGCCACGAAACTGACGCTGTGGCGCGACACGCAGGCCGTGGAGCGCATAGTGTCGAAAGATTTCGCGGCCGACCGTCTCGCCGCGGCGCTTGCGCGCCACGGCAGCCTCGACGGCGCTGTCTACTGTTCTGTGCGCGGCCGCGACGATGCGCACTGGCAGGCTCTGCTTGCAGCCTGCCCGCACGCGATGGAACTGACCCACGCCACGCCGCTGCCCATAGCCCTGAACTACGCCACGCCGCACACTCTCGGGCTCGACCGCATAGCCGCCGCTGCCGGAGCCGTGGCCGCCTATCCCGGGCGTCGCTGCCTGGTGGTGGACATCGGCACTGCCGTGACCTACGACCTCGTGGGGCCCGACGCGGCGTTCCACGGCGGCAACATCGCCCCCGGCACAGGCATGCGCCTGCGTGCGCTGCACGCCTTCACGGCCGCGCTGCCCGAAGTGAGTTCCGACGGCCCTCTGCCCGAGTGGGGCGAGGATACGGCCACGGCCATGCGCTGCGGAGCGCTGCGGGGCATAGCGGGCGAGTTAAGCCATTACCGCAGCCTGCTGCCTGCCGACAGCCTCGTGCTCCTCACGGGCGGCCGTGCCGGCACCATCGCGCCGCTGCTCGATTTCAGCGTCATCACCGACCACGACCTCGTGGGCAAAGGACTTATAAGCATACTCAAGCATAATGAAAATAACTAAACTGATCTGCGCCATCACAGTTGCCGCCTCCGCTGCAATAGGCGCCGCCGCACAGAACGGCACCATGACACCTTATTCGCGCTACGGCTACGGCATGCTCGGCGACAACGCCACCGCCGCGCAGCGTCAGATGGGAGGCGTGGGCTATGCGATGCATTCCGGCCGCACCATCAACGTGATGAACCCCGCCAGCTACGCGCGCATCGACTCCATGACTTTCCTTTTCGACATGGGGCTCGACATCACCTGCCTGTGGAGCGAGGAAACGGACGACAAGGGCGTGGCCGCGCGCGACAAAGCCTTCGGCGGCGGCCTCGACTACATCAACATGCAGTTTCCGATAGTGCGCGGCCTCGGCGCGAGCATCGGCCTGCTGCCCTACAGCAGCGTGGGATATGCGTTCGGCAACGACATCAACAACGGATACGCCTCGCGCAGCGGCTCGGGCAGCATCAACCAGCTTTACGCCGGACTCGGCTACAGCCCTTTCCGCGGCTTCAGCATCGGCGCCAACTTCGCCTATCTGTTCGGCACCACCTACAACGACAGCTACGCCATCACGTCGGGCGGCAGCACCACGCTGTTCGAGCGCCAGCTTGAAGTGCGCGACTGGAATGTGAACATAGGCATACAATACTCGCTGCCCATACGCCGGCGCGACGAGCTCACCATCGGCGCCGTGTTCACCCCCGGCAAAAACCTCCACGGCAACACCGCCACATTCAGCTATGACCAGGGGCAGGACAACCCGCCCACCGAGACCGAGGAGTCCATCGACGGACGCTACTCCACCCCGTGGAGCCTCGGCGTGGGTCTGGGCTACACTTTCAACCAGCGCCTGCACGTGGAAGTGGACGGCACCTACCAGCCATGGAACGAAGCCAGATACGCCGGCGAGAAAGGCACGCTGAACAAACGCTACAAAATGGCCGCAGGCCTGCAGTGGGTGCCCAACCCGCGCGGAAGCTATTTCCGCCGCGCCCACTACCGCGTAGGCGCGTTCTACAACCGCGACTACCTGCGCGTGCGCGGCAATCAGCTGAAAGATTTCGGCATCGGCGCCGGCATAGGCTTCCCCGTGCCGGGATTCAAGACCATTGTCAACCTCGGTCTCGAGTGGCGCCACCGCCAGGGCAGCCCCGACGCCCTCATAAAAGAGAATTACCTCAACATCACCCTCGGCGTGAACTTCAACCAGATGTGGTTCCGCCCCAACAAGATATATTGACGGCATGAGGCGACTGCTTCCCGCCGCACTCGCAAGCGCGCTCGTTGCCGCAGCCATGACCGGCTGCGGCAACGAGCGCCAGAGCTATGTGCCCAACATAGGCGACGGAACAAGCACGCCCACCATGACGACGACCGACGTCAGCACCTTCGTGAGCGACAGCGGGTACACCCGCTATCACATCACCACGCCGGTGTGGCAGATGTTCGAAGAGCCGCGCGAGCCGTTCTGGCGCTTTCCGGGCGGACTGCGCCTCGAGCAGTACGACCTGGCCATGCGCCCCGAAGCCGACATCCGCTCCGACAGCGCCACCTATTTCAGCCGTCGCCGCCTGTGGCGTCTCGACGGCAATGTCGTGATGGTGAATGTGCAGGGCGATTCGTTCCTGACACAACAGCTTTTCTGGGACCAGCAGAAGCGCAAGGTGTATTCCGACTCGTTCATCCATATAGTGCGCACCGACAGGATAATCGAGGGCTACGGATTCACGAGCAACGAGAACATGACCGACTATACCGTCAACAGGCCTACGGGCATAATACCCGTCGACCGCGACGCCCGCGCCGCATCCGTGGCTCCCGCCGACAGCGCCGCCACAGACAGCGCCTCGGCGCCACAGCCCGGCAGGCGCTCCGCCCCCGTGCGCGCTTCGCGCCGCACACCGCTTCCCCCCGCATCCGAGCCGGCTTCCGGCAATTCCAACCTACAAACAGCCACATCTCGATAAATGGAACCTATCTGGATAGTAATCACAGCAATATCGCTCATTCTTTCGGGCTTTTTCTCGGGAGCCGAAATGGCATTCGTCACCGCCGACCGCGTGCGCACGGCTGTCGACGTGAGCCGCGGCGGCTTCGTGTCGGGGCTCATAAAGCGGTTCTACGCCAACAGCGAATTTTTCATCTCCACCATCCTTGTGGGCAACAATGTCGTGCTCGTGATTTACGGCATGGGAGCCGCCAAGATGCTCGAGCCGTGGCTGGAAGGCTACCTGCATTCGGAATTCCTCGTGCTCGTGGCGCAGACGGTCATCTCCACCGCCGTGATTCTCCTCGCCGGCGAGTTCCTGCCCAAGACGGTGTTCGGCATAAACCCCAACAGCACGCTGCGTGTGATCACACTGCCGATGGCGCTGTTCTATGTGGTGCTATATCCGGTGTCGCTCATTGCCACGTTCCTTTCGCGCATGCTCATGCGCCTTGTGGGCGCGCACACCCATGGCAGCCACGTGAGCCTCATAAGCGTGGGCGACCTCAACGACTATCTTGAAGAAGCCATAGACACAATGGAGGAGACGCAGGCCACCGTGGAAAACGAAGTCAAACTCTTTCAGAACGCCCTCGACTTCAGCACCACACACGTGCGCGACTGCATGATTCCGCGCAACGAGATAGTGGCCGTGCCTTTCGACACCCCGCGCAGCCGCCTGTCGGAGCTGTTCACCTCCACCGGCCGCAGCAAGATAATAGTCTACCGCGACGACATCGACGACATAGCAGGCTATATCCATGTGAGCGAGCTGTTCGTGCCGGGCGAGGACTGGCAGAAGAACATCAAGCCCGTGCTCTACGCTCCCGAGAATCTGCTTGCCAATGTGATGATGCGCCGCCTGTTGCAGCAGAAGCGCTCCATAGCCATCGTAGTCGACGAGTTCGGCGGCACGAGCGGCTTCCTGACGCTTGAGGACCTCGTGGAGGAAATCTTCGGCGACATACAGGACGAACATGACAAAGGCGGCTTCACGGCGCGCACCGTCGAGCCGGGCGTGTATGAAGTGTCGGGGCGTTGCGAGACGGCCTGGCTGAACGAGAACCTGCACCTTGACATACCCGAGGACGACAGCTACCAGACCCTTGCCGGCTATCTGCTGTGCAGCACCGGCACCATCCCGCAGTCCGGCACGCCGATAGTGCTCGGCGGCCTTTCGTTCGAGGTGCTGAAAAAGAGCGCCACGCGCCTCGAGCTCATACGCATACGCACCCTGGAGGAGTAATCACCGCAGCAGCGGCCACTGGTAGGCCCGCAGTTCGGCGGCAAGAGCGCCCTCGCGGCCTCCGCAATAGGCGTCGCACAAGGCGTGGAAGCGCGGGCTGTGGTTCATTTCCGACAAGTGTGCGAGTTCATGGCACATCACATACTCGCGCAGATGCGGCGGCACGAACATAAGAGCGGCGCTCAGTGTGATTTCGCGGCGCCCGTTGCAGCACCCGAGAGTGCGCGTCCCGCGCCCTATGCGCCATGCGGAAGGCGCGGCGCCTATACGCGCGGCCACGCTTCCCGCCTGCTCCACGAGCACGGCGGCGCGGTTGCGGGCAAGGCGCATGAGCAGTTCCGTGAGGGCGGCCTGCACCTCGTGCGATTCGAGGCTCATGTCCTGCGGCACAAGCAGGACGGCATCTGCCGCGTTGCCGCGTAAAACGGGCCTGTCAGCATCCCCCGATAAGCATATCCGCACGCGTATGCCAGGCTGTTCGATGAGCATGCCGTCGGCAAAGAGCTTCCGTGGCAGGAAACGTTTCGAGGAAAGACGCGGCGCCAGGCGCCGCAGAGCATCGGCGATGTCGGCGCCGGTGGCCCCCGCCGGCACAGTCAGGCGCACGATGTCGCCCCGGCGCCGCGCTATAAACCGGCGTGCCGCAGCATGGCGCACGATTTCCACCTTCCCGACGGTCGGAAAATCCATTATCTCCATTCCGGAATCAGTCTTCGCCCCAGTGCAGTTTCTCGCGGAGCGTGGCGGCGAAATCGTAGCCGCGGGGCTGCAGCATCTTTACGCCGAACGGAGCCCGGCGCAGGCTCAGCTGCGTGCCGGTGTCGAGTGTGACGCCGCGTCCGTCGAGGCTCAGGCGCACGTGCGGCGAACGGCTGGAGGGCGTGAGGGTGAGCACCGACGAGTCGTTGAGCACCACCGGCCGCATCGACAGCGAGTGGGCGGCCACGGGCGACAGCACCCACACAGGCGCCGTCGGCTGCACGATGGGGCCGCCCACGCTCAGGTTGTAGGCCGTGGAGCCTGTCGGGGTGGAGACGAGCATGCCGTCCACGCGGTAGTCGGCCAGCGGCACTCCGTCCACTGCGGCGGCCACGTTTATCATGGCCGCGGTCTCGCTTTTGAGCAGCGCCACCTCGTTGAGCGCGTAAGGCCATATGTCCACATGCGGCGAGCACAGTTCGATGAGGCTGCGGGTGCAGGTGCTCAGCATGCCGTTTTCGAATGCCGCTGTGAGCGACGCGAGGCCGCCGATGCCTGTGGCCGTAAGATAGCCCAGGTGGCCGGTGTTCACGCCGGCTATGGGGGTGCCGGCCGCGCCTATCCACTCGGCCGTGCGCAGAAACGTGCCGTCGCCGCCTATGCTCAGCGCCATGTCGGCGCAGGCCTCGGATGCGTCGGGCAGCACACGCCGCACGCATTTCAGGGCCGTAGGCATGAGCGCCATGAGATAGCGGTAGATTTTCGGGTGCATCACCACTTCGTGCCCTGCCTCGTCGAGCGAGCGCAGAAACGATTCAAGAACAGCCAGATGTGCATCCTGGCGGCGGCTTCCGTAGATGGCTATCTTCATGGGGCGTATAAGGTATTAGGTTTGTTTTATCGGGGAGTGTGGCGGCGCGCTACATCTCGAGGTAGCGCAGCAGGGCGGCGGCGCGCATGCGAGCGGTATCGTCGTCGGCCGTGTCGGCCGGCCCGTCGAAATCGACAGTCTCGTAGCCATAGCGGGCCAGCGAGCGGGCCACGGCCGCAGCGTCGCGCCGTCCCACGCGCAGCGCCACCAGCACCATGTCCGGCCCGGCACCCTCGGGATGCAGAGCCGTCACGTTGAGGTTCAGCACGTGGGCGTCTGCGTCCTCCACAGCTCGGGCCATGCACGATGCCGAGTAGTCGTCGCGCCGGCACGCCACAAGCATGTGCGACGCATCTGGGGCGGGGCAGTACAACTCGTCGGCCGACAACTTTTTTATATCTTTTGCCGTCAATTCTTTCGTCATATCGTATATTCTGACTAATTTTGCATGTCAGAGGCATAGTGCCTGAATGCAAATTTAAGCATTTTTCGCGTAAATCATAAAATATTTCGCTTTGAAAACCAACCTTAGCGTAAACATCAACAAAATAGCCACACTGCGCAATGCCCGCGGCGAAGACCGCCCGTCGGTGCTGCGTGCGGCCGAGGACTGCCAGCGCTTCGGCGCCGACGGCATCACGGTGCATCCCAGGCCCGACGAGCGCCACATACGCCGCAGCGACGTGCTCCGGCTGCGCCCCGTCGTGTGCAAGGAGTTCAACATCGAGGGGCATCCCACGCCGGAGTTCATGGAGCTCGTGCTGCGCGTGAAGCCGGAACAGGTCACACTCGTGCCCGATGCGCCTGACGCCCTCACCTCCAACGCCGGATGGGACGTGGACGCACATTTCGACGAACTCTCCGCGATAGCCGAACGCCTCACGGGCGCAGGCATCAGGTGCAGCATTTTCGTAGACCCCGACCCTGCTGCGGTGCGCGCGGCAGCACGCGCCGGAGCTGACCGCGTGGAGCTGTACACCAAGCCGTTCGCCGACCTCTACCCCTCCGATCCGGAAGCCGCCGTGGCTCCCTATGTCGAAGCCGCCCGCGCCGCCCACAGCGCCGGGGTGGGAGTGAACGCCGGCCACGACCTCAACCTCGAAAACCTTGCATTCTTTGCATCCCGCATGCCCTATCTCGACGAAGTGTCCATAGGCCATGCCCTCATCTGCGACGCCCTCTACCTCGGCCTCGAAGAAACCGTGCGCCGCTACAAAGAGTGCCTGAAGCAATAATTCTCAAACACGCTCCGAATATAAACTGCGGCGCAGGCCGCCAAACACAAAACACCATATATGCTTTTCCTGCAACAAATCGCCACTCTTGCCTCCGACACCGCATCGTCGGCGGCTGCGGCCGCTTCGGCCATAGCTCCCGCAGCAGTTCCGGCCGCGCCGGAGCCCTTGTCGCTATGGGAACTATGCGTGGAAGGCGGATGGATAATGATTATCCTCGGCCTGCTGCTCGTAATATCCATCTATGTGCTCGTAGAGCGCTCCATCGTCACCTACAAGGCCTCGCGGTGCGACGAAAACTTCATGAAGCGCATAAAGGACTACATTCATGACGGCGAGATAGAAAGCGCCCTCAACCTGTGCAAGGCCACAGGCTCGCCCTATTCGCGCCTCATAGCCAAAGGCATCACACGCATAGGCCGCCCCATGAACGACGTGCTCGTGGCCATAGAAAACACCGGCAATCTGGAAGTGGCGGCCATCAGCAAAGGTCTGCCGTGGCTCGCCACCACTGCCGCCGCCGCGCCCATGCTCGGCTTTCTCGGCACAGTCATAGGCATGGTGCAGGCGTTCTACTCCATAGCTTCGGCAGGCACCGCCGCATCCATCGGCGATTTTGCCGGAGGCATATACACGGCTCTTGTCACCACCGTGGCCGGCCTGATAGTGGGCATTGCGGCCATGTTTGCCTACAATTTCCTCGTGGCGCGCATCAACAAGGTGATGAACCTCATGGAGGCGCGCACGATGGAATTCATGGATCTGCTCAACGAACCCGCAAGCGTATAGCGTCATGGCACTCAAACGTCAACAGGACATGCTGGCCACATTCTCCATGGCGTCGATGACCGATGTCATCTTCCTGCTGCTGGTGTTTTTCATGGTCACGTCCACATTCGTCTTCCCCACGGCTCTCGAGATAAAACTGCCGGAAAGCAGCGAGCAGACACCTCTCAAGCCCTCGACACGCGTGTACGTGGACGCCGACGGCTCCTACTATGTCAGCTACGAGGAGGGCGAGCCCGCACCCGTGGAGCCTGAGCAGCTCATCGATTATCTCAGCATCATACACGCCCAGGACAGCACGGCGGCATTCGCGGTCTACGCCGACGAGGCCGTGCCCTACGGCAAAGTGGTGGAAGTGCTCAACGCCGGAGCCGGCGCCTCGCTGAAAATGGTGCTCGCCACCAAACCCATGGCTGCGGCGCCCGCTGCCCGCACAGAGGATACCCCCGTCGAATAAGCCCGAGATGAACCGCATCCGACTATATTCCGCCATCATCACGCTGGCCTTGTACTGTCTCATTGCCCTGTGGCTGGCGTTCGGCCACATCGACCTGCGCCGCACCGACCATGAGTGGCCGCCGAAGCGCGAGAGCGAAATCACGGTCGAGGAATTTGCGGAAATCATAGACCTGCCGCAGTCGGCCGCCCCTGCGGCCGACAACCCTGCGCCCGCGCCACTGCCGGAAGAAATGCACGGCGCGGCCACGCCCACTCCCGAGAGCGGCCACGACCTCGACAACCATGGCGAGCCGGCCGAGGCCCCCGCAACGGTCACCTCGAAGCAGACCTCGCCCGTAAAGGTAAAAGACAAAAAGCCGGAAAAAACCGGCCCTACACCCGAAGAACTTAAAAAACAGCAACAGGAAAAGGAGCGCGAGGAAGCGCGCCGCCGCGCCACGGCCAACACACGGAACGCCTTCCAGAACGCACTCGGCAAAAACAACACCGCTTCGGCCGGCCGCACGCCGGGCAATGCCGGAGCGCCGTCCGACCGCGCCTCGGCCCTCAACGGGCGGGGTACGGGATATGCCGGAGGCGGCTGGATGATACCATCCTATGCCAAGGTGCCCAGCGCTGTCACCGGCAGTGTGAAGATGATGCTGAAAATCGACCGCAACGGACGCGTCACTTCCGTGAGCTTCCAGGGCGGCGACGCGCCGGCCGCCACCGACCCTGCCGTGCGCCGCGCCGTCGAGGCCGAAGTGCGCGCGCGACGTTTCACCCGCGCCGACGACAACGCTCCCGAGGAATCCACGGCATACATAACGTATACATTCAAGTGACATGACAGTCACCACCATACACTTCAACAGTCTTTACGAACACCTTTCGCCGCTCATCGACAGCGTTGTGGCCTCGGGCTTGCCCGTCGACTCCCGGATGGTGTACGACGGCCCGCGCAACACCGTGGTGGCCGTGACAGCCGAAGACGGCACCGATGTCAGCATCAAGGCGTTCAGAGTGCCGATATGGATAAACCGCATCGCCTACGGCATGCTGCGTCCGTCCAAAGCCTCCCGCTCTTTCAACAATGCCATGCGCCTTATTTCGCTCGGTTTCGACACTCCGGAGCCTATAGCCTATGCCGAGCAGCGCACGCTGGGTCTTTTCGGACGCAGCTATTACTTCTGCCGCCACATCCATGGCGTGAGCGAAGTGCGCAACATAGAGCGCCTTCCCGAGTGCGAGGACATCATGGCCGAAATTGCCGTACTGATGGTGAGGCTGCACCGCGCCGGGGTGCTCGTGAAAGATTTTTCGCCGGGCAATGTGCTGTACCGCACCGATGCCGAAGGGCGCCGCAGATACATGCTTGTGGACATCAACCGTATGGCATTCGACGTACACGACCATGAGCGGCTCATGAGCATGTTCACGCGCATGATGAACACCGAAAAACTCACGGCACGCCTTGCCTACCACTACTGCCGCGCGGCCGGCATAGCCCCGGACAGCCCCGACGGGCAGGCTCTTATTGCCGAAGCCATAGCCGTCTACCGCTCGTTCTGGGGCAGGCGTCGCCAATATTAGAGCTTGTTTACTTTCTGCGGTGAAGAAAAACCCCGGGCTGCGACCGCTGATGCGGCCATCGCCCGGGGCTGATGTCTCTAATCCGTGCAGGTCATTTGTTGACGCGGAAGCGTGTGTCGCCGTCGCGGAAGAAGGCCACTATCTGCCGCGCGGCCGCGATGCCGGCGTTGATGTTGGCTTCGGCTGTCTGCGCGCCCATTTTCTTGGGGGTGAAGAACACGCGTCCGGGATACGCTTCGGCGAGAGCTTCGGCGCAGTCGGGCCGCACGTCGGCGAGGTAGCGCAGGTCGGGGCGCGAGGCGAGTGCTTCGGTGAGGCCGTTTTCGTCCATCACTTCCTTGCGTGCGGTGTTGATGAGCACGCCGCCTTTAGGCATGAGGCCGATGAGGCGTGCGCCTATGCTGCCGCGCGTTTCGGCGGTGGCCGGGATGTGGATGCTCAGCACGTCGCTTGCGGAATAGAGGGCTTCCACGCTGTCGGCGGGTTCCACGCCCGCTTCGCGCATCACTTCCGGCGGACAGAAGGGGTCGAAAGCGCTGACGTGCATGCCGAATCCGGCTGCGATGCGGGCCACGCAGCGTCCCACCTGTCCGAAGGCATGCAGGCCGAGGCGCTTGCCGCGCAGTTCGGTGCCGGAGGTGCCGGCATACATGTTGCGCACGGCCATCACGGCCATGCCGAACACGAGTTCGGCCACGGCGTTGGAGTTCTGGCCGGGTGTGTTTTCCGCCACTATGCCATGTGCGGTGCAGGCGTCGAGGTCGAGGTTGTCATAGCCGGCTCCGGCGCGCACCACGATTTTGAGGCGAGGGGCTGCCTCTATGACTGCGGCGTCCACTTTGTCGCTGCGCACAATCATGGCGTCGGCATCGGCCGCAGCTTCAAGAAGCTGCGCGCGGCCGGTGTATTTTTCAAGCAGCACGGTCTCCATGCCGGCAGCCTGAAGAACCTCACGGATGCCTTCCACGGCCACCGGGGCGAAAGGCTTTTCGGTTGCGACGAGTATTTTCATGGCTTATTTGTGCTTGGATTCGAAATCGTGCATGGCTTCTACGAGGAAGTCCACGCTTTCCATGGGCAGGGCGTTGTAGAGCGATGCGCGGAAGCCGCCCACGCTGCGGTGGCCCTTGATGCCCATTATGCCTCGCTGCGAGCAGAAGTCGATGAAGTCTTTCTCGAGTTCTTTGAACGGGGGCGCCATTACGAATGTGACGTTCATGAGCGAGCGGTCTTCCATGCGGGCCGTGCCCTCGAACATCGCGCTGGAGTCGATGGCTTCGTAGAGCCTGGCGGCCTTGAGTTCGGCGCGGCTCTGCAACTGGTGGATGCCGCCGATTTCCTTGTAGTAGCGCAGCGTCTGCAGGGCGGTGAAGATGGGCAGCACGGGCGGAGTGTTGAACATCGAGCCTTTCTTGACATGGGTGCGGTAGTCGAGCATGGTGGGGATGGCGCGGTCGACACGGCCGAGCGCTTCCTCTTTGACGATTACGAGCGTAACACCTGCCGGGGCGAGGTTTTTCTGCGCTCCGGCGTAGATGGCGTCGTAGCGTGCCACGTCGACAGGGCGCGAGAAAATGTCGGAGCTCATGTCGGCGATGAGGGGGCAGGGTGCGTCGGGGTCTTCGCGCAGTTCGGTGCCGTATATGGTGTTGTTGGTGGTGATGTGGAGGTAGTCGAGTCCTTCAGGCACGGCATATCCGTGGGGGTAAAACGTGTAGCCGGCCGATTCGCTGGAGGCGAGCACGTCGACGTCGCCGAACAGGCGTGCTTCCTTTATGGCGTTGTGGGCCCATGTGCCGGTGTCGAGGTAGCCCGCGCGGCTGCGCAGGAAGTTGTACGGTATCATGGCGAACTGCATCGACGCTCCGCCCCCGAGCCATAGCACGCTGTAGCCTTCCGGCACGGACAGCAGTTCTTTCACGAGTGCGCCCGCTTCGTCTATCACAGCCTGGAATTCCTTGCTGCGGTGTGATATTGACAGCAGCGACACGCCTGTGCCGGCGAAGTCGCGTATTGCGTCGATGGTGTTGTTCACGGCAAAGTCGCTGAGTATGGACGGGCCGGCCGAAAAATTGTGCTTCTTCATAATGATATATGCTTTTGAGAAGTTTCGCTCACGAATGAGTCATGTGGCAAATTTAGCAAAATATCCCGAACAACGATGGCGTAAATGCGTTTTTTTATGCCCGACCGGCGGATGCGGGAAAACAATGGAGATACTTCTGATGTTTTGTGTTCAAACTTTTCAACTTAGTGGGTTTGCAAGATTAAAAAAAAAAGCCTAACTTTGCGAAGTAATTATCATATTATAATAATCGTCTTCGTATGCAAAATTTCAAAACGGTCTCATTTGCTGATAGTAATTCTGGCAAATCTAAAGTCGTAAGCATTGGCTTTACGGAAAAGGAAGATTCCCTCTTTCTAAAAATTGTCAAATTATCCAGCCAAGAAATTCGCAGGATTATTTCAATAGATTCTTACGAACGCTTGTGTGAGGCTGCCGGTTCGGATAAGAGGCCTATAAGCCAATTTATTAAAAATGAGCTAACAAAAGCCATAGATAATGGTGCTCCGTTTACCGTTTCAGATATAACTTTCAGAAGTAGCAAGAGTCTGCCCTTTCAAAGATGGTATCCGTATGCTGAAGGCTATTCGCCTGATTTTGTAACATCCATTATTTCTAAATACATTAATTTCGATGGTGTCGTTTATGAACCCTTTGCCGGGACTGGCACCACGATTTTTGCTTCTGATTCAATGGGTTATTCAACAGTATATTCGGAAGTGAATCCTGTTCTGCAGTTTCTGATAAGTGTCAAACTGAAAGTTCTTGCTTTGTCTCCGGAAGCACGATTAGAATTGTCGGAAGAAGTACTCAGTCTTTCAAAAAAGCTCTTAGCTTTTGATTGCGAAGAGGACAAGAGCCTGCGTGATAATTTCACGGCTGTTTTTCGACGGAGTGTTTATTTTTGTACTGAAAGTTTTAGCCAAATTTTATCGGCAAAAACTTTCATTCGTCAACTCAATAATGATGTTGCAAAGGATCTCATTACTATAGCCGTATTATCATCCCTCATTCCATCTTCATACTTAAAGAAGCAAGGAGATTTACGTTTTAAGACTAAAAAAGAGTTAGAAAATGGTGTACCACCATTTTCTGCCATTTTTTTGGACAATGTTAATTTAATTATAGATGATTTATGTAACTATAAATGCTTAAGCATTTGTAAATCACACCATTTTATAACATCAAATGCAAAAAACATTTCAGATGTCGAACTTAAAGAGCCTATATCTTTTGTAATCACAAGTCCTCCTTATCTTAATGGTACGAATTATATACGTAATACCAAATTGGAACTATGGTTCATGGAACAACTATCTTCTGAAAAGGACTTGCGTCATTTTCGAGATGAGATTTTAACAAGTGGTATTAATGATGTCAAGATGTGCTCATATATGGAGGACGATATTGAAACAATTAGTCCGCTATTAAAATCTACAATGGCGGAGTTAAAACAATATGCTTATGATATTCGTATCCCTCAGATGGTAAAATCTTATTTTGAAGAAATGTATTGTTTCTTCCGAGATTTAAGATCGAAATTAGCCAGTGAGGCACAATTGTTCATTGATTTAGGAGACTCAGCCTTTAACAATGTACATGTCAAAACTGATCTAATCCTTATAGAATTACTCTGGTCCTTAGATTACAAGCTTGTTCTAAACGAAAAGTTGAGAGAGAGACGTTCAAGAGGGGGTATGATTCTATCTCAAGTTCTTATACACCTTCTATACCAAAATAACAGCTGGGCTTCCAATTGGGAATCATTTAAGGAAAATTTGCCACATCAAATTTTGCCTTTCTCAAAGAAGAATTGGGGCAATCCAAACCATTCTTTATGTTCATATCAAGGCAAACTAAAGCCAGCAATTGCGCATCATCTTGTTATGACATTTGTTCCTGAGGGCGGAAAATTATTTGATCCTTTCGCCGGAGTCGGGACAATCCCTTTTGAAGCGTGTCTTAATAATCGCATAGGGTTAGGCTCCGATATAAGCATCATGGCATATTATATAAGCCAAGCTAAAGTGGGATATACTGACCGTCGGCTTGCTTACGATTGTATAAAACGTTTAGATGAGTATATAAATATTAATCAAGCATCTCTCTATGAATTAAATAAATACGGTGATTTTGGTCTTAATCGTACCCTAAAAGATTATTACCACCCGGACACTTTCTGTGAAATTCTTTTAGCGCGTCGGTTCTTTAAGAATTTTAAACCGTCAAATCCATCAGAGATGGTTGTTGTGTCTGCTCTCATGCACATTTTGCATGGAAACAGGCCTTATGCTTTGAGTAGAAAATCACATTCTATTACTCCCTATGCACCGACTGGAGATTTTGTTTACAAAAAGCTAATTGAAAAACTTACTAAAAAGGTAGATAAATTTTTTAATGAAAAAGAATCACCTCTTTTACAAGAAGGTGAAATCTTTCTTCAAGATTCCACTTTGATTTGGCCTGAGCAAGTTGATAATTTAGATGCGGTTATAACATCACCTCCATTCTTCGATAGTACACGTTTTTATAACGCTAATTGGATTCGCCTTTGGTTTAGTGGATGGGAGCCTTCTGATTTCAAAACAATGCCAAACTCATATGTGGACGAAAGGCAAAAAAAATCGTTTTCAGTATATTATCCTATTTTCGAGCAAGCGAAATCTCGATTGAAGAATGGTGGTGTAATGGTGTTACATCTCGGTAAAAGTCATAAATGTAACATGGGAGAAGAATTAATGCGCATTGGCCGCAAATGGTTCTCGCATTCAGAGCTATTTGACGAAAGCGTATCTCATTGCAATACATTTGGTCTAAAAGATATTGGAACCGTTACGGACCATCAATACTTGATTCTATATTAGGCCAAGTATTGCCTTATGTTGTTTATCAAGTAGGCTGCACAAGCTATAATCTTGAAGTACCTTTTTGATTTCTTCAACTCGCTTGGGCAAATCAGTGGTGTTTCGGACGGCTAAATATCTATCAACAGCCCTATTGACATTATCAGAAGTTACTGCTGGGTTTTGAATCGGGTCTGGACTTGACAGCAATGCTAAATCGGCTCCTGTTATCCGGGCCAACTCGACTAACTCTTGAGGTGTATAAAATTGGCTGGGCCATTGATCGCGCTTATTTGCATTTGCCTCATCAGACAACAATGCGGCATTTCTTGAATTCAACGCATAAAGATATTTAGATGGAAGAATATGGTCGATATGCCATGTTCCGGTTTTAGTTATATCTAATTGTTTTCCGGTTTTGAAACATTTACCTCCAAATCTATCAAACAATGATTGCACGTCAAGTTTTTCCTCATATTCAGACACTATTAAGTCGCCTATTCGTCTTCTTATAGAGGATTCTCTTAACTGTTCCGATGTACGTTGCGGATTTAGGATGGCATTGATAGCCGCTTTACAAGCGCGACACTCCATTTGTTTTTCTAATGGGCCCCAGCCGGCGTGTTTGCTGAAGTGGCTGCTGGGTTGTATGCGTCCGCAAGAATTACAAAATTTCCAATAAGCTTGTGGATTCTCGGTCGCGTTCTTAAAAAATGCCTTCCAAAAACGCTCAACAGTAAGTTCTCTTGGGGCGAGTAATTCTGGAAACCAACTTTTCTCCCACGATTGTGGAAGGCCTGAATCTTTTGAATGAACGTATCCACAATGTTGACACTCCCAACGTTGTGTATTATATGCTTCCTCTGGTGTTAACAGAGTATTTCCTATATATTCATAATTGATTTTCCTGCAATTAAGACAAATAAAAGTAGTCCAAGCGTCATGGGCATTACCGACTGGAGGTGTAATTCGCTCTATGCCTGTCTCGTTCTTTGTCGTACGTCGTGCCATAATTATGAGATTTTGACTGCAAATATACGACAATTGTTTTAATATCGGGGATTTGAATTCAATATAATATTATATTCATCAGGTTGTTACCTCAGATACTAAAAACCTACTAAAAAAGCATCCCCGGCCGTGTGGGTCGGGGATGCCGTGATGCCGTATGGAGTTTTCGTTATTTGCGGCCGGGGTTTACGTCGAGAACCTCGATGTCGAAAATAAGCATGGCGTTGGGGCCGATGCCGGCGCGGGGTGCGCCGTCCACGCCGTAGGCGAGTTTGCCGGGGATGTAAAGGGTGGCTTTGCCGCCTTTTCCGAGCATTTCAAGGCCTTCGCCGAAGCCGGGGACTACGCCGGCGGGCGAGAGGCGCGCGTCCTCGCTGCTGTCGAACACGGTGCCGTCCACGAGGCGGCCGGTGTATTTGATCTGGGCGATGTCGCGGCGGGTTATCTTGGCGGTGTCGCCGGCGTTCTCGATTTTATAGGCGAGGCCGCTTTCGCTCACTTTGATGGAGGGGTCTTTGGCGCGGGCTTCGGCAAGGTATTTCTCGCCGGCTTCGGTGTTGGCCACGGCTTCGGGTGCGTTGGCTTTTTTGGCGTCCTCGAACTCTTTGTTCTCGCGCTGGATGCGTCCCATCATTTCCTGGTAGGCCATCTGTGCGCCGCGTGCGGCGTCCATGTCGGTGCTGTCGGCGAGGAATGCTTTCTTGAAGCTGTTGACGATGGCGTTGCGGTCGGGCTTGATGCCGAGTTCTTCCATGCGCTGCAGGTTGTTGAGCATCTGAAGGCCGATCTGCATGCCCACGGCCACGCCTTCGCTTTCGGGTGCGCCGAGCACGTACTGGATGCCCTTCACGATGTCGGATTTGGGCTGTTTGGCCTGCATGGCGGAGTCGAGACGCGAGTATTCGCCGAGAATCGACGTGCCCACGAAGCTGCCGAAATAGCTGTTCACAGAGTCGGAAGTGGCTTCCGGCACGCTGTATTTGTCGGCGTTTGCGGTGTTCTCCGCAGAACCTTTGTCAGAGCAGGAAACTGCGGTTACGGCAGCCAGTGCGGCCATGCCGAGGATGATTTTTTTCATAATGAAATAGGTGTTATGGTAAATTTATGTGTAATGATTGTCATTTGTCTTGTTTCGGTACTATGCCTATCATCTCCACTCTGAACTGGAGGGCGGCGCGGCCGGGTATGATTCCGGGTATGCCCTGCTCGCCGTAGGCCATGGCGGACGGTATGGTGACGCGGTAGCGTCCGCCCGGACGCATCATGGCGAGGCCTTCCGCGAGTCCGGGAGTGAGTTCGGCGAGGGGGAAGATTACAGGGTCGTCCGTGGCGTCGAATATGCTGCCGTCGGAAAGGAATCCCACGTAGGATATGCGCACGCTGTCGTCTGCGTCCGGCATTGCGCCTTCGCCTTCGGTGAGCACTTCGAGCACGACTCCCGAGGGGGTGCGCACTGTTCCCGGCTTCGCTGCCGCCTCGGCCAGAAAACGCTCCTGAGAGGCTGTGTCGAAGCTGTCGACTACGGCCACGGATTTCTGCATTGTGGCCATGATGTGGTCGACGATGCTTTGGGCGCGGTCGAGGGAGAGTCCGGTGTGGCGTCCGTTTATGGCCTGCATGGCTGCCTGTGCCACGATGTCGCGGTCGAGCGCCACGCCGCCTTGCTCGAATTCGCCGACTATGCGTCCCATGGTGGCGCCCAGCACGGTGCCTATGGCCATGGATGCGCTGTCGGCGGGTGTCGCCTGGGCGGCGGCGCTGACAGCGCTGTTGCCGGCCATGACAAGGATGGCTGCGGCCAGTGCGGCTATGCGCATGGTCAGGCGCTTCATTTTCCTTCCACGCTCAGCAGCGTGACGTCGAAAATCAGTGTCTGGTTTGGGCCGATGGCGCCGCCTGCGCCCTGAGGGCCGTAGGCGAGGGCGGAAGGGATGTAGAGGCGCCATGTGCTGCCGGCTTTCATCATCTGAAGTGCTTCCACCCAGCCGGGAATCACTTGTGTGACGCCGAAGGTGGCGGGCTCGCCGCGTTCCTCGCTGCTGTCGAACACGGTGCCGTCGATGAGGCGTCCGGTGTAGTGCACCACCACGCGGTCGGCTGCGGCGGGCATGGGGCCCTCGCCTTCCTTCACCACTTCATACTGCAGCCCGCTGGCTGTGGTGTTCACTTCCGGGCGCTTGCCGTTTTCGGCGAGGAATGCTTCGCCTGCGGCGGCGTTGACCGCTGCCATTTCTTTGGCGGCCTCCTGCTGCCTGGCCTCGAGGGCGGTGAAGTATTCGCGGATTATGTTTTTGGCTTCGTCGTAGCTGATGCGGGGTTCGGCGCCTTCGTACACGGCGGCCACGCCGGCTGCGAAATCGGCGCTGTCCACTTTTTCGATGCCTGATGATTTGAAGTTATGGCCCATGCTCATGCCAAGGGCATAGCTGAGGCGGTCGAGTTCTTTGTCCATGTTGTTCTTGCTTTGTATATATATTTACTATTGTCTATAACAAATTTCGTGCCAATAAGTCGCAACTCATGCGCTTACCTGCACGGGCACGCCTGTGGCTGCGGTGATGCGCGCCGCCGCGGCTTCGAGTTCGTCTTTCGGAATGCGTTGCAGCGACTGCTCGGGAGTACGGCGGTCGATGGTGTAGAGCATGATTTCGCGCGGGGCTATGCGCCTGTATGCCTCTATGAGGGCGTCGAGTTCGGCGGGAGTGGTGTTGTCGACGGTCTGCGTGCCGTGTGTGCCGCGCGTCAGCAGGGTCTGCACTATGGCGGCGGAGCCGAAACCGGAGAGCTGCTCCACCACGCGGGCCACCGTGAACGACGGCGCTGCGGGGCGGTCGAGCGCGCGCATTGTGGCTTCCACGGCGCTGTCGAGCTTGAGGATGGCGTTGTCGACCTTGCGTAGCGCCTCCGCCACGTCGGGGCGGTGCAGCTGGGTGCTGTTGGCCAGCACGCTCACCTTTGCTCCGGGGCAATAGGCGTCGCGCAGCCGCAGCGTGTCTTCGACGATGCCTGCGAAGTGCGGGTGCAGCGTGGGCTCGCCGTTGCCTGAAAAGGTTATGACGTCGGGGGCGGTGCCGGCGGCACGCATTTCGCCTAATTTTTCCTCGAGCAGCCGTGCCACGTCCTCCCTTGCGGGCAGGCCGGTGGTGCCTGCGCCCTGGGCGTTGTAGCCCGCTTCGCAGTACAGGCAGTCGAACGAGCATATCTTGCCGTCGAGGGGTGACAGGTTTATGCCCAGCGATATGCCGAGGCGGCGTGAGTGTATGGGACCGAATACGGTCTGGTGAAACAATACTGTCTGCATTATTCCAGGTCTTTTGTGAACAGTCGGGTGACGAGGGCGGAGGCTGCGGCGCCTGCTGCGACTACCGCTGCCACCGCCAGGAGGTCGGCGGCGTGCAGTTCCACGGGGTATACGTCGACGGTGAGTGCCGAAGGGTCGGCGCTCAGGCGCACTATGCCGAAATGTTGCTGGACGAGGCATAGCGCCACGCCGAGGACTATGCCGAGGAGGCCGCCGGCAAGGGCTATCAGCGCGCCTTGCCACATGAACACGGCGCGTGTGGCGGCGCGTGTGGCGCCCATGGCGCGCAGCGTGGCCATGTTGTCGCGTTTTTCGATTACGAGCAGCGACAGCGCGGACACTATGTTGAACGACGCCACTGCCAATATGCACACGAGCAGCAGGAACGTGAGCCATTTCTCCACGGCTATCATGCGGAACGAGTCGGCGTTCTGCCGTGCGCGTGTGAGCACTCGCACGTCGTCGCCGAGCGTTTTCTGTATCTGTGCGGCGGTCTTGTCGGCATCGGCGCCAGCCTTGAGCGAGGCTTCCACGGCCGAGGCCTCTGCTGCGGAGTATTCGAGCAGGCTGCGCGCCACTTCGATGGGCAGCAGCAGCCGGTCGGCATCGTAGTCGGGGCGTTCGGTCTGCCACACCGACATCGCCACAAGCGAATCGCCGCGGAACGCCGTGGCCGCGTTGGCGGGGTTTATGCGCCCGAGGCGTCGCGGCACATATATGCCCAGCACATTGTCGGGCGACGGGTGCAGGCCGAGGTAGGCCGCCACACCCACCGAAAGATGGGCCGCCGGCCGGCCGAACACGCTGTCGGTGCCGTATGTGCCGTCTATGGTGATTGAGTCCATGGCCGTGACGCTCCGGAATGTGTCGCCGACGCCTTTTATGCGCACCGGCATCTGCGAGGTGCCGGACACGGCGAGCGCCCGCTCGTCTATCACGGCCGCCGCCCCCGCCACTTCCGGCATGGAGGCTACGAGGGAGCGCAGGCTGTCGGCCGCAGCGAGTGTCTTTCCGGCCGCCGGCTCGATGCGCAGGTCGGCGTCAAAGCGTCCCATCTGCCTTTCCGCAAGGCTTGCAAAGCCGTTGAACACGCTCAGCACCACCACAATGGCCATTACCGCTATGGCCACACCGCCCACAGCCACGCCGCATATGACATTGACGGCGGAATGGCTTTTGCGCGAGTGCAGGTAGCGTCGGGCTATTTCAAAGGTTTGCAGGAGGGCAGGCACTGTGCGGGGTCAGGCTCATTTCTCGAGCAGATGGTCGATGTTCTCTATATAGTCCAGGGAATCGTCGAGCATGAATGTCAGTTCCGGGGTCTTGCGCAGCTGGAAGCGTACCCGCTGGGCGAGCTCGTAGCGCACGGTTCGGGCGCTGGCGTTGATGCTTTCGAGCATGGCCGCGCCTTTGTCGCTGGGAAATACGGATAGGTAGGCGCGGGCCACGGATAGGTCGGGCGACACGCGCACGGCTGTCACCGTCACAAGTGTGCCGTGGGTCTTGGCTGTCTGCTGCCGGAATATCTCGCTGAGTTCCTTTTGCAGCAGGCGTGCTATTTTGGCTTGTCTTGTTGATTCCATAATCGTTGGTTGTTGGGGTTGTGTCTGTAAAACACATGTAAGCATCGCAAAGTTACTTATTATTTTGCAAATATTGCATATCTTTGTACTCTTGATGAAAAAGTACAGCAATATACGGGCGGCACGGCGCTTTGTGGCCGTGCTTCTGGCAGTCGGGCTGACATTGTGTGTCGGCGTCGGCGCCCGCTGCATTTTCACGCGCATGCAGCTTGTGCCCGCCGTGATGTCGTGCAGCGTGTTGTGGCTGGCTCTATGGGCGGCCGCGACTATGGCTTTCGGCCGTGTATATTGTTCCACGGCCTGCCCGATGGGTGCGCTGATGGACGGTGTGGAACGTTTGCGGATGGCCGTGGAACATCTGCGCCGCCGCCGTCGGTCGCGCTATAAGTTCCGCGAGGCGGGCATCCGCGGGCGCTATTCCGTGCTTTTTGTCGTGGTGCTCTGCATGCTGCTCGGGTTCGGCGTCATACCTTCGCTTCTCGACCCCTACAGCGCTTATGCACGCATCGTGTCGGGGCTGCGCGCTTTCGTGGCGCTGCCGGCGGGCCGCGCCGCAGGCATAGGCGTGCTTTCGGCTGCCGTGGCCTTTGCCACGCTGGCAGCGGTGGCGGCCGTGTCGTGGCGCCGCGGCCGCTATCTGTGCAACACATGGTGTCCGGTGGGCTCGGCGCTCAGCATTGTTTCACGGAACTCCATGTTCCACGCAGACGTGAACACGGACCTGTGCGTGCGCTGCCTGCGTTGCGTGGACGTGTGCAAGGCCTCGTGCATCAATCCCTCCGACATGACCATCGACCCGGCCCGCTGTGTGGTGTGCTTCAACTGTATGGACGTGTGTGTCAATGATGCCGTCACCTACCGTCGCGGCCGCCACACCCTGGCCATGCCGCTCATGCAGCGTGCGGGCGCGGCGCCATCTGCGGCGGCATCGATGGACGGCTGTGCGGGCGCTCCGCAACGTCTCGACCGCCGCAAGTTTCTGAAATTCGGCGTCGTGGCGGCAGCAGCAGGCGTGGCCGCGGTGGCCTCGTCGGCTTCCGGTCGCCGCTCCGCTGCGTGGGACCCTCAGCCGCTCGTGCCCCTGAACGCTCCCGCGCCTCCGGGAACTCCTACGCGCCGTGGATTTCTGAGGCGCTGCACGGCATGCGGCGCGTGTGTGTCGGCCTGCCCGACGGGGGTGATACAGCCTTCGGTGCGCGCATACGGGCTGCAACACGCCATGGTGCCGATTCTGGATTACGGCCGTGTGGCCTGCAGCACCGACTGCAACGCCTGCACGCAGGTGTGTCCGACGGGCGCGCTCGTGCCTCTCACTCTCGAAGAAAAACGCCGCTATGTCATAGGCAAGGCGCGGGTGCGCCTTCAGAACTGCCTCGCTTACGGGCAAGGCCGCTCCTGCGGCCGGTGTGCGCGCCGCTGCCCGTACGGCGCAATAGCCATGACCCGCTTCTCCGACGGACGCAGGGGGCCGGTGGTGGACATGGACAAGTGCGTGGGCTGCGGGCAGTGCGAGGCGGTGTGCCCGTCGTCGCCGTACAAGGCCATAGTCATAGAAGGCGCCGAATAAACAGTTGATATACCTGTGATATACCTGACCCATGAAACAATATCTTGAACTGCTCGACGACATACTCCGCAACGGCCGCGACCGCTCCGACCGCACCGGCACCGGCACGCGCAGCGTGTTCGGGAGGCAGATGCGATTCGACCTCGCCGACGGCTTCCCGCTGCTTACCACGAAAAAGCTGCACATGAAATCCATAATCTATGAACTGCTGTGGTTTCTGCGCGGCGACACCAATGTGCGCTATCTACAGGAGCACGGGGTGCGGATATGGAACGAATGGGCCGACCCCGATACGGGCGACCTCGGCCACATTTACGGTTACCAGTGGCGCTCGTGGCCGGGACCCGACGGCCGTGCCGTGGACCAGATGGCGCAGGCCGTGGATACCATAATACACAATCCCGACAGTCGCCGCAACATTGTGAGCGCGTGGAACGTGGCAGACTTGCCGAACATGAAGCTGCCGCCGTGCCACATCCTGTTCCAGTTTTATGTGGACGGCGACCGCCTGAGCATGCAGCTTTACCAGCGCAGCGCCGACTGCTTTCTCGGCGTGCCGTTCAACATAGCGTCGTACGCCCTGCTGCTGCACATGACGGCGCAGGCCACGGGGCTTAAGCCGGGAGAGTTCGTGCACACGCTGGGCGACGCGCACATCTACCTCAACCATCTCGACCAGGTGCGTCTGCAGCTTACGCGCGACCCGCGTGCGCTGCCGCAGCTGAGACTCAACCCCGATGTGAAAGATATTTTCGCATTCGACTATTCTGACATATCCATAGAGGGCTACGACCCTCATCCCCACATAAAGGGCACCGTAAGCGTATGAACCAGAAAATAACCATCATAGCCGCCTTGGCCTCCGACGGCGCGATAGGCCGCGGGGGCAGGCTTCTGTTCCGCATCTCCGAGGATATGCGCCGCTTCCGGCGTCTCACCATGGGCAAGCCTTTGGTGATGGGGCGCCGCACATTCGAGTCGCTGCCGGGCGCTCTGCCCGGACGGCGCAATATCGTTGTCACGCGCAACACCGGGTATGCTCCTGCGGGCGCCGAGACGGCGCCGAGCCTCGAGGCTGCCATAGCCATGTGTGCGGGCGCCGGGGAGGTGATGGTGATAGGCGGCGGGCAGATATATGCGGAATGCATGCACATGGCCACCAATCTCGAGCTCACGCTTGTGGACGGGAGCGTGCCCGACGCCGACACTTTCTTTCCTGCCGTAGACCCCGCCCTGTGGCAGACGGAGGCGGAAGACGGCCCGCATGCCGACTCCGACGGCGGCGTGCGGTACACCTACGTGTCGTTGAAGCGCCGCTGAGCTCTAAACTTTCCTGATGCGGATTTTCTGACGGCATCCCGCCGAGTCGGGTTCTCCGGCCGTGCACGAGACCGGGGCGCTGAGACGCAGCATGTCCATGACTTCGCCGAGGCTTCGCCGTGCAGGGTGATGTCGCGTGAACTGCCCCGGGTTTCAAGTGCAGATACAGCGTAAGGGCTATGAGCGGCAACTGGATGCCCGGACAGGAGACGGAACTCCCGACGCATACCGGCAACGACCCCAAGGAGGTGGAGAAAACACTCCTGCATAACAAAAAACACATCGTTTCCACCTGCTATTCCGGCTCCGACGCGTCCACCATATACAAAAACTTCTTCTACGCCTACGGCGGCGGCATGGCGAACAGCAACCAGTACGACAACCTCAATGACGCCATATACATCCGTTTCGCCGACGTGCTGCTGATGCTTGACGAACTCGAGCAGAGTGGATGTTCCAGAACGGCAGTCTGCCGTATCCGGAGAGCTACGATGAATAGCTTAAGGAATAGACTTTAGAGATTGTTTAAAAGGTTGGCGTGCAGTGCCGTCCCAAAGGCATTGTGCAATTCTGGTGAATGATGGGGCTGCGTCGTGATTCAATTACGGCGCAGCCCCTGTGCTTCGGCGTGTCTCAGATTTAAAAAAAACTAAATAAAAAGGGGTGTTGTGGCAAGTGTGGCCATAATGTGTTAATTTTGCACTTCATTAGCATTACTATAGCAAACCAATTCCATCCATAAATATGGCAGAGATTAAGTGCATAGGCATTCTCACCTCAGGCGGCGACGCTCCGGGCATGAATGCGGCAATCCGTGCGGTGACCCGCTCGGCCATCTTCAACGGTCTTAAGGTAAAAGGGATTTATCGCGGCTACCGCGGTCTTATTTCAGATGAAATAGTCGATTTCCGTACTCAGAATGTATCGAATATAATACAGCAAGGCGGCACTATACTTAAAACCGCGCGTTGCAAGGAGTTTCAGACTCCGGAGGGGCGCCGTCTGGCCTACGATGTGCTGCGCCGCCACGAGATAGACGCTCTTGTCGTGATAGGCGGCGACGGCTCTCTGACGGGCGCCCGCATTTTCGCCAATGAGTTCAACCTTCCGATTATCGGCCTGCCGGGCACCATTGACAACGACCTGTACGGCACCGACACCACGATAGGCTACGACACGGCGCTCAACACCATCATGGACTGTGTGGACAAAATCCGCGACACTGCCACCAGCCACGAGCGCCTTTTCTTCATAGAGGTGATGGGGCGCGATGCTGGCTTCCTTGCCCTCAACGGAGCCATAGCTTCGGGCGCCGAGGCGGCGATAATCCCTGAGATAAGCACGGAGGTGGACCAGCTTGCCGAACTTATACAGAACGGATTCCGCAAGAGCAAGAACTCGTCGATAGTGCTTGTGGCTGAAAGTCCGGTCACGGGAGGCGCCATGGGCATGGCCGAACGCGTTAAGAACGAATACCCCGGCTACGATGTGCGTGTGTCCATCCTCGGCCACCTGCAGCGCGGCGGCTCGCCTACGGCCCACGACCGCATCCTTGCGTCGCGCATGGGCGCCGCTGCCATCGACGCCCTCATGGAGGACCAGCGCAATGTGATGATAGGCATACGCAACGACGAAATCGTCTATGTGCCTTTCTCCAAAGCCATCAAGAACGACAAGCCTATAAACCGCGAGCTGCTCAACACGCTCCGCAGGCTCTCCATCTAACATCCACTGCCATATGAAAAGATATAAAATAGTCAACAGCGCGCTCGGATGGCTGTGCTTTGTCGTCGCTGCGGTGACGTACCTGCTCACCATCGAGCCGACGGCCAGTTTCTGGGACTGCCCGGAGTTCATCTCCCAGGGCGCCAAACTTGAAGTGGGACACCCGCCGGGCAACCCCATATTCATGCTCACGGCGCGTTTCTTCGTCACGCTTTTCGGCGGCGGCATGGACACGGCTGCGGTTGCGGTCAACTGCATGTCGGCGCTTTTCAGCGCGGCCACCATCCTGCTTCTGTTCTGGACGGTGACGCACCTCGTGCGTCGGCTTATCGTGCGCGACGATGCGACGGACATCTCTCTGCGCAAGCTTGTCATAATCATGGGTTCGGGCCTCTGCGGAGCGCTTGCCTACACATGGAGCGACACGTTCTGGTTCTCGGCCGTGGAAGGCGAGGTGTATGCGTTTTCCTCGCTGTGCACGGCGCTGGTGTTCTGGCTCATCCTCAAGTGGGAGAGCCATGCCGACGAGCCGCACAGCGACCGCTACCTCGTGCTTATAGCCTATATAATAGGCGTTTCGATAGCGGTGCATCTGCTCAATCTGCTCTGCATCCCGGCCATCGGCCTTGTGTTCTACTACCGCAAGTGGCGCAATGTGAACGCCAAAGGCTCGCTCGTGGCGCTGGGGCTTTCCTGCGTGCTGGTGGGAGCCATTCTTTACGGACTTGTGCCGGGCTTCATGAAGGTGGCGCAGCAGTTCGAACTTTTCTTCGTCAACGAAGTGGGCCTCGGCTACAATATGGGCGTGCTCATCTATGCCGTGGTGCTCGTGGGCGTGCTGTGCTGGGCGGTGTCGGCGCTGTATCATCAGAAAAGTGCCGCATCCATCCGCTGGAGCTGCCTGCTGGGGCTGACTCTCAGCGGTCTGCCTTTCATCGGCCCGTGGTGGCTGGCCGCCGTCATTGTAGTGGCGCTTGCCGGATGGCTGTTCGTGTTCTGCCCGAAACTTCCTGTGCGTGTGCTTAACGTGGTTATGCTCGGTGTGCTCGTGATTTTCGTGGGCTATTCGAGCTATGCCCTGCTGCTGATACGTGCGTCGGCCAATACGCCGATGAACCAGAATGCCCCGGACAATGTGTTTGCCCTCGCGTCCTATATGAACCGCGAGCAGTACGGCGAGCGCCCGCTGTTCTATGGCGTGGCCTTTGCCGAGGAACTTGACGTCGTGGACGACGGAAACGGCAACAGCTTTGTGCGTGTGGATGCCAACGGACGCCCCGTAACCAAGGTGCTCGACGGCTATCTGCGCGACGAGAACGGCGGCGCCTACAACGATCCGGAACCGCTGTGGTCGAAGGTGTCGAAAACGTCGCCCCTGCAGGCCGACGAATATGTGCAGGAAAGCGACAAGCCGTCCTACCGTAACGTGCCTGACATGAAGATGCTTTTCACGCGCATCTACAGCACCGACGACAGGGCAGGCCATGTGAGCGGATATAAGGGCTGGGCGGAGTATTCCACCCCTGACCTTGCAGACATCCCCGCGTCTGTGCGCAAGCGCTGGGCCGAAACGGGATATGCGCCGCTTTACGAGGTGGCGCCGTATCTGCACCACCAGAGCACTGTGACTACGGCAGTCGATGCCATGGGCAACCCCGTGCAGCAGACTACCGCGTGGAAGCCGGGCTTTGATGTGAATCTGCGCTATTTCGTCAATTATCAGCTCAACCACATGTACTGGCGCTACTTCATGTGGAACTTCGCGGGACGCCAGAATGACATCCAGGGCAACGGCGAGCCTCATCTCGGCAACTGGATTTCGGGCATACCTTTCATCGACAACATGCGCCTCGGCGACCAAAGCCTGCTGCCTGACGAGTTCGGCAAAGGCAACAAGGGGCACAATGTGTTCTATATGCTGCCTCTGCTGCTGGGTCTCATCGGTCTGCTTTGGCAGGCGCTGCGCAATTTCGGCCCCGACGGCAAGCGCGGCATTGAGCAGTTCTGGGTGATATTCTTCCTGTTCTTCATGACGGGCATAGCCATAGTGCTCTACCTTAACCAGACTCCCGGACAGCCGCGCGAACGCGACTATGCTTTTGCCGGTTCGTTCTACGCATTCGCGATATGGATAGGCATGGGCGTGGCCGCGATAGCCTATCTGCTGCGCGACCTTCTGGAAAGCCTGTCCAAAGGCCGCGAGCCCGGCGAAGGCCAGAAATGGGCTGCGGCCGGTGTGGCTGTGGCAATAGGCATCGCGGTGCCTTTGCAGATGGTGTCGCAGACATGGGACGACCATGACCGCAGCGGGCGCTATGCCGCGCGCGATTTCGGCATGAACTACCTTGAATCCCTCGACCCGAATGCCGTCATATTCACGAATGGCGACAACGACACGTTCCCTCTGTGGTACGCGCAGGAGGTGGAAGGCGTGCGCCGCGATGTGCGCGTGGTGAACCTCAGCTATCTTACTACCGACTGGTATGCCAACCAGTTGCGCCACCCCTCGTATGAGGCCGAAGCCATTGGCATGTTCGCCAAGCCTTCGGACTACGCTTACGACCGCCTTGCCTACAGTTTCGTGATTCCGCGCACAGACAGCCTTGTGTCGGCTTCCGACGCGCTTGCCGAGCTGTACGGTTCGGACGACAAGATGTTCGGCGCGCATTTCCTGACGCGCCCCAACGTGCGCATAGACGTGGACACGGTGGCCGCTCTCGAACGCTACGGTGTCAGCCCCGCCGATTCGGCCTCTGTGCTTATGCGCCATTTCGACGCTCCGCGCACCAACCTGCGCAACCTCGGCTCGGGCATGACCCTCAGCCGCACGCTGTCGCTCGACATGATTGCCCGCTCGCTGTCCGACGGATGGAAGCGTCCGTTCTATTTCGCATGCACTGTGCCGAGTTCGTATTACCTGGGTCTCAGTCCCTACCTGAGCGCCACCGGCATGGCGTATGAGGTGACGCCTTTCCGCGACGCGCCTGTGAACGTGAATGCGCTCAAGTCTTACGAAAACGCCTTTACGAAGTTCCGCTGGGGCGGTCTGGACGCTCCCGATGCGGCAGGTCTGTATCTGGACGAGACTGTGCGCCGCATGGTGGCGTCGACACGCTCGGCGCTGTTCACCACGGCCGAAGACCTGCTTCTGCAGCCGGATGCCCCGGCAAGCTATTTTGCCAAGACGTATGCTTCCGACCACGGGCTTGAGGTGCCTGCCACGCAACGCGACATGGCACGCAACCTGCTCGAGCTCATTCTGGAGAAACTTCCGGCTGAGGCCTCGCCGTGGGACGGCATGATGGATGTGTATATCGCTTGCAAATACTATGACATGTGGCTCGACACCGGCCGCGCTTCCGACCTTGAACGTGCGCGCGGGCTGCTCGATGCCGCAGAGGAGCGCTATGCCCAGCTTGTGCGCTATGCGTCGTCGCTGACGCCCTCGCGCCGCGCATCTCTTGGACGCAACGAAGATGCCGCCTTGCAGTATCTCGGCATGGTTGTGGGCATGCAGAACCAGATGGATGTGGTGGAAAAGCTCCGCAATATGCCTGAGCGCACTCCCGAACAGCAGCAACTGCTCGATGCTGTGGGCGAACGCCTGCCGATGGAGTATGCGCTGCGTGTGTTCCCGCTTCTGTATGTCGACGGGTACAGCGTGGACGACCTCCGCAAGGCCGCCGGCGCTCCTGCCGATGCCGAAATAGGCTCTCTGCCGCCAGTGGCTCTCGAAGGCGCCATGATGCTCGAAGCGCATAAGACTGCCGGAGTGGATCCGCTTGCACGCACGAAGGATATTGAGGACAAGTACGGTGTGGACCGCGCCGACTGGAGTAGGATAATCTGACGCGCAGCCGATGTTTATCGAACAGCCGCCTTTGCTCTACCGCCTCCTGTTTCCGGAGGCGGTGTGGCGCCTTAAAAAGCGGCGCAAGCGGACTGTGTACCTCACTTTCGACGACGGACCCGTGCCGGAAGTGACTCCGTGGGTGCTTGATACGCTCGACCGATATGGCGTGCGTGCCACGTTCTTCATGGTGGGCGACAATGTGCGCCGCCATCCCGGACTGCTCGAGGAGGTGCGCCGCCGCGGCCATAGCTACGGCAACCATACAATGCACCACCTGCAGGGCATGAAGGTGACTGCGCGCACCTATTGGCGCGACATATGCGAGGCCGACGCTCTGCTCGACAGTCCGCTGTTCAGGCCTCCGCACGGAATCATGCGCTGGAAGCAGGCCGCAGCCATAAAGCATCATTATAATATAATAATGTATGACCTTGTGACGCGCGACTATTCCCGCCGCCTGACCCCTGCGCGTGTGGTGGACAATGTGCGGCGCTATGCCCGCAATGGCAGCATAATAGTGTTCCACGACTCTCTCAAGGCCGAGCGGAATCTGCGCGATGCTCTGCCGGCGGCTATAGAATGGCTGCAGGCGGAGGGGTATTCTTTTGAAGTGCTGCCGATGCAATGAACGGTTCCGCTTCCATACCGGAGATGCTTGATGCCCTGTGCTGCGGTGCGGGAGCATGTGCCTGGGGTGTGGCGGCGGCGGCTCCGGTGGCCGACGCCGACCGGAAAATATTTGACTCATGGATAGCACGCGGCGCCCATGGGCCGATGGACTACATGGAGCGTTATGCCGATGTGCGTGCGGATGTGGAGCTTCTGCTGGCGGGCGCGCGCAGCATTGTCGTGTGTGCGTTCTCCTACAGGCAGGCGAGCCATAGCGCGCATATATCCGACTATGCGCTCGGGCGCGACTATCATATAGTGCTGCGCGAGCGCCTTGAACAGGTGGCGGCCGCTGTGCGGGAGAGTTTCGGCGGCGAGACACGCGTGTGTGTGGATTCCGCGCCGCTGCGCGAACGCTATTGGGCGAAGATTGCCGGGGTGGGCACGTTTGGCCTCAACGGAAAGCTGATTGTGCCGGGCGCGGGAGCAGATGTGGTGCTGGGCGAAATAGTCTGCACGGCAGTGCTGCCTGCTACGGAGCCGTTGCAGGAGGAGTTGTGCGACGGCTGCGGACGGTGCGTAATGGCTTGTCCGGCGTCGGCGCTCGACGGCCGCGGCGGAGTCGATGCCCGGAAATGCCTTTCGTGTATCACCATAGAGCACCGCGGACCGCTGCCCGAAGGCGTGCGGCTGCACGGCCGGCTTGCGGGTTGCGATGTGTGCAGCCGCGTATGTCCTGCCGATGCGCGTGAGGCTTCGGCGGGATGTGCGGCCACGCTGCCCGACTTGCAGGCGCGTGCCGAAGTGCTTGCCCTGACTCCTGCGGAAGCGGCGGGGCTTACGCGTGGACGCTTTGCGTCGCTGTTCAGGCAAAGCGCGCTCATGCGCCTGCGTCTTTCAGGCCTGCGGCGGAATGCCACATATATAATAATGACTGAAAATCAAAACGAAATAACACAGACTCTATGACATTCGACGAGTTAGACCTCAGTGACGATATTCTTGACGCTCTTGACGCCATGCACTTCAGCGAATGCACTCCGATTCAGGAACAGGCCATTCCGGCTGTGCTCGAAGGGCGCGACCTCATAGCAGTAGCGCAGACCGGTACCGGCAAGACTGCAGCCTATCTGCTGCCCGTCATCGACCGTCTCGCCTCCCAGCCCGAGCCTGATGCCATCAATTGTATAATAATGTCGCCCACCCGCGAGCTCGCGCAGCAGATAGACCGCCAGATGGAGGGTTTCTCCTATTTCCTGCCGGTAAACTCGGTGGCCATCTACGGAGGCACGGACGGAGCCACGTTCGCGCAGCAGCAGCGGGGGCTGAAAATGGGTGCCGATGTGGTGATAGCTACCCCGGGGCGTCTGCTTGCGCACATGAGCATGGGGTATGTGGATTTGAGCAAGGTGCAGGTGCTTATCCTCGACGAAGCCGACCGCATGCTCGACATGGGCTTCTATGATGACATAATGCAGATAGTGGCGCAAACGCCTGACACGCGCCAGACGCTTATGTTCTCCGCCACGATGCCTCCTAAAATCAAGCAGATGGCGCAGAAAATACTCAACCATCCGGCAGAGGTGAAGATTGCAGTGAGCCGTCCGGCCGACAGCATCGACCAGTCGGCGGTGGTGTGCCACGAGCGTCAGAAGACTCCTATCCTGCGCCATCTTTTCGAAGTTAAGGCGTCGAAGCGGGTGATAGTGTTTGCGGCGTCGAAACTTAAGGTGAAGGAACTGAACCGTGAGTTGCGCCGTGCCGGATGTAAGAGTGCCGAGATGCATTCCGACCTTGAGCAGGCGCGTCGCGACGAAGTGATGCATGATTTCCGCGGCGGCCGCGTGGATGTGCTTGTCGCTACCGACATACTGGCGCGTGGCATAGATATTGACGACATAGCTCTTGTCGTGAACTACGATGTGCCCCGTGAGGCGGAGGATTACGTGCACAGAATCGGCCGCACGGCGCGTGCCGGTGCCGGAGGCTCGGCTGTCACGCTTGTGGGTGAGCGCGACCAGGAGCGTTTTGCCGGCATAGAGGATTTTCTCGGAAAACCTGTGCGCCGCGAAGAAATACCCTCGGAATTCGGTTCGTTGCCCGAGTTTGAGCCGTCGGGCAGGGGGCGTGGCCAGAAAAGCCGCGGAAACAAACCATCGGGCAACCGCGGGCGAGGGCGCCGCGACAAAAGGCGGAGCGATAAACCGCATGCTGTAAAGGGCGAGAATAATACGGCTCAGACACAGACTCTGCCTGTGACTGAGCAGACGCCGGCAGAAAAAACAAAGCGGCGGCGCCACCGCGGCGGCCGCCGTGGCAAAGGCAAGCCCCAGCCTCCGGCGGATTCCGCAAAGGACTGAACCGGATTTACATGCCTTGTTTAACAAAAGCCCGCGAAACGCGGGCTTTTTAGAGATTGTTTAACAATGATTATTAAACAACCTCTTAGTTAATCAGATTGCTTTTTTGTTTGTTATATATAAATGTGTCTTTTTCATTGGCTGATTATACTGTTGATGAGCTGATGCAGCATATGAGTAAGTCGCTTTGAAAAAATGTTTGTTTGTGTGTTTTCCTCAACCATGTGGTTGTCAGCTATTTGCATTATTCTGTATTATTTTTCCGTAATATTTTTTCAAAAAAGTGCATAAAAGATTTGGTTGTTTGGTGGAAAGGTTGTAACTTTGCACTCGCTTTTCGGAGGAAAGGCCTGCGGATTCGGCTTTTGGATGGCTGTAGCGCGGTTGAAACAAAAAATTTGTTAAAAACCGCATTAAAATTTGGCCATGTCGAAAA
>VSPG01000009.1 GCA_009775265.1 Muribaculaceae bacterium
CATTTAGGGCTGACTCCTGCAATAGGTGCCAGCCCTAATTTTCAACCGCTACTAAAAAAGTTTAGCGGACAGTAATAGTTTTTTATATCATCCGTTCCGTCGTATTTCGTAATCATGGATGTACGCGTGCGTCGTTGTCGGCGAAAGAGCCGCAGCTATGCGGCTCTGCCTTTTGGAGGACTACGAAAGCCCCGGACTACGAGTGCGGGTGCGTTCGTTGTCCGAGGCTGATATCGGGATTTGGCGCTATGCGCTTTTTCAGCAGGTGTGCTTGTCGAGGTGTGGGTTGAGTTTATGCCATTCTGAGATGGGGGGCATGACACCCATGGCGATGACTTCGTCGCGAAGGGCGCAGAGGTGGCGGTAGCTCTTGTCGAGTTCCTCCATTTCGGCGGGTGTGCCTTTTATGGGTTTACATGCGACGCCGTCTTTCGTGATGGATGTTTCGGTGGCCATCATTATGTGGCTGTAGCGGTCGTTGTTTACGTATGTGCCTGCTGGCCAACGGAACGGTTTTCCTCCCATTGCGGCGGCTATCATTTCGATGGACAGATAGGCGGGGCTTTGGAATGAGGAGCGGCCACGGAGATCGATGATGTTTTTTCCGCCTTGTACGACACGTGTGCGGAGTTCCTGCCATGCGCTGTCGGGGAAGCGTTCGGTGCCAATGATGTCGGTGAGCGCTACGCCGTCGACGAGGCATGTGGATGCGAATACGGCCATCTGTTCGCCGTGGCCTCCGTAGGTGCGTGCGTCGGTTATGCTGTCCTGCGGGATTCCGAACTGCTTGGCGAGCTCGCTGCGCAGGCGAGTGCTGTCGAGTGCGGCGAGTGTGGTGAGTCGCGACGGCTCGATGCCGGAGTAGAGTAGGGCTATCAGTCCGGTGATGTCGGCGGGATTGAACACTACGACGATGTGTTTTACGTCGGGGCAGTACTGGCGCACGTTTTTACCGAATTCTTCGGCTATGCCTGCATTGCCTTTCAGGAGGTCTTCGCGTGTCATTCCGGCTTTGCGTGCGGCGCCGCCGGAGTTGACTATGTATTTTGCTCCGGTGAATGCTTCGCGAACGTCGGTGGTGAAGGTGATTTCAGCGCCTTCGAAGCCGCAATGGCGGAGTTCTTCGGCTACGCCTTCGAGCGCCGGGCCGTAGGGGTCGTAGAGGCAGATGTTCGGAGTGAGACCCATCATGATTGCTGTCTGGGCCATGTTGCTGCCTATCATGCCGGCTGCGCCGACGATGACGAGTTTGTCGTGTGTGAGGTAGTTCATGTGAATTTCGGTATTGTAACTGTTATGTGCGCCTTCGGAGAATGTTCTCTGGCGTTCTGCTACAATAACGCTTTGGCGGGTGTTTTGTTTGCGGTGCGGCGCGTTTTTTTCTACTCCGGTGTCTCGGTTGTGTTTCTGTTACGGCGGAACAGGTCGCGCAGTGAGTTGAGTTTATGCTTATATACGAAGCCTACGCCGGTTTTGGTGATTTCGCCTTCGAGTATGCTTTCGTAGCCTGTGTGTCGGAAAAGGCGTATGTACATTGTCTGCGCACGGTTGAGGAAGTACTCGAAGGAGATGTCGTTGATGAGGTTCTGGGAGAAGTTTTCGTCGGCGTTCGCATCGGTGGAATAGTTGCCGCCTATCACTATCTTGAACCGGTCGTCGAACAGTGATTTCGAAACCTGGTAGCTATAGCTCATAGTGGACGAGGTGTTGCCGTCGACTGTGCGGTTGTACTGGTCTATGCCGAAGGAGACGTCGACGCCTTTTATGGTGTTGGACGCCCAGGAGTTGAGCCTGGATTCGAGGAACGAGAACAGGGCGTTGCCTCCGAGTGCGGCGTTGCCGCGAGTGCCCGGGCCGGTGTAGGTGTTGTACAGGAGCATGTTCATGGCCTGGTTGGCTCGCTGTTCGGGGCTCATGGTCTGCAGCTCGTTGGCCACGGTGATGTCGTCGTCGGTGCTGAGGTCGAAGGCCACTTTCATCTGTTCGAGCGTGCCTGTGACGGAGAGGCCGACATTGAAGTTGACAAGACGTGAGTTCTGCCCTTCCTGTGTGACATTGGCTTTTATCACGTCTACGGCATGGATGTTGAGGGTTGGGTTCATCATGCGACCGTTGAAGGCCACGTAGCTGGAGGGGTCGAAGTTGAAAAGCTTTTCGCCCATGAGCGGGGGATTGTAGCGTGCGAATCCGCCGTTGATGTTGATGCGCCCGGAAAGTCGTCCGTCGTCGTTCATGGGTGTGAGTGTGTAGGAGAGTTCGCCTGTGGGCTGAATCTGCACTTTGTCTTTTCCGTCGGCCGAGAGGTCGACGCTGATGGTGGATGCGGGTTCGAAGGCTACGGTGGCGTCGAGGAGCATCGACATGCCGGAACGGGCTACGGAGTCGGCAGCCGCTACGGATGCTGAGTCGTTGAAGTTGACGAATTTCACCATCTCTCCGGTGCTGCGGTTCTGCAGCATGGCCGCAGCCTGTGGCATCACGTAGGTGACATTGGTGCCTGACAGCACCTTAAGGGCGGCGTTGATGCGCATGAAGTCGAAGTTGCCGGCGGCTTTTGCGTCGAGGCTGACGAATGCCTTGCCGTAGACGTCGGCTCCGCGCACTGCGCGCCTGGAGTTCACTACCTGCATGTCGCGGGCCTTCAGGGTGAGGTCGATTTGCGGTGATGCGAAGTTGCGAATGTCGGCTGTGCCGTTGAGCGTGAGAGGGTTGTCGTTGGTGCCGTATATGGCGAAGTTGCGGAATGTGGCGAGATTGTCGACAACGGGCACTGTGTCGGCCGTGATGCGGTAGTCAGTCGCGGTCATGGCAAGGTACACGGCCGCTGAGTCGAGCGCAAGCCATCCGTTGAGGGTGGGCGAGTCGGTGGAGCCCACGATGTCGAGAGAGCCGTTGAGGGTGCCTTTAAGGCGTCCGGTGGATGAGCCGAGGAAGGGGTTGGCCACGCTCAACGGCATGTGTATGACTGAGAGGTCAAGGTTCATGGGCGCGGTGAGCGTGCTGTCGTTCAATGCTCCGCGCAGGGTGATGGCGCGATGTCCGTCGAATGAAATGTCGGCGCTTGCCGTAAGCGCGCCGCCGGGTGCGGTGGTGATGTCGGCTTCGGCATGTATGTCGGCCACGCGTTCGCGCCCGTAGTAGAAGTTGTCGGTGTCGACGGTGCCTTTTCCGTTGATCTGCATGTGCTCGTTGTAGTTGAGGCGGAACATTGCGCTCAGGTCGCCTTTGACGGGAGGAGCAAACGGGTTGAGGGCTATCCAGTCCTGGACGTGGATGTTTTTGATGCTTAGCACAAGGTCTTCCTGCCAGTGTGTGCCGTGCATGTGCTCGGTGAAGATCTCAACGCTGCTGCCTCCTCCACTCATGCGGATATCGGCGTCGACGTGTCTGTCGGAAGTGTTGTAGCTGATGAAGTTGCCGGCGTTCACGGTCCAGTCCTGATAGCCGATGACGGGGTTGAGCGGCATTATGGATGCGCGCACCACGCTGTCGGCCATAACGGCCTGCAGGCCTATGTCGTAGCCTGTGAGACCCTGTATGTCGCGTTGTCGCACGCGCATGGCCGCTATGTTGCCTGTGGCGAGGCCACTGAGGGTTACGTGGGCGAATTTGTCGAGTGTGCCGGGACGGTTGTTGGCGTCGGCATTGAAAAATATCGTGCCTGCGAACTGTGCGGCGCCGAGGCTGAGGGTGTCGATGGTAATCGAGGGCGTGTGCACTCCGAGTACACGGCCGTCCAAGGCGAGGGTACTGTCGTTGTCGAAGCGCAGGCGGATGCTGTCTACGCTCATTTTCGACGGTGCGAGCATGTCGTTTATAAAGTTGTCGCGGGCTCCGCGTGCCGTGAGTGTCATGCGCGGAATGGAGCGCTGCAGGCGCGCTGCATCAATGCGTCGGGCCGCGGACATGGCGGTCATGGCCGCAGCGATGCTGTCGGTGCTTGCGAGAATGGTGTCGAGCGGGCATTCCACGGCGAGAGCGGCGTGGAAGTCACGGTTGGTAAGGGCGGCCTGCGTGGTAGAGTCGGTGCTGAATCCGAGGCTGATGTCGCTGATGTCGTATTCGGCAGTGGCTGTGCGCATCTGCATGCGGTCGAGTGTGGCGTCGGCTTTTATGTATGCCGTGCGTGTTTCGTAGGAAGCGTTGGCGCGCAGTGTGGCTGATATGGTGTTTTCCGATGCCGAGAATCCGAGTGCGTGCAGGTCGATGCGTGTGGCGTCGGCTGTGACGTCCCAGTCGAGGATGTCGCCGGCCGGATTTCCTTCGGCGGTGATGTGGGCGAGCATGTCCGGGTCGGTGGAGTTGATTTCCACGTGTGCGGTGCCTGATGCGAGCGTGGCGTCGGCTGTGATGCCTGTATAGATGTGGCCTGAATATTCGGCCGAACCGATGTCGGCGCGTGCGCTCATGCGTGTGGACTCGGACGCTATGTCGAGTCCGTGGCCCGATGCGGTGGCGGATGCCGTGACGCGTCCTACGCCGAGCAGAGGCATGAATGCGTTGACGGGAAAATCACGGGTGTCGATTTCCGCACGGTAGTTTTCCGCGCGGCTGTTCCATGAGCCGTCGAGGGCTATGCGGCCATTGCCTGTGAGCGCCGTGAGCCGTCCGGCAATGTTCATGCCTTCGGTCATGCGCAGGCGGCCGTCAAGACTCATGGGCGGGATGCTCACGCTGCGCATGGTGGCAGGGTCGAGGAAGTTGCGGGCGATGGGAACGGCGTTGGATATGCGTCCGGCAAGACGGATGTCGGCGCCCATGTGCTGCGGCTGCATCGGATTCGATATACTGCCTGACGCGTTCATGTCCAGACACCCGTTGAGCCGCAGAGCGAGTGTGCGGATTTCAATTTTTCCCATCGTGCCGGATGCGTCGGCCGTGGCGGTGATGCCTTCTGCCGGTAAGCCGGCAAGAAATGGCGTGAACGCCGGAAACATGAGGCGGAGGTCGGCGGTGCCGATGCGTCCGCTTGCTTTAACACTCACAGGGAGAGTGGGGTCGGAAGCAAGGTCGCCCATACCCATCATGTAGCTGAAGTCGAGAGATGTGGCAGGGGTGGTAAGGCTGAAAGCGTCGAGCGCCAGGGCCGCAGAGTCGACAAGGAGGGTGCCGCGGGTGGAGAGACGCAGCCCGCTGCGCTCGGTGGCGCTGATACTGAGCGGTACGCGGACTATGGTCGCCCGGTTGTAGAAATCGCTGATGCGCAGCTTCATGGAATCTACTTCTATGTAGGCGAAGTCGAGTCCGGGCTGCGGCTTTATGCCGTTGGTGGTGTATAATGCCCGTGATGAGTCGAATGCTATGCTGTCGATGGTTACAGTCCATGGTGCGGAGGGGGCGGATTCCGGAGCCACGGGCGTGGCGGCTATGGTGGCCGAGTCGGGTGCGATGTAGGCAGCGGCGAGTCCGCTGCCGATGAGCGACCGGAGCGATATTGACTGCTCGCGCATAGCGATGTTGCCTTCGAGCAGGGTGGCGTCTGCGATATGCGTCGAGAGAGAGTCGATGACGGGGAGCATTCGCATGGTGTAGTCCAACTGGCGGAGCCGCACACGGCCGAGGCGCAAAGTCATGTCGGATGTGTCGGCAGCCGCAGGTGCCGGAGTGGTGGCGGTGTCGGGGTTCAGAACCATGTCTATGCGGCATCGGCTGAGCGTGGCGTCGTCGACGTCGATGGCCATTGTGGCGAGCGCCACGCTTGCGGAGGAAATGTCGGCGATGTCGGCGCGGATGTTCAGACACATGGCCGAATCGGGTGCGCCGATGCGGTAGTAGCCGCCCTGGAGGCTCGCGTCGGCTACGGAGGCCGTGCCGCCGATGAGCGGAAGCAGTGCGATGTCGGCGCTGAATCTGTCGGCGGAAATCACGGTGTCGCGGTGCTGCACGATGTCGAGCCCTGCGAGTTCGAGGCGCAGAGGCGGCCGCAGACGGATGCTTTCAAGGCATATCTGCACATCTTCGGGGTCGGAAAAGCGTTCGGTCACGGCACGGCGCAGTGTTTCCTGAGTCCATGGCGAATAGAGCGCCAAAATGCTGCCCGCTATCAGGAGTACGGCTCCGAACAGGATGAAAAACAATATTCTGACTATTTTTCTGACGATGTGCATAATGCGGTGTGTGTGACGAATGTTTTCTTATTAATAGAAAACCGCCTTGTGCGCTATTTGTTTTCGGCCGGAGCTTTTTTTTCGCGCTCGATGTCGTCGAAAAGCCTGTTGCAGGCGTTCTCGAGCAGGTCGAGCACGAGTTCGAAGCCTTCGGCGCCTTCGTAGTAGGGGTCGGGCACATGGTCGTAGCGCGTGCAGATGTCTATCCAGGCTGCCATGGGCACTATTTTTTCAGCAAGTTCCGTGGAGGGTGCGAGGCGCATGAGGTTGCGATCGTTGGATGCATCCATGGGCACAATCAGGTCGAAGTCGTCGAAATCGGTCTCGCGTACCTGCCGTGCCCTGTGCGTGAGGCTGTAGCCTCGTCGCTGTGCATGCACGCGCATGCGCCGGTCTGGCAGGTCGCCTGTGTGGTAATCGCCTGTTCCTGCGGAGTCTATGTGCCATAGGGCGGAATCGCCGTGTGCGTCGACTATTGCCTGCATGACGCCATGTGCGGCCGGCGAGCGGCATATGTTGCCGAGGCACACAAACAACACTTTCACAGCCGGTAAGCCGGCGATGCGGGCAATGGCGCGTCGGCGCCGTTTTTCGTAGATGTCCATCATTATATATTTTTATGATGTAAAGGTAGCAAAAAAAACGAACATAAAGCCGCACGAAAGCATTTAGAGTCTGGACTCAAAATAAAACATAGCTGAATATGCGAAAGATTTTATTGCTGATGGCGTTTGTGACGGCGGTCGTGTTCGCTGCCCGCGCCGACAAGTACACTCTTGACCGCGAACAATTGCCGGAAACGGCCCGCGAGATGCTGACCAAGCATTTTCCCGGCAAGAAGGTGGGTATGATAAAGGTGGACAGGCATCTGTTAAGAAAGACCGATTACGATGTGCGCCTGACCGACGGCACCAAAATAGAATTCAACCCTTCCGGCAAGTGGACGTCGGTGAGAATGAAGAAAGGAGCCGTTCCGAGCGGCCTTGTACTGCGTGCCATCCGCAATTATGTGAATAAAAACCACAAAGGAGTGGATATAACGGAGATAACGAAAAAGCGCAGCGGGGCTTACGAACTGAAGCTTTCCGACGGGGTTGAACTGAAATTCAATGCCCTTGGAGGCATAAAGAAAGTGGGCGTGGACGATTGAGTCTCTGTGTGGGCGCTCCGTGGCATGCGTTTTTGTATATGTCTGTATATTAGAGTTAAAGCGATATAAATCCGGCTTGACTGTCGGGCTTTATCGCTTGATTTTTTGCCTGTGTGCGTGAATTTTCGTATATTTGCATCGCGAAAGGGCGGCCTCGTGCAGACGGCCCGCAATAAATTGTAAATCAATAATTTCGTATACAACCAACTTTTACCTACGTTTATGAGTAAAGAAAAGAAATTTCTTACCTGCGACGGTAATCAGGCTGCCGCTCACGTGAGCTATATGTTCTCGGAAGTGGCCGCCATCTACCCCATCACCCCTTCGTCCACTATGGCTGAATATGTCGACGACTGGGCTGCCGCAGGCCGCAAGAACATTTTCGGCGAAACAGTGCTTGTGCAGGAAATGCAGAGCGAAGGCGGCGCCGCAGGTGCCGTTCATGGTTCCCTGCAGGCCGGTGCTCTCACCACCACCTACACTGCTTCGCAGGGCTTGCTGCTGATGATTCCGAATATGTACAAAATCGCCGGCGAAATGCTGCCTACCGTGTTCCACGTATCGGCGCGTACGCTGGCATCGCATGCGCTCAGCATTTTCGGCGACCACCAGGACGTGATGGCCTGCCGTCAGACCGGTTTCGCAATGCTTGCGGAAGGCTCCGTGCAGGAGGTTATGGACCTGGCCGGTGTTGCCCACCTGTCCACCATCCGCAGCAGTATCCCCTTCCTGAACTTCTTCGACGGCTTCCGTACAAGCCACGAGATACAGAAAATCGAGGCTCTGGAAGCCGATGACCTCGCTCCGTTGCTCGACCGCAAGGCATTGGCCGATTTCCGTAAACGCGCCCTTACGCCCCAGGCTCCCGTGGCACGCGGCATGGCCGAAAACGACGACGTGTTCTTCCAGCACCGCGAGGCTTGCAACCAGCACTACGAAGCAGTGCCTGAAATCGTTGAGGCATACATGGCCGAAATCAGCAAAATCACCGGTCGTGAGTATCACCTGTTCAACTATTACGGCGATCCCGAAGCCGACCGCGTGATTATCGCCATGGGCTCGGTGACGCAGGCTGCCGAAGAAGCTATCGACTATCTTCGCGCCAAAGGCGAAAAGGTGGGTCTTGTGGCCGTGCACCTCTATCGTCCGTTCTCGGTTAAGCACCTCCTTGCCGCCGTGCCCGCGACTGCGAAGCGCATTGCCGTGCTTGACCGCACAAAAGAACCCGGTGCAAACGGCGAACCTCTGTATCTTGATGTCAAAGAAGCTTTCTACGGCAAGGAAAACGCCCCCGTCATCGTAGGCGGACGCTACGGTCTGGCTTCGAAGGACACCACTCCCGCACAGATAGTGGCCGTGTACGAGAATCTCGGATTGCCCGAGCCTAAGAACCATTTCACTATCGGCATCGTGGACGATGTCACCTTCACTTCGCTGCCCACGGGCGATGAGCTGAGCCTTGACGCTCCCGGCACGTTCGAAGGCAAATTCTACGGACTCGGCGCCGACGGCACAGTGGGTGCCAACAAGAACTCGGTCAAGATTATCGGCGACAACACCGATAAATATTGCCAGGCGTATTTCTCGTACGACTCCAAAAAGAGCGGCGGTTTCACCTGCTCGCATCTGCGTTTCGGCGACGAGCCCATCCGCTCGACCTATCTGGTGAACACTCCCAACTTCGTGGCATGCCACGTGCAGGCTTATCTTCACCTCTACGATGTGACCCGCGGCCTGCGTGACGGCGGCACATTCCTGCTCAATACCATATGGGAAGGCGAGGAACTTGCGAAGAACCTGCCCAACAACGTTAAGCGCTACTTCGCCCAACATAACATCACTGTCTACTATATCAATGCTACCAAAATCGCTCAGGAGATAGGTCTCGGCAACCGCACCAACACCATTCTGCAGAGCGCATTCTTCCGCATCACGGAAGTTATTCCTGTGGAGCTTGCTGTGGAGCAGATGAAGAAATTCATTGTGAAGAGCTATGCCAAGAAGGGCGAGAATATCGTGAATATGAACTACGAAGCCGTGGATCGCGGCTCGGAGTACAAGAAACTCGATGTGGATCCCGCATGGGCCACTCTTGCCGACGATGAAAAGAAGGCTGTAAACGAGCCCGAATTCATCAGCCGCGTGGTGCGTCCCATAAATGCCCAGAAAGGCAACGACCTTACTGTGAAGGATTTCTCCGGTATTGCCGACGGTACATGGCAGCAGGGCACTGCCGCCTATGAAAAGCGCGGTGTGGCTGCATTCGTTCCGGAATGGATCGAAGAGAACTGCATACAGTGCAACAAGTGTGCATATGTGTGCCCCCACGCATCCATCCGTCCGTTCCTCATTGACGAGAATGAAATGGCGTCGGCTCCCTTCGCGGAAGACAGGACGCTGGCGGCCATGGGCCCGGCTCTGAAGGGTCTGCGCTTCATGCAGGCGGTGGATGTGCTCGACTGTCTCGGTTGCGGCAACTGCGTTGACGTATGCCCCGGCAAGAAAGGCGTTAAGGCTCTTGAAATGAAGCCTCTCGAAAGCCAGCTTGACGTGCAGAAGGAATGGGACTACTGCGTGGAACACGTGGCCAGCAAGCAGAACCTTGTGGATGTGAAGCAGATGGTTAAGAACAGCCAGTTCGCCACACCTCTGTTTGAATTCTCCGGCGCATGCTCCGGCTGTGGCGAGACTCCTTACGTGAAACTGATCACTCAGCTTTTCGGCGACCACGAAATGGTGGCCAATGCAACAGGCTGCTCATCCATCTACTCGGGTTCCGTGCCTTCCACTCCTTACACTACAAATGCTGCCGGCAACGGTCCCGCATGGGCCAACTCCCTCTTTGAGGACTTTGCCGAATTCGGTCTTGGCATGAAGATCGCCACCGAGAAAATCCGATCGCGCGTGGCCGACATAATGACGTCCATGCAGAGCTGCGACTGCTGCTCCGACGAAATGAAGGCTCTTGCCGCACAGTGGCTCGCTAGCCCGGACAGCGCCGGTGTGACACGCGAAGTGGCCGACAAGCTCGTGCCTCTGTGCGAAGCCTGCGGTTGCGACCTCTGTAAGTCGCTTCTCGAACTCAAGGGCTTCCTTGTGGCGCGTTCGCAGTGGATTATCGCCGGCGACGGCGCAGCGTACGACATCGGCTTCGGCGGTCTTGACCATGTTCTTGCATCCGGCAAGAACGTGAACGTGCTCGTGCTTGACACTGAAGTGTACTCCAACACCGGCGGCCAGGCTTCGAAATCGACTCCTATGGGCGCTATCGCCAAATTCGCAGCCGCCGGCAAGCGCGTGCGTAAGAAAGACCTCGGCCTTATCGCATCGACCTACGGCTATGTGTATGTGGCACAGATCGCAATGGGCGCCGACCAGGCTCAGACGCTCCGCGCCATCCGCGAGGCCGAGGCTTACGACGGCCCGTCGCTCATCATTGCCTACTCGCCCTGTATCGCCCACGGCCTGAAGTCGGGCATGGGACGTTCGCAGCGTGAGGAAGAACTCGCAGTTGCATGCGGCTACTGGCACCTGTGGCGCTATAACCCCGCTCTCGAGGCCGAAGGCAAGAACCCCTTCACGCTCGACAGCAAGCAGCCTGACTGGAATAAGTTTGACGACTTCCTCAAAGGCGAGGTGCGCTACGCTTCCGTTCAGAAGCAGTATCCCGCCGAGGCTGCCGAACTGTTCGCTGCCGCCAAGGACAACGCGCAGTGGCGCTACAACAACTACTGCCGCCTTGCCCGCGAGCAGTGGGGTGTGGCTCCCGATGCTGAATAAAGCCCTATAACCGTTTTTATACACCGCCCCGCAGGCTTCGGCCTGCGGGGCGGTGTCCGTTTTGCCGCAGCTACATGTAGCTGCGGGTTTTGAAAAAAAACGCGTGTGCCATAAGGGATTTTTGGTGCGAAATCCGTAATTCTCCGCGATATAAAACGGGAAAAACGGGGATAAAATTAAATGCAAGCAAATAAACGGATTAGCAAAAGGCTGTTTTTCCGCGATTTGCCTGCAAATGGGGCGATTTTCTCAAAAAGTACACCTTTTGTACCCCGTTTCAAGAACATTCGGGACAAGTGAATTGTTAAGGACTGTAAACGGCGATTTTCAAAATCTTATGACCCCGCTTATCTTTGCGGAAAATTCATAGTTTATGGCAAAAATAGAAAATCGCAAGAAACAGAATCCCAAGCTCCAACAGTCCGAACTGAGCGACGGACGCGCCAGCCTCTATCTGGAATACTACATCCCTAATGCGGAGAGGATTGAGATTATCCACCCGATGCCTCGGAATATTTTTTTAATCAGCCAACCGATAGTCAGACCAACGATTGCTCCGATGACAATCAGTATCACTTTCGCCACCTTTGCAACCGCCTTGCTTATGCGGTAATGATAGGAGGATTGGCGAGCTTGCCTTGACCTATTTGTATGTTGTTCTGTGGCTTTCATATCGGTGGGGGCTTTTTTTTAACCTCATGCGTCCAAAGACAGTGTGGTTGTTTGAGTTGCTTGACACCTGAAAGGCGTGTGGCACAAAAGAAAGGATGTTCACGGCAAGACGGAAAAATACTACTCGCAGAGTGGAGATTTTTCCGGATCGACGCGAATGTCCCTTTGCCACACGTTTATTTTGGCAAGCAACTCCAACTGACCCACAAGGCTCAGGTACGCATCAGATGAAAATGGCCTCCCCGATATTCAGGAAAGCCACAGGACAAAATTGAAATCAAAAATGCCGGACTTTACTGAACGGCATCATAATGAAAATCTGGGGAAACAAGAAAATAGCAGAAAGAGAAAAGAAAGGAGAGTGCAATCCCGGAACAGGATAATGTCCGGCATTTGTTCAAGCCGGAGAGTAGCGCAGGCGCAGGACAAATGACGGTCTTTATCCCCGTGGATTGAGTCCCTGCGGGACACGGAATGGCCGTGTTCAGTCGTAAGATGCGGACAACCGTCCCCGGTTGCACATCTTTCGGCGACACGGCTATTCGATGTCCAGCATCGCAGTGAGGCAATATAGAAATCCGGAACCGTCCTGTCAAGGACAACTATCAGGCTGTGATAAAAAGAAAGGAGAGTGCAATCCCGGAACAGGATAATGTCCGGCATTTGTTCAAGTCGTAGAGTAACGGAGGCGCAGGACAAATGACGGTCTTTATCCACGTGGATTGAATTACCTGCTGGGACATGGAATGACCGTGTTAAGTCGTAAGATGCGGACAACCGTCCCCGGTTGCACATCCTACGGCGACACGGATATTCGATGTCCAGCATCGAGCGTACATCAGATTTACAGATCAGATTTAGTTGCCTGAGATTACCTCTTTCCAAAAATTATGAGTATTTTTGTGCGCAAAATTACGATTTGGAGTTACGGCTACTTCATAAACATTTCCGGTTATAGGGCTGCGAGAAGGTGTACTTCCCTGAGTTGGCAGAGGTAAAAACAGGCAAATTGTGGTAATTAAAAATCCTTAACGAAAGCCAAAAATATCAAATCTGATTTCCTCGGCTTTCCGTCAACTTCCACAAAAGTACACGATTAGTACCCACGCCCTCTCAAACCCCTCTGAGAATCAGTCAATTTGCCCAAATAAGAAAAAATGCGTAAATTTGCATGTTGAAAGAAAATCCAATAGCGTATGCAGAAAATCAGGAACATAGCCATTATCGCGCACGTCGACCATGGTAAGACAACCATTGTCGACAAGATGCTTCTTGCCGGCAACCTCTTTCGTGAGAACCAGAATGCCGGCGAACTCATTCTCGACAACAACGACCTTGAGCGCGAACGCGGCATAACTATCCTATCGAAAAATGTATCCATCAACTATAAAGGCTACAAAATAAACATCATAGACACGCCCGGACACGCCGATTTCGGAGGCGAGGTGGAGCGTGTGCTCAATATGGCCGACGGCTGTCTGCTGCTTGTCGATGCGTTCGAAGGGCCGATGCCTCAGACCCGCTTCGTGCTTCAGAAAGCCATTCAGATAGGTCTGAAGCCTGTAGTGGTAGTCAATAAGGTGGATAAGCCCAACTGCCGTCCGGAGGAAGTGCAGGAGATGGTGTTCGACCTTATGTTCAGTCTTGACGCCACAGAGGAGCAGCTGAATTTTCCGACGCTTTTCGGTTCTGCCAAAAACGGCTGGATGAATACTTCGCCCGACAAGCCTACCGACAACATATTGCCATTGCTCGACGCAATTATCGAATATATACCCGAGCCAGAAGTGATAGAAGGCGATACGCAGATGCTCATAACCTCGCTCGACTTTTCGAGCTATGTGGGCCGTATTGCCATCGGGCGCGTGCACCGCGGAACTATCCGCGAGGGACAGGAAATAGCCCTTTGCAAACGCGACGGCAGCGTGGTGCGCCAGCGCGTGAAGGAACTGCACACATTCGAGGGCATGGGTCGCAAACGTGTGGAAAGCGTGAGCAGCGGCGACATCTGCGCTCTCGTGGGTATCGATGGTTTTGAAATCGGCGACACCGTGGCCGACATAGCCAACCCCGAGCCTCTGCCCCGTATAGCCATCGACGAGCCCACTATGTCGATGAGCTTTACCATAAACGACAGCCCGTTCTTCGGCCGCGACGGCAAGTTTGTGACGTCGCGCCATGTGGGCGACCGCCTTACTCGCGAACTTGACCGCAACCTCGCCCTGCGTGTGCGCAAAGCCGACTACGAGGACGTGTGGACGGTTTCGGGTCGCGGTGTGCTTCACCTGTCTGTGCTCATCGAGACCATGCGCCGCGAGGGCTACGAACTGCAGGTGGGACAGCCGCAGGTAATCATCAAGGAAATCGACGGTGTGAAATGCGAGCCGGTGGAACTGCTCACGATAAATGTCACCGAGGAGTATGCGTCGAAAATAATCGACATGGTTACGCGTCGAAAAGGCGACATGGTGAGCATGACCGCCCAGGGCGAACGCGTGCATATCGAGTTCCATATCCCGTCGCGCGGCATAATAGGACTACGCAACAATGTGCTCACGGCATCTGCCGGCGAGGCCATAATGGCTCACCGCTTCCTTGAGTACCAGCCGTGGAAAGGCGAAATCGAACGCCGCACCAACGGTTCGCTCATAGCGATGGAGGCCGGTACGGCCTATGCCTATGCCATAGATAAGCTCCAGGACCGCGGACGCTTCTTCATCTTCCCGCAGGAGGAGGTGTATGCCGGACAAGTCGTGGGCGAGAACGCCAAGGACAACGACATAGTGGTGAACGTCACGAAATCGAAGAAACTCACCAATATGCGCGCGAGCGGCGCCGACGACAAGGCGCGCATCGTTCCTCCTGTGGTGTTCAGCCTTGAGGAGGCGCTGGAGTACATAAAGGAAGACGAGTATGTGGAGGTTACGCCCCACCATCTTCGTATCCGTAAAATCATACTTGACGAGATTGAGCGCAAGCGCGCCAACAGATAATCCCAAACTCTCTCCGGCCATGTTGAGCATCAATATACGAGGGCGCCTGGTGCGCTACAGCCGTCCGGCGGTGATGGGTATCATCAACGCAACTCCCGACTCGTTCTATGCTGCGTCTCGCGCGTGCACGGAAGCGGAAGTGGCGGCCCGGGCGGAGCGTATGGCCGCAGAGGGGGCTGATATGCTTGACGTGGGTGCATGTTCAACACGCCCGGGCGCATCAGCACCGGACGCTTCCACGGAGTGGGCGCGGCTTGAGCCGGCCTTGCGGGCGGTTCGAAAGGCCGTCGGAGAGGATATGCCGGTGAGCGTCGACACTTTCCGTGCGGAAGTGGCCCGGCGTGCCGTTGAAAGCGGCATGGCCGATATTGTGAACGACATAGGCGGCGGCACGCTTGATGCCGCAATGTTCGACACGGTAGCCGGGCTGCGCGTTCCTTATGTGCTGATGCACATGCGGGGCACTCCCGCCGACATGCAGACCCGCACCGACTACGGCGAGCGCGGAGTGGTGGCGGAAGTGATTGCGGAACTTGCCGGACGCGTCGACCGATTGGAGCAGATGGGTGTGGCAGATGTGATAGTCGATCCCGGATTCGGTTTTGCCAAGACTCTGGAACAGAACTACGCTTTGCTGTCGGCTCTCGGCACGGTGGCCGACGCTTTGCGGCGTCCCTTGCTTGCCGGCATGTCGCGGAAGTCGATGGCCACACGCCTCCTCGGCATAGACGCCGCCGACGCTCTGCCAGCTACGTCGGCTCTCAACATGCTCGCGCTGGAGCGCGGGGCCTCCATTCTCCGCGTGCACGATGTGGCCGAGGCCGTGCAGGTGGTGGAAATGTATACCCGGCTTTGTGGCTCCGCAGCCGAAAAAAACATTTGACGCTATGCTCGATTTCGGAATAAAAGACATATTCGACATAGTAATAGTAGCCGCGCTGCTGTACTACATCTACCGCCTGATGAAAGAGAGCGGCACGCTCAACATCTTCTACGGCATAATGGCCTTCATTGTGGTGTGGGTGGTGGCTTCGGAGATTCTCGACATGCGCCTGACGGGCACTATCCTCGACAAGTTCATGAGCATAGGGCTGCTGATTCTCGTAATCCTGTTCCAGGAGCAGATAAAGCGCTTTCTCGTGGAGCTGGGCAGCCATCGCGACTGGCGTTTCCTCCGCAAAATCTTCCACCATGCCGCGGGAGGCGAGGGGCATGAGGCGGAGGCTCACCGCCGTGTAATGGCGGTGGTGTACGCGTGCATGAGCATGGCCAAGAGCAAGACCGGCGCCCTGATAGTGGTGCAGGGCGCTATGCCGCTTGATTCCTATGCCAAGACCGGCGATATGATTGACGCCCGTATCAATACCCGCCTTATCGAGAACATATTCTTCAAGAATTCGCCGCTGCACGACGGCGCCATGATAATAGCCCGCCACCGCATAGAGGCTGCGGGATGCATATTGCCGGTCAGCCACGACAGCGACGTGCCCCGTTCGCTCGGTCTGCGCCACCGCTCGGCGCTCGGCATAGCCCAGGCTACAGACGCTGTGGCGATAGTGGTGAGCGAGGAAACGGGCTACATATCCATTGCCCACCGCGGAAAACTGGAGACGCGGCTGAGCACTACCGAGCTTGAGCACCGCCTTACCGACCTTACATCCGAGGTGTCGGTCGAGGGCGTGTAAGGCGGCACATCGGAGCGCGGCCGCGCCCGATATTAATGAATTTACTTGATTATATCATACATTCTATTAGCATGAAACACCGACTTTTTACAGCCTGTATAGGCGCAATGGCCGCCACTATTGCCATGGCGGCCGAATCCGACGCGCGCTTTGCGTCGTTTCCTGCCTATGAAGGCTCTGATCTCGAACTGCTCGTCGACTCCTCCGGCACTCATTTCACGTTGTGGTCGCCCGAGGCTGAAGCCGCACAAGTGCTGCTGTATCCTACCGACCGCAACAGCGCCGCAGAAGACACCCTCGCCATGCTGCGTGCCGAAAGCGGCACATGGCGGGCGTCCGTCCCGTCCAGGCTTTACGGCAAGTTTTACACTTTCCGCGTGAAGCACGCGGGAAGATGGCTTGATGAAACTCCCGGAGTATGGGCGAAAGCCGTTGGCACCAATGGCAAGCGTGCCGCTATAATCGACTTTGCAGGCACTAATCCTGACGGATGGAACGAGGACCGCGGGCCTGAGGTGAAAAACATAACAGATGCCGTAATCTATGAGATGCATCACCGCGACATGAGCATGCATCCCACAAGCGGCATCGTGCACAAGGGCAAATTCCTGGCTTTGACCGAGCGTGGCACACGCACCCCGGAGGGCGAGGCTACGGGCATAGACCATCTCAAGGAACTGGGTGTGACGCATGTGCACATTCTTCCCAGCTACGACTACAACAGCGTGGATGAGGCCAATCTGCCCTCCAACGGCTACAATTGGGGCTATGACCCGCAGAACTACAATGCTCCCGAAGGATCTTACAGCACTAATCCGGCCGACCCTGCGGTGCGCGTGCGTGAAATGAAGGAAATGGTGAAAGCGCTCCACGATGCGGGCATAGGCGTGGTGATGGATGTGGTGTACAACCACACGGCCGAAAACGACGGATCTAATTTCTCGCTCACCGCTCCGGGCTATTACTACCGCCACAATGCCGACGGCAGCTACAGCGATGCCAGCGGATGCGGCAACGAGACGGCGTCGGAACGCCGGCAGATGGCCGATTTCATAGTGAATTCCGTGAAGTATTGGGCTAAGGAATACCATATCGACGGCTTCCGCTTCGACCTCATGGCCATACACGACACGGCTACGATGGACCGCGTAGCGTCCGAACTCAAGAAAATAAATCCGTCGATATTCGTCTACGGCGAAGGTTGGACGGCGGGGGCGTCGCCTCTCGACGCCGGACGCCGTGCCCTTAAGGAAAATGTGGCGAAAATGCAGGGCATAGCAGTGTTCTCCGACGACATACGCGACGCCGTGAAAGGCCATTACAGCAATGCCGCCGACCGTGGCTTCGCTACCGGTAAGCCCGGCAACGAGGAGACAGTGAAAATCGGAATCGTCGGCTCTACGGCGCATCCGCAGGTGGATTATTCCAAGGGCAACAATTCTAAGTTCGCCTATGCTTCATCGCCGGCACAGATAATCAATTATGTGTCGTGCCACGACGACCTTATGCTCACCGACAAACTCGCTGCGTCCATGCCCGGCAGCATGCCTGAGCAGCGCATGCGTGCCGCCCGTCTTGCGCAGACGATAGTGTTCACTTCGCAGGGTACGCCGTTCATGTGGAGCGGCGAAGAAATATTCCGCGACAAAAAGGGCGTGCACAACTCTTATAAATCGCCTGACAGCATTAATGCCATAGACTGGAGTCTCAAGCACGCAAACCGCGGGCAGTTCGACTATTACCGCGAACTCATCGCGTTGCGTAAGGCCCATCCGGCGTTCCGCATGACGGATGCTTCGGAGGTGGCCCGCAACATCGTGTTCGACAAGGTGGCGCAGCCCAATCTCATAAGCTATTCCATAAAGAACCATGCCAATGGCGACGAATGGAAGGAGATTAAAATTGTGTTCAACGGTTCCGGGGAGCCTGTGGATGTGAAAGTGCCCCGCGCCGACTGGATTGTGATAGCCGAGGACGGACGCTTGAAAAGCGATGGCCTCGGCACTTCGCGTGGAGGACGTCTGACGGTGGCTCCGGTGTCGGCTCTGATACTCGCACGGACTAAGTAGACAGCCTAAGGAGGTATGAACCGCTTCGTATTATGACGCAATTGGCCGCCGAACCGGTTTTGGAGTTCGGCGGCCTTGCTGTTTGTATGATGTAAGCATTTCTATGACGTTGCGGATGTGGTTGAAAATGAGGATGAAATAAAATGTTTTCAAAAATAATAGTTCGAAATTTGTTGGATTACGAGATTTTTTGTAATTTTGCACCATCGGAAACGGAAAAAACCTGCCGAATACGGAGAGGTGGGTGAGTGGCTGAAACCACCGGTTTGCTAAACCGACGATGGGAGCAATCCTGTCCACGAGTTCGAATCTCGTCCTCTCCGCAAACAACGCTGAATATCAGCAAATTACAAGATTAACACCCAATTTTGCACCCAAAACGGTCAAAGTTGGGTGTTTTTATATATTCTTAACCTCTCGGGCTGGTCAAAAAAAAGGGGGCATGGTAATAACATTTCCGATTCTGCCCCCTGTCACACACGCTATATTCCGGGTCAGCGGATATTTCCCCGTCTCAATCTATCCGCATCGCCTTATTTTTTTGCCCAGCCATCCCCATATATAGGTTTAGCCGGGCATATATAAAGCCCGAACCAAACCAAACTTATGACAAGCAATGATGAGCGTCACCAATCCTCATCTTGGTCTGAGTACATTTCGTCCAAATCTTCATAGAGGTCTTCCAGTTCATCCAGTTCATCTTGCAGGTCATCATACGTCTCCTGTCTGTCCTCCATATCGTCGAGTCGGTCTTGAAGCCGGTCTATTTCGTCTTGTATGCGGTCATAGCGGTCGGACATCAAGTCGCAACTATCGAGTTGCTCTTCAAGTTGATCGATGCGGTCTTGCAGTTCGTCGGCATCAGCGTCATCAATTCCATACACCCTTTCGCTGTCAATGATTCGCCGATATTCGGCTATCTTCGTTTGGGAGTGTTCTATTTCTCGCTGTAATTCCTCAATTCGAGTCTCATATTCCGCATCATGAGTATAGTCATGGAACGGTTGGCATGGCTGTTTTTGCGGTTTCGGCTTCCCGGAAAACCGGTTGCTAATCATGTTGAATAGGGCGAACTCGCCAAGAAAATTCCAGAATGACATATCATCGTTTCTTTTTAATGAAGTTTGTAATGCGTGAGAACAGCCAAATAAGAATAAAGTATGTCGCAAATACAGAAACTGAAATAACAATTAATGCCGTGAAGAATCCCGGACACGCATAGCACATTATTATAAATATAAGGACAAGCCAAAGTATTATACCCAACATAAGCCAAGTGGTTATCTGATTACTACACTATACGTCAGCCCCGTCTTTGAGAGCCTGACCAATCCATGCAAAAGCGCAGAGAATAGCAATTATGAATGTCATAACTTATCAAATTTAGATATTTCGAGGAAAGCCAATATGACTTTCAACGGCAAAATTAGCAAATAGGTGAGCGATATTTCCGCACACATAAGTAAAATATTATTAACACAAGACAATAAACGATGGATAAAGAACTTGTTGCTCTGCAATAGACCGCTATGTGGTGAACCACGAGCGCATTCATGACGCGCAGCAGCGGGAACTGCTGTGGTTTCCGTTCTATATGATATATGTGCTGGAATGGGTGTTGCGGCTGTGTATGCTCCGCAGCTGGAAAAAAGCTTATATGGCGATTTCGTTTGAGCGTGAGGCTTATGCCCATGGCCGCGACTTTGGCTATCTGTCCGGACGCAGGCGTTTTGCGCAATGGCGTAGGGCAGATGCGTGAGGTGCGTATGGTCTAAGGCTTTCGCGGAGTTTCTTTTTTCATGTATATCATGTCCTTAAGTGTCACGCCGTTGTCTACCACGGGGTGGTCGTAGTTGGCCGTGAAAAAATCAGGAATCCTGTGGGAGAAAGAGTAGCCGCATGCTGTGTAGAACGCTATGTTTTCGGGTGTTTCTCCCGTGCCAATAAGTATTTTGTGGCCGGCGTAGACGCCTTCCACGTGTTGCAGCATGGTGCGTCCGAATCCTTTTCGCTGCCATGGCGTGTCTACTGCAAGATTGTTGACTTCCATGGTGCTGTCGTTTATGCGCGACACGATGCATACGGCCATTGCGTGGCCTCGGATGCTACCGACGTACATTTTCCCTTGTTCGAGATAGCGGTCTATCATACTTTCCTGCTCGTCGCCGAGCAGAAGGAGCCGGAAAAAGCGTTTTTTGTCAGCGGAGATAAGCTCAATATCCATATTTATAGTTCCGGCCGCTGACGGCTGCGGGCATCGGTATGTTCTTGCTTGCTTTTATGATAAAAGGTCTGCAAGTCATCGACTTGCAGACCTTTGTGTGCGGAAAGACAGGGATTCGAACCCTGGGTACCCGTAAGAGTACAACGGTTTTCGAGACCGTCCCGTTCGACCGCTCCGGCATCTTTCCTTGCGGTTGCGGATGCAAAATTACAATTATTTTCTCAGCCGACAAAATTATTTTGTGTTTTTGAGGCTTTTTTGAGTGCTTTAGGGTGCTAAACAAGTTCTACGGAATCCGGGAGGATGCGGATGCGCTGTTCCTTGTACAATGCGCCGAGTGCCTTTTTGAAGTCTTTCTTGCTGCAGCGGAAGTGGCATCGTATTTCGTCGGGAGAGGATTTGTCGGACACGGTCATGCGGCCGCCGGAGGCTCTTAGGGTGGCGAGGATGGAGTCGGACAGGCTGCCTACGCGCTCGCGTGCGTTTCCGCCTATGCGCAGGTCGATTTTGCCGTCGGGACGCACATGGCGCACATGCGCCCGGAGTGTTTCCTGCTCCTCGAGAGGGCGGAAGGTCTCGTTGCTGTAAATCATGCCGCGGTGAAGGTTGTCTACGATTACGCTGTAGCCTATAGGGGTTTCTCCTGTGACGAGGCATTCCACTTCCTGCCCGGGAGTGTATTCCGGGATGGTGTTGCCAAGGAAATGCTCCACTTTTGCCGAAGCTGCTATGCGGCCTGAAGCATCGTCGAGATATACATACACGAGATACACGCCTCCCGGACGCATTTTCGATTTCTGCTGGGAGTAGGGCACCAGAAGGTCTTTGCCGAGTATGCCCCAGTCGAGGAATGCCCCGATGTCGTTGACCTGGCTCACCTGCAGGTATGCGAATTCGCCCACTTTGGCGTAAGGCACGTCGGTGGTGGCGATTACGCGGTCTTCCGAATCTTTGTAGATGAACACGTCGAGAATGTCGCCCACGGCTGTGCCTTCCGGCACGAAACGGGCCGGAAGCAGTATTTCGATACCTGCTCCGCCGTCGAGGTAGACCCCGAAGTCCACTTCTTTGGCGACGGGTAGTTTGTTGAATTGTCCTATTTTTACCATAATACTGCAAAGTACGACATTTTTTATGGAATAAGACGCATTTTTTCGCTAATTTTGCAAAAAGACAATATTCCGTCAGGTATGGTAAAAGAGATATATAATTTTGATTGTGTAGTGGACCGCCACGACACATGCGCTACGAAGCTGGAGGAAATGCAGGCCAAGTTCGGACGGCAGGACCTTCTGCCTTTTTGGATAGCCGACATGGATTTTCAGGCTTGTCCGTGTATCATCGACGCTCTGCGTGAGCGCCTCAACCATGCCGTGCTGGGCTATACCACGCCTCCTGACGATTTCTGGGAAAGCATAGCGTCGTGGCTCTACAGACGCCATGGGTGGAAGGTGTCGCATGACGAAATCACCTTTTTGCCCGGACTTAAAAAGGGGTTGAGCCTTTGCATCAATTACTTTACGGAACCCGGCGATGCCGTAGTGATACAGCCTCCGGTCTATCACTCGTTCCGTTCGGTGATAGAGGGCAACGGGCGCCGCGCGGTGGACAATCCGCTGCGAATCGACGGCTCCGGAAAGTATGCGATGGACTTTGACGGGCTGCTTGATGTGATAAAGCGTGAGCGCCCCAAAATGATTTTTGTATGTAATCCACACAACCCTGTCGGGTTGCAGTGGGATGCCGACACGCTGCGGCGTGTTGCTGATATATGCCATGACAACGGGATGGTGCTTGTGTCGGACGAAATATACGGCGACATGATGCTGGCCGGCCGCCGGCACATACCTACGGCCACGGTGTCGGAAAAAGCAGCAGAGGTCACGGTCACTCTCGGTGCTCCGTCCAAGACCTTTAACATACCCGGTATAGTGAGCGCATGGACCGTGGTGCGGTCGCCGCGCCTGCGCGAGCCGTTTTTCGGATGGCTTTCGGCCAGCGAGTTCAACACACCGCCCATTGCGGCAATGGTGGCCACGCAGGCTGCCTACGACCGCGGCGAGCCATGGCTCGACCAGGCATTGGAATATCTGATGGCCAATGTGCGCCATGCAGGCGAGTTTTTCCGGCGCGAACTTCCGCAGATAGAGATGTATGCTCCGGAGGCGTCGTTCGCGATATGGCTTGATTTCCGCCGGCTCGGTCTTTCCCAGCCGGAGCTCGTGAGACTTCTCGTGGAGCGCGCTCGCCTTGCGCTGAGCGACGGCAGCAGTTTCGGGCGCGAGGGCACAGGCTATATGCGTATGAATGTGGGTGTGCCACGCGCCATTCTCGACGAGGGGCTGTCGCGCCTGCGCGATGCTGTGCGGTCGCTTGAGGACGGCACGCCAGCGCTGCCCGACGGAGAACTCAACGACATCCCGTTTGTGAAGATGCACGGACTTGGCAACAATTTCGCATATGTCGACTGCATGGAACGCCCGCTTGACAACCTTCCCGGGCTGGCTCTTGAAATGAGCCGCCGCCATACGGGTGTAGGCTCGGACGGCATCATTGCCATTCTGCCGAGCGAAAAGGCAGATTGCCGCATGCGCATATTCAACGCCGACGGCTCGGAGGCGCAGATGTGCGGCAATGGCATCCGCTGCGTGGCCAAATACATTTACGACAACAATATAGTGGCGAAACGCCGGCTGACAATTGAAACGCTGAGCGGACTGAAAACCGTGGAAATCCATGCCGGCATAGACGGGCTCACGGATATGGTGACCGTGGACATGGGGCTTCCGTGCATGGTGCCGGCAGAAGTGCCGGTGCGGCACGACGGTGCCGACATGATAGAGGTGCCGGTGGCGGTTTCGGGCGGAGAAGTGAGGCTTACGGCCGTGTCGATGGGTAATCCTCACGGGGTTCTGTTCGTGGACAATTTCAACGACGGCATTGTCGGTACGCTCGGTCGTGAACTTGAGACGCATCCCATATGGCCTGAGAAGGCCAACATAGAGTTTGTGCGTGTGGACAGCGCAGACACGCTTTCCATGAGGGCGTGGGAGCGCGGTGCCGGCGAGACGATGGCCTGCGGCACGGGAGCGTGCGCGGCGGCTGTGGCGGCTGTGGCCACCGGCCGCGCACGCTGGCCTATGACGGTGAGGCTCATCGGTGGCAACCTTCAGATAGACCGCGACGCGGCCACGGGCCATATTCTTATGACAGGTCCGGCGGTCACCGTTTATTCTGGCACTTATTACCCTTCCAAATAAGATCTAAAAACAGTTATGGCAGACCACGATATAATATTCAGATATTTTCCGGACATGAACGAGCGCCAGCGCGCTCAGGTTCAGGCTTTGGCCGGCCTTTACGGGGAGTGGAACGCGCGTATCAACGTGATTTCGCGGCGCGACATCGACAACCTGTATCCCGCCCATATTCTTCACAGCCTTGCCATTGCGGCTTTCCTCGGTCCTCTCGAGCCTGGCACTACATTTCTCGACATGGGCACCGGCGGCGGTCTGCCCGGCATCCCGCTGGCCATAGCCTATCCCGACTGCCGCTTCCATCTCATCGACCGCATAGGAAAGAAAATACGTGTGGCCACGGAGATAGCGTCGGCTCTCGGCCTTGACAACGTGACATTCCAGCATGGTGATATAGGCGAATGTCACAAAAAGTACAACTATGTGGTGAGCCGGGCGGTAATGGCACTCGACGCCCTTGTGCCGCTGATAGCCAAAAATGTGGAACGTGGCAGCTGTGGCGCGAACCGTTATGCCGACGGGCTTGTTTGCCTTAAAGGCGGCGATTTGTCGGCTGAAATAGCCGGCACGAAGCGTCCGGCCGTTGAATACGGACTTCAGGAATTTATTCCCGAACCGTGTTTCGAAACGAAAAAACTGGTTTACGTGCCATTTTAACCACGCAACTATACATACTGCGATGCTGAATATCAAACAATTCGTTTTTAATCTTTTTGAGGAAAACACCTATGTGGTGAGCGATTCCGCCACATCCGATGCCATAATAATAGACCCCGGCATGAGCCGTGCCGAAGAACATGAGCGGCTTGATGCCTATGTGGCCGAAGCTGGACTCAAGATAAAGTGTATAGTGCTTACACACATGCATCTTGATCATTGTTTCGGGGCCAACGGTGCATCAAAACGCTATGGAACGCCTATCGCGGCTTCGGCGGGCGATGCGATTCTCGGAGTGTCCATTGCGGGGCAGGCCGCGCGTTTCGGCATTTACATGCCTGAAAGCGAAGCGGTGCGAGCCTCGGTTGAACTTTCCGACGGCGACACTGTGGATGTGGGTGGTGAGAAACTGCTTGTGATAGGCGTGCCGGGCCACAGCCGCGGAGGCATTGCGCTATACAGCGCAGATGGGCGGGTGGTATTTACGGGCGACAGTCTTTTCCGTCGCTCCATAGGCCGCACCGACCTTCCCGGGGGCAATCACGAGGCGCTTGTGGAAAGTGTCACGACGCGCTTGCTCTCGCTCCCCGACGACACGCTTGTGCTGCCCGGCCATGGTCCTTCCACCACGATAGGAGAGGAACGCCTCGGCAATCCGTTTCTGGTATAGCTATAGGTCTCTCAACAACGCACAAACGCAAATATGCCAATATCACCAAAAGAGCGGTGCCGCGCGGCACCGCTCTTTTGATGATATTTAAACAGGGATATGCGTGGAGCGTGTCCCTGTGTAATTCTCTATTGCCATCCTCCGCCAAGGGCTTTGTACAGGTTGGCGAGTGCGAGATATTGGTCGCGTACGGCATTGGAGAGGCCTATCTGCGCGTCGAAATAGCGGCGTTGCGCGTCGAGAACATCGATGTAGTTCAGCGAGCCGGCCCGGTATTGGATATGGGCGAGTTCCACGTATTTGAGCGCAGCGTCGCGCAGGTCGCGTCGCAGGCTTACGGTCTCTCCGGCTTTCTGCATTGCGCTTGCGGCATCGCTTGCGTCGCTGAACGCGTCCAGAACGGCTTTTTCGTAGGCCAGACGTGCCTGATCGTAGGCGGCAATCGAAGCCTTGTATTTGCGCTTGTTGCGTCCGAAGTCGAGTATTGTGCCGGTTATGCTGCCGATGGTGTAGGTGAACGGCGAGCGCAGGAGTCCTGCCACATCGTCGTTTTCCCATCCTGCCGTAAAACCTATGCGCAGTCGCGGAAAGCGGTTGGCGTAGCTTACGCCGACTGCGGCCATGGCGCTACGCAGGCGTTGTTCGGCTGCCTGCACGTCGGGGCGTCGTTCGAGCAGCGTCGAGGGCAGTCCTACGGGCAGTTTACCGCTGTCGAGAGGTGCGAGCTGCAGTTTGCCACGGGCGATTTGTTCGGCCGGATAGCGCCCCATGAGCAGTGTCAGGGCGTTCTGGGCGTCGCGTATGCGGTGCTCGAGTCCCGGCACTAATGCTGCGGTGGTGGCGAGTTCCACCTGCGCCTGGCGGTAGGGGGTCTCGTGTGTCAGGCCTCCTTCGAAGCGCAGCTTCGCCATGCGCACGCTTTCTTCGCGAGTGCCTTTTGTGCGGCGTACTATGTCGAGTTCGTTGTCGAGCGCTACGAGCTGGTAGTAAAGGCTTGCCACTTCGGCAATAAGCGTCATGCGTGCGGCGCGTTCGTCGAACACTGTGGCCATGTATGACGCCTCTGCGCCGCGGCGTTCCCATTTGCGTCCACCCATTAGGTCGATTTCCCATGCCACGGTGGCTTTTATGTCGTATTCGGGGTCGGCCGAATGCGGCTTGCCGCTGTAGTCGTTGGTCTCATAATCGGCGCTTATCAGTCCGGAAATAGTGGGTGTGAGGTTGAGGCGTGCTATTCCGTATGTCTGACGGGCTTCTTCCACGCGTGCCATGGCTATGGCGAGGTCGCGGTTGTGCTCGAGGGCTTCGGTTATGATGTCGGCGAGGTCGGAATCGGTGTAGATGCGCCACCATTCCATGTCGGCTATAGTGGCCGAATCGTTTGGGGCTATGCCGGGCACCTCGGTGGGAATCTGTCCGAGCTGAGGCGCCGCACACTCCTTGACACCCGAGCAGGATGTGGCCGCAAGGCCTATGGCGAGGGGCAGAGCCAGCATGGCGGCTGTTTTGGCACGGGCTTTGCGCGCCATTCGCTTGGTGAAGTTGTTGATCATGACGAAGAAGAACGGAACGTATACTATGCCTACGGTTATGGCCATGAGCATGCCGAAAAAGACGCCGGTGCCTATGTCGCGGCGCGCGGCCGAGCCCGGACCGGAGGCGAACACGAGCGGCAGCAGGCCGAGGGTGAATGCCAGCGATGTCATCACGATGGGGCGGAAACGCAGCCGCGCGGCGGAGACGGCGGCTTTTACGGGGTCGGTGCCGCGCGCGGTTTCTTCGGATGCGAATTCCACTATCAGGATGGCGTTCTTGGCCACGAGGCCGACGAGCATCACGAGCCCGATCTGGAAATAGACGTTGTTTTCGAGCCCGCACAGCCACACTCCGGCATAGGCGCCGAGTCCCGCCACGGGCAGCGACATTATCACGGCCATGGGTATGCTCCAGCTTTCGTATTGTGCGGCGAGCACGAGGAACACGAACAGGAATGCCAGTCCGAGTACCATGCCGGTGTTGGCGGTCTCATGTTTCTGCTGGTAGCTCAGGCCGCTCCATTCCACTCCGATATTGTCGGGAAGGTGCTCGCTCACTATTTTCTCCAGCGCGGCCATGGCTTCGCCCGTGCTGTGTCCGCCGGAGGCTTCGCCGCTTACGGTGGCGGAGTTGAACATGTTGAAGCGCGAGATGGTGCCGGGGCCGGTGGTATAGTGTGTTTTGCCGAGTGTGGTCACGGGCACCATGGTGCCGGAGCCGCTGCGCAGGTAGAACAGGTTCAGGTTGTCGCGGTGGGCTCGGTATTGCGCATCGGCCTGCACGTATACTCTGTAGATGCGGTTGAACATGTTGAAGTCGTTGACGTAGACCGAACCGGTGAATGCCTTCATGGTTGAGAATACGTCGCTGATAGGAATGCCGAGCTGCTGCGCGCGGTCGCGATCGACGTCGAAGAACAGCTGCGGGATGTCCTCCTGCAGCGAAGTGGAGAGGTCGGACAGCTCCGGACGCATGGCGGCATAGTGTTTCAATGTGTCGACGGCGTTGGCGAGGTCTTCGTATGTCGCGTCGCCGCGTGCTTCCAGCACCATTTCAAAGCCGCCGGACGAGCCCAGACCCGGAATGATGGCGGGAGTGAACACATAAGCCTTGCATTCGGGGTATTCTGCAAACTCGGCCAATGCGCGCTTGCGCACTTCGGCGAGCGAGTTGGAGCCGCGTTCGTCCGATGGCTTCAGAATCACGGTGAGGGTGGTATGCGCCTGGTTGGTGCCGGTGCGTGGTGATGAGCCCGTGACGTTGAGCACGTATTCCACGTCGCGGTCGGCCATAAGATAGGCTATTGCGCGGTCGGTCACGCGGCGGGTACGCTCGATAGTGGCGCCTTCGGGCAGTTCGAGCTCTACGGTGAAATATCCCTGGTCCTCGGCGCTAAGGAAGCTCGTGGGCACCATCCGGTTCATCACCCATATGAGTGCGAGCACGACGCCGAATGCGGCAATCATGCGCCGGGGGGTATGGATGGCACGCAGAACCATAGAGCAGTAGAAGTTGTTGCCGCGTGCGAGCCAGTAGTTGATGAGGCGGAACACGCGTGCTTTTTTACGCCCGTGCTGGGGACGCAGCAGCGCCGCGCACATCACGGGCGACAGGGTGAGAGCTACTATGGTGGAGATTATCACCGATACGGCGATGGTGATGGTGAACTGGCGGTAAAGCTGGCCGGTGATGCCCGGAAGGAAGCTCACGGGCACGAATACGGCGCACAGAACAAGCGACATGGCTATCAGTGCGGAACCGAGTCCGTTCATGGCACGGCGAGTGGCCTCGCGTGCGTCGACGCGTTCCGATTCCATGATGCGGTCGACGTTCTCCACCACGACTATGGCGTCGTCCACCACGATGCCTATGGCGAGAATCAGGCCGAGCAGTGTGAGCATGTTGAGCGAGAATCCGAACATGAGCATGATGCCGAATGTGCCTATGAGGGATATGGGCACGGCAATTATGGGGATGACGGTGGCGCGCCAGTTCTGCAGCGACAGGAACACGACTATGATGACGATGATGAGCGCCTCGAAGAATGTGCGGTACACGTGGTGTATGGAGTCGGATATATACTCTGTCATGTCGAAGGGGATGACATAGCTCATGCCGTCGGGGAAATTGCGGCTTATCTGCTTCATCTCTTTCTTGACGTTCTCGGCCACTTCGAGGGCGTTGGCGCCCGGAAGCATGTTGATGTTGAGCACGGCTGCGTTGCCTTGGTTGATGCCGCTCTCGGTGGAGTAGTTGGAGGCGTCGAGGTTGATGCGCGCCACGTCGCGCAGGCGGATTACGGAGCCGTCAGCATTGGCACGCAGCACTATCCCGCCGAATTCTTCAGGCGACGAGAGGCGTCCGCGAGCGATGATGGGCATCGTTATGTCGATGTCGGAAATAGGCGCCTGTCCGAGCACGCCTGCCGCAGATTCGCGGTTCTGGTCGAGCAGCGCGCGGCGTATGTCGCTGACGGTGAGACCGAGTTCGGCGAGTTTGTCGGGCATCACGTGTATCTGCATCGAGTAGTAGCGGCTACCCACGTTGCTGATGGAGCCTACGCCGGGCACGCGACGCAGCAGGTCGAGGATGTTGAGGGTGACATAGTTACTCAGGTACACCTCATCGAATTTGGTGTCGAGCGACAGCACCGTGATGGTCATGAGCTTGTTGGCTGTTTCCTTCTCCACGGAAATGCCGTTCTGCACCACTTCGGCCGGCAGGCGTGATTCGGCTTTTTTGATGCGGTTCTGCACGTCGACGGCGGCAAGTTCGGGGTCAACGTCGATGTCGAAAGTGACAAGGGCGGTGAATCCGCCGGAGTTGGTGCTCTTGCTGTCCATGTAGATCATGCCCGGCGTGCCGTTGAGTTCCTGCTCGATGGGTGTGGCCACGGCCTGGGTGACAGTCATGGCGTCGGCTCCGGGATAGGATGCCGATACGCGCACCACGGGCGGCACTATGTTGGGGTACTGGTCGACGGGCAGCATTACGAGGCCTATGCAGCCGAGCAGCACGATGACTATCGACAGTACGATGGAGAATACGGGATGGTCGAGGAAGAAATTGCGTTTCATCTTTTCTCGGCTTTATTTCTTTATTTTATGGAATCGGATGGCACGGGACGCACTTTCATGCCGTGGCGCAGCTTGTGGTAGCCTTCGGCCACGATTTTCTCGCCGGAGCTCAGGCCTCGTTCTATGATTACTTCGTTGCCGGATTCGGGCCCTGTCTCCACAAAGCGTTTTTCAACAAAACTGTCGGGCAGCACCACGTACACGAATGCTCCTCCTTTTTCCACGACGAGCGCTTTAGACGGAATTTCTATGGCATCGGTGCGCACGTCCATGAGCAGTTTCACTTTGGTGAATTCTCCAGGCAGCAGTTCGCGCTCGGGGTTGGGCATTTCGGCGCGCACGCTGAATGTGCCTGTCTTGGGGTCGACCTGCGGCGATGCGAAGTCGAGGAGGCCGCGGTGCGGATATACGCTGCCGTCGGCGAGCGTGACGGTGACGTAAGGGTTCCATCCGCGGTGTTCGTCATCGTGGCCGAGGTTGACGTTGCGCTCTTTGCTGCGCAGATAGTCGATGGCTGTCATGGAGAAGTCGATGCGCACGGTGTCGCTTTTCACTATCGTGGCAAGGAGCGATTTCGCGCCGGGACCTACGAGTGCGCCGATGTCGGCACCTGTTTCGGATATATATCCCGACGTCGGTGCTGTGACCTGTGTGTAGCTGAGTGTCTGCGATGCCTGCTTGAGGTCGGCTTCGGCCACGCTCACTTCGGCTTTGGCGCTTTCGTAGGCTGCTACGGCGTTGTCGAGGTCGAGCTGTGATGCGGCATTCTGTGCGAACAGCGGCCGGATGCGGTTGAGGTCGCGTTCGGTTTTCTGTGCGAGCGCACGCGCTTTTTCGAGGTTGGCGCGAGCTTTTTCAAGGTTGGCGCGGTATACGGTTGGGTCGATGATGAACAGCAGGTCGCCTTTGTCCACATAGCTTCCTTCGCGGAAGTTCATGCGCTGAAGGTAGCCCTCGACGCGTGCGCGTACTTCGACAAACTGCTGCGCGCGGATTCGCCCTGCAAATTCGCTGTAGATGCTCACATCCTGCTTATGTACAGGCATGGTAGCTACCACTGGGAGCTCCGCGGTTTTGGGTTTCGGGCGGGACAGGTATATAAACATAACCACTGCCGCAGCTACTGCCACTGCGATTCCTATCCAGGCTGCCACGCTGATGCGTTTTATGAAATTTACGATTGAGGACATGATAACGTGATGATAGAATGTGATGATTGCATTATTAACGTGAAAAAGCAGTGCAAAGTTCGCAAAAAGCCCCGAATTGTTTTTTTAATCCGGGGCTTTTTGCGAACAATATTGTGTTAATTTACTCAAAAATGTGGCTTAGCTTGGAGAATATGCGGTTTTTCTCGGCTTCGGTGGGCTGCATGTTGGGAGAGTTCCGCAGGCTTTCCACTGCGGCGCGTTCTGCATCGGAAAGTTTTTCGGGGATATATACCATCACGTTGACGAGTTCGTCGCCAGTCGGGCCTCCGTCGGGCGAGGGCAGTCCTTTGCCGCGCATGCGGAGCACTTTCCCGGGCTGGGTGCCGGGAGCTATGTTGAGGCGTGCGCGTCCGCCTATCGTGGGCACTTCCACGCTGCCGCCCAAAGTGGCGGTGGGGATGTCGAGCATGAGGTTGAAAATCACGTCGCTGCCGTCGCGTATGAGCTGCGGATGCTTTATTTCCTCTATTACCACGAGGAGGTCGCCGTTGACACCTCCGCCGCGCGGTGCGTTGCCGCGTCCCTTGACGGTTAGGGTCTGTCCGTCGGCCACTCCGGCCGGCACACGGAACGAAACCTGCTCGTCGCTGCGCTGCACACCTTCGCCGTTGCAGTAGGTGCAGCGTTCGGTTATCACTTTTCCTGTGCCTTCGCATGTGGGGCACACGCTCTGCACCTGCTGTGCGCCGAAGAAACTCTGCTCTACGGTGGTGACTATGCCTGTGCCGTGGCATGTGGAGCAAGTGGCGAACGCTGTGCCGTTTTTGGCGCCTGTGCCGTCGCAGTGGGTGCACTTAACGTAGGTGGGTACCTTGAGGGTCTTGTCCACGCCTTTGGCGATTTCTTCCAAAGTCAGTTTTATGCGTATGCGCAGGTCGGAGCCTCGGCGCTGGCGTCGACGTGGCGAGCCTCCGGTGGCGCCGCCGAAAGGACCTCCGGCACGCCTGCCGCCGAATATGTCGCCGAACATCGAGAATATGTCGTCCATAGACATTCCGCCTGCCGAATAGTACTCGCCTCCGCCTGGGAATCCCTGCGGCCCCATGGAGTGGCCGAACTGGTCGTACTTCTGGCGCTTTTCAGGGTTGCTGAGCACGTCGTAGGCCTCGGCCGCCTCCTTGAATTTTTCTTCAGCCGCCTTGTCGCCCGGATTTTTGTCGGGATGGTATTTTATGGCGAGCTTGCGATAGGCTTTCTTTATGGTGTCGGCGTCGGCGTTGCGTTCCACGCCCAGCACTTCATAGTAGTCGCGTTTGTTGTCCATAGCGTGGATGGTGTGTTATTCGCCCACGGCCACTTTTGCGTGGCGCAGCACTTTGTCGTTTATCATATATCCTTTCTGCACGGTGTCCACTACTTTGCCTTTGAGTTCGGGCGCAGGGGCGGGCAGGGTGGCAATGGCCTCGTGCAGGTCGGCGTCAAAATCGTTGCCGGTGCTTTCTATGGCCTTTACTCCGTTGTCGGAGAGGTATTTCACGAGTTTGTTGTAAATCAGCTCCATGCCTTCGCGCACGCCTTCGGCGTTTTCAGTGCCGGCTGTGGCCTGGAGGCCGCGTTCGAAGTCGTCCACGATGGGCAGCAGTCCGGCAAGCACTTTTTCGGCGCCGTTGCGGAGTATTTCTGCTTTTTCCTTCACCACACGTTTGCGGAAGTTGTCGAAGTCGGCCATCAGGAATAGGTATTCCTTCTTTTCCTTTTCCACAGCGGCTTTGGCATCTGCAAGCTGTTGCTGCAGGGCTTCTATGCGGTGCAGTTCCTCGTCGACGCATTCGTCGGCTTCGGCCTCGGCTTCCTCTGCCATTGTTTCGGGAGCGACGGCGTCTTCCAGGTTTATTTCTTCAGGGGTGGTTTCTTCGTTATTGTAGTGTTTGCTCATATTCCTATATCAATTACATATTCGTCTAATGCAAAAATGTTGCCAAAGACGAGGCTCCGGCAAGGTATCCGATGAAATTACAACAAAAATGCCGCAAATATCGTTCATTGGGCCTGAGGCATCAGTCTGCCGCTCCAGCATGCACAGTCTTTAAGGGCCGCTATGGCGTTTTCTGCCATTTTGTCAGAGCGGAACAGACCGAACACTGCCGAACCGGAGCCGCTCATGGCCGAGTAGAACGCTCCGGCGTCGAACATATGCTGTTTTAATGCGTATATTTCAGGGATGTGCGCGCCCACTGATGGCTCGAAGTCGTTGTGCAGCGTTTCGTGCCATGAGTCCGGTGCCATTACTGCTGCCTCGGCCACTCTCACCGCTACCCCGGCAGGACGTACGCCTGCATATGCTTCGGCTGTGCTCACGCTTTTGCCTTCCGGCTTGGCGATGGCTATGCAGAGGCCTTCAAGTGGAGGCTCTACGGGCGTGAGGGTGGTGCCGGTGCCAGTGGCGAGCATCGGTCGGTTGTGGATGAAAAACGGGCAGTCGGCTCCTATGCCGGCGGCTATTTCGGCAAGCCGCACGGTGCTTAGTCCGAGGCCGAAAAGCTCGTTAAGCCCCATAAGGGTGAATGCGGCGTCGGCTGAGCCGCCACCGAGGCCGGCTCCGTCGGGGATTATTTTCCGCAGGAAAATGCTTGCGGCAGGCATGCCGTCGCATTCGGCTGCGAGCGCGCGCCATGCTTTCATCACGAGGTTTTTCTCCGGCGGGCATGCTACGGGACGCCCGCTGGTGGTGAGCGTGGTGTCACGGCCTTGCGTGGCCGGCACTATTTCAAGTATATCGCACCATCCCACGGGCACCATCACGCTTTCGATGTCGTGGTAGCCGTCGTGGCGCCGTCGCAGAATGTTGAGTCCGAGGTTTATTTTTGCATTGGGGAAGAGTATCATACGGCAAAATTACAAAATTCCTCGCAAATCTGGCACGCATTTTGCGATATGCAGGATATGAAAACCAAAGGGCGCCGACCTTTGTTTTATAATGTAGAAATGCAAAATCACATTAGTATATGAATTTCAACAATTTCACAATCAAGGCTCAGGAAGCCATACAGAAGGCTGTGGAAATCACGCGTGCGGCGGGTTCGCAGGCCATAGAGCCGGTACACCTGCTCAAGGGAGTCGTGGAGGAAGGCGATTCGCTTGTGAAGTTCATTTTTCAGAAGATAGGTGCCAACCCTGCGTCTCTTGCGGCAGGCATAGAGCGGGAAATAGCCGCTTTGCCGCGGGTGAGCGGCGGAGAACCTTATCTGAGCCGTGCGTCGAACGATGTGCTGCAGAAAGCACTCGACGTGGCCAAGAAGATGGGCGACCAGTATGTGACGCTCGAAGCCATGCTTACAGCCTTGTTCGAGGTGTCAGGCCCGGCGTCGACACTGCTTAAGGATGCCGGTCTCGGCTCGCGCGAACTTGAAGCCGCCATAGAGGAACTGCGAAAAGGACGTAGGGCTACCGACCAGAGCGCCGAAGACACTTATAACGCTTTGTCGAAATATGCCATAAATCTCAACGAACGTGCCCGTCAGGGCAAACTCGATCCTGTGATAGGGCGCGACGAGGAGATACGCCGTGTGCTTCAGATTCTGAGCAGGCGAACGAAAAACAACCCGATGCTCATCGGCGAGCCCGGCACGGGAAAAACCGCCATAGCGGAAGGTCTTGCCCACCGCATCGTGCGCGGCGATGTGCCCGAAAATCTGCGCAGCAAGCAGATTTTCTCGCTCGACATGGGGGCTTTGGTGGCCGGAGCGAAGTACAAAGGCGAGTTTGAGGAGCGCCTGAAGGCCATTGTAAACGAAGTGCAGGCCGCCGACGGGGAAATAATCCTTTTTATCGACGAGATACACACACTCGTCGGCGCGGGCAAAGGCGAGGGGGCCATGGATGCCGCCAACATACTCAAGCCTGCACTTGCACGAGGCGAGCTTCGGAGCATCGGCGCGACGACTCTAGACGAGTATCAGAAGTATTTTGAAAAGGACAAAGCCCTCGAGCGCCGTTTCCAGAAAGTGATGGTGAACGAGCCTGACGAAGCCAGCGCTATAGCCATTCTGCGAGGCCTGAAGGAGCGCTATGAGAACCACCATCATGTGCGCATACGCGATGAGGCCATCATCGCGGCCGTGCAGCTGAGCGAACGCTATATCACTGACCGCTTCCTGCCCGACAAAGCCATCGACCTTGTGGACGAGGCTGCCGCGAAGCTGAAACTCGAGATAGACTCCGTGCCGCAGGCTCTCGACGACATAACGCGCCGCATAGCGCAGAAAGAAATCGAACGTGAAGCAATCAAGCGCGAGGGCGACAAGGCTCATGTGGAGGAAATAGAGAAGGAATTGGCTCAAATGCGTGAGGAGGAGAAAGAGTATGCCGCGAAGTGGCGTACCGAGAAAGACCTCATCGACCGCATCCAGCAGAACAAGGTGGATATTGAGAAGCTGAACTTCGAGGCTTCCAAAGCCGAACGCGAGGGCGATTATGCCCGCGTGGCCGAAATACGCTATTCCACGCTTAAGGCGAAGGAAGACGAGAACGTGCGCATCCAGCAGCAGTTGCGCGACATGCAGGGCGAGAAGGCTCTTATAAAAGAGGAAGTGGACGCGGAGGATATTGCCGATGTTGTGAGCCGCTGGACGGGCATCCCCGTGAACAAGATGGTGCAGAGCGAGAAGGAAAAACTGCTGCACCTCGAGGAGGAACTGCACAGCCGCGTCGTGGGGCAGGACGAGGCCATACGCGCCATAGCCGACGCCGTGCGACGTTCGCGCGCAGGGCTGAACGACCCCAAGCGGCCTATCGGTTCGTTCATATTCCTCGGCACGACAGGCGTGGGCAAGACCGAGCTTGCAAAGGCGCTTGCCGAATACCTGTTCGATGACGAAAATATGATGACCCGTATCGACATGAGCGAGTATCAGGAGAAGCATTCGGTGAGTCGCCTTGTGGGCGCGCCTCCAGGATATGTAGGCTACGACGAGGGCGGCCAGCTCACCGAGGCCGTACGGCGCAAGCCCTACAGCGTGGTGCTTTTCGACGAGATAGAGAAAGCGCATCCTGATGTGTTCAACATCCTGCTGCAGGTGCTTGACGACGGACACCTCACCGACAACAAAGGCCGCAGCGTGAACTTCAAGAACACTATAATCATCATGACTTCCAACATGGGTTCGGCTCTTATACGCGACAACTTCGCGGGCATGACCGATGAAAACCATGACGAGGTGGTGGAGAAGACAAAGGAGCAGGTACTTGAAATGCTCAAGCAGACTATACGCCCCGAATTCCTGAACCGCATTGACGAAATTATAATGTTCACGCCGCTGAATCGTGTGGAGATAGAGGAAATCGTGGGCTTACAGATAAAGGGCATACAGCGCATGCTCGAACACAGCAGCGGTATCAGACTGGAGATTACGCCTGCGGCTCTGGCTTTGCTGGCCGATGAAGGCTTTGACCCCGAGTTCGGCGCGCGTCCTGTTAAGCGTGTGATTCACCGCAAGGTGCTGAACAGCCTTTCCAAGGATATTCTCGCACAGAAAGTGGACCGTACGCGCCCTATAGTCATCGACGTCAATGCCGACGGCACGGACATAGAGTTCAGAAACTGAACAACGACCTCTAAAAATCCTCATGCGATGCAAAAGTGCACCGCATGAGGATTTTTAGTTTGCGTGCCATCGGATAAATCCGATGGCTATTCGTCGTCCTCGCCGAAATCGTCGAAGTCGAAATCCCAGCCGTCCGACATGTCGTCGGTGAAGCGGGCGAGGTCTCGCCCTTCCCGCTTGGTGGGGCGTCCAAGTCCTTTTCGGCGGTCAATGAATCCGCTGATTTTCACTACTTCGAGCAAGTCGAGCTGTTCGCGGGGAGTGATATTTTCCATATACTCCGGCACGAGGCGCGCGCCGAGACGGTTTTCGGTGAGTGCGCGCACGCGGAAACTGTATGTCACGGGCGGCTTGCGCACGTTCACTACATCGCCCGCCCGAACCGTGCGCGACGGCTTGGCGACGACGTCGGATGGAGGTGTGCCGAGAGTGACACGTCCTTTCTTGCAGGCTTCGGTGGCGATGGTGCGCGTCTTGAACACACGTACTGCCCACAGCCATTTGTCGATGCGTACTTCTTCTTTCACTTGTTGTTGAATTTGCACATGGCGTTGCCGGCACCAGCCAATACGTATTCCCGGATGGCGTCGCAAGCTATTTCGATGCGGGCTGGGAGTTCCGAGCGTTGTTCGGGAGTGAAACGCCCGAGCACATAGTCTACCTGTGCGCCGCGCTGGAAATCGTTGCCGATGCCGAAGCGCAGGCGTGCGTAGTTCTGCGTGCCAAGCATCTGAGCGATGCTTTTCAGGCCGTTGTGGCCTGCGTCGCTGCCGCGCTGCTTTATGCGTATGGCGCCGAAAGGCAGTGCGATGTCGTCCACGACTACAAGGATGTTGTCCGGGTCGATGCTTTCTTTGTCTCGCCAATAGCGCACGGCATTACCGCTGAGATTCATGTAAGTGGAGGGCTTAAGCAGCACGAGCTGCTTGTTTTTGAGGCGCATGCGTGCGATGTCGCCGTAACGTTCCGTGGCAAACGAAACATTGGACGCCTCTGCAAAGGCGTCCAATGTCATAAAGCCAATGTTGTGGCGCGTTGCGGCGTATTCCTCGCCTATGTTGCCGAGCCCAACAATGAGGTATTTCATACAGGCATTACTTGCCGGCAGCTGCGGCAGCTGCAGCACCGCGTGCGGCGCGGGTGAGCTGTACGGCGCATACTACGGCGTTCTTGGCGTTGACGAGTTCCAGGCCGTCGATGTGGATTTCGCCTACCTGCATGGTCTTGCCGAGGCCGAGGTGGTCGACGTTGAGCACAAGGCGCTCGGGGATTGCGGTGTAGAGGGCTTTCACGCGGAGTTTTTTCATCACGAGCGAGAGCTTACCACCGGCTTTCACACCTTCTGCGTGGCCTTCGAGCTTAACGGGCACTTCCATGACAACGGGCTTGTTTTCGTTCACTTCGAGCAGGTCGATGTGCAGGATGGTGTCCTTCACGGGGTGGAACTGTATGTCTTTGAGCACGGCCATGCGCTTGTCGCCGTTGATGTCGAGTTCGATGGCGAAAATTTCGGGAGTGTAGACGAGTTTGCGCACTGCCTCGAGGCTAACCACGAGGTCGGTGGTGATAAGTCCTTTGCCGTTGCCGATTTCGACGAGTTTTTCGCCGGGTTTGAGGGCTTCAGCGTAGGGGAGTTCTACGATTTTGCCGCCGTTGAGAACTGCGGGGATTTTGTTTTCGGCGCGGAGAGCCTTGGTGGCTTTTTTGCCAAGGTCGGTGCGGGGCTGTGCAGCCAGCTGAAATTTCTTCATTTCTGTTTGGTTTAGAATGTGTTACTAAAAATTAAGTTGCTTTGCTCTTAATTTCCCATCACACGGGATGCTTAAAGCGCCTGCAAAGGTAGTGAAAACTTGCGAGATGTGCAAATATGGCTACTGTTCGCGGGTGAAAAGCGAGCGGTTGCGGTGGAGCAGGTTGAGGAATCGCAGGTCGTCGCGCAATGGAGCGGCGTTTACGCGTCCGTCGGTATATTCCGTCCAGTTGTAGAGGTTGGCGTAACCTGCCTGGAGCGATTTCTCGGCGGCGGCCAAAGCGCGGTCGTTGTCGCCGGCCTGTGCGAAGTAGCATGCCGCAAGGTAGTTGAGGTAGCCGTCGGTGTCGGTTTCGGACGCAAGTTCGTTTTCGACTTCTCTGTTGAGCGCGGCTGTGTCGGTGCCTGCCAGCAGGCGTGCGAACGCGGAAAGCGAACGCAGCGGCTTTTCGGGCGACAGACCCAGGGATGCCACGCGCTGGTATAGGCCTCGTGCCGCTGTGGGCTGGTTCATCTGCGATTCCAGCACGTGGGCGCGCAGCATGTAGTAGCGGGGCTCGTCGGCATGGTTCATGGAGGCTTCGCCGAAAAGTTTCATGCTTTCGTCGGTGTTGCCCTGGGCGGCGTAGCAGAGCGCCATCTCGCAGAGCGCGTCGCCGTTGGAGGGCATTGCCGCGAGTGCGTCGGCTGCGGATTGCAGTGCCTGCGGCAGCATGCCTTTGTGGCGCAGTATGCGCGAGCGCAGCAGGTGGTAGGGGCCGTTGTCGTGTACGGAGGCAAGGGCGTACTCCACGTTGGACAGCGCGTCGTCGAGCTGGGCGAGGGCGTATTGGCATTCGGCTATGGAGCCGTATATGCCGCGGTAGTCGTCGAGATGGTTGTCTACGATGTACTGGTAGTCGTTGAGGGCGTCGAGATAGTGGGCGTGTTCTTTCTCTATGGATGCGCGCAGATAACGGTACATTCCGTTGTCGGGCACGGCAGCCACGGCGTTGCTCAGGGAGGCTATCGTCGACGGGTAGTCGGTGTGGCTGAACTCCATGAGGGCGTCTATGACGCCTTGTGTGTCGCCTTTGGTGCCGAGGGCGAGGAGGAGATCGTCGACTGCGGCCTGGGGCTGTCCCATTTCCTGGCGTACGCGTGCGCGGCGCACGTATATGTCGGGGTTGGAGGGCTCGAGAGCCACGGCCTGTTCGAGGTAGTCGTTGGCCATGCCGAGGTTCTTTTCCTGCATGGCTATGCGTGCGAGGCCGAGCGGGGCTTCGGTGTTGCGCATGTTGAGGCGCATGAGGCGCTGGTAGTCGGTCTTGGCCTGGGCGAGCTGGCCGAGGTCGAGTTCGGTGCGGGCCTTCATGGCGAGCACCCGCTGCGACGACGGGTTGAGTTCGGACGCTTTTTCAAGGTCGGGGAGAGCGAGCTCACGGCGTCCGGTCTTTGTGTAGATGGACGCGCGCAGCATGTATTCGCGGAACAGGTGATCTTCTTCCGACGAGGGCGTGCATTCGATGGCGCGTGTCACGTCGTCGAGCGCTCGCCGGTATTCTTCGAAGTGGTAGTAGTCGCCTGCGCGGCGTAGCAGGGTGTCGTAGTTGCGGGGATTTGCGTCGAGCTGTTCGGCGTAAACGCGGAAAACGGCCTGCGTCACGGGGTTGTTGATGGTTTTGCGCTGGCGCTGCGCGTCGGCGGGTGCGGCGCAGGCTGCGAAGATGCAGGCTCCAATCAGTATCTTGCGGACAGACTGGTTCATTCTTGGCTTATATTGTTGATGGTTTGTCTTATGGCTGTGAGCCGGCGCAGGAGTGCGGGGAGCAATTCGAGCGCAAGCATGTTCTTTCCGTCGCTTAGGGCGGCGTCGGGGTTGGGATGGGTTTCAATGAAGATGCCGTTGACCCCGGCGGCTATGCCGCAGCGTGCGATGGTTTCGATGAGCTGCGGACGTCCTCCGGTGACGCCGCTGCTCTGGTTGGGCTGCTGCAGGGAGTGCGTGCAGTCGAGTATGACGGGTACGCCGATCTCTTTCATCACGGGGATGCCGCGGTAGTCCACGACAAGGTCGGTGTAGCCGAAAGTAGTGCCTCGCTCGGTGACTGCCACCTGAGGGTTGCCGCAACGGAGCACTTTGTCGACGGCGAAGTGCATGGCTTCCGGGGCGAGAAACTGGCCTTTCTTGATGTTCACCATGCGTCCTGTTGCTGCCGCCGCTTCGAGCAGGTCGGTCTGGCGGCACAGGAATGCGGGAATCTGAAGGATGTCGACATACGGGGCGGCTGTCTCGGCTTCCGCCGCGCTGTGGATGTCTGTGACCACAGGTACGCCTATTTCGTCGCGTACGCGGGCGAGGATTTCCAGCGCTTGCATGTCGCCGATGCCTTGGAAAGAATCGGCACGCGAGCGGTTGGCTTTCCGGTAGGAGCCTTTGAACACGTAGGGGATGCCGAGTTCTGCACACACGGGTGCTATGGTGCGGGCTATGTCGAGCGCCATTTCTTCGTTCTCTATCACGCATGGGCCTGCGAGCAGGAAGAAGTTGGAAGTGGGCGAGGATTTGAGATAATCCGATGTTGTCATAGCATGAGCTGGTTTACGATGTGAATGGTATCGCACGCGGTGAGTGCGGCTGTTTCGGTGCGCAGGCGGTTGTCGCCCATCGTGACGGGCGCGTAGCCGGCGCGTAGCGCGGCGGCTATCTCCTCGGGCGCGAAATCACCTTCCGGGCCTATGAGCAGGCGCACGGGCGCTCCGGGGCTGTAGGCGCGCGCAAGAAGCCTGCGCTCGGTGTCGGCGTCGCAGTAGCCGACAAAGCGCTGTTCGCCTGAAGCTGCGGCCTCGGCGAGATATGCTGTGAGCGGTGTCATTTCGTCGACGCGCGGCAACAATGCTTTTAGCGATTGCTTCATGGCTGCTACGGCTATCTTGCGCAGGCGCTCGGCATTTATGTCGCGCCGCTCGGAGCGCATGCACCGCAGCGGGGTGATGCGGTCGACGCCGATTTCGACGAGTTTTTCGACGAGCCACTCGATGCGGTCGCTGTGCTTTGTGGGCGCTACAGCCACGGAGATGTCCGCAGGCCATACCCGCAGCTGCTCCTCCACGGATTCCACGTGCAGAAGGGTGCGCTTGGGGTGGGCGATGGCTATGCGGCACCGGTAGCGGAGTCCGCGGCCGTCTACGGCCTGCACAGGGTCTCCTTCGCGCATCCGGAGCACCCGCACGCAGTGCTGCGAGTCGCTCTCGGGCAGAGTGGGGTCGGTGGCTATGTCGGGTGCGTAGAACTGAATCACGTCAATCCACAGGGTCGGTTGTCGAGTGTTCGGCCACGGCTATTTCGCTATCCGTGACGGATGTCTTTTTCTCTTTGAATATGAAGAAGAACAGCACGGCCACCAAAAGGGCGTAAGCGGCGAATATGAACCATGATTCGCGCCACCCGTCGAGTTGCTGCACGGCGTCGAGGCCGGGCACGAATACTTTCTTGTTTATCACGAATGTGCCAGCTATCCATGTGCCGAGCGACGCACCGATGCCGTTTGTCATTATCATGAACAGCCCTTGTGCCGATGAGCGCATCTCGGGCGATGTCTGCTGGTCGACGTAGAGGCCTCCGCTGACGTTGAAGAAGTCGAATGCGACACCGTAGACCACGCACGACAGCATCAGCAGTCCGACACCGGATGTGCTGGTGTCGCCGATGCCGAAGAATCCGAAACGGAGCACCCATGCCATCATGGCGATGAGCATCACGCCTTTGATGCCGAATCGGCGCAGGCACATCGGAATAAGCAGGATGCAAAGGGCCTCGCTGCACTGCGATAGAGAGATGAGGAATACGGAGTTGGAGGCGAAGAAATCGTTGGCGTACTGCTCCACATTCTTGAAATGTTCGATGAATGTGGTGCCGTAGCTGTTGGTTATCTGCAACGACACGCCGAGGAGCATGGAGAATATGAAGAATATGGCCATTTCCTTGCGCTTGAAGAGCTTGAAAGCGGTAAGGCCGAGGGCATCGGCTATGGAGCCTTTTGCGTCGCGGTTGACAGGGCATGCGGGCATCGACAATGCGTAGGCTGCGAGTATGAGGCTGAGAACCCCGCATGTGATGAGCTGCATATAGCTGTTGGCCAACGGGGTGCCGTCTACTTTAACAAAGTTGACAAACCACTCGGCGGCTATGAAACCTACGGTTCCGAACACACGGATGGGCGGAAAGTGCTTCACGGTGTCAAGCCCAGCGCGTGTAAGTGCGTTGAACGCCACTGAGTTGTTCAAGCCTATGGTGGGCATGAAGAAAGCTACCGAAAGGGTGTATAGCGCAAACAGCGGGCCGAACTGTACATCGGCACCGGCGCGCATGGCATAGAATCCTGCGCCGAGCATGAATCCGCCTGCGAGCACATGGCAGAGGCTGAACATCTTCTGCGCGGGGATGAAACGGTCGGCCACCATGCCTACTATGCCGGGCATGACAAGCGACACTATGCCCTGCACGGTGTAGAACCAGAAGATGTAGTCGCCGAGACCCACGGCGTTGAGGTACAGGCCTAACGACACCAGATACGAGCCCCATACGGCAAATTCGAGGAAGCCGAGGGCTGCGAGGCGTGTCTTGATAGCTTTCATGATGGTTGTGTATTTAAGAGATTGTCTTGGAAATTGTGCAAAGGTAAGAATTTTCGCGGAATTATGGCGCGTCGGCGCCGGTGTTTTTCTTGCCCCGGATGCGTTCGTTGAGGCGTGCGGCCTCTTCGTATTGTTCGTTGTCGATGAGGCGTTGCAGTTCGCGCTCCATGGCTTCGAGGCTTTCTTCTTCCGCAGCCTCTGCCTGCTGTCCGGTTTCAGCGTCTTTTACGTCGTCGGGGTCGGCTATGATGAAGCCTGTCTCGTCGAGTACGGCGCGTGTGGTGAATATGGGTGCGTGGGTGCGTATGGCCAAAGCTATGGCGTCGGAGGTGCGTGCGTCGAGCGTGATGGTGCGCTGCCCGTCGGCAAAGGTGAGTTCCGAACTGAATATGCCGTCCTCGAAGCGGTAGATGTAAACTTGCTCGAGACGCACGCCGAATGCCTGGGCGAAGGTGCACATCAGGTCGTGTGTGAGCGGGCGGGGCGTGATGATGCCTTCAAGGGCGATGGCTATAGACTGGGCCTCGGGAGCGCCTATGACCACCGGGATGCGGTATGGACCGTCGGTCTGCGCCAGCAGCAGGGCGTAAGCGCCGTTCTGAAGCTGGTTGTAGCTCAGTCCCATGACCCGCAGCGGAATGAGGTTGTCGCTGTCCATGGTGTCTATATCTGCACGGCTCCGCCGCTGATTATGCCTGAGCCGTAGCACAGGCGCGATTCTTTGTCGTAGATGACGGCGAATTGTCCCGGGGCTATCCCCTGGACGGGTTCGGCGCTGTGGAGCACATACTCGCCTTCGGCTCCGATGCGCGTGAGCGTGCCGGGTGTGAACATGGGTGTGTGTCGGTTTTTAAACGTCACCTCCACTCCTGCTGCCGATGCTTCGTCTCCCCATGGGTCGGCGGTGATGAAATGCATCTCCGAGAGGTGCATGGTGTCGCCATACTGCCGGGCGGTGTCGTAACCTTGCGACACGTAGATTACGTTGTCGTGTACGTTCTTACGCACCACGTACCATGGGCCGCCGCTGAGTCCGAGGCCTTTTCGCTGGCCTATGGTGTGGAACCAGTAGCCGCGGTGTTCGCCGAGTTTGCGCCCGGTCTCGAGTTCTACGATGGCGCCTGGGCGTTCGCCGAGATGTCTGCGGATGAAGTCGTTGTAGTTGATTTTGCCGAGGAAGCATATGCCTTGCGAGTCTTTGCGGTAGGCATTTGGCATGCGGCATTCTATGGCCAGTTCACGTACCCGGCTTTTTGGCAAATCGCCGATGGGAAACATGAGGTGGCTCAGCTGGCCATAGGAGATACGTGCCAGAAAGTCGGTCTGGTCTTTTACGGGATCGACGGCGGTGCCGAGCCACACTTTTCCGTCGTGTTCCACGGTAGTGGCGTAATGGCCGGTGGCAGTGCGGTCGAATTCGTGTCCCCACCGCTGTTCGAAATAGCCGAATTTGATGATGCGGTTGCACATTATGTCGGGGTTGGGCGTGAGACCTCGGCGCACGGTATCGAGCGCGTACTGCATCACGTTGTCCCAGTATTCGTCGTGCAGGGATACTACGTCGAACGGGAGCGCGTATTTACGCGCTATGAAGCGGCACATCTCGATGTCTTCTTCGGCTGCGCAGTCGCCTAAATCGTTGGCTATGCGGATATAGAACAGGTGCAGCGTGTGCCCCTGCTCGAGCAGGCGGTGGACGGCGATGGCGCTGTCTACGCCGCCTGAGATGAGCACGGCCACATTCATTGCTGCGATGCCATTACGTTGAACACTTGCAGCGCCGTGACATACGGCCTGTCCTTAAGCACGATGCGTCCGTGCTCGTCGAGCAGATAGACGGCCGGGCTCAGTCTCTGGGTGAAATATTCGCCGGCATCGGGCATGGCGCCTTTTATCCATGAGTCGGGCAGCTTTACGAGGGCTTCGGATGCGGTGTCGGTGAGTTCGCCGGGATAGAACCAGGCAATGCGCAGTGCGCCATTCTCCATAAGCGTGCGCGTGGCAGGGTCGATGCTGAAGCGTATGGCGGCCGTGGAACTCTGCATGTCTTCCGGGTCGGCCAGTACCACCATTGTGCTTACGGTATCTGCCTCAAGGGTGTGTCGGCTGCCGTCGGCTGCCGTGTAGGGCAGCGCGGGCATGACCTGGCCGAGCGAAGTGGAGTTTATGCGCCGCAGGTGGCGGGCGAAGTGTTCGCGCTCCTGAGCCGGGATTTTCTTATTTGTGGCTGCTGCTGCGGCGAATGGCATGTATAGCTCGTCGCTTACGATTTCTGCAGTGTCGCTGTATGTCCAGTTCTCGGCCATCTGTGCCGTGCGCAGGAGTTTTTTGCTGTCCTTGCTGACGTCCTTAAGCAGGTTTTTTATGGAAAGGTGAGCTGTGTCGGCTGCGCAGTAGGGCATGAACGAAATCCAGTCGCCGAATGCAGCATTGAGTCCTTCGGGGCGTTCGAACACCTTTTTGAAGTCGGCACGCTCCCAGAAGTGGTAGACTATGAAATTGCAGCGTTCGCGCAGCATAGTCATGCCCTCCGGGGGCTTGGGGTATGGAAACAGCTCCGGACGTTGTGCCGGCTGCTGCGCGGCAGCGGATAAGGCAAAGGCCGCGGCGGCTGCTATGGCTGCGGCATGTAGCTTCAGTCGGCTCACAGCGCGAGCAGTTCTTCGATTTTTTCCTTTATGGCCTCGTAGCTCTGTGAGCCTGCGAGGCGGAGCGACGTCTTTTTGCCGTCTTTGAAAAAAAGGATGGTGGGGAGCGCCATTACGCGGCACTCTACGGCGAGGTCGTTCTGTTCGTCCATGTTGTATTTTCCGACAACTGCACGTCCGTCGTATTCCTCGGCCAGACGGTCGACTACGGGAGCCATTGCCACGCACGGTCCGCACCATGTGGCCCAGAAGTCCACTACTACAGGTGTGCCGGATGCTATGATGTCTTTTACGTTCTCGTCGGTGAAAGTTTGTGCCATGATAAAGTATATTATGGTGTGAATTATTGAGTTGCTGAAGTTAACGGTTTAGTGGCGGCGCTGCACTTCGTATTCGATGTCGCAGTCGTCGAGTGCCTGGAGAGTGGCGCGTGTGAGCGGTATGCGTCGTGCCGAGCGCATGCTGATTTTGCGGTTATAGCGCGGGGAGAAGATGCTGAACGACAGCGTCCCCTGCTGCTCGGCGGGTTTGTCGAGTATGTCGTTGAGTATGAGCGAGAACTGTGGCGTAAGGTCGTCGTCGGCCACTTTGAGTGTGATTCCGTCGATGAGCGTACCCTTGATGTCGTCGAGCAGACGCACGGAGTCGAGGCGGAAGCGTACGTCGTCGCCGTAGCGCCCCTTGGAGTAGGTGCCGGTTACGAGCACGGGTGTGCCGGGCTGGCAAAGGTGGCCGTATTCGTATATGTTGCGTCCGAAAAGGATTATTTCGGATGTGCCTGTGAAATCCTCGATTTTTACCACTTGCATGGGATCGCCTTTGCGGGTGGTTTTGGGGGTGTTGGAGAGCACGAGTCCTCCGAAATTTATCTCCATGCCGTCCTGCGGCACAAGCGCGTCGCGCTGCGCAAGGGTGCATTTCACACCGAAGCTCAGTTCCATGTAATAAGGGTCGAGCGGGTGGGCCGACATGTATATGCCCACAAGTTCACGCTCGCGCTCGAGGCGCATGATGGCCGTCCACGGCATCACATGCTCGATGGGGGGGCGGCTGGCTGCGGCCACAACTTCGTCGTCGTCGCCGAACAGCGAGGCCTGTTGTTCCTGGCGGGCGTTCTGTGTCTGTGCTCCGTAGCGAATGAGCGCTTCGGAGAGCGTGCCGCCGCGCAGCGTCTCGGCAAAGAAGTCTTCGCGCTGTATCTCCGAGAAGCGGTCGAATGCGCCTGCGAGGGCGAGGTTTTCGAGCACTTTGCGGTTCATGACTCCGGCAGGGATGCGCTCAACGAGGTCGTATATGTCGCGGTAAGTGCCGTTGGCGTCGCGTTCTTCTATTATGGCGCGCGCCACGCCTTCGCCCACGCCTTTGATGGCCATGAGGCCGAATCGTATGTCGCCGGCGCTGTTGACGCTGAAACTCGTGCGCGATTCGTTGATGTCTGGCCCGAGAACGCGTATTTTCATGGCCTTGCATTCGTCCATGAAGCCTACGAGCTTGGTGATGTCGTTGAGGTTTCGGCTGAGCACTGCGGCCATGTACTCCGGCGGATAATTGGCTTTCAGATAGGCCGTCTGGAAAGCCACCCAGCTGTAGCATGTGGCATGGCTCTTGTTGAAGGCATAGGAGGCGAACTGCTTCCAGTCTTCCCATATCTTGTCGAGGACTTTGACGTCGTGGCCGCGTTCCTGTCCGCCTTTGAAGAACACGTCTTTGAGTTCTTCCATCTTGGCTATGAGCTTTTTGCCCATGGCTTTTCGCAGAGAGTCGCTCTGTCCGCGCGTGAATCCTGCGAGCAGTCGGCTGAGGAGCATGACCTGTTCCTGGTAGACGGTGACGCCGTAGGTGTCCTTGAGGTATTTCTCCATCTCGGGGATGTCGTAGACAATGGGCGCCCGGCCGTGCTTGCGGGCAATGAAGTCGGGGATATACTGCATGGGCCCGGGGCGGTAGAGCGCGTTCATGGCTATGAGGTCCTCGAACGTGCTCGGCTGCAGTTCGCGCAGGTAGCGTTGCATGCCGGTGGACTCGAACTGGAACGTGCCTATCGTTCGTCCGGCGCAGTACAGGGCGTATGTCTTGGGGTCGTCGAGCGGGATGTTGTCGATGTCGACGTCGATGCCGTGTGTCTGCTTGATGTTGGCGATGGCCTCTTTTATGATGGACAGCGTTTTGAGACCGAGGAAGTCCATTTTTATAAGGCCTGTCTCCTCGATGACGGAACCTTCGTACTGTGTGACGAGCACTTTTCCGTCCTTTTTGTCGACAGCCGTGCTGACGGGTACCCAGTCTGTGACGTCGTCGCGGCATATTATGACGCCGCAGGCGTGCACGCCGGTGTTGCGCACGTTGCCTTCGAGTGCCAGCGCGTAGCGCAGGGTGTCCTGCACGAGCGGGTTGGGGTTCTGAAGCTCGTTTTTAAAGTCGTCTACGTGCTCGTAGCAGTTTTTGAGGGTGGTTTTGAGTTCTTTGCCGTTTACTTCCGGCATGCGTTTCGGCACAAGTCCTGCCAGGCGGTTGCTTTCGGGGAGCGGCAGCTGCACCACGCGCGCCACGTCTTTGATGGCCGATTTTGCGGCCATGGTGCCGTAGGTTATGATGTGCGCCACTTTCTCCTCTCCGTATTTCTGCGTCACGTAATGGAGCACGTCTTCTCGTCCGTCATCGTCGAAGTCGATGTCAATATCAGGCAGCGATATGCGGTCGGGGTTGAGAAAGCGCTCGAAAAGCAGGTCGTATTTCAGCGGGTCGATTTGTGTGATGCCGAGGCAGTAGGCCACGACCGAGCCGGCTGCTGAGCCGCGTCCGGGGCCAATCTTGACTCCGAGCTGCTCGCGGCCTGCGCGGATGAAGTCTTCGACGATGAGGAAGTAGCCGGGGAAACCCATCGTTTTCATGATGTGCAGTTCGAAGCGTATGCGCTCGTCCACTTCCGGGTCGAGCGGCATGTCGTAGCGCTTGGCTGCGCCGTCGTAGGCGAGTTTGCGAAGATAGTCGGCCTCGAATTTTATGCGGTACAGCTTGTCGTAGCCTCCGAGCTTGCGTATTTTTGCCTCTGCGTCTTCCTGCGACAGCACGACGTTGCCGTGTTCGTCGCGGGTGAACTCGTCGAACAGTTCCTGCTCCGTAATGCGGCTGCGGTATTCCTCCTCGGTGCCGAAACTCTCCGGAATGGCGAATGTGGGCATGATGGGCGCATGGTCTATGGAGTATGCTTCCACCTTGTCGAGGATTTCGGTAGTGTTGGCAAGGGCTTCCGGGATGTCGGCGAACACTTCGTTCATCTCGGCCTGCGTCTTGAGCCACTCCTGTTTGGAGTAGAGCATGCGGTCAGGGTCGTCGAGCATCTTGCCGGTGCTGAGGCAAATCAGGCGGTCGTGCGCTTCGGCGTCTTCCTCGTTGGTGAAGTGCACGTCGTTGGTGGCCACGAGTTTGACTCCGTGCTTGCGCGCGAGCGCTATGAGTTGCGGCTCGATGCGGCGCTGCAGTTCGTAGGCTTCGTGGTTGGCCCGCGGCACGGTGGCTTTGTGGCGCTGCAGTTCTATATAGTAATCGTCGCCGAATGTCTCCTTCCACCATGCCACGCATCTGTCGGCGGCGTCTTCGTCGCCTGCGGTAAGCAGTTTCGGCAACTCGCCGCCGAGGCATGCCGAGCATATGATGAGGCCTTCGCGATGGGCCGCGAGGGTGGGCTTATCGGTGCGGGGATGGGAATAGAATCCTTCGGTCCATGCCTGGCTGACAAGCTTTATGAGGTTGTGGTAGCCGCGCTCGTTCTTCGCCAGTACTATAAGATGCCGGCCGGTGTCGCGCTTGTCCACATGCTCGTGCAGGTCTTTTTCCGCCACATACATCTCGCAGCCTATTATGGGCTTGAATATTTTAGCGCGCAGGGACTGCGCTTTGGCTGTGGCTTCTGCCGCCAATGCGTCGTCGCCGTCGTTGCGTGCTTTCTCGGCGGCTTTCTCGGCTTCTTTTATGGCATCTTTTGTCTTGCCGTTCTTTTTCTTTATATAGTTGGTGAACTCCTTTATCCCGTACATTGTGCCGTGGTCGGTGAGGGCCACGCCGGGCATGCCGTCGGCCATGGCTTTGTCTACTATGCCCGTGACGGATGCCTGGCCGTCGAGCACGGAGTATTGCGAGTGTACGTGTAGGTGTACGAAAGGAGTCATTTGCGTGCGTTGTGTTCGGTTGCTGTATGAGCACCCAAAGTTACGAAATTTTTCGCACGCACACGAGGCTGTTAAAGTTTTTTATTCCTGTTTTACATGGGAAAGGTTCTGATAAAGATTTTTCCGGTGCCATGCTGTTATATGGTTCTCGCAAGTTCGGCGAGTGTGCCTATCTTCCGCCACTGGTCTTCGTAGGAAAGTCCGCGTGAGGCGTAGGACGAAAGCATGAATCCTGTGCGCGGGCTTATAGCCAACCTGCTGCCGGGGATTATGCGTGATGCGGTGGAGGCTATTTCCTGTATGGCGTCTTCATCGTCGGGCCATGGGCTATGGGCGTCGGACAGTCCCAACACCACTTTTTTGCCATGCGGGATGTGGCGCAGCACGTCGGCAACGTGTTCGTCGTCGATGTTGAACGGGAGGTAGAATCTGTCCACATGCACTCCCGGCAGAAGCTTGTGCATGATATTGTCGGGGAAGTTGACGTATCTCCATTCCGGCACTATGGTGTCGCCGCCGGTGAGGTAGAGGGCCGCTTCCATGCCTGAGGGCACTCCGGCGAGGGAACGGTTGAAAAGTTCGATAATGCTTTCGTGCAGGGACACTATGTCGATGCCACCTTGCAGTAGACGTTTTGTGAAATTGGTTTCGCAGAGGCGTCCGCACACGGTGTCGTCGAGTATCAGGCTTCTGCATCCGAGTTCGTAGAAACGTAGAATCGTATGCCTGTATGCTTCGGAAATATCGTCTATGAGGTGCTCGGATGCAGGATACAATGTTTCCGGATGCCCGTCGGTGGAAATCATTATATCCACGTACAGTTCGGCCGGAGAGGGTATTATCTGCCGGCATACCGCGCGGTCGGCTGTCGTAGCCGCAAGGAAGCGGAAGTCGTCGAAAAACGGGTGGTGCGGATTGAATGCTATACGGCCTTTGAAGCGCATCAGGTCGGTGAGCACGTCGTCGTTGTGGAACACGTGGCCGCTGTCTATCCTCTCTTTTTCTATGCCGGAAAGGCCGAAAAAGAAGTCTTTGTCCCAATGGCGCCAACGTATGCCGCCTGAGGTGACTGTCTTGAGGCCGGCGAGCAGCTGGCGCTCCACTATGTCGCGCACGGCTGCGTCTTCGGCCGTTTTGAGCGGAGCTGTGTCGGTGTGTGCCTGTTCTCTTTCTGCAAGTACGGGGACCGGGGGCAGAAAGATGCCGATTACATCAATTTCCATAATGGTATAAGTTGATGAAGTGTTAAACGAACTTCGGCAAAGTTAAAGAATATCACATAAACAGGCAAGCGATTAAGGAAAAATTTCTTTATTAAATTGTAGGTATTTTGTAAGTGTAATCAATTCAGTGGTTTGACTGTGCCCGGCGCATATATGGCATCATTTAAGAGGTTGTACAAATCTACAACCTCTTAAATGATGCCTTCGTCGTGAAAGGAAAAGTATGAGCCTGATGCCACTATTATGTGGTCGTTGAGCCTGATGTCGAAAAGGGCTGCTGCGTCGCGTATCTTCTTTGTGAGCGAGATGTCCTGCTGGCTGGGTCGCAGATTGCCCGACGGGTGGTTGTGGAATACGATGATGGACGATGCGAGTTCCTCCAATGCGCCTTTCACGAGCAGGCGCACGTCCACGAACGTGCCCGACACTCCTCCCTGGCCAATGCGCCGCTCGGAGATTACACGGTTGCTGCGGCTGAGGTACAGGACCCAGAACTCCTCATGCGGCAGCGGAGCGAGGCGGGGCGCCATGTAGCCGTAGGCGCCGGCGGACGATAGCAGTTGTGTGTCGTCGTCGCGTACGGCATCGGCCACGGTGCGTTCGCCGAGTTTCAGCGCCGCGAGCAGCGTAAGGGCTTTGGCCGGTCCGATGCCCTTGTAGCGGCGGCACATGTCTTTGACGCTCATACGCATCAGGCGTGACAGGTGGCCGCGGTTGTCGCGCAGGATGTCTTCGCTGAGCTGCACCACGTTTTTGCCCTGCATGCCGGTGGCGAAAACGATGGCCATGAGTTCGGCGTCGCTGAGTGAGTCGAGGCCGTCGCGCATGGCTTTTTCGCGCGGTCGCACGGATGGGTCGAGGTCGCGCATGAGTATAGGGGTGTCGGTGCTCATTTTCCTTTGCGCAGGCGTATTTCCTCGTCAATGTCGCGGCCCCGTCGAAGCAGTATTTTAAGGAAGAAGGCTTTTATGAATCCGAGTCCGTAGCCCCAGAGCTGTATGCACGAGGCCGGGACGGCCAGAAATGCCACCCGCAGGCTGCGGCTTTGAATGAGTGCGGCTGTGAATATGGCAGCGAGCCACACTCCTAAAGGCAGGAGCCACCATGAAGAACACAGAGCCGACATGAGCAGCAGGGCCACGCAGCCGGCAACGAACACGGCGGGGAGGGTGTGGACAAGCTTTAGAGAACCGGGATAAAGCAGGTGGAGGGTAATGCGGCTCATGCCGAACACGTAGACCTGGCGGAAAAATTTGCCGAGGTTGCCGCGTCGTTTGTGCCACACGGGCACATCGCGCAGAAGGCCTATGCTGAAATCGTCGCGACGGATGCGTGTGCTCATGTCGATGTCCTCGGAAAACATCTCCCGGAATCCTCCCACCCGTTCATAGACGCGCCGGCTGAATCCCATGTTGAATGTGCGCGGCACGAATTTCTCAAGCTGGACTTTTCCGCCGCGTATACCTCCTGTGGTGAGGAACGATGTCATGGCGAAGTTGATGGCTTTCTGCGTGTCGGAGAACGATTCGTGGGCGGCATCGGGACCTCCGAAGCAGTCGAGAGGAGTGGCTGAGAGAGCGCGGGCGAGGGTCTCGAAATATGATGGCGGAATCACGCAGTCGGAGTCGAAAAACACGAAATAGCTGCCGGAGGCGCGCTCCATGCCGTAGTTGCGTGCGATGGAGCGTCCTTCGTTGTCTTTGGCGAAATATTTCACATCGAGTCCGCGGCCGAGGGCCTTATCTGCCTGCTGGCGGCATGGGACGGTAGAGCCGTCTTCCACGAGCACTACCTCGAAATTCCGTACGGTCTGCTTTTCAAGGCTGTCAAGCAGGTCGGCCACCTCGTCGGGGCGGTTGTAAACGGGGATTATTATTGAAAATTCCGGCATATTCCAATGTTTTCAGCTCATTCGCGAGCGGTAATCGTCGTAGGTGAATTGTCGCAGCATTTCGATGCTTCCGTCGGCATGCTCCAGAGCGATGTCGGGGTGCTGGAGGCCATTGAACATTGTGGTCTTCACGGTGGTGTAGTGGTTCATGTCCTCAAGTGTCAGTCGGTCGCCGGCCTGCAAGGGGGCGGCGAATGTCCAGTCTCCCGTGAAGTCGCCGCTCAGGCATGAGTTGCCGCCGAGGCGGTAGGACGGCAGTGTGCCGTCGGGCTCGACGGCTTCTGTTATGGCGGGCTTGTAGGGCATCTCGAGGGTGTCGGGCATGTGGCATGCGAAAGATGCGTCGATGATGGCCGTGCGCACGCCGTCGTTCTCCATTACGTCGACGACGCTTGTGAGCAGGTCGCCGGTGCGCCATGTGAATGCGCTGCCGGGCTCGAGGATGACTTCTACGCCGGGATGGCGCTCGCGGAAGCTGAGCAGAGTGGCCACGAGAGCGTCGGTGTCGTAGCCTTCGCGCGTCATGAGGTGGCCGCCTCCCATATTCACCCATTTCACTTTGTCGAGCAGATGGCCGAACTGCGACTCGAACGCTTCGAGCACAAGGCGCAGGTCGTCGGCCGACCCTTCGCACAGGGCGTGGAAATGAAGGCCTTCTATGCCGTCTGGCAGGCCGCCCGCGAGGGCTTCGGCCGGTTCGCCGAAACGCGAGCCGGGGAGTGCGGGGTTGTAGATGTCGGTTTCCACTACCGAGCAGCGCGGGTTGACTCGCAGTCCTGCCGAGATGTGGCTGTCGGGGCGGATGCTGTTCCACGCTTTCACTTTGTCGCCGAATCGCTGCCACTGGCCGAGCGAGTTGAATGTGATGTGTGTGCTCCCGGCGATGAATGTGTCTATTGTTTCGGGTGTATAGGCGGGTGTGTAGCTGTGCACGTCGTGTGTCAGGAACTCGTGGCCGAGACGCAGTTCGTTGAGCGAGCTGGCTGTGCACGCGATGCCGTATTCGCGCATTATGTGGAATGTGCGCCAAAGGGCGTTGGCCTTGAAGGCCATTATTATTTTTACTCCGGCACGGCGATGGACGTCGGCTATCAGGTCGAGATTGCGGCGTAAGGCTGTTTCGCGCACAAGATATACGGGGGTGGATATGTTCCGGCGATTGAGCATATGTCAGGACAATATTTTGAATTTTGCGAATTTAAGAAGCAGCACACGCGGCTCTACCTGGTCGAACTGCACGCGGATGCGGTGGTCGAGAGCTGATGTGTCAACTTCGAGAACGGTGCCCCGACCGAAGCGCTGGTGCTCGATTACGGAGCCTGTGCGGAGTTCCGATGTGCTGTGCAGGGTGTAGTCGGCTCCTGCGGCTGCGGCAGCCCGCGGGGCGGGTTGTGGTGCTGCTGTCGGTTGTGGCTGAGGACGTCCGGGGCGGACTGAAGCCGAGTGGAAACTTTCGCGGAACGAGGACGCGTCGCGTGTCGGACCGGCGATGGTGGCCCCGGAGGTCATGCGCAGATAGCGGGGATCTATGTCGCGCAGAAAACGCGATGGCGAGCATGTCTTTGTCTGCCCGTTGACGAACCTCGACCCTGCGTAGCTGATCATGCAGAAACGCTTGGCGCGCGTAAGCGCCACGTACATCAGACGCCGTTCTTCCTCCACGCCCTGCGGCGAGTCGTAGCTCATGACCGAGGGAAGCAGTTCTTCCTCTGCTCCGACTATGAACACGTTGCCGAATTCGAGACCTTTGGCGGCGTGTATGGTCATGAGTGTGACGCGCTCTGCGGCGCCGTCTTCGGGGTCTTTGGAATCCTGGTCGGTGGCGAGCGACACCTCGGTGAGGAATGCCGCCATTCCGGCGTCGGTGCTGTCGGCGCCTTGCTCGCGTTTGTCGGCCACGAACTGGCGCAGGCCGTTGAGCAGTTCCTGGAGGTTTTCTATCTGCGATATGCTTTCGGGGGTCTTGTCGTGTACGAGGTTGCTTACGAGTTGTGTGCGGCCGATTATATATTCGGCGAGTTCGTCGGCGGGCATGTTTTTTTCCGCATGGTCGGAAAACTCGTAAATGAGGTCGTGGAAGCGGTCAAGCTTGGCACGGGTGCCACGGTTGATTTCGAGCGGGTGCATGTCGGGCTGCGAAAGCACTTGCCACAGGCTGCAACTGTCGCGCATGGCTGCCGCAGTGAGTTTTTTCAGAGTGGTTTCGCCGATGCCGCGTGCAGGGGTGTTGATGATGCGGCGTATGGCCTCGTCGTCGTCGGGGTTGACGCTCAGACGCAGATATGCCACGGCGTCTTTGATTTCTTTTCGCTGGTAGAATGCAAGGCCGCCGTAGATGCGGTATGGGATGTTGCGCTTGCGCAGGGCTTCTTCGAGTATGCGGCTCTGTGCGTTTGTGCGGTACAGCAAGGCGAACTCCTCGTAGCTGTCGCCGCTGTTCATGCGCAGCTGGCTGAGGCGGTTGGCCACGAGAAACCCTTCCTCGTAGTCGCTGTAGGCCCGCACCACTTCGATGCGCTGGCCTTCGTCGCCGGTGGTGAATACTTCTTTGGGTATGCCTTCGCGGTTTTTGGCAATAAGCGTGTTGGCCGCGCCGAGTATGTTGCCCGTGGAGCGGTAGTTTTGTTCGAGTTTGAAAACTTCGAGAGTAGGGTAGGCTTTGCGCAGGTTGAGAATGTTGCGTATGTTGGCTCCGCGGAAGCTGTAGATGCTTTGCGCGTCGTCGCCTACGACACACAGGCGTCCCGATTCGCGGGTAAGTTGTGACACAATGAGATGCTGGGCGAAATTGGTGTCCTGGTATTCGTCCACAAGCACGTAACGAAAAAACTCCTGATAGTGGCGGAGCACTTCGGGGTGGTCGCGCATCAGCACGTTGGTGTGGTAGAGCAGATCGTCGAAGTCCATGGCGTCGGCAGTGTGGCAGCGGTCGCGGTAGGCCTTGTAGATTTCGGCTGTGCGCGGTCGACGGGCCCGGCGGTCCGCTTCTGTCAGCTCGCGGTCGAGAGAGTATGCTTCAGGCGATATGAGTGCGTTTTTTGCAGTGGAGATGTCGCAGGCTATGGCCGCGGGTTTGTATATTTTTTCATCAAGATCCATGGCACGGACGATGCTGCGTATGAGGGCGCGCGAGTCGGCGGTGTCGTAGATGGTGTAGCTGCTTTTGAAGCCGAGCAGCCCGGCGTGGTTGCGGAGTAGGCGTGCGAAAATGCTGTGGAATGTGCCCATCCACAGGCGCGACGCCACGTCGTCGCCGGCCATGGCGCTTATGCGCTCACGCATCTCGCGTGCGGCCTTGTTGGTGAATGTGAGCGCCATTATGCGCCATGGCTCCACGCCTTGCGCCAGCAGGTGGGCTATCTTGCAGGTGATGACCCGCGTCTTGCCGGAACCGGCTCCGGCAATGACGAGTTGCGGGCCGTCGCCGTATAATACGGCGGCTCGCTGGGCATCGTTGAGGTTGTGCAGATATGAGGGTTCGGTGTCGGTCATTTACCAGAAGCGGTTGTGTGTGGCGGAATATTCGAATCCTGCTTCGGCCATGCGGCTGATAAGTTCGTCGCGGTCGAGCTGCATGTCGTCGCACATCTCGTCGAGCGACGTGTAGCTGTCGCGCAGTTTCATGTTGATGTAGCTCAGCAGCATGGCTGGGTCTTGTGGCAGTCGGTCCATATGGTCGGTGATGAAAAAACGATGATACAAATGTACGCAATATCGCCGATATTTATGCATTATGCTGCAAAAAATGCCGGATTTCAGTCGGGATATACGGCTATTTTTATCACTCCGTCGGCGCGGGATTCGAACAGCCGGTAGGCTTCGTCTATTTCCGAAAGCGGGTAGCGGTGGGTGATAAGCGGGGTGGTGTCTATTTTTCCGTCGGCAATAAGGGCGAGTATCCGGGCGCAGTCGCATCCGTCCACTCCGCCCGTCTTGAACGTGAGGTTTTTTCCGTACATGTCGGGCAAGGGCAGGAGTTGCGGGCGGTCGTACAACGCGACTATGGTGACGATTGCGTTGGGGCGTGCGCATCGCCATGCCAGCTCGAAGGAGGTGTCGCTTCCGGCGGCCTCTATCACTCGGTCGGCGCCGCCGTGGGCGCTCATGGCTATTGTGGTGTCGAGGCAGCAGTCGGGCGTGGTCAGAATCACCCCGGGATAGTGTTCTGCAACGAATGCGCGTCGCCGCTCTGATGTTTCGCACACGATGATTCTCCCGGGACTGTGCAGCATGGCGCATTGAAGAATGCATAGCCCGGTGGGTCCGGCGCCTATTATCAACACTGTGTCGCCGGGCGCGATTTCCGATATTTTTGCCGCCCAGTAGCCTGTGGAGAGTATGTCGCCCGTGAAAAGCGCCTGTTCGTCGGAGACCTCGTCCGGAATTGGCGTGAGGGCGCAGTCGGCATATGGCACGCGCACGCGTTCGGCCTGCGTGCCGTCGATGCGGCAGCCGATAGCCCATCCGCCGTCGTCGGCTTCGCAGTTGTTGACATACCCCTGTTTGCAGAAAAAACATTTGCCGCAGAAGCTTTCTACGTTGACGGCTACACGGTCGCCTGGTTTTACGTGGCGCACGCAGGCTCCGGCCGCTTCCACTATACCTACGGCTTCGTGGCCTACGGTTATGCCTTTTACCGCGCGTGGCACGCTGCCGTGTTTTATGTGCAGATCGCTGGCGCATATGCTGCTGAGTGTAACGCGCACGATGGCGTCGCCGCAGTCGAGCGGTTCGGGGTCGGCTTTTTCAGTAAGGCGGAATGTGCCTTTGTCTATGTAGGTGTATGCTCTCATCTGAAAAGTTCTTTTGGTGCGAATTTACGACACATTCGGGAAAATGTCAAAATAAAAGCCTGCCACGGTTTGCGCGGCAGGCTTTGGATGATGTGATGAAGGGGCGGATTTATTTCTTCACTGCTTTGTTGCGACGGGCGTCGGTGAGGTAAGCGACGGGCGCAGCCACATAGATGGTGGCAAGGGTGCCGACGATTACGCCGAGAAGCATCGCGAAAGTGAAGCTGCGGATGGCATCACCACCGAGGATGAAGATGCAGAGCAGCACGAGAAGGGTCGAGCCCGAGGTCATGATGGTACGGCCGAGGGTCGAGTTGATGGAGGAGTTGATGGTGGTGAAGAAGTCCTGTTTGGGATAGAGGCCTACATTTTCGCGCACACGGTCGAACACTACCACGGTGTCATTGATCTGGTAACCGATGACGGTGAGGATGGCGGCGATGAATGTCTGGTCTATTTCCATTGCAAAGGGCAGTACGCCATAGAGCAGGGAGTACAGGCCGATGATGGAGAACGCGGTGAATGCCACAGCGGCGAGTGCACCGAGGGAGAATGCCACGTTGTGGAAACGTACCAGGATGTAGAGGAACATCGCGATGAGCGATATAATCACGGCAATGTAAGCGTCGGTGCGCATGTCGTTGGCCACGGTAGGACCTACTTTCTGCGAGCTTACAATGCCCTGGCTTGCGTCGGTGGTGGAGAACTCGGCGTCGCTCATGCCTTCGCGGAGGTAGGGCTTGAGCACTTTGAAGAGCTTGCCGGTGATTTCTTTTTCGGTGTCTTCGTTCTCGTCGTTAATCTTGTAGTTGGTGGATACACGCACCTGGTTGGAACTTTCGATGGTGATGACGCTCACGGATGCTCCGTCGAATTCCTGTGCGAGTGCCTGCTGCAGTTCGACAGTGCTGACGGGCTGCTCGAATTTCACCACGTAGTTGCGGCCGCCGGAGAAGTCGATGCCCTGGTTGAGGCCGCGCATGAACAGCGACGCCACTACTATCAGTGCGAGAGCGCCGGCGATGCTGAAGCTGAGTTTGCGCTGGGAGAGGAAGTTGATGTTGGAGTTGACGAACATCTTGCGCGATACGCCGGTGGTGAAAGTCATGTTTTGGAAAGAACCGAGTTTACCGAACCATGTGAAGAACACGCGGCTGAGGAACACGGCTGTGAAGAACGAGCAGACAAGGCCGATGATGAGGGTGGTGGCGAAGCCCTTGATGGGGCCTGTGCCGAAAAGCAGCAGGATTATGCCTGTGATGATGGACGTGAGGTTGGAGTCGAAGATGGCGGAGAATGCATTGCTGTAGCCGTCGGAGATGGCGGTGCGCAGGTTCTTGCCGGCGCGGAGTTCTTCTTTGGTGCGTTCGAATATGAGCACGTTGGCGTCGACAGCCATACCGAGCGAGAGCACGATACCGGCGATGCCGCTCATGGTGAGCACAGCCTGGAAGGATGCAAGTATGCCGAGGGTGAAGAAAAGGTTGCACAGAAGGCAGATGTTGGCTACGAGGCCGGGGATGACTCCGTAGAACACCATCATGAACGCCATAAGAAGCACGAGTGCCACGAGGAAGGAGGTGAAGCCTTTCTCGATGGCCTGCTTGCCGAGCGACGGGCCGATAACCATATCGCTGATGATGTGTACTTTTGCGTCCATTTTACCACTCTTGAGCACGTTTGCAAGGTCTTTTGCCTCTTCAAGCGAGAAGTCGCCGGTGATGCTGGACGAGCCGCCTTCGATTGCGGTGTTTACATTGGGTGCGGAGTATACCTTGTCGTCAAGCACGATGGCTACCTGGCGGTTGATGTTGGCGGCTGTGATGCGTGCCCAGGCGCGTGCGCCTTCGGGGTTCATACGCATCGATACCTCGTTGCCGCGCAGGGGGTCGTAGTCGCTGCTTGCGTCGCTCACGGCTTTACCGTCAAGAGCGGGCTTGCCGCCGGGGGAGCGCAGAGCGTAGAGGGCGTAGCCGAAGTTGGTTTCCTGGCCGTTGGCGTCGGTGCGGGTGGAGGGTTTGATGCTCCAGCGCAGCTTGAGGTCGCTGGGAAGGAGGTTTTTGGCGGTGTTGCTTGCGAGCAACTCGTCGATAGCGGCCATGGCGCGTGCGTCGGGGGCGTAGCCCACGGTTGCGCCGTAGCCGGGATTCTGCAGCATGGCTGCGAGGGGAGCGGCGTTGTATGCGCTGTCTGCTGCGAGGCGTGCGGCAGTGTTGGCAAGCGCGGAACCGATCTGGTCGACGGTGTAGGTTTCGTAGAATTCAAGGTTGGCGGAGCGCTGGAGCAGGTCGCGCACGCGTTCGTGATCCTTTACGCCGGGAAGTTCGAGCAGAATCTGTCCGTCTTTGCCCTGAAGCACCTGGATGTTGGGCGATACTACACCGAACTGGTCGATACGGTTGCGGAGCACGTTGGTCGCGGAGTTGTCCACGCGGTCTTTCACTTCTGCTTTGAGTTTGTCGCGAACGGCATCGTCGGCCGAACCGGCGCTTACGAGGCCCTGGAACACGACGGAGAAGTCGGCCTGCGGGCGGCGCTGGCGGTAGTCGCTCACGAATGCGCCCACGAAGTCTTCGGTGGCGTGGGTGTTGACGGCTGCCTGTGCGGCTGCTATGGCCGATTCGAACACGGAGTCGGTGTCGCCGCTCTTCATGCTGCGGAGCATGTCGGGCATATCTACCTGGAGGATTACGTTCATGCCGCCTTTGAGGTCGAGGCCGAGGCCTACGCCCCATTTGCGTACGTCATTGAGAGTGTATCCGAGATAAACTTTCTGCTCGCCGAGCGAGTCCATGTAGTGTTTGTAAGCCTGGTTGTAGGCAGCGTCGTCGTTGTCGCCGGATTCAATGAGCGCGTACTGCTCGGCCTTGCTTTCATGCTTGCTGGAAATCAGCGAGAATGAGAGATAGAACAAGCACACTACGGCCAAGAAAATAGCAATGACACCGGCAACGATGGTGCCCAGTTTTCCTTTGCTTTGCATGTGATTGATTAAGTTAGAATATGATTAAAAATTTATTATTTCAGTTTTTCGGCTCGCAAATATAGCGTTTTTTCCTGACATATATAGTGTCGACAGGCGATTTTCTGCAAATTGCCGCGTTGCGTGTGTAAAAGCTATCGGATAGTCTGTTTGACCTCTCCTACTGCCCTTACGGTATGATTCGGGCGGGTAGGGTCGTTGCATATGATGTTTATTTTGGAATTGAGCAGGTTACCGCGTATTTTGGATGGGTTGACGGTGATGTGCAGTTCGGCGTGTTTTCCGGGTTTGATCTTTGTGCGTTCGACGGTGGCGGTGATGCCGTCGTCGGTTGTGTATACGCGTCTTATTTCAAGGGGGCTGCGTCCGCGGTTGCCGATACGGGCCGTGAGGGTGACTGGAACGCCGCCGGATAGATTGCCGAAGTCGAGCCTCTCGGTATCTACGGTGATGGCAGGAGCTTTGGCACGCTGGTCGTCGTTGAGTTTGGAAAAGTCTTCGCTGACGATTATTGTTGCCGGCAGCGTGTATCGCTCTGTGCTTTCGGCATAGGGGGATATAGTTATGGAATCGGTGACAAGCCCCCAGTTGCCGGAGTCGGCGCTTCGGAAGTGGCATACAAGCGACGATTGCTCACCCGGGGCGATGGCTTCCGGCATCCATGTGGCGTCCATGAAGCGCGGAGTGCGCACGGCCACAGGACGGATGGTGTCGGTGGAGGCATTGTATACTTCGAGAAACACTGTTTTAAGGCGTCCGTAGGCCACGTCGCCGGCCAAGACTGCGCCGCGGCTCATGCGCATGGCGCTTCCGAAAGCCACGGGATAGCGCTGGCTTACAGTGGTCGGCGCACCTATCACGACACCGCTTATGGTGAGGGCGTTGCGGACAGGCTCCGTGTCCATGTCGATATACACGTTCTTTGAGAATCGTCCTGGCCGCCCGGTGGGATCGTAGCTTACGGTCACGGATGCTGTGTCGCCCGGAGCGAGCGGCTCTCTCGAATAGTGGGGCAACGTGCATCCGCAAGAGGTGCGTGCCGCCTTTATCTGAAGCGTCGTGTCACCGGTGTTGACATATCGGAATACGCATTCCACCACTCCCTCGTCTTCGCTGAATGCTCCGAAATTATGTTTTGTTTCAAGCCATTCGACCTGTGCGCCTGCTGATGCCGCGATGGCAACCGTGTGCATCACGGCTGCGTATAACAGAAGTCTGTGTTTCATGCTGCAAAAATAACGATTTTAACAGCAATGTCAAAATAAGAGTTGGTGTGTCAATATGCGAGAGCTACGTTGTCGACCCAAAGCGTGAGTCCGATAGTGCCCATGTACGGCTCGCCGCTTCCGGCTGAGAACATGACAATCATGTGGGTGGGGGTAGCGTCGGCATTGTCCCAGCCCACCTCGTGCACCGGCACCATTTTGCCTTTGCTGTTGCGGGCATAGTAGCTTTTTTCGCGTGGAATCAGATTCATAGAGGCTGAGCCGCTTTCGCCGTAAGTGAGGTTGAGGTCGTGGCCGTTGACCCATCCGGGAGTGCTCTTGGCAAATCGTTCGCGGGCAGTGGCGACACGTTTGGCGAACAGGTTGCCGTCGCCGTCCTCCCATCGCCGTTGCAGAAGGATGAACGCCTCGGCTTTGTCGGCGCCGGCCAAAGTCTTTTTCGAACTGAACCCGCTGCTGTATGTACGGGTGTTTCCGGCGGGGACCTCCACTCTGTAGTCGAAGCGAAGCGCTTTCGGACGCTTGTTGAAAGGTATGCCCATCTCCATTTTGGAATAGGGGTCGTTGGTGCTTGTGATAGGCTCGAACATGCGTCCGAGAAACAATGTGCCTGCCACCAACACATCTATATTAATAAGTCCGATGGCTTTGCAGTGTTCGAGCTTTGTGGTCAGCTTTGCGCAACGTCCTCCGCCCGATCTGGCATCGGGATATACGGCGTTACTGGTCTTTACTATGCCCACCACTTTGGCCATCACATTGCTTGACGCCCACGGTGTGTCTCCGGCGGGCACATATGCCGTTTCGCCGTTAATGGTACGCGAAGGCCCTACGGCGAAAACCTGCTTCTTGCTGCCGCCGATTATGCGGCTTTCCTTTATGTTGCGCGTAACCCATTGTTCGAAATCGCCGAATTTCACAGGTTCCGTCTTTTCCGCATGGCAGCGGAGCGAAGCGATGGAAAAAACGGCCAATAAAAAAGTACCTATTTTATTCATAAAATATAAAAATCCATGCAAGGCAAAAAAGTTTCCACCCGATAGCAATTTTATTGCAAAGGTACGCAACATTCTCCGGTAATTAAAGTGAGTCGCGCCATGAAATACGCATCATTGGACTTTTCGGCGACAAATAAGTCCATATTGTCCATCCGAAAGTACGAAATCGTATGTTTGGTCAAAAAAATGCAAAAAATATTTGCGCAATTCAAATAAAGATACTAACTTTGCATCGCTTTTGAGGAACGGCGCTTTCGCCGCCTCAGTTAAAAGACTCCGTAGCTCAGTTGGTAGAGCAACTGACTCTTAATCAGTGGGTCGAGAGTTCGAGCCTCTCCGGGGTCACTTA